>QKAW01000057.1 GCA_003247135.1 Spirochaetales bacterium | reverse complement strand
TATTTTTATCTATATATAAATATACATACGTTTGCACTTTTTATAGATATGTTTTATAATAGAAAAATCGAAGCTATATAACACTATTCAACAAATGCAAACATCAGAAACAAATTAAACGTTCTTTTTTATCATAATAGCTTCTAGCAACTAAGGATTAAAATATGCAAATAAATTTAGAGAAAAGCAGAATTGTACTCGTTCATATTCATGGATTAATACGTGGAAAAAATCTTGAGTTAGGGAAGGATTCAGATACTGGAGGACAGACAAAATACGTTTTAGAACTGGGTCAATCTCTTTCAGAATCTGAAAAAGTTGAGGAAGTTATTATCTTAACAAGATTAATAATTGATAAGAATGTTGATAGACAATATTCCCAACCGGAAGAGATTATTAATAAAAAACTTAAAATTGTAAGAATCCCCTGCGGGCCCAAAAGATATTTAAAGAAAGAGTCTTTATGGTACTACCTTGATAACTTTATTGATAAATCTCTACATTACTTTAAGCGGGAGAGAAAAATTCCCCACATAATACATGGGCACTATGCAGATGCAGGTTATGTTGGATCTCAACTCTCAGGTTTGTTACAAATTCCTTTTATTTTTACCGGTCACTCTCTTGGTAGGGTAAAAAAACAGAGATTACTGGATAAGGGTAAAGAGCTTGGTAAAATCGAAAATCAATATAGATTAACACAGAGAATCGAAGCAGAAGAAATGGCATTGGATAGCGCATCAATGATTATAACAAGTACGGTTCAGGAAGTTGAAGAACAGTACAAACTGTACGAACAGTACCAACCAGGGAATATGGAAGTAATCCCTCCTGGGGTTGATTTAATAAAATTTTCACCACCTGGAGAACAAAAAATAGAGTGTCAATTAATATCAAAAATAGGAAACTTTCTAAAAGACCCTAATAAACCAGGGATATTGGCTATAGCAAGACCGGATGAAAGAAAAAATCTTTCAACCCTAATTAAAGTTTATGGAGAGTCCAAAGAACTCCAGAATTTGTGTAATTTAATTATTATTCCGGGAACTAGAGAGAGTATTGATAGTTTGGAACCTTCTCAAAAAAAGGTAATAACAGACTTTTTCAAATTAGTAGACAATTACGATCTTTATGGTAAAGTGGCCTACCCTAAAATGCATAAACCTGAGGAGATTCCTCTCTTATATAGATGGGTCTCACAGAACAGAGGTGTTTTCATAAACCCTGCATTAACTGAACCTTTTGGATTAACACTATTAGAGAGTGCTGCAAGTGGTCTACCAATTATAGCAACAAACGATGGTGGTCCCAGAGATATTATAGGGTTATGCAGAAATGGAATTCTAATTGACCCATTAAATCGAAGTGAAATTGAAAAAGCGTTATTAAGAGTTGTGACAGATAATGAACTATGGGAAGAGCTCAGCCTAAATGGCATAAAAAACTCTAAAGTAAATTACTCCTGGGAAAACCATACTAAAAGATATCTTGAAAATGTTCAGGACTTATTACAAGGTATTAAACCTGAGAGATTTATTATTCAGAAACCTAAAAATGCACTCCCTGATGTAGATAGATTGATTATTACAGATATTGACAACACCTTAACAGGTGATGATGAAGCTCTAAAAAAATATAAAAAACTAATATCAGATAGTGATTTACATATTGGGTTTGGTGTAGCTACCGGACGTAACAAAAAAGAGGCTTTAAAAATACTTGAAGAGTTAGGTTTACCATTTCCACAAATTTTAATTACATCTGTAGGTACAGAGATTTATTACGGATCAAAGTTATTAAAAGACACATCCTGGGAAAAACAGATTCATGCTGATAAATGGGATTCTGAAAAAATAAAAACAGTTCTTTCGGATATAGATGGTTTAACACTCCAATCTGAGGATCATCAAGATAAGTATAAAGTTAGTTATTTACTTGATGCTAAAAAAATACCAAAACTTGGAATAGTTAGAAGGCATCTTCGTAATAAAGGAATTAAAGCTAATGTAATTCTGTCCATGGGAGCTTTTCTTGACATAATACCAATAAGAGCAGGAGATGGTGCAGCTATACGTCAACTATCCCTAAAGTGGGGCATCCCTCTGGATAGAATTATGGTTGTTGGAGACTCAGGGAATGATGAGTCAATGCTTAAAGGTGAAACCCTGGGTGTAGTTGTGGGGAACTATTCAAAAGAACTTAATAAGTTAAAAAAATATCCAAGAGTCTATTTTTCCCAAGGAAAATATGCAAATGGAATATTAGAAGGGATAGAATTTTATAATTTTCTTGGAGATATCCAAATACCAAATAACTATTATGACCAATAAAATATCAGAAATTGCAAAAAACAGAATAATTCCCAATATAGAACTAAAGCTTAATGAGTTTAAAGAAAATAGGCCTAGAGAGTGGGAAGAATTTACTGACAGAGTTTATAAGAATTGGGACACTCTTTTTATAGGCTTCATGGAACTATTCAGCAACAGAATCGATCTCTATTTTCACCTGGAGAGCACGATACTGGCTTTGGGTGAAGCATACTTCTCAAGAGATAGAGCTCTAACAGAACTGGATATGAAAAGATACTATAACCCTGGATGGTTCCAGGAAAATAGTATGGTAGGTGGAGCACTTTATGTTGACCTTTTCAGTGAAAATCTGTGGAAATTAAAAGATCAGATAGAGTATTTTAAGGAGTTGGGAATAACTTACATTCATCTTATGCCCCTTTTTGCTGTAAGACCCGGGAATAATGATGGTGGGTATGCTGTTAGCAACTATAGATCAATAAATCCAGAACTTGGAACACTTTCAGACTTAAGAGAACTCGCAAGGGAGTTACATGAGTCTGGAATAATCCTGGTACTTGATTTTATATTTAATCATACTTCTGACGATCATTTATGGGCACAGTATGCAAAGTCCGGAGATGAGAGATATAAAGATTACTATTACATGTTCCCGGACCGGGAGATTCCAGACAGATACGAGAAAGAACTTCGGGAGATCTTTCCGGCAATACGAAGAGGAAATTTTACATGGATAGATGAAGTAAATAATTGGGTTTGGACTACATTTAACAGTTTTCAGTGGGATCTAAACTACAGTAATCCGGAAGTTTTTACATCAATGCTAAAAGAGATGCTGTTTATTATTAACAACGGTGTTGATGTACTTAGATTGGATGCTGTTGCTTTTATCTGGAAGGAGATGGGAACTAATTGCGAGAATCTTCCCCAAGCTCATACACTAATAAAACTATTTAACCTCAGTGTAAAAATTGTTGCCCCAGGTGTTTTATTTAAATCAGAAGCTATTGTACACCCAGACCTTGTAATAAAATATATATCACAAGATGAGTGTCAGTTGTCCTATAATCCACTTCTAATGGCACTATTATGGGAATCACTGGCAACAAGACGGACAACACTTCTTCAAAAATCTATATCACACCGTCACCCTCTACCCAAAGGCTGCTCATGGTGTAACTATTTAAGGTGCCACGATGATATAGGTTGGACTTTTGATGATAATGAGGCATGGGATCTTGGAATAAATCCTCAGGATCATAGAAAATTTCTAAACAGTTTCTATACCGGACAATTTGAAGGTTCATTTGCAAGAGGAATACCATTTCAGGAAAATATCTCTAATGGGGATATGAGGATCTCCGGAACATTAGCCTCACTTGCCGGGCTTGAAGAGGCACTGGAAAGTAATGACAATTTAAAAATAGAGATGGCAATAAAAAGAATAATGCTCCTACACAGTGTAATTCTGAGTATAGGTGGTATACCACTACTTTACCTAGGAGAAGAGTGGGGCCTATTAAATGACTACGACTATATAAATGATCCTGCTAAAGCTGGTGACAGTCGCTGGATTCACAGACCTAAAATAAAATGGGAATATTTAGCAGATCTAAACGATAAAACAGAGATACATCACAAAATATTTAATAATATCAAATCTCTAATAAAAACTCGTAAAGAAACTGTCGCTTTTAGTGAAAATGAATCAGAAATTGTTGATCTTCATAATCCACATACTCTTGGTTATATAAGAACTTTCCAAGGTAGCAGGGTTTTTGTAATATGCAATTTTTCAGATACAGCGACTTCTGTTAGCGGGAACAGAATCAGGACATTAGGTTTATCAAAAAAATATATAAATCTGATAGATAATAGGGAGATTAAGATATTGGATGATTTTAATCTTAAAGCCTACGAATTCTATTGGCTTGTAAGAGCATAGGAGAAATTTTGAATATACTATTTACCGATATGGATGGAACATTTATACCTGATAACCCGGAATCAAAAATTGCAGTTAATGAGTTAAAAAAATATCTAAAACAGAAGAATTTTAAGATAATATATGTAACCGGAAGATCTCTTTCTGGGACAAAAGATGCGATTATAAAATTTTCTCTTCCTAAACCCAGCTCAATTATATGCGATGTAGGAACAACCATTTATCATAAAAAATTTGGCATCTATTTAAAAGACAAAAATTACTCCACAGTTCTGGATAACATCTGTATTAACGAGGGTACAGGGTGCATTTTTAAAAAAGTTGAAGAAATAAAAAATATAGTACCCCAGGAAAAATTTAGACAAAAGAGACATAAAATAAGCTTTTATTACGATATAAATGAGTACAACTACAAAGATTTATCTAAAAAACTATCATTCCAGAATTGGGAAATTGTAACAAGCCACGATAATAGAGGAGTGGGTTTCCTTGATGTTTTGCCAAAAGGTATAAATAAACTAGCTGCAATAAACTGGTATATAGAAAACTTTAATATTAAACGTGAAAATGTATTTTTTGCAGGTGATTCAGGAAATGACCTTGCGGTTTTTGAAAGTGATATTAAGTCTATTGTTGTAAATAACTGCTCAAATGATATAAAAAATCTTGTAAAAGAGAGAAAGAATATCTACATTAGTTCATCAAATTCAACTAAAGGTGTTTTAGAGGGACTAGTTAGCTTTGGAATTTTGAAATAATAGGCAGAATTAAACAAAAATATACCGGCGGAATTAATATAGCAGGCAGAAGATTGGCTGTTTTAATTTTTTTAATCTCCAGCATATTAATACCTAAACTAAAAATTAAAATCCCACCAATAATTGAGATCTCTCTAATAACTTCAGGGAGTAATACTGGTTCCAGAAACGAAGCTAAAAGGGTTATTGCCCCCTGATAAATTAGAACAGAAATTGATGACAAAATAACACCGATACCTAGAGTTGAAGTAAGAATAATAGAAGTTATACCATCCAGGACAGATTTTGCATATAACATATCATGATTTTGTCTTAAACCACTCTCCAGGGAACCCAATATCGCCATTGTTCCAATACAAAAAAGCAGACTGGCGGTTACAAATCCATTAGCAATATTATGTTTTCCACTTCCTACATTTTTTTGTAGCCAATCTCCAAGTTTCTCAATTTTTGCTTCAATATCCAGTGCCTCTCCTAATATACCACCTATAACCAGACTGATAATAAATAGAATCGGTTCACCTCCATTCATTATTCCACCTAAAGTTGTAGATATTCCTATAAATAGAATAGAGAGAGATACTCCATGCATAATAATTGTTTTATATTTATCCTTAAGACCATTTTTAATTAATAGTCCTAATAGTGATCCACCAATAATTAGCGCAGTATTTACATAAGTTCCAAGCATAAAAGTATGATATATTAAATAAAAAAACCCGGCAATTAACCGGGCTGTAATATTATTTTAATTTTGTCTAAGGACATTTAAAGCAGAACCGGCTTTAAACCACTTAATCTGCAATTCATTAAAGGTATGGGTTAATGGAATATTAACTGTTTTACCACCCTCTTTAGTTAATTCAAGGGTTAAATCCTTCCCTGGAGCAAAATCAGTTAAACCTTTAATTGCCAGAACATCCTTCTGCTCAACCTTATTATAATCTTCAGGATTTTTAAAAGTTAAAGCTAGAACCCCCTGTTTTTTCAGGTTCGTTTCATGTATTCGGGCAAAACTTCTCGTAATAACAGCTTTACAACCTAAAAGTCTAGGACTCATCGCTGCATGTTCCCGGCTACTTCCCTCACCATAATTCTCGTCACCTACAATTATCCAGTTTCTACCTGCTGCTTTATACTCTCTTGCAACAGCAGCAAAAGTTTTCTTCTCTCCGGAAAGTAGAGATGTTGCCTCTCCTGTATCACCGGAAAATGCATTAACTGCTCCGCTTAACATATTATCTGAAATATTATCCAGGTGGCCTCTATACTGTAACCATGGTCCTGCTGGAGAAATATGGTCAGTAGTACACTTACCCTTAGCCTTACAAAGTAAAAGTGCACTGTCTATATCTTTACCATCCCATGCTTTAAAAGGAGATAGTAGTTGAAGTCTTGTAGAGTCTTCTGCAACTAATACCTTAACTCCTTTACCCTCTGGTTTCTGATATCCATTAAGATCTGTTACAAAACCATCTTTAGGAAGCTCATCCCCTGTAGGAGGATCAAGTTTTACATCCCCATTAGGTGTAGAAATAGTATCGGTTATCGGGTTAAAATCCAGTCTACCTGCAAGTGCCATGGCAGTAACAATTTCTGGGGAACCAATAAATCCTAAAGTTTCAGGATTCGCATCATTTCTAGCTCTAAAGTTTCTGTTAAAACTGTTGATAATAGTGTTTCTCTCGCCTTTTTTAAAGTCATCCCTGGACCATTGACCAATACATGGACCACAAGCATTAGCAAGCATTACACCCCCAACATCTTCAAAATCCTGTGTAAAACCATCTCTATCAATAGTTTTTCTTACCTGAGTTGAACCAGGGGAGACAAAGTATGTTGACTTCATTTTTAATCCAAGGGATTTAGCCTGTTTACAGATAGAAGCTGAACGACCCATATCTTCATAGGATGAATTTGTACATGAACCTATTAATCCTGATGATAAATTCAACTCCCAACCCTCTTTAGCTCCATCTTCCTTAACTTTAGACAGTGGATGGAAGGCATCTGGAGTATGTGGCCCAGTAATATGAGGTTCTAAAGTAGATAAATCGATCTCAATAACTTTTTCATAATATGCTTCAGGGTTAGATAAAACCTCTTTATCTGGAGTAAGAATGTCAATATTATCCATAGCAAGTTTGGCAATATCTGCCCTATTTGTTGCTTCAAGGTAATCCTTCATTCTTTTATCATACTGAAAAACAGAACAGGTTGCTCCAAGTTCTGCCCCCATGTTAGTTATAGTTGCTTTACCAGTACAACTTATAGAGTCACAGCCTTCACCAAAATACTCAATAATTCTGTTAGTACCGCCTTTTACGGTAAGCATACCGATAAGTTTTATTATTACATCTTTAGCTGAAGTCCAGCCATTTAATTTTCCTGTTAATTTAACACCTACAACTGTTGGGTTTTTAACCTCCCAGTCAAGCCCTGCCATAACATCTGAAGCGTCAGCTCCACCAACACCACATGCACACATCCCTAAACCACCGGCATTTGGGGTGTGAGAGTCTGTACCAATCATTAGTCCACCCGGGAAGGCATAGTTTTCTAGAATTACCTGATGAATTATTCCTGCACCTGGTTTCCAGAACCCTAAATTATATCTACTGGAGGAACTTGCAAGGAAGTCGTACACCTCTTTATTCTCATCCATGGCAACTTTTAAATCTTCATTTTCACCTTCGTAAGCTCTAATCAGGTGGTCACAATGCACTGTAGCTGGAACAGCAGACTCATCTCTACCTGAAAGCATAAATTGCAAAATTGCCATCTGTGCAGTTGCATCCTGCATTGCAACCCTGTCGGGATTTAGAAGAAGGAAACTTTCTCCTTGAGTTAAGTCCTGATTCTTTGCATCATTTAAATGGCCATACATAATTTTTTCAGCCAATGTTAATGGTTTATTATTTAGTTTTTCTCTAACAACTGATAAATTTTCTCTTGTTTTGCTGTAAGTTTTTGAAACCAGATCAAAAGTTGTATCAATTCCTGCCATATGCGCTCCTTTTTAAGTGCTGTGAAATTATTCACAATCAAATAATACTATTTATTAATAATTTTGTAAAGTCTTACCACTCATTGGCTCTACATGAACCATTACAATTGAATCATGACCAAATTTATCTTTTAGCTTATTCTCGATTTTTGAAGATATATCATGGGCATGCTTAACTGTTAAATTATCATCCACCCTTATATGTAATGAAATAACAACTCTCTTTCCAACGCGTCTTGTTCTTAAATTATGAGGTTCACCACACTCTTCAACACTTTTTATTATAGTATAAATATCTTCTATACTTTGTGAACCTATTGAAGCATCAAGTAACTGCGCCAGATTTTCTCTCATAATAGAGAAGGCTTCCTTTACTAATATAAGACCGACGATAACACCGGCCAAGGGGTCAAGAATTGCCCATTTCCCCCCAATAAAAATTGCCCCGGAAATTCCCAAAGAAGTACCTATAGATGAAAAAGCATCAGATCTGTGATGCCAAGCATTTGCTATAATACTAGGGCTTTTTATTTTTTCCCCAGCAGTCTTTGTATATCTAAAAAGAACTTCCTTAAACAGTATAGATGTTAATGCAGCAATTAATGCTATAACTCCGGGAGAATGAAGCTGCTCCCCATTATATACTCTAATCAGGAGTTGAACTGAGTCCTTTCCTATTACAATTCCTGCCAAAGCCAGCATTGCACCAACCAAAAATGCAGCAAATGTCTCGAATTTCCCATGCCCAAAATGGTGGCTACTATCATCAGGCTTTTCTGCAAAACTCAAACCAACAAAAACAACAATATCACTTGCTAAATCTGATAGAGAGTGAAAACCATCAGCAATTAAAGCTAAACTTCCTGATAAAAAACCAATAATTAGTTTAATAACACTTAGAATAATATTAACAACAGTTCCTACTGCTGTAACTTTTTTGCCGTAACGATACTCATTTTCCATGGATACTCCTAATAACCAAACAACTTTTTTAATGGCAATATTTTTAGTTTTCTCTCAATTACATAATTGATCTCTTTTATTGAAATATTATTTTTATCACCAAGAATTAAAAGGTTAAAAACAAGATTCTTAATATATTTATTAAAGAAATCCTCAAGATCTGTAACTGTTAGCATTTTTATTTTGTCATAAACATACTGTCTTATATCAATATCCATACCATATTTCTGAACATTTTTCAAAACAAAATAATAATCTCTTTTTAAAACAGATTCACTTTCAATATTCTTTAGGACTGATGATTTTACAGCATCAAAATAGCTCTGTACTTTTGGAAAAAACTCAAGTAAACCAAGAATACATCTTAATGCATCTATTACTTTGTCTCCCTGGGTCCCTACATAAAAATTAAAAACAAAATTTTCATCCTTATTGTTTGGTAGTGAATAACTGGCATAAGCTGAATAAGCCAAACCTCTTCTCTCTCGAATCTCCTGAAAAACAACAGAATCCATACCGGCACCAAAATACTCGTTAAAAAGAAACACTATTGGCAGCAGTTCCTTCTGAAAAGGCACTCCTTGGGAAGAAACCAGAATTTCACCCTGAACCATATTATAATTAACAAAATAGGATTTTGGTTCAGAACATATCTGGGGCTGAAAAACTTTTCTCACTGTTTCATTTTTTACATAGGGCATTGTTTGACTAAAACTTCGGGTTAGTTCAGAGATATGTTCAATATTCCCCGGGCCATAATAGTAAATTTCAAATTCAGCAGAAAATAAGTCTCTTAAAGTATCAATAAGAGTTTTACTACCAATTTTTTTTAACTCCCTAAGCTTTAAATAGAATAAAAAGGGATTATCTTTTCCATAATGAAGATAGTTATACATGCCTCCCCAAAGAATAGTCCGCTTATTACTTTTAGCATTCCCTCGTAATACTTTTATTCTATTTAAATATTTTTTGTACACTTTTTTATCAGACTTTCCATCTTTTATAAAAAGTTCCAGTAATTTCAGACCGAATTCCAGGTCTCTCTCTCTACCGGAGAGGCTTAGGACGGTACTATTGTCCCTTCCGCTTATTTCAAGATCAAGGCCCCTTTTAAATAACTCCTTCTGGAACTCTCCAGGACCATATTTGCCTGCCCCAATATAATCCCGATATTCAGAACCATAATGAATTTTAAGATCATGAAATCTGCCTTTATCAACACTTATCTGTAATTCGAAAAGTTCATTTTTGTCATTGTACTCATAAAAAAGTTTACGATTTAATCCTATTTCTACTGCTGTAAGCTCTGTTAAATCGGGAAATGATGCTTTATTTCTGGGAACTTCAATATTTTTAAATGATGTGCAAAAACTAGACTCTATATCTCTATTTAATAAAACCGGAGTTAAGTTTGGTTTAGTTATTAACAGTAAATTTTTTGGAGTGCCCTTTTTCTTATAAACAACTGTGTAGTTTGAACCAAATTTTCTTTTTACAAAATTCACCAAATCATTAATTGTTATTTTTTTAAGGCTTTCTATCCTTTTTAAGAAAATATCCCAGCTTAAACCTGTAACAAAAGCATCAACAAAACTTTCTATTTTATTTGCACCATCCAAATCATTTAGTTGATCTATCTCAAAACAGGTAATAACTGCATCATTATACCAGGAATCTATCTCTCCTTTTTTAAGCTTTTCGATCTCTCTTAAGAGAAGGGATTCAACTTTCTTCAGGCTTTGAGATGCAAGAGGGACTCCATAAAGTGAAAACCAGCTATAATCTCTATACACTTCATAAGATGATTCAGCTTCTAGCACCAACTGTTTCTGAACCAGATTTAAATCCAGAGTTCCTGCCTGATTGTTGCTCATTATCATATCAATTAATGTTAAGTAAAGTTCATCTTCACTACCGAAACCATCAAATCTGTAACCAAGAATAATAAAGGGCGAATCTGGTCCATATATTGTGCTAATTGAAGGTTTTCTCTGTTTTTCTTCAATAATTGCATTTTTCACAGGAGGGTTCCCTCTTGGAATACTTCCCCAATACTTATTGATTATCTCTATAGTTTTATCAAAATCAAGATCACCGGTTAGAATAATTGCCATATTAGCAGGGACATACCATTTATTTAGAAAATCTTCAATTTTCTCCATAGAAGGTTTTTTTAGATGCTCTCCTTTACCAAGAATCCCTGCTCTCCCATAGGGATGATTTGGAAACATGTTATTTAAAAATATATCAAAGGCTCTGGAAATATCATCATCCTGGGACTGATTAAATTCTTCATATACGACTTCAAGCTCAGGTGGAAAAAGTCTTAATACCGGACTTGTAAATCGCTCCTTTTCCAGACTTGCCCATCTTTCCAATTCAACCTTTGGAATATCATTCTCGTAAACGGTCTCTTCAAATCCTGTTCTGGCGTTTGTATTTCGACAACCCATAATTGAGTACAACTTATCCAGCTCACCAGGAATTGCTTCCAAACTGGCAGCAGATGATAATTTATCAATTTCTTTATTTAGTCGATCAATCTCATCAGGAGAATCGGTTCTGTTTAAATCCTCATAACTGTTTTTAATCTTTGCAATAAGTGATGCTTCTTTATCTCTGTCCAGAGCCCCTATAAGATCCGTTCCCTTAAACATCATATGTTCAACATAGTGGGCTAAACCTGTAGCATCATCAGGATCAGATGTTGCTCCTGCTTTAATAGCAATTCTGGTTCTTATTCTTGGTTCATCAAAGTCCTGGGATAGATACACTTTAAGTCCATTACCTAAAGTGTATATTCGAACACCATAAGGGTCATTAGGATAAGATTGATATTCATAGAAATTATGATTCATAGACTAATTGTAATTAAAAACCTGGCTAAAGAATAGTAAATAGCCTCTTATATTTAATATTAAAATTACCTTCATCTACTCAACTGTAGCTGGTTCAACTGTAGTCGGTTCAACTGTAGTCGGTTCAACTGTCGCCGGTTCAACTGTAACAGGTTCTACTTTAGCTGGTTCTACTTTAGCTGGTTCTACTTTAGCTGGTTCTACTTTAGCTGGTTCAACTGTAACAGGTTCAACTTTAGCCGGTTCAACTTTAGCCGGTTCAACTTTAGCCGGTTCAACTTTAGCCGGTTCAACTTTAGCCGGTTCAACTTTAGCTGGTTCAACTTTAGCTGGTTCAACTGTAGTCGGTTCAACTTCAGGCACAGGACTTACATAATTTTTATTGATATTCTCATCAACAGGAATAGATGATAAAGCATAAATAACATCAAAACTGGACATTAAATCATCAGAATAGGGATTCCCAACTAAATAACCAAGATAAACCATCTCTTTAAGAGCATACCTTCTAATAGGTAGAATATTATATATTAATCCATGAGGAAGATTGAAGGACTCCATTACAAGTAATGAAAACCCACCGGTAGTGATAAAACCTTCATCCTTTAAAACAGATTCTCCCCATTTAGTACCCATAAGAAACTCTTTTGCATCTTCTAAGGAAGCTTCATCACTCAAGTTTCCAGAAGCTTGTAAAACAATCAACGAAGTATAAAAAGTATCTGCCAGATCATTCTGATATAATTTATCCAAAAGTTCATCAGACTGTCCAAAAGAAATTGAAACACCAGTAATTAAAACAAATATAAATATAAAAAACTTTTTCACTCTAAACCTCTCATTTTTAGTTGCGGAATAAATTAATAATAATTAATTATACTCTATAGGAGCAACTTCTATTTTAACTCTTTTAAAACCTTCAATATTACTTTTTACTTCACCAGGAACTGGAGCACTATCTTTAATTTCTGAATTAGTTACAGATTTTGGAGTTCTATCACGTTTTAAAACAACTGGCTTAGTAGAACTTCTAACTTCACGAACTTTCTGAACAGCTACCTGAGGTTTTACAGGCTTTCCTCCGGGAGCAGTTAACTCAGTACGTCCACCTGCTCTAACAGCTACACTTTTATTATCATCGAACTTAATATCATTAACAGCTTCACCTGATCCCGGCTCCTTTACCGTTGGAGCAAATGCCACAACACCCCGGGTAACCACTAAAGAATTCCCAGTAAAACTAAACTTTGTCCCTCTTACAGAAGCTGTTGCCACAGGACTTTTAATTCTGAAATCTGTAATTTTCCCCTCAATCTTACCAACATCAGCAGTAATTTTTCCACCTTGAAGAGTCAAGGAAGTTTTTATAGAATCACCATTTTCTGTAATCTCACCTACAGTCATTCGGGTTAGTGGCAAAACATCTACAGTAGTCGAATTTCCTAGATCAAGAACTATTTTGGAATTAAACCCTGTAGATACCGTTGCGTTTGCAGGCAACTCAAGACCAACTGTTATTTCACTCCAGGCGGACTCACCTTCATAACGAACTTTCACTTTTCCGGAAAAACTTTTAACAGTTGTTGAGTATAAATTAATAAAACTAAATATAAGAATTAAAGTAACTAATATTCTTTTCATAAAACACTCCTATAAGCTCAATGATACATATGCAGAAATCAATCCTGATACTTTTGAAACAAGAACTGTACCGTCAGGAATAAATAAACCTGAAACAAAGGTAATACCCAAATCAGAAAATAGTCTGTAATTTCCTGTTAAACTCAATTCTGTACCTATATAATTTCCTTCAGCATTTTTATCAACGCTGGTATCAGACATTACACCTTTAACGGTTCTAAAAAATGCAGTGGAGACTATTTGAGCCTGAAGATTTTTTAGTGGTGATGCGGATATTCCCAGTTTAAAATAAGTTAGATTCTGATTATTTACACTGTAAATTACACCTGGACTACTCTTCATAATTGGAGAGTATATTGAAACACCACTAGATATTCCTGACTGCTGAACACCTAAATCAGCTTTGGCTAAATTACCGTCACCGGAACTTACACCAAAATCTAAAGTAACATATGGAGAGAGTGAATTTATAAGATCATCTTCCATATTTATATACCAGCTTAAAGATAAAACACCCATTCCTGCAACAATCGGTGCTCCAGCTGATTCAACTGTTACACTATCTTTGTAATTGAAAAGTCCTGTTTTGAAATTGCTTCGAAGAGAATAAAACATATCCCCAGTAAATGCCCCACTGATACCACCACCAAGATAAATTCCCAAGTCCTTTGTCATATAATCATTAAGTGCCTGATAAGATACGAAAGAACCCCAAATAGTAGTAATATCAAACTCTTTTACAATGTCCACACTCTCGATTAATCTGTTTATCTGCCCAGTTTCATCGGAAGCAGATAATATAGTTATATCATTTCTGTTCACTAAACCGGAATAACCTACTTTTGCTGTTAAATCCGCAAATCCAAGGGGTAAATTAATCATAACTCCATCCAGTTTATGGGAGATGATATCACCTGAAAAATCAGAGAAATTGTTACGACCTAGCTGAAAAGCGATATTTCCAACTGGAAAAATTGCTACAATAGTTTCGAAATCGAGGTAATTGGCAGTAGTTGTTGAGCTATATAAAAATTTATAAAACCCATCAAATGCCATACTAATATCATCAGAAAACTGAAAGGATGCATAAACAGATGCTTTCTCATAACCAAATAAACTTGGGCTTTCTGACAGTGTCCCTCCGATAAATGAATCGGCAGATAGACCATAATCAACCTTTAACCCCTGAGAATAAGAAATAATTAGAGCTATATAGATAAATAAGAAACGTTTTTTCATAAGATAAATTAACTCCCTTGCTTTTTCTTTTAATTATAACCTAAAATTAAATCAGTATCTAATAATTTACAAGAATTAAAGGTTTAATTATGAAAAAAAAGAGCTTTACAAGTTTTATTATACCACTAATTATCGTTACAGCTATCAGCTTTCTTGGGATATATGCTCAAGTAATGATAGATATTGATTATAAATTATTTGATGCAGCATTAAATATAAAACCTTTGCTTGAGGAAAATGGAAAGTATCTTCAGATTGAGGTTGATGATGGAACCCTGGACAAATTAAACATGTACCCTCTAAAAAGATCCACCGTAGCAGATGGAGTTCTTGTTCTTAGAGAGCTTGGTGCTTCTTATGTACTCCTTGATACACAAATGGTTGATCCGACACCTCCAGGAATTAATCTGGCAAAGATGGAAAACATTGAAGGGACAATTAATCAAACAAAAAATAACAGTTTGGGCCTTGCATCTCAATTAATAAGGGCTTATGCAAGCGGTCAGTTAGGTCAGAATGAATACGCCCTGGAAGAGTCTGAAGAGTATATTAATGATCTTGGAGAACAATATGATGAACTTTTTGAAAATCTTCATGATGAAACCAAACAGATCGCCCTGGATTATGATGAATATATAGCAAAAGTTTTCAGTTTTGCAAACAACGTATACTCAACAAACGATTTTGAAGAGGAGTATATTATTGGTTTTGAAAAAAACATCTCTCCTGAATTCCATAAATATCTGGAAGAGACTCAATCAATAAAAAACATAACACTTTATCACGATCCATTTCATAGAAAAGAGGAAAATAATCCTACTATTCAACCAATCATGGAAAGTACCCTGGGCTCAGGTTTTGTAGCTACAGTTCTTGACTCCGATGGTGCCACCAGAAAAACAGACCTTCTTTATAACAAAGATGGATATTACTATCCTCAGCTCTCTTTTAAATATTATTTGGATCGTGTCGGCAAACCTGATATAGAAGTTTATAAAAATAAAATTATTCTTAAAGGTATAAAAAAAGATGGGATGGAACCCTATGACTTAAAAATACCAATAACAGATAAAGGTGAACTGGTTATTTACTGGGCAGGAAAAGAGTACCAGGAAACATTTACCCACGCTAATTTTTATCTTTTATATGAATATGATGAACTCTTAAGGGTAATAAACCAGATATTAACCAAAATACTAAATAATCCAAATACTAATGCCTATGCTGTTGATATAGGTTATCAGAATGTTATTCAGCTTTATAATATGGCAGAGGATATAAAAAAGGTAGGAAATAAAGAAAATATTGATGATTATATTAAATACAGAGAACTCTTTATTGAAAATTCCGGAAAACTCTTAAATGGCACTGATGAGTACCCTAGTTTAGACAGATTATATAAAGACCTAGTAGAAGGATTTGTTAAAAATCAGAAATTCAGCCAGGAAGAGAGTAAGCCTTATTACGATTTGACTGCTGTAATTACAAAAATCTTTGAGGATGGAAGAGTAACTTATGAGAATCTGGTATCAAAAAAAGAGTATTTGAAAAATGTTGTTAAAGATGCCACAGTAACACTAGGATACACTGCAACTTCTACATTTGACTTTGGTTCTAACCCTTTTGAAGAGAATTTTTACAATATGGGAATCTATGCAACAATAGCTAATAATCTCTTTTCTGAAAAATTTATAACTATTCTTCCTATGTGGACATCAATAATAATTGCATTTGTACTTGCTTTTTTATCATCTTTAATAATAAAACGTAATGAGGCTGTAAATTCCATTCTTCTTGGTTTTGGCCTATTCGTAACTGTTATAGCGCTATACCTCTTTACATTTATATTTACCGGTTACTATATAAACTTCCTGGTTCCATTACTAAGTTTTGCTGTTGTATTTATTCAAAAAATATCAAGTAAATTACTTTCAACATCTAAAGACAGGACATTTATTAAAAATGCTTTTGGTCAGTATCTTTCAGAAGATGTTATTAAAGATATTATTAACGACCCTTCAAAACTTAAACTTGGAGGAGAAGAAAAGGAGATCACTGCATTTTTTACAGATGTTAAAGGTTTCTCTACAATTTCAGAGAACCTGACACCAGATGAACTTGTAACTCTTCTTAATGAGTACCTCTCAGCAATGAGTGATATTGCTCTGGAACATAAAGGAACAATTGATAAATATGAGGGCGATGCCATTATCGGATTCTTTGGTGCTCCCGCTCCCCTTCCTGATCATGCAACAAAAGCAGTTTTAACAGCTATTAGGATGAAAGAGAAAGAAGATAAGCTAAACGTTGTTTTTCAAGAAAAAAATATGACCCCAACACCTCTACACACAAGAATTGGTATTAATTCAGGGCCTTGCGTAGTAGGAAACATGGGTACTGCTAAGAAAATGGACTATACAATGATGGGTAGTGACGTAAATATAGCTGCAAGACTTGAAGGAGTAAACAAGCAATACGGAACCTGGATTCTTGCAAGTGAAAGAACCATGAGTAAAACTGAAGATATATTCCTTGCCAGAAGACTGGACAGAGTTAGAGTAGTTGGTATAAATAACCCTATAAGACTCTATAACCCATTAGCTGTTAGATCAGAAGCCAGCGAAGAGCTGATTAATATGGTTAATGCCTTTGAAGAAGCTTTAACAATTTTTGAAAAGCGTGAGTGGATAAAAGCCCGGGAAGCTTTTAAGAAAGTTTTACTTATTTCACCAGATGATAAACCTTCAATAAGATATATACAATTATGTGAAAAATTTATTGAGAAAGAGCCTGAACTAAATTGGGATGGTGTTTTTAACCTTACTTCAAAATAATATTTTCAAAATTGTTTGTTGAATTTAACAACAAACTCAACCACACCTATTGAACTCATAAAACAAATGGAATACTATTTATCTATTAATCAATCTTTTTGCAGGAGTTGAACGTATGTTCGATGTAGGTATAATTATAACATTAGTCGGTATGCTTGGGGTTTTTGTCTTCCTTATTGTTCTTGTTTTAGCAATGGGGCTTATGTCAAAAATCATTCAGAAAGTAGCACCTGAGAAGGAAGTTGTGGCACAGGTTAAAACCAAAGTGTCCCAAGATGTAGAAATAGCCATTTCTATAGCGGCCATTCAGAATTTTACAACAAAGGAGAATAACTTATGAAAAAACGTGTTAATTTTATGGTAACAGCCTTTAGAGATGGGTTTCAATCAGTCTATGGAGCCAGAGTTCTATCCAAGGATTTCTTGCCTGCAGTCGAAGCTGCTGCTCATGCAGGAATCAGACACTTTGAAGCTGGTGGTGGAGCCAGATTCCAAGCTCCTTTTTTCTATTGTAATGAAAATGCCTTTGATGTAATGGATGATTTCAGAAAAGCTACTGGCCCAGATGCTAATTTACAGACACTGTCCAGAGGTGTTAATGTTGTTGGTCTAGCGTCACAGCCTAGAGATATAATTAAATTGCATGCTGATCTATTCAAGAAGCATGGAATGACAACTATTAGAAACTTTGACGCATTGAATGATGTCAACAATTTAATATATTCTGGTGACTGTATACTAAAAGCCGGATTAAAGCACGAAGTTTGTGTAACTATGATGGAACTCCCACCAGGTTGTGAGGGTGCACATACAGCAGAATTTTATACTTCCGTTCTAAAAAAAATATTGGATGCCGGGATTAAATACGACTCTATTTGTTTTAAAGATGCATCAGGAACAAGTACTCCTGCCAAAGTTTACGATACGATAAAAGAGGCAAGAAAACTTTTAGGCGAAGACATGAATATTGTATTCCACTCCCATGAAACAGCAGGAATATGTGTTATGCAGTATAAAGCTGCCCTAGAAGCAGGTGCTTCGCAAATAGATCTTTCACTGGACCCGGTTTCAGGTGGAACATGTCAACCAGATGTTATGACAATGTGGCATGCTCTAAGAGGATCGAAATTCGACCTAGGGATTGATCCTATTAAGATTATAGAAGTTGAAGAAACACTAAAGGATTGTCTAAAAGACTACTATATGCCACCAGAAGCAAAAGCGGTTAATCCATTAATTCCATTCTCCCCTCTCCCTGGAGGTGCATTGACAGCAAATACACAGATGTTAAGAGATAACAACCTTATGGATAAATACCCTGATATAACAAAAGCCATGGGAGAAGTTGTAGAGAGAGGTGGTTTTGGAACATCAGTAACCCCGGTTTCACAATTTTATTTCCAACAGGCATTTAATAATGTTATGTTTGGTCCATGGAAGAAGATAGCTGATGGTTACGGAAAAATGGTTTTAGGTTACTTCGGAACAACACCATGTGAACCGGATAAACGTATTGTAGAAATTGCTCAGGAACAGTTAGGTTTAGAACCGACAACTGAAAAAGTTGTAGATATTAATGGCCGGGATGCATCTCTTGGGATTAAGGCTGCAACCAAAATGCTTGAAGATGCAGATCTACCTATTAACGATGAGAATATATTTATTGCTGCCACCTGCCGAGAGAAAGGAATTCTCTTTCTTCAGGGAAAAGCTACAGCTAATATTAGAAAAATTGACAAAACACAGACAAGCTCCGGAAATACATCTGGTGGATATACTGTATCAGTTAACGGAAAGAAATACGCTGTTGAAATGCAAAACGGCAAGGCTATAGTAAATGGAAAAGAGTATGATGTAAATGTTTCCAATGGAATTGATAAAACATCAACTCCAGTCTCTTCAGGTGATGGAGAAGCGACAATTGCTCCTCTTCCCGGTCTTGTATTAAGAGTTAGTGTTCAAGCAGGAGATTCTGTAGAAGAAGGTGAAGAAATTTTAGTACTTGAAGCAATGAAAATGGAATCCCCAATTACCGCAAAGAAGACAGGAATTGTAGAGAGAATAAGTGTAAAACAAGGTGATCAGGTAACTGCTGGTCAAGAACTGTTTACAATACGAGGATAGGCTATGAATTTATTACTTCAAATAGACATAAAAAGTGCATTAGGTGAGGTCTGGAAATCCACAGGGATTATGAACTTCACCCTTGGTCAGGGAATAATGATACTGGTTGGCCTGCTTCTTCTATACCTGGCTATAAAAAAGGATTTTGAACCATTGCTACTTGTTCCAATTGGAATGGGAGCTATATTTGCAAATATACCTACAGCGGGAATAGCAGATGCAACAGTTAATTTTATTAAAAGTATGGATTCCGAGACCCTTTCCCATTATGGAGGAGGAGTTCTTAGCAAGGCAAAAGAGCTGGGCATAACAACTGATAATTTTAATGGATTCCTGGGAATTGCAGAGGGACATTTTACATCATTCGGAGGTCTTGTTGGACAGTTATACGGTTTTGGTGTAGAAAGTGGTCTTTTCCCACTACTAATATTTATGGGTGTAGGGGCTATGACTGACTTTGGACCTTTATTAGCAAATCCTAAAACAGCCCTGTTAGGAGGAGCAGCTCAATTTGGGATTTTTGCTACACTTCTGGGAGCTTTAGGGTTGAGTAATCTAGGAATATTAAATTTTACACTTCCTGAAGCAGGAGCAATAGGTATTATTGGTGGAGCAGATGGACCAACAGCAATCTTTCTAGCTTCAAAACTGGCACCAAACCTGTTAGGAGCTATTGCTGTAGCTGCCTATTCATATATGGCTCTGGTACCAATTATTCAACCACCTATAATGAGGTTATTGACTACTAAACAGGAAAGAACAATTAAAATGGTTCAATTACGTCATGTAACAAAAACCGAAAAAATAATCTTTCCTTTAGTTGTATTAATACTATGTATTATACTTCTACCAAGTGCAACACCACTAATTGGTGCACTAATGTTTGGAAATTTAGCAAGAGAGTGTGGTAAAGTAGATAGATTGGCAACAACTATGCAGAATGAACTTATAAATATAGTTACTATTTTTCTTGGGCTTTCTGTTGGTTCAAAAATGGCGGCTGAAAAGTTCCTTGATCCAAAAACACTTGGTATTCTAGCTTTAGGGTTAGTAGCATTCAGTATAGGTACCGCCAGTGGAGTTCTATTAGCTAAACTTATGAATAAGTTTCTTAAAACACCAATTAATCCTTTAATTGGAGCTGCCGGGGTTTCCGCAGTACCTATGGCTGCCAGAGTTGCAAATAAAGTTGGTTTGGAAGAGGATTCTTCAAACTATTTATTAATGCACGCAATGGGGCCAAATGTAGCTGGTGTTGTAGGGTCTGCGGTAGCTGCAGGTATTTTACTAGCATTAATTCCAGCTTTCGCATAAAATGGAGTTATGACAAATTTATTATTTCAAACTTTAATTTTTATATTATCAGTTGCTGTTTTAGTATGGTCATCAGACAAGTTTATTGAAGCAGCAGAATCAATAGGGAAGTTTTTAAAACTTCCCTCATTTATTATTGGTGTTCTTTTAGTTGGTATTGGAACTTCACTCCCTGAATTAGTAACATCTCTAGTAGCAGTTCTTGATAATAGTTCTGAAATTGTTGTTGGAAATGTTTTTGGCTCCAATATTGCAAATATCTTCCTAGTATTTGGTGTTGCAACACTCTTTTCAAGTCATTTTATTATTAAACACGATATAATGAAAACAGACTTACCATTTCTCCTATTGGCAACAGGATATATATCAATTGCAGTTTACGATCTCCAATTTACCTTTGGTGAAGGTATCTTCTGTCTGATAATGCTAATACTTTACCTATACAGATCCTTAAAAGATGGTGCTTTGGAATCAATAATAGAAGAGAAGGTTCACACTCCTAGATTAAAAGACTGGATTCTTATTGTTGCCTCCCCTGCTGTTATATACTTTAGTTCAAAATATCTTATTATATCAATAAAAGAGATCGCGGAATTTATTGGTGTTGGAAATGAAATTGTAGCATCAACAGCAGTTGCTCTGGGAACTTCCCTGCCTGAACTTATGGTATCAATACAAGCAGGAAAAAGAGGACAAAATGAGATTGCAGTAGGGAATGTTCTGGGTTCCAATTTATTTAATATTTTGGCCGTTATGGGAATACCATCTATGATAAGTCCACTAATAATCCCATCCTCAGTAATCTCATTTACCCTACCAATGCTAATAATGTCTGGACTGATTTTTATGATAATTGGTCAGGCAAAAAAAGTTTACAGAATTTATGGTTTTCTTCTTATACTAATGTATATCTATTTTACACTAAAACTTTATTCTCTGATTTAAAAGGATGCCAGGAACCTCTGTTCCAATCAAGAAATTCACATGGGGTATATTTGATTTTGTACTCCATGGATTGATTCCCCTTAATATAGTAACCTAAATAGTAGTAACTCTTATTTAATAATTTTCCATACTCAATCTCTTTTAAAACACTATATACCCCTAATCCAAACCTTGAGTAATCAGTATCATAGCAGAAATATACAGAACTGATACCTGTTTCGGAAATATCAATAAATCCTATAGCGACTAATTTATTGTTATATTTATATAGGGAAATTCTTGTACTACCGGATAATGAATCTGAAAAAAAACTCTCTATAAAGTCCTTTTCTGAAGTTTCCTGATTGAATTTAACCATCGAATGTTTTTTATAAATCTCAAAATACTCTTTCTTATATTCCAGGTTAACAAATTCTACTTCTATTATTTTATCATTTTTTGATAAGTTTCTTCTTTGACTCTTACTCATGGAAAAATTAAAAATTGAGGTTCTAACAGGTGTGCATAAATTACAACTCCTGCAGTTTGGAATAAAAAAGAAGAAACCAAAATGTCGCCATCCATTATTAAGCATCATATCAAACTCCTCTGGAGAGAGATCCTTTAAAAATGCATAACGTTGAGTAAATCTGTTAGTATCAATATAGGGACAGACAACTTCCTCAGCATCAGTAGGCTCTTGAAATATTAGCACAGTTCACTCTTATTATATAAACCGTCGTAAATTTTGTTCTGATAGAAGATGTCAACTAATTCTCTATCCAAACGTCCCTTGTCAGCTTCTTCGATCAAGATAGATTGAACTCTGTTAAAAGGGACAGCAGCCTTGTATGGTCTATCTGAAGCTGATAAAGCATCAAAAATGTCTAAAATTGCTAAAATTCTAGATTCAAGACATATATCCTTTGCTGTTAGTCCATGTGGATAGCCTGAACCATCAAGCATTTCATGATGAGCCCCGGCAATTTCAGGAACTCTGCTTAGAACTGTTGGCCAGGGAATGGATTTTAAAAAGTTAAAGGAGTAAATTACATGGGATTCAACTTCTCTTCTCTCAACATCATTTAGTGTTCCTCTGGCAATTTGCAAATTGGTTATTTCCTCTTCAGTTAAAATAGGGATCTCATTATTATCACCATCAAAAACTGAAAAGTCACTATTAAAATTAAGAATATTATCAATTATATCCTTGGGATTTTCATTTATAATTCTTGGTTCATTTAATGAAATAACCATATTTCTTATTTGAATAACATGATTAATTATATCCATTGAAGCATTTTTATTTCTTAATGTTTCAATTATTAGATCCAGCCTAAGTTTTAATATAGTAAAATCCTTTGGAAACAATTTTTTAGCTTTCTTAAAGATTTCATTATCAATGTAAACCTTACCATAATCATGTAAAAGTGCAGCGTACTCCAGTTGTTTAATCTCAACTTTGGAAAACTGTCCAAATTTGTGGTCTGAAATCTTATTTAAAACTTTTAAAAATTTCACGCCCATTTGTGCAACTCTAAAAGAGTGTCCACTTGTTGCAGGATCCTTGGAATCAATTGCATCTACAGAGGCTCTTACCATACCTTCAAACTGATCCTCTAGCTGTTTTATCATCTTAATATTATCAAGAGCCACAGATGCCTGACCTGCAACAGAGAGCATTATATCTTCATACCGTTCCGCAAAGGGATGAACTTTATTAATAAAATCTTTTTTGGTTTCCAGAAGAATCTGATAGGATTCAGTTTCATCATTTATATCCCTGTTATTAAAATCCTCTTTACTGTTTATTAGTTGTATAACTCCAAGAATCTCCCCTAAATGATTTTTCATAGGTATAACAAGCATACTTTTTGATAGATAATCATACTGTTTATCTATCTCTCTATTAAAGGAAAACTTAGCATTTTTATCAATATGATAAACATCTGGAATATTTACTACTTCATCATTTATTGCACAGAAGCCTGCTATGGATTTTTCATTTAAAGGCATTACAAATTCTTTAAAATCTATATTACGACTATAAGTAAAAGAGTATTTAAACAACAATCCTTTTGTTCCATCTTTATTGTCAACAACAAGGAAGACTGAGCCAGCATCTGCTCCGGTAATTTTTAAAGATGTCATAAGTATTTTCTGGATTAGTTTCTCCCTGTCCCTCTCCACTGCCAGCATCTGACCAATGGCGATAAGTTCGTTCTGATCCTCTATAAAATCCTTGGCTTCTATATCATTTACAACAGTTTTAGCTCTTTCAATTTTAATATATTCACCAAACTTAGCCAAATACCACTCAAGTTCATGGTATTTGAGTCCATGTTTCTTCATTCCTAAAATGCTATTTATTGGTAGTATAATTCCATCTTCTAGAACCGAGGAACCAATAACTACGAATTGGTATTTCGACTCTCCATGTTTTCTCATGAAAATAGATATAGGTTCCAGTAGTTTATAAGAAACAATAAACAAAAAAGATTGAGATATTTTACTGGCAAGGTGGTTTTGAATTAGTGGGATATAGTGATTAATAGAGACTTGAGTATAAAAATAATCATCAAGTCCTTCAACTAACTCCTCTAACCCGCTCTCCACATATATTTTAAAATTCATTCCAAACCTTACATGAAATATAATTCTTTCTAACCCAAGTTACAAGTAATTATAATTAAGTGCTATACAATTAGTAAAAAATAGTTTTAAACTATAGCCATGTCCACATTATATATGGTTGCAACACCAATTGGAAATTTAGAAGATATAACCTACAGAGCTATTGAGACCTTAAAAAATGTTGATGTTATTGCATGTGAAGACACCAGGCAATCATCGAAGTTATTAAATCATTACGGAATTAAGAAACATTTAATAAGTGTAAGAGCTAGAAATGAAAAAACATCTGCACCTGGTGTTCTTAAACTACTGGATGAAGGAAAGGATATAGCCTATGTTTCAGATGCTGGAACCCCGGTATTAAGTGACCCTGGAGCTATACTTCTTCAGGCTGTTAGAGGTTCAGAGCACAAGATAGTACCAATCCCAGGACCAAATGCCTTTGGTACTTTAGTCAGTGTCTGTGGTTTTATTGGAAAAACAGTAACATTTGAAGGTTTTCTCCCGCAAAAATCAGGAAAAAGAAAAAAAAGATTGGAAGAATTACTGGAAAGGGAAGAATCATTTATTATATATGAATCACCCTACAGAATAGTAAAGCTTTTAACTGAGCTTGCCGAAATTAATAAGGAACGACACTTGTTACTTGGAAGAGAGATGACTAAAAATTTTGAAGAATTTATTCAGGGAACTACCACAGAGGTCTTGGAAAATATGTCAACAAGAACTACAATTAAAGGTGAGTTTGCAATTATTGTTGCAGGTAAAGAATAAAGTTTTTAACGGGTATTGTCGATTATGAAAGAGCCTAAGGAGAAGTTATGACAATAAACAGGATTGGACCGCTGGATTCAATAAATAAATTAAATAAATCAGAAAAGGTACAGGCAAACAAAAACCTGGAATCAGGAGACTCAATAAAAGTTTCCAAATCAGCTATTGATAAGGCAGAACTGTTTAAAGCTTCTTCCATTGCTAAGAATTCTCCTGATATTAGAGCCGATAAAGTGGCAGAAGTAATGAAAAAACTACAAGACCCAAATTACATAAACAGTAAAGTAATTGATTCAGTTGCAGATAAAATAATGGAAGACTTCGGGTTATAATATTAAATGTTTAATCTTTCCAGAACAATAACTGATATAACATTTGAATCAAATGCGCATATTGATCTAGGAAACAGATTACAGGAGATAGGTGGGAGAATTCTTTTAATTGGAGCTTCCGACAATAAAGATAAAGACTCAATCAATGAACTTAAAAAACAGTTAACCGGTTTTAATTTAACATATATACAGTGTGATCAGTCAGATAATTTCATAAATAAAGATTATCTGGAAGAACTACAGTTAAGAGCCGAAAATTTTAATATATCTTCTGTTATATCAATTGGCGATTTTAATCAGAGAATGAGCGGAAGATTTATATCACAAAGATTATCATTAAATTATTTTGAATTACCTACTGTAGCTTACAACCCATACATGCTTATACCTGCCTCAATATATTCAAACAGAGTTGGTGATAATTTTGATATTTTAAATATGAATTATGACAGTATTAACAGTATTCACATAGATAAAAACTTCATACGTAAAATGAACGATGTTGAAATTAACCTGACAGGCTTATCTATTCTATTTGACTTAGCTCAACTGTTTATAAATCCTGGGAATAATTTTGTTGCAGTTACAGAATCAAAAAATCTTTTTACTAGACTCATTACAGATCTAGAAAACAGAACTATAAATTTAGACTCTCTTTTAAAGTATGGCATTACTGCATCATTTTACCATGAATCATCTACAGATACCGAGCTTGATCTGTCAATCTACTCCTGGCTTGCAGGATTCAGATTTAAATTTAATCCAAAAATAATGATGGCTAAACTACTCCCATGGCTGCTGGATTCAAATTCTGAAAATTTACTGTCAGGAAGAGTAAGAGAATTTCTTAATAGCAGTAATATCACTTTACGATTGGTTGACTTAGGCTTTTCAATAAAACAGTTAACAAGTATTTGCAGTAATAGATCCAATATTATAAAAATTGTAGAAAAAGCATTTTAATGATTACTGTTAAAAAAATAAAATCTTTAAAAGAAAGTACAAGATTTAGAAAATATGTAGTTATTTTAAATGAATTAGAAGAGATTTTGAAAAATGATCAAGATAACAATTTAATATACTATAACTCTATTTTAAGTGAAATAAGACAGGAACTTAACCTCCCTTTGGAGTGCAGAAACCTCGCAAATCAAGAAATGAATTTAAGGAATATTAGCAACCTTAAGTTTTCTATACAGAAATTCCTGAATATAGAACCAAGTGAGTGGGATTTTACTGCTCCATTAGATAGAGAAAAAAGCTCCTTTAAACTTGGCATAAGTATGTTTCTGGAAGATATCAGATCCCCTTTTAATCTTGGATCCCTTATCAGAACCGGGGAGTGTTTCTCTGTATCAAAGATTTATATATCAGAAAACTCAACTTCACCAGATCATGATAGAGCAAAAAGAACCTCAATGGGGTGTACAGAGCTTGTTGATTGGGAAATAAAAAAATTGACAGATATTGAAGGACCTTTTTTTGCACTGGAATTAGGTGGAACACCTATTGATGAATTTAATTTTCCCCAAAAAGGGACAGTGATTATAGGGAGTGAGGAACTGGGAGTATCCCCTGAAGCTTTAAAAATTGCAGATAACAGTCTTGGAAGAGTAACAATACCCCTTACAGGTTCAAAGAGTTCTCTTAATGTAACAAATGCTTCAGCAATACTTCTACAAAGATGGCATGAAAAACTACTAAAAAGTTGATCTCTCTTTGGAAAATTTCTGATCAAGCTCACTAACAACTTTCTTTAAATCTGCTTCATTTTTAATATTATAGAAAGCTAAAACCTGAGTGTCTATCTGATCAAATGTAACTTCATCCTCTTTATAATCAGCAATTATATTGGCCAGATAAACAGCATAGACATATCCTCTATCATTACGGTTACAATTACCGGGATCATGATGAAATCTGATACAGCTAACTAAAGAGTCAGGGAAATTCCACTTCTCTGCTATTCTGGCACCAATCTCTGCATGGCTGTAACCTGCAAATAGATCTTCAATTATTTTAGTTGGAAGATTTTTATCTTTTGCAATACTTTGAAACCTTGCCATTAAACCTGTACTAATATTTGCAAAAACAGCTTTTCCAATATCATGAAGGATTCCACCCATAAAAGCATCTTCAGCTATATCTTTAGACAATCTTCTGCTTCTAACCAGGGAATAGGCAGAGAAAGCAACAAAATGCGAATGTTCCCATAGCTCCTTACTTCCTTCGAACTTCAGGGTCTTCTGAGCTCCGTATCTAAGAATAAGATCTCTTAATCCCTTCATCCCAATTAATGAGACCGCACTAAGTAAATTTTCAACCTTATTTGGTAGCATAAATTGAGATGAATTTACAATTTTTAGTACATCAGCTGTCATAGCCGGATCTATACTTATCTGTTTTGCAATATCTGTCATTGATGATTCAGAGTCATTTATCAAGTTCTGAATTCTTCTTATATTCTCGGGAAACTGAGGTATACTCTCAATTCCATTTACTATTTCATCTATTAACAGCTCTATACCCTGTGCTCTAACATCAGCCATCTTTAAGGTTAATGCAGCACTGGTAACACCTGAGTTTACAGTTATTTCGAAGGCTTCCTCTGTTAAACCAATTTTCCTTAACATTAAAACCATTATAACAATACCCAATCCGGCACCCTCAGAATCGTCTAGAATTTCAGAAAAAGCCTCTTCCATTGAGTGGTAGGTTCTAGCTCGTGCCATTCTGTCATATACTCTGGATAACTCCTTCTGTGAAATCTCCGAGTTGTTTCTTACTGTTAAAATTAATGCATTACCCTGGGCGTGAAATGAAATTTTAACATACAATCCTGCTTCTTCCTGAAGGTTTAAGTAGTAATCGATATTAGTTAAAGTATCCTCTTTAAAGGTCTTCATTCCCTTTACATAGTCATCAGGAGAGGACATATTAAGACCGTTCATCTCAAAATATACACGCTTCGTATTGGCTTTTTTTGCATTTGTAACAATTTCTTTAAGGCAGTACGATATTTTGTCATGCACATCTAAAAGACCAAATTCTGTTAAAATCAACTCTAAAATAGCTTCTATTCTTAGCTCAGTATCCCTAGATACTTTATGAGTTGTTATTGTAATAGGTATTGATTTGGTCAATGCCGTATATATTTTATCTCTCTGTGCCTCTGAAATCATAGCTATATTATAACACTATTTTTATGTAAAAAACAATAAACTTTTATATTTACTTGTTCCATTTAAAAATAACAACTAAAATTATTCTATGAAATTAAAAGAATTAGAAAATAAACTTTATGAGGAGTTAAATATGGCTCTTTTTTCAGCATCTGATAAATCCTTAAATGGAGTTCAGGTTGGTAATCTGGATAAGGAAATAAAAAAAATTGCATTAGTGGTAGATGCTTCTTTAGAGAGTTTCAAACAGGCAAAAGCCAATAATGCGGATCTTATAATCTGTCATCATGGCCTATTTTGGGGTAAGCCTCTGGCTATTAAGGGAAGCCATTATAATAGAATAAAATTCTTAATTGATAATGACATAGCTCTATTTGCAGCACATCTTCCCCTTGATGCCCATATGGTTCTTGGAAATAATATTGGTCTAGCAAATATTTTGAAACTTATCAAAATTGAAGCCTTTGGACGTTATCATGGCTCATATATAGGTGTAAAAGGTGAATTTGTTGAAGAAAAGAGTATAGATGAGATAAAAAAATTACTCATTGGTGATAATGAACCAGTTTATATTGTTCCAGGAGGAAGTAACAGTGTAAAAACAGTTGCAATAGTTTCCGGAGGAGGAACACAATCAATTCACGAAGCTATAAATGACAATATTGATCTGTTTATTACTGGAGATATAAATCATGAAGTTTATCATACCTGTATTGAAGAGGGTATAAACATGATTTCTGCAGGACACTATGCAACAGAGACAAATGGAGTTAAATCATTAGGTAAATTTATTCAAAAAGAGTTTGGAATTGAGTCTGTTTTTATAGATATACCTACAGGTGCTTAATGGCTAAAATATTTAAAACTCCAATAATTTTATCATTAGTTATTGCAGCATTAGACCAGATTTCAAAGATATACATAGATAAACTGGTCTATTTAAATAATTATAAAATTGTAAAATTTGGAATCTATATAACTAATAAAAATATTCGAGTAAATATTTATAATAACTATATTGTAAACTTTATTGTTCAAGTTTTTTTGCCTATAATCCTTGCTCTGGGGGTAAGTTTTGTTCTATTAAAAAAAAATTTTTTTAGTAAACTTCAGCAATTTTTTCTCTGGATAATGATAACTGTTACAATTTCTTGCAGAATGGAGCTTTTATTTAAAAAGTTTATTATAAAGAAAATTTTTATGGTTAAGTGGCTGCCTTTTGTACCACTCTTTAATATTGCAGATTTTACTGTAGTACTATGCGGTATTTTTATGATACTATCCCTAATAAAAGAAAAGGAGTAATTTTTAATGAACCGTAAACTAAGTACACTAATATTTATTATATCAGGGACACTTCTTAATATTTTATTAATGTTTATATTTATTATTGGATTATTAGCAGGAGTAACCTCTTTATTAAGAGTTCTTGGATTTGAACCAACCCACGCAATTTATGTACCAGGTTTAATTGCAGCAATTCTGGGTGGTATGGTTCTGGCTTTTTTTGTATATTCAAAAATTACAAAATTAATTCAAAAAAAATTCAACATAGAGAAACACCTGGAACCTCTTTTTAGACCTAAAAGAAGATAATTTCTAATAACCGTCGCTTAATTCTCGATTTATATCTTTTTTATAAAGCTCATTATATACAAAACCTCTATTTTTAAGGTTTTCCCTAATCTCTTTAGGAAAAGGTATATTTCTCCAGAAAATACCCCTTACATCTTTATCGAGTTTTTGAGTTCCTGAACTCTCTTTTGTAATCCAAAGAATATAATCATCAATAAACCTTAATTTAACATCTCCCTTAAGTTTACGCTCTTCAAACCACTGAAAATAACGGCCAGTTAGTCCCTCTTCCATCCAGTAATACTGAGCTTTAGCTTTTGCAACCTCCCAACGAAGATCTGCTAAAGCAGTTATTACTGCAAACTTAATATCCTTTGGATAAAGAGGTACAGCAATCCTTCCACGACTTGTTGCTCTATTAAATTTTTCAAAAGGCTCCCAGCAGATTCCCTTATCTCCATAGCAAGGTATGATAAGAACATGGGGAACAATTCTATGAAATTCTCTACGATGTGATCGAAGGAATACTCCTGGATCTATTCTCTCTACCATACTAAGAACTGATATAATCTGCTCCCTGGTAGCCAGATCATTAAAGTTTGATGATATAAAATTTCCACTTAATATAGGGAAGTGGTTTCCTTGCCGACCTACACACATTTTATGTATTTGTCTTAAACTGTTAATCTCCTTTCTTAAAACCGAGGGATTTGCAGTCTGCACAGGCTCATCTGTTATTTTCTCATTTACAGCATCCAGTTTTGCCCGGGCTTCTTTTGCTTCATCCAGTGCAAACCCATACTCTCTGTCAAGTTTTACAAGATACTTTGCAAGATTTTGAAGTTCAGATAATGAGTTTTTCTGAATAACTGAGTATGGCATCTCAACCGATTCAAATGATGGATGTATCGAGTGATTAGCCAAAGTTTTAATAATATTGACAATATCCTGTTCCGTTTTTGTTCTTTTCTTCTGATAACTTTTTATTAATCCTAAACGAGTATCCAGAGCACCTCTCAGTTTATCTTGCTGCATTCTGAGCCCTGCAGTTCCCCTATCCTTTTTTACTTTGATTGGTTCTTCATCAGAGCCAAGTGGTTGGACATCCCCCATGCAAACCATTTGAAGCCACTCATCAACATAGTGTACCGGTTCATCATATATATTATCTTTTATTATAACAGAAAGGTTCTCTTTCTGACTTTTGCTTATTAATGAGGGTAAAAGAAGTGCATATCTAATAAAAAATCTCTTCTCAATTGGCATGGCATTACCAATTTTTAATATAACCTGCTCAAGAAAATCCCATACAACCGGCTGTAACCTGTTTCTATACATGGTTTTATCCTGGGGATCTTTAGCATTTAAAAAACTAGCCAGGGATTTATGGAGCTTTTGAGCTATCTCATCCTCACCAGAAAGTACAGTTTTATAATACTTTTCACTAAAAATACTTTCATTTGGAGTACCTTTAAATTCTTTTATCTCTTCAAAACTCTCTTTTAAATCCAAACCACTTTCGTTACTATTATCTGATTCTTCTTCAAACAGCTCATTAAATGAAGGATTTATAGAGATATCCATATTACTATTTTCTGGTTTCTTTCCTGGTAGTCCTAAAATATCATCGATATCACTCATATTTTACAATTATAACATAGTGTCGGAGAATTTAAAGTCTTTTATCTTGCTTTTTAAAATCATTATCCATAATATTTGGCTATGCTTCCCTATATTTTGGTTATTGTTTCTCTGATTTTAATAATTTTTTTACTATTTTATTATCAGACTCATTCTAAAAATATCACTTTAAAAGATAAACAGCACATGGACTTTTCAGGTAAGCCCTGCCCTCTATGCCAATCCCTGCTTCAAAAAAATGAAAGAGTACACTCTGTTATTTATAGAGCCCAAAGTGATGTAACAATGCATATATATGGATGTAAATACTGTTATAAAGATCATCCCAAAGTAGAATTTGATAAACTAGCAGTAAAGAAATGCCCTTCTTGTAATAAAAACCTTGAGCCTAATGAATTCGTAATTGCAAGACTTTTTGAAAAACCCGGAAAAAACCATGTTCACGTTTTAGGATGTTATAGATGTAGAGGAAAGAGATAAACTTTCTAGACCAAGTTTTCTACTTCTGATATTATCGTTTTTATGAGTAGTTATAATTTTACAGAAATAGAACAGAAATGGCAAAAATACTGGGATGAAAACAGAACTTTTAAAGTTACTGAAGACCCTAGTTATCCTAAAGAGAAAAGAATGTATGTTTTGGACATGTTTCCATATCCTTCTGGAGCAGGTCTCCATGTTGGTCACCCGGAAGGGTACACAGCAACAGATATGTATTGCAGATACCTGAGAATGAACGGATATAATGTCCTCCATCCTATGGGTTTCGATTCCTTTGGACTCCCAGCTGAAAACTACGCAATTAAAACAGGAACACACCCTGAAAAAACAACAATGGAAAATATTGAGAACTTCAGACGTCAAATCAAATCCCTTGGGTTTTGTTACGATTGGGATCGAGAAGTTTCAACCCATACATCTGAGTACTACAGATGGACTCAGTGGATATTTCTTCAATTATATAAAAAAGGTTTAGCATACGAAGCTGAAACACCAATAAACTGGTGCCCGGAGTGTAAAACTGGTCTGGCAAATGAGGAAGTTAAAGATGGCGGATGTGACAGATGTGGTACTCCGGTAACAAGAAAAAACCTTAGACAGTGGATGTTTCAAATAACAGAATATGGTGATAGCCTTCTTGAAGGTCTAAACGATATTAATTGGACTGAATCTGTTAAAGCTATGCAGAATAACTGGATTGGTCGAAGTGAGGGAGCTAATGTTGTATTTAAACTGGAGAATGGTCAGGGACAAATAGAAGTCTATACAACAAGACCAGATACTCTTTTTGGTGCAACATATATGGTTCTATCCCCTGAACATAAACTGGTAGATAAAATAACAACTCAAGAATTTAAAGATGCTGTTGAAAATTATAAAACTCAGGCAGCTCTAAAATCTGATCTGGAAAGAACTGATCTTGCAAAGGGTAAAACCGGAGTCTTTACCGGGGCTTATGCAATTAATCCAGTTAATGGAGACAAAATTCCTGTATGGATCTCCGACTATATTTTAATATCCTATGGAACTGGAGCTATTATGGCAGTTCCTGCCCATGATGAAAGAGACTGGGAGTTTGCAAAAACCTTTGATCTGCCAATTAAACAGGTTGTTTCTGAAGATGGTCATATTAAAGAACTTACAGAAGTTTATCCGGCTAAAGATGGAGTAGCTGTAAATTCCGGAAAATTTGATGGAATGAAAACCGCGGATGTAATACCTGCAATTATAAAATGGTTAGAAGAGGAAGGTATTGGTCATAAATCTGTAAATTACAAACTTAGGGACTGGGTATTTAGTCGACAAAGATATTGGGGAGAGCCAATTCCTTTAGTTCACTGTCCTTCTTGTGGAACTGTTCCAGTACCTGAGAGTGAATTACCACTGGAACTTCCTGAAGTTACAAGTTATGAACCATCAGGGACTGGTGAATCTCCACTGGCTAATATTGATGAATGGGTTAACTGCAGTTGTCCAAAGTGTGGTGGCGCAGCTAAGAGAGAGACAAATACAATGCCACAATGGGCTGGTTCATGCTGGTATTATTTAAGATATATTGACCCTAAAAACACAGAGTCTTTCTGTTCCAAAGAGAAGGAAGAGTACTGGATGCCTGTTGGACTATATGTAGGAGGAGCTGAACATGCTGTTCTTCACCTTTTATATGCAAGATTCTGGCACCACGTACTTCATGACCTAGGTCTTGTTTCAACAAGAGAGCCTTTTCACAGATTAATTAATCAAGGGATGATTCTAGGTGAAGGTGGGATTAAGATGTCAAAATCCCTTGGAAACGTTATAAACCCTGACGATGTAATAAATGAGTATGGTGCGGATTCCATGAGACTTTACGAAATGTTTATGGGGCCTCTTGAAGTGACTAAACCATGGGCAACTAGTGGTATTTCAGGTGTTTTCAGATTTCTTAACAGAGTTTGGAATATGGCAAACAGAGAAGTTTCTGAAGATGAACCTACAAAAGAACAGTTAAAAAGTCTGCATAAAACTATAAAAAAACTTACAAATGATACTAGCAAACTTGAATTTAATACTGGTATTGCCCAGATGATGATCTTTGTAAATGAGAACTATGGAGACGAGAAAGTAAATAGAGCAATATTTGAACCATTTATCAAACTGCTTGCACCTTATGCTCCTCATATTGCAGAAGAGATATGGCAGATTCTTGGTCATAAGGATATTATTGCAAATGAAAAATGGCCAACTTACGTTGAAGAGTACACAGTTGATGACGAAGTTACAATTGTTGTTCAGGTAAACGGTAAATTAAGAGCAAAGATGCAAATGCCTGCGGATATAACCAAGGAAGAGATGGAAAAAGCAGCTTTTGATAACGAAAATGTTAAATCTCATACTGATGGGAAACATATAGTTAAAGTTGTTGCTGTTCCTGGAAAACTTGTTAATATTGTAGTAAAATAAATTTTTAGGGGTAATAAAATGGATAAAAAAGCAAAGATTGGTGGATTTTCAGCATTATATATGGCAGTAGCATATTTAATTGGTATAACAATTTTTCTTTTTGTACTAAATTACCCCTCAATAACAGAACCATCTGATAAAATAAAACTACTGGAAAGTAGTTCTGGTGTTATTATAATAACCAATCTTATTATGTATATTTTCTTCGGTTTTGTTTTAATAGCCTTCGTTTTAACAGTTAGAGATCTGCTTAAAGAGAAGTGTAAATTTGTTGCAGATATTTCTGCAATTATCGGAATTATTTGGGGTGGATTACTTATAGCCAGTGGTATGGTTTCTAATGCAGGAATTAAACCGGCTCTTGAAATCTTTAGTAGTAACCCGGAACTGGGGGCTAACTTCTGGCTTGGTATTGAGGCAGTTGCAAATGGTTTAGGTGGAGCAAATGGTGAGATTCTTGGTGGAATTATGACGCTTCTAATAAGTATGGCATCAATTAAATCCGGAATTTTTAATAAAGCAATCAATATTTTGGGAATTGTAACAGGAATATTTGGAATCCTGTCACTAATTCCTCTATTAGTTGATCTTACTGGTCTATTTGGAATAACCCAGATGTTATGGTTTATTTTTGTTGGAATTAAGCTCTTAAAAAATCAAGGGTGAGGAGTTTTAACTACTAAAACCCTTAAAACTTCACTATTACTTGAATTTTCTACAGCATGAGGAATATCTTTCGGGCTTTCAACTACTGAATTAGCCACTATGTTCTCTTTCTCATCCCCTATTTCAATGGTAGCAACACCCTCCAGTATATAGAAAAATACATCTACAGGTGTTATATGTGTATCCAATCTAGCTCCAGGTTCTAATGTTAAGTGAATTGCCTGTGAGTTACTATCATCATGAATCTTTTGAGCTTTTACTCCATTTTTAGACTTTACAACCTCAGCATCTATTACACTCTTTATTATCATTTCATTCTCCTTCATCTTATTCATTATCATCAGATGAGTTTAATTTTATACTGTAATTTTAAAGCTGACCGTGATATATATCACGCTTTTTTAATTAATAATAGCTATAACTATAGAACTAATAAGAGTGTGGTTAATGGATTATTCCTGAGTATTTATAGATTGATAAAACTGACTGGCCAACAATAAAGCATAAAATTGTTGATGGTAGACCAAATTTTAAAAATTCCATAAATGATACTTCCCGTATATTCTTTGTTCTATCAATTACAATTATATTTGCAATGGCACCTATAATAGTCAGATTTCCGGCAATAGTTGTTGTAAATGCCAATGTTAACCATAAGAACTCCGGATTGGAAACATCTTTAACTGATTCAGAGATTACTAGAACATAGGGAACATTAGCAAAAAGATTGGAGCCGATAATGGATACAATACCCAAAAGCCAACCTCCCATTACAGTAGGCTGTATAAAATCTTTTATAGGATATAATATATTATCAATAACACCTGAAACTTTTAATCCGCCTATTACAGTGAAAAGTCCTGCAAAGAAAAGCAAAAGATTCCAATCGACTCTATTTAAAATTTTAGATTCCTCCCTGTTAGATATAACAAAAAGGAAACTTCCACCTGCCAAAGCAACAAATGGCAAATTCCCATAAAAAAAGAATCCTATTATTACTAGCAGGGTGATAAAAACTGATCTTTTTAATCCTGTTTCTACTCTAGGAACAGGTGTAACTCCTGTTTTAATTTCAGGTTTAACCCAACTATTGAACTCCTTTTTAAACAAAGTTATTAAAAGTATATAGTTGATGCTTAAACACAAGAGCCCTATTGGAAACATTATTAGAAAATACCTTGTAAAATTTATACCAGAGATTGATCCTATAATCATATTCTGAGGAGTTCCTGTAAATGTAATTATTCCCCCTATATTAGTTGATGTAGCCAGGGCTATAATGAACGGAAGTGGAGGAAGTTTTCTCTCTTTTATCCAGATAATAAGTAATGGTGTAAAAAAAATACAAACTATATCGTTAACAAAAAAACCTGCTAAAAGCCCTGTTCCAAATACTATAAATGCTAGCAAAATCCTTGGTGACGGATTAAACCTGTTAAAGAATTCAGCAATTGAAGTAAAAAAACCTGCTTCAGCTAGATGCTCAACAACTATCATCATACCTAAAAGAAGAAAAACAGTATCCCAGTTTATTACTTTATAGACATCCTGAGGTGTTAATACCCCGAAAAGAACCATTAAAACAGTTCCCAAAAGAACTCCACCTGGTCTGCCAATTTTAATAAAATGTAACCGTCTACCAGAAATAATAATATATGTCATTAAAAAAATTAACGATGCTTTAATCATGAAAGCAGTATATGTAAATCAAAAATTAAAATCTATTAGGAGATCACATCTATATAATGTATTATATCCTACATGATTAAAAATACAGTTGTTTTTTTGTTATTAGCTTTATTTGTCTCTTGTAAACAGCCAATGGAAACATTAGTGGAGGATAAAATTCATTCAGCATGGATATATGATTTTGAAGGGGTTTCAAATGAAATGCTTGTTAATAAAATTATTTCCAGTCAGTTAAATACAGCATTTATAAGTATAAGTCCTGCCTACCTGAATTCCACAGGTCATTTGGAGTATCAGAATAAAGTCGTAGATTTTCTTACTTTAGCAGAATCAAACCAGATTAAAGTTTATTTACTAATATGCGAACAACCAAGTTATACTCTAAAAGAGAATCATTATCTGGCTTTAGAAGAAGTTTATAGAGTAATTCAGTTCTTTAATAACAAACCCCATGTTGTCTTTGAAGGGATTCAATTGGATATAGAACCCCATGCCCTTGACCAGTGGAAAGATGCAGATGATTTTAATGATGGTGTTCGGGAAGAGTTGTTAAAACAGTGGCTTCAGCTTCACAGGGATGTTAAAGATAGACTAATTGGTACTGGTTACAGTTACTCCACAGTAATAACCTGGTGGTACGATTCAAAATTCAGAGATGGAGTTCTACCCTCCGGTGACACAGCACTACTAAAAGATATAGTAGATTTTATTGCTGTAATGGCATTTTCCGATGTAAAGGATGCATACAAACAGGCAGAAGATGAGTGTAATATAATGAAAACAGTGGTTGGTTACAATAAATATATATACACAAATAGTTCAGAACTTGAGGAACAGAAGAGTAAAACCGCAAATGCTTTTTTAACCAACCCCAACTACCTGGGAGATGTTTTTTTTAAACTAACTGATTATTAATAAAAGAGTCTGCAAGACAGACTCTTAGTATTAGAAGTTACCTAAACCCATATTAAATTTTAAACTAACTGACAATTTATTACCAAAATACTCATCCCCTTCTTCACCGATATTGACATTACAGCTTAGAGCTGTAGATAACCCGTCAAAGAATCTGTAACTGATTGATGGTTGTACAAATCCGGAAATGTCAGCTAAATTCATCATTGCGAATGTACTAACAGAGAGCTTATCAATATTAAACATATTAGATATACCCCAGTTTACTCCTAAATAGTGCTGATTCCTGTTACTTAAATCTGTATAACCTAAACCAGAACTACGTAGGGGTTCAATATTTGCCATATACTGTAGGGGAATCCCACTTACATCGCCTTTTAAGGCTTTAAGTACATTTGATACCAATTTAGAGTCATTATCGTAACCCTCTCCATTATAGAGATACTGTACTGCTAGAGAAAAATTATTCTCAAGGATTTTTTTACTCCACATAAAACCTACAGTTCCATTAAAAAAGAGCTTTTCTGAAAATTTTTCAGTTGTATAATCATCTTTAATAAATATTTTATCAGAACCATAGAGACCAACAGCTTCACCAAAGAAAGAGAACTGACCAATTGAAGTATTAGTTCCGTATGTTGCACTAATCATTCCCCTTGGAGCACTATCTTTCTGATAATAAATACCGGTACTTACTTCGGTCTCCCCTAATAACATCTGGAACATAGGTGCAATAATAAGGTCTGTAACACTTGGGTCTACTTTACTGAACATAGAGTTAGGAACAGTAAAATATGTATAAAGGTTGTTTAGACCAAAGGGCATATTAACTTTTATTGCGATTGGGCCTTCTCTATCAGCAGTTGGGTTCTGAGGGTCTATAGTCTCGAGACTTAAAAAATCTGCTGGACTAAAGAAGTAACCAACACCCCATTTAGCATTCTGCTTACCTACTCTAAAGAAAAGCTTGTTATTATAGTTAAAATCTGCAAAAAGTTCATAAACCTTAATTTTTGGTATTTTAACATCTGCAAAGTCAGCTTCAGATGTATCCCCTTTCTTTGCAGGATTCTCTACAAGAGCTTTAGCTCCATCATAAAAAGGCAGAGAGGTTGTAACTTTACCAAAATATCGACTATTTGCATCTGGTCTGGCATTAAAGTGAAGTGAAGCAGATAGAGATGGAGAGAAAGTCTCCTTGTACTTTTTACTGTCTGTAATATCTTCAAACTTTTCAGGTAGTGTAGCATAAACTAACCCTGCAGATATTGATGATGAAAATGATCCACCAAACTCAACACCCTGGGTTGTTAACAGAACTGTTTCTGGAATAGCAGCCTCCATTGAGGACTTATCTTCTACTACCTCGATAAAATCCTCACTTCCCTCATCTCCAAAAAGTTCATCCATATCGAAATCTTCAAAACTTACATCATCGGAGAAGAAATCTGTCTCATCATCAGCATAAATAGATAATGAAAGAAGAAATAGTAGTATAATTGTCAGTTTTTTCATATTTCTCCCCTATTTATTGTTTATTCTCTCTAGATAAGCCTTTGTAAATACATCGTCTGGTATTGGCTGGTTAGAAATCTTGTCTGCAGAAATTTGTGTTTTTTCCCCTTCTTTAAGATTATCCTGAATAAGAGTCTGGGTTGAGATAAATTTACCTCCAACAGATGTCCATTTTGGAATAATAATTGTTCTAACTAACCTACCTGAAAGTGAGTACTCTTCCTGTTTTAATGGCAGATTTTTATCTTTTCTTATCCAAATTTTAAGTTTTGGAGTGGCAACTTCGTTATTTTTAGCCTCAAGTGTTAAAATTCTTGCTTCGATTTTTCCTAAAACCCCATCTTCTGCATCAACAATATTGTAATCGTCAACATAGGAAGATGCCCTAACATCATTATTGTTTGCATCTGAGTCCCCAATATTCTCTTTTAGTGAGAAGTGAGAAAACTTTCTACTTCCCGGGTCGTAGGACCATGCATTATCCCCTGACATTAAGAACCCGGAACCTTTATCAACTTCCGGTTTCAAAATAAGATAAAGTGCGTTCTTTTCAGAGTCTCTTCTAAAAATTTGAATAACATTTACACTTTTATCCTCTCCCGGTTTTTGGGAAACAATAGTCCACTCCATTGAGAGATCTACGTCATCAAAGTTCTGCAGATTATCCAGGTCCTGCAGAATCTTGTCATCTGCAGTTTGAGAAAAAATACTTACCCCGGTAAATATTAAAAAACTTAAAACTATAACTAATTTTTTCATTTCAACTCCTAATACATTGCGGCTATTGCTTTAGCCGGATCAAGTTTAGCTGCTTTATTTGCTGGGAATAAAACTGCCAACACTGTTAAAAGACCAACAATTAAAACATTTCTGATAATTGGTATAACAACTGGAATAAAAACCAGATGTCCATTATTTAAAAAGAAAGCTCCAGCATGGTCTGTCCCTAAATCTATAAAACTTAAGCCGAACATTATTAGACCTGCAATAATAATCCCAGAGAATGCACCTGCTAAAGAGAGGAAGAAACCTTCAAAAAGGAAGATAGATCTTACTCCCCACATCTGCATACCCATAGCTCTCATGGAACCAATCTCTTTTACTCTATCATACATAATCATTCTGAAAGTGTTTGCTACACCAACTATAATTATTAAAAAGAGTAGTATTAAAACAGAGAAACTTACAGCATCAACAACACCAACAAACTGATCCAGTATTCCAACCATCTCAGTTACTGCTGTTAAGGAGTATCTCTGCCCTTCCCACTCAGCTTCATCATTTTTAAAAGCCAGAGAGAAGAGGTCTACATTTGAGTTATCTGTTCGCTCTTTCATCTGGAATCTTTCACCTAAAAGAGAGTAGAGTTTATCCGCTGCCGGATCTACCACTTCCAGTGATTCCAACCTTATATAGATTGTTTGATAATCATCTTTCTCAAGTCCCAGTAACTCATTGATATAATCAATATTTGCATAGGAAGACATGGAACTTAACATATCCGTACCTTCCAGAATTCCGGATACAATGAAATCACCAACATTTGTCTGGCCTGTTACAGTCATTACCTTGGCGATTATACTATCTCCTAAATGAACATCCAGAGTCTCGGCTAGTTTCTGATTTATAATAATTCCATACTTTTCTGCAATAGCTTCATCAAGATTTCCCTCTTTAAACCTAAAACCATTTTTAACGTCAATCTCTCTATCCCAGTTCATACCGGATATTGCAGAACGTGTATTTTCATCACCAAATATCAGGTCTGCCCTTACTTCAGATCTCATATTCAATTTAATAACATTAATTCCAGATTCATCAATTATCTGAAGGATTTCCTCTTTATCAGCTAAGCTTGATACTTCGTTACCACTTTCAAGCTTATTTTGCCCCTGAATAAAGATATGACCATCTGCAATTTTTGTAATATTCTCACTTATAGCCTTAACCGCACCTGCCGATGCGCAGTTAACAATTGTAATTATAAGTAGTCCAAAAGCTATAGCACCACCTAGTAAAAATGATCTTTTTTTCTCTCTACTTAAATTTCTAAGTGCAATTTTAATATATTTCATACTATCACCTACCCCTGAATCGCTTTAATCGGTTGAATTCTAAGAGCAACAGATACAGGATACAGACTGGATATAATACCTATAAAGAAGCTTACAAAGATACCATTAATTATTGTCCCTATACTTGTAACAGGGTATAGTTTCTCCCCCGCAAATATTGCTTCCAGTAGAATATTCCCATTAAATGAGATCCCGACTCTGTTAAAAATAAAGAGCAGAATTAACCCCAGAACAATTCCAATAGCTCCAAAAACCATAGCAATTGTTAATGTCTCAGCAATAAACATACGCCTAATAAAAAATTTGTTCGCCCCGATTGCTCTCATAGTACCAATTTCCGAGGTTCTCTCAATAATTGATACAACCAAGGTATTCATAATAATTATAATTGTTACTATTGATACTATTATAATGAACACGTTAATTATTATTTTTGCATATTTTATAGTATCTCCTGTTGTTCCTGCTGATGTTTTCCAGGTTTTAACTTCCAGATTAATATCATTATCTTCAGCCCAACTATCAATCTGAGCCTTTACTCTATCTACCTTATTTATGTCATCCAGCATAACCAGTGTAAATGTCCATGTTCCTGTACTTGGTTTAGTTAATGCTTCTCTTTGAGAAAGGTCCCCAAGAACATCATCAAAACTGAAATCCTCATCAACATAACCCGACTCAATATCATCTGAAAACATAGAGTCAAAATCTACATCATCATCCAATAGAGCGGTATCAGAATCATCAACCTTAATAACATCTGTAGTACCTACTATCATTTTTGCAAGAATTCTATAGGATTCTACATCCAGTAGGTTCATCTGCATAACTGTTGCGTTACCATTTTTATATTTATAGATACCTTTTAACTGAACTTCGTGAATTTTTATTCCATTCCCCATTGATTGAAGTGTAATAATATCTCCAACTTTAACTTCTCGGCCCAGTTCTTTTTTAATATCCTTAATAACCTTCTCGTTAAGCATTACACCCTGTTCGTTACTTTTTAAAAACTCACCTTCAATTATTTCGATATTATTTGGAAACATATTAATATAGGAGTCCGGGTCTATACCCCAGAACATTCCAAATGCACCCTCTTCCATTCCTTCAGAAAATTTAATTAATGCTCCCATTCCTGCTGTCTCGGAATTTACCGCAACTGCATCTTTTAATGATGTTAAATACTCATACACTTTACCGTATTGAGGAATTGTAGGATTGCTATCACCTCCTGGAGGCCCAAACTGCCCGGACTCATATCCGAAGGCTGTTACACTACCTTTATCCATCTTTTTTGCGACAAGAAGATGTGCTGTATAGTTCTCAATAAAAACTTTCTTACTCCCCTCTTCTGCAGAATCAAGAATTGAGTTACTTAAAATTAAAACCATTATACCTATTGCAATTAAAATACCCACAATTAGTGTTTTGGCTTTATGTTCCTTTAAATTTCTAAATGCAATTTTTTCAATTGTTCCCATAAATTACCTGCTAACTCTTTCGTTTTTAACTATCAATCCATCTTTTAGTCTTATTATATGATCCGCCATTTCTACAATTGTTGCATCGTGGGTTGAAAATATAAATGTAGTATTCTGCTCCCGATTGATTCTCTTCATCAAATTTAAAATGTCTTCCCCGGTTTTTGAATCAAGGTTTGCAGTAGGTTCATCTGCTAAAACAATTTCCGGTTTTGTAACAAGAGCTCTTGCAATTGCAACCCTCTGTCTCTGCCCCCCTGACAACTCATTGGATTTATGGTTACGCCAGTCAGCTAAACCTACTTCTTCAATTAAGTGGTCAATCCAATCCCTCTCCTCTGCTCTTTTCCCACGTTTTCCACTCCCTAGTAAAAGTGGAAATTCTATGTTTTCGTAAACATTTAGAACCGGTATAAGGTTAAAAGACTGAAAAATAAATCCCAATGTATCGTGTCTTAAATTTGTAATAACCTTATCTTTTAATCCCTTTGTATTTATTCCATTTATTAATACATCACCCTCTGTTGCAGTATCGATACAACCAATAAGATTAAGTGTTGTAGATTTTCCAGATCCTGATGGTCCTGCAATAGAGACAAAGTCACCTTTTGTAATTTCAAATGATACACCCTGTACTGCGTGTACTTCTGTCTTCCCTAGTGGATATTTCTTGTGAACGTTTTTTAGCTCTACTATCGCCATTTGATTAACTCCTTATTACTTATAACAACTGTAACAACTTATTTATTCATAAACAAATACATTTTAATTAAAAATTTCTTAAAATTTTATAAAGTAGTAATAATTACCTAAATCAATTACCCTTTAATTGACTAAAAATTAAAGGTTTAATAGTCTAATTCCATTACAGTGGAGGGAAAATGGAACTTTTAGCACCAGCAGGAAATATTGAAAAGCTTAAGTATGCCTACGAATATGGAGCAGATGCAGCATATATAGGGATAAGAAATTTTAGTTTAAGAGCAAAAGCTGATAATTTTTCTGAAAACGAACATGAAGAGATAAGAGTTATAAAGGGTGATAAAAAACTTTACTGTGCTTTAAACATCTATTTTATGAATGAAGATATAAAAAAACTCGAAGCAGAACTTGAATATTTTAAACAGTATCCTTTTGATGGTTTTATAATTAGTGATTTAGGGATACTCAATTTAATGAAAAAATACTTCCCCGATAAAGAGTTACATCTAAGTACTCAGGCTAACTGTACCAATGTTGAGGCAGCAAAACTCTATCACGACTTGGGATTTTCAAGAATAGTACCAGCTAGAGAGGTATCTTTAAGAAATATTTCCGAGATAAAAAATGCAATCCCGAAACTTGAAGTTGAGTGTTTTGTCCATGGGGCTATGTGCCTAGCATATTCTGGTCGTTGCTTTTTAAGTAGCTGGATGACTGACCGTTCGGCCAATCAGGGTGAGTGTTCTCACTCATGCCGTTGGGATTATAAAGTCCTTGAAGAGGGAAAAAGACCTGGAGAGTACTACCCAATTTATGAAAATGACCGGGGTGTTTCAATTATGTCTTCAAAAGATATTAATATGATTAATCACCTTCAGGATATGAAAGATGCTGGAGTTGACAGCCTTAAAATTGAAGGTAGAATGAAATCAATCTACTACACTGCAGTTGTTACCAGGGCCTACAGAAAAACTTTAGATGAGCTAAATGGAATTAAAGTTCCGGATTTAGAGGGTTACCAGGATGAAATAAATAAAGTTAGCCACAGGGAGTTCTCAACCGGTTTCTATTACGACCATGCAGACATATCCAGGTCCAGCAAAGAGTCATACTCCAGAGAGTTTGTATTTCTAGGTGCTATAGGCAGGGAGCAGGAGGATGGAACATTCCTTCTTGATGTTAAAAACCAGATTGAGATGGGTGACGATATTGAATTTATTGGACCTGATCTACTTTATGTTAAAGATAGCAGTTTTACCCTTTACGATAAAAACAGAGAGATTACCAACAAAACTGACCACTGTAAAACATCTTTTATTAAACCATCAGTCCCTGTAAAAGAGGGGTATATAATTAGAAAGAGAGCTCCACATCTTCTTGGAGGTAACAGGTAGTTTTGTGAAAAAAATATATTTACCATTACTCTTTTTTTCCACGCTATTACTATTTTCACATCCCCATGTATTTATATATGTAAACATGGAGCTGGAAACCTTTGACAAGGTTAAGGTTACCTGGACCTTTGATCCAATAGAATCAGAGAACAAGATATATTTTTTTGATGATGATGGTGATGGAAAATTAAATGAAAAGGAGTCATTTAATCTCTACACCGAAGGGTTTAAACAGATTAAGGATTATAACTTTTTTTTAACTGTTAAGAGTGATGATAAAATCTACCCTGTGGATGAGATACTCAATTTTAATGCTTATGTTTCCAGTGAGAAAAATCTGAGTGTCTCCTTTGAGTTAAATATTCCAGTTACTGATAAAAGCGAACAATTTTCTGTTACTCATTTTGACACTTCATATTTCATATCCTTCAGTGAACCGAAAAAGGATGATTTACTAATAATTGGAGATTTCTACACAGCAATATATAAAAACAGAACTACTCCTTACTATTATGACCCTCAGGCAGGTAGAGGTGAGATTCTGGATACATCAAAACCCCAAAAAGGGTGGTTAATGGCTTATCCAACAGAGGTTATTTTTAGTAAAAAACCACTACTGGATAAAAATAGTACATACTCAATTTCTGTTAAAGAGAAGTTAGCTCAAATACAGAGGTATCTTTATATTGAACTTTCAAAATATTTAAAATCCGTAAAAGAGAGTAAAAATAGTAAATCTATATTTTTTATTCTGCTTCTATCCCTTATATATGGAGTAGTTCATGCATTAGGCCCGGGACATAGAAAAATTATATTATCCTCCTACATACTAACTAAAAATATAACATCTTATATTAATGTTATATCCCTTAGTTTTCTATCTGCTTTAATTCACTCTGCCAGCGGGGTTTCTCTGGTTCTTATACTCAGTCTTGTTTTTCTTAAAATTCAACCCGCTTTAATTACTGAATTAAACAGGTCTATTGAATTTTATAGTTATATAGGTGTTTTGCTACTGGCTGTAACCCTTATAATCCTAAAGATTCTTTCATTTAAAAAAAGGGAGAAGGGAGTTGAAAAGCCTGTTGGTCTCTCACTAATTATTATATCCAGTCTTGTTCCATGCCCTGGAGCAGTAACTATAATACTTTTCTCCTTATCATTAAAAATGCTAAATATTGGAATTATTACTGTTGTCGCAATGTCTGTAGGTATTGCTTTAACCCTGTCGGTTATCTCGGTTATTACTTTAAAAACTAAAACAATCTTAAAAAACTATAACAAAAAGAGTTTGAATATTATTTCTTATTCTCTTGAGTGGGCCGGCTTAATAATTCTGTTATTATTCTCTTTATTAATGCTAAGTTCTATAAAGTAATATGAAGATTTTCTCTTATAAAATTTTCAAATCTGTTAAAAGCCAAATTTAGCCCTTCAAGCCCTGCTATTGATCCCTCTTTATTCAAGTTTTTAGCTGCTACTTCCAACTCTTCAGCACTAAGAGCCAATTCATTAGCCATAATATTCCGGGCACCACCTTTTATGGAATGTGCCTCCCGGGAGAGTGAAGAGTAATCCTCATTTTTCAGATATAACTCCATATCAGGAATTTGAATAACTATAGTACTAATAAGCTCTGAAATAATAAAATTAACATCTTCAATGTCATTATCCATTTCCTGAATAAATCCATCCAAATTCATTATCATCATAAATACCTCTTTTTTAAATGTACATTTAGTAATAATTATATAATAAAATAGTTATGGCAACAACTTTTATTGACTTTAATCCTATAGAATTATATTATACAATTCCTGTATATAATACAGAATAAACTATAAAAGAGAGGTAAGTAATGGCAAGAAACACCAAAGCTAAAGGTAAAATTGTCCGTCGATTAGGCGTCAACATTTACGGTAACAGTAAATACGATAAATTACTTAAGAAAAAACCTCAGGGTCCTGGTAAGGAACGAGGTGGAAGAGCTAAATCAAAAATTAGTGACTTCGGTAAACAACAAAATGAAAAGCAAAAGATTAGATTTGCTTATGGAATGTCTGAAAAGCAATTCTATAACTCTTTCTTAAAAGCAAAAGCATTACCAGGTTTAACTGGTGATAACATGATGATCATGTTAGAAAGAAGATTAGATAACGTTATTTACAGATTAGGTATGGCAACAACAAGAAGCCAGGCTAGACAATTAGTAAGCCACGGTCATGTTGTTTTTAATGGTAGAAAATTAAATATTCCTTCTGCAATTGTAAGAGAAGGGGATATTATCGAAATTAAAAAAGCTGATACTTCTGTAAAAATGGTTAGAGAGAATATCTCTAAATCTGGTAGACCAGTTCCAGCTTGGTTATCTCTTGAAGCTGATAGCCTAAAAGGAAAAGTTGAAAGAATTCCATTTAGAACAGATATTGATACAATTGCTAACGAACAGGTTGTTGTTGAGTTCTACTCTAAATAATAACTGTTTTCAAATTATTGTGGGCTGTTACAAAAGTAAAAGTTGTAACAGCCTTTTTTATTATAATTACAACTGTTTAGTGTTTAGCTCTTTTTCCTTGTATTATACAAAACAATAAAAGCTGTTCCAATTGTAGCAAAAGCACTCATGAAAATAACTTTATTCTCTGTCAAAGTCAGAAAAAAGACGATTGATGCAGCATAAAAACATACACCAGCAATTAAAAATAGCTTGTTTTTCATTATAACTTACTCCTTTTTAAAATATATAGCTGAACTATCGATACCATCAAAATTAAACTTTTTTCCAGGACTCGTTTAGAGGCACTATTACGCGATACAACTGAGGCTTTAATTTCAGACATATTCAGCATATTAAAAGCAAATTTTGTAACATGAGTTATTGGTGAAGATTTAAATGGTAGATATCGGTATACATTCTCATCTGATAAAACTCCCTTAATCCCAGTAACGAGTTTGCTGTCAATTTGAGTAATTTGTATCAGTTTATCTATTGTTAAGTATGATTGAATCAACAGAGAAATATTTAATCTTGTATACTGTAACATATTAGCAATTTATTTTCAGTAATAAAAAAATTTATTGCCTGAAGTATAAATATATAGTTTGGGATGGTATTTAATAGGATAATTCTTGTATAAAATTTTCTATTAAATTAGGAACCATCGTAAGTACAGATTCTATAGTTTTTGAATTTATCTCAAAACTATAAGCATGTCTTACAAAATGCCTGAAAGCTAAATAACTTTTTAAGTTTTTATAAACACTTTCACTAATTATATTCATATCTCTTGAAAATTTTAAGAGTTCTACATGTCAATTTGAACTACTACTGAAGGTATATTTTGCTTTGATAATTCTTTCTAAGACCTTTTCGACTCCGTTATAAATGGATATTAACGATAATGCAGCAGCTCTTACCTCGATACAATCTAATGATAATTTTGAATTAAGCTTTTTATTTAGTATCTGTACTATTTCCAGTTCAGTTCTGATATTTGTGATTTCAGCTTCAATTCTTTCATCGAAGGTCATAAATATACTCTTTTTAATTCACCACTATTTGCGAGTTTCTCCCCAAAGGATGATTGCAGATCTAAATCAATAAGATCTACAGGATGAGATAATCTCATGAGCAATTCTCCGTAAACCGTGAAAAAATCTTTTGGTTGTATACCCCTAACAGCTATATCGATGTCTGAATCATTAGTTGCTTCATTTTTTGCTAAAGATCCAAATAAATAAACTTCATCTAACCCTAATGAATTTAAATAGGATACTGCACTTGAGATATCTTTATGAAATTGCTGTGGTGTGTCACTTAAAGTCATAAGTAAATATTATAGCTTTTAACTTGAGAGGTCAATTCTCAAGTTTATTACTAATTCCATTCATTGAGAATACAATAAAGTTCATTAACTAGTAAGAGTTGATCCTTTGAGAAAAATGCTACTGAAGTTCTAGGATAAACATTCTTCAATAATGGATAACAGGAAAACACCTCCAACAGAAAAGTTTTTTACAAGTAGTATCTTGCCCAAATATATGCGTAAAGTTCCTCAGTTAACAATTTTAAGGTTTTGATAAGCCTTATTTAATATAGTTATGCAATCATAAATTTATTTCCGATTGATATATCTAATGCTGTTTGATTTTCATTATAACTTACACTTTTTTAAAATATATAACTGAACTACGTCATCGATACCATCAAAATTAACCTTTTTTCCAGGACTCGTCTAGAGGCAATATTACGCGATACTATAGAAGCTTTAATTTCAGTCAAATTCAGCATATTAAAAGCAAATTTTGTAACATGACTTATTGCTGAAGAAATTATCCCTCGCCCCTGATACTTTTGAGCTATAAAATATGCAAGATATGTTGAACCTTTATCTATATTGATTAAATCTATTATCCCAATAAAATCATTGTTAAATACAATACCCCAGAGAATAGCTTTTGCACCCATAATTCGGTTTAAAAAGGTTATGACTTCTGTTTCATTTGGTGAAGATTTAAATGGTAGATATCTATGTACATTTTCGTCTGATAAAACTCCCTTAATCTCAGTAACGAGTTTGCTATCAATTTGAGTAATTTGTATCAGTTTAACTTGAGAATCTATTGTAAAGTCTCTATTCATTCAATCTCCCGAACAATGAACGGTGAGTATAATTTAATTCTATCACGCAGTACAGGGTTTGTAGAAGATTACTGTAGGGGTACTTTAATTAAGAGATTCATCAATTACCAGTATTTTTAGATTTTCAAAAAAATACCTGCATCATTAATACTGGTGTATTTTTAACAATAAATCATAATAATATTAAACTAGTTACACTTACTAAATAAATCGACAATAGAAATATATTTGACACTTCCTTGAATTATCAAATATAATCAAATAATCAGGAAAAAATTTTATAAAGTTATAATTTCTAAATAGTGTAAACATGAAAATGCTATATAAATTATCAGTTTCCGTTTCAACTCAAGAGGAAATATACAGTGTATCTTTTTTGAGATTCAGTAATTTTTAATTGAATGGAGATATTAATAAATGTTAAAATTACGAAAATTTATCGTATTGTCCTTATTTTTTTTAAACTTTTCAATCTTTTCAGAAATCTCTTTTGGTGTTAAGGATAGTTTTGAATTTATCAACCAGTATGCGTTAGTTAGTGATTTATCTATAATAACACTATATAACTTTGAAAATTTAAATATATCACTAGGATTAAATACAAGTGAAAATTATTTCTCTACTACTGATTCTATATTACCTAGAATAGTTACAACCCTTAACTCCAATTTATGCCTATCGTACTCAATTTTTAACATAAATAATTTTAAATTTAACATTGGAATAAATGGTAGTAATGCTGTTTACTTAACAGTTGATAATGTTGGTCAGAATAATTTAAATGGGTTATTAGGTGCTAATATTTCCCTGGAGAAAAGAATCGATCAATTTAAATATTTTGTGGACTTTGGCTATAATTTTATTATTTTATCTCAAAGTAATGAAAAAGTCTTATCGACTATTAGCGATCGGATAAAACTTGGGGTTTCAATACTCTATACATTTTAACCAGTGAGGGAACAAAGCCTAAAAATGTAATCCAATTAAGATAGGCTTGTTAATTATTCTTTTAGGTTACGGCTAAATTAAGTAACATTTCAAGGGGTGGGGATGAATGGCGAAAATAATACAGATAATGTTAGACATTCAACCCAAATTAAAGAAATAACTTACTCTTTATTTTATTATACCTCCATGAAAAATACACTCATAGACTTTTTCATTTTGGAAAAAGATTTCTTCTTCCCCAGTAAACCAATTAAAAGATCCTTTTATAGAACAATGATATGTAAAATTACCATCCTAGTATATTTCAGGACCTCTAAATGGATTATCAGGATTTACAGCTAATAAGCATTTCTTAAGAAAATCACCAGAAAAATTATCATCAAGAACTCTTCCCATATAATTCATAGACCAATAAGCACTTTTATTAATATATAAAACTTCTTCCCCAATAAAATTTTCTCCACCAAAATATGAATCTAAATATGAGAACTTCCCCTCTTCATAAAATAAATCGTGAGAATTTATTCGAGTTGATTGAATCTCGGAACCGTGTGCCGCATATGTATTCTTTTTTGCAGTGCATAAAAATGTTTTTATTACTCCTGAATCTTCAGGATCAAAATTTAAACCTCTTGTATATTCATTTTTCCCTTTAATCAGAAAATCTATAGTAACTCCAAACAAATTACTTAATTGGATGAGTCTATCGAGATCCGGTGCAGATCTATTACTTTCCCACTTAGTAACAGATTGTCTTGAGATATTTAATTTTTCTGCTAATTGTTCTTGTGTTAACCCTATGTTATTTCTTAGTTCATATATTCTTTGTCCAATATCCATTATTACTCCATAAAAATATTTTATCCTTGCTAATACTTTTTTCAATCAACTGAATATATCATTCTAGCAACCAGCAGTTTCTTTAAACCAGAAAACTAAATAACTTTTATTTCTTACGTATATAGACGGCTATTTTTTATAGCAGTAAATTATATTTATAAAAAAGTTGGAGATTATTTTGAGCATTGATAAAATTCTTTTGTTGGGCGATGAAAGACTATATAAAACTTCTGGAGATGTAGATTTTTCTGAATTAAATGACTTTCTACCGGAAATTAATGAATTACATAAGACAGTCGTTGATTACAGAAATAAATATGGAGCAGGTAGAGCTATCGCAGCGCCTCAGCTTGGGTTAAAAAAAAATTATTTGTTTTAATGTAGACAAACCTGTAACTATGATTAATCCGGTGTTGCATGATTAAAGTGAAGAAATGATAGAACTTTGGGATGATTGTATGTCTTTCCCTAATTTACTGGTAAAGTGTAACCTATCTAAGCTTAGGCGTCGTAAAAGCTGTAAGATTACATCTCGAGATTTAAACTGGAATGAAATAACCTGGTTTATTAATATGAAAAATACTAATATTTAGTTTTGGATGAAAAAAAATTTATTTAAGAGTAAAGAGGAATATATTGAACTTAACAAATCGAAATAAAATCATACTAGCAATTTTATTCATTATTACTTGTATTTATTCAAAGGGTATTAATACATATATTTTTGGATTAAAAAAAGTCGATACTATTATAAATAATATCATTAGCGCCACACCTTCAAATGCAATTTATTATATAATCCCTATATGTCTAATTATTTTATTGTCTTTTAGCTTTATAAATAATAAGTATTTTTACTACTCTGTAATTTTATTCTGTTTTTATATGTTCAAATCTGTATATGAAATTAGGGATATTATACAAAATAAAGACTTATATTTTAATAAATCATTTTATACATCTATATTCATAATTGTATTATTTGTTTCCACATATAAAATATCCTTGATTATAAAGAAAAGAAGAAAAAATTCTGGTGAAAATAGTACTAGTATTGTTTCTCAGGACTTAGAAATAAATAATATAGAAGAAGATTTAAGAGAAGATTTTTCTATATTATTAGAATCGTTTTTAGAAATACTTGAAGACTACAGTGGAAAAAGTTTAAGCATTGCAATAACAGGGAGATGGGGTTGTGGAAAATCAAGTTTTATAAATGTTGTAAAAAATTCACTTAGCGATTATATTAAATATGACATAATTAATTTTTATCCTTGGAGATGTTCATCAGTTGATCACATAATAAAAACTTTTTTTAATCTTCTTATTAATAATTTTGAGGATGATTATCTTGAAAAAATAGTTAACAAATATATTTCTACAATAATTAGTACTAATAACATTTTAAACTCTCTCTTTAATTATGATAATCAGAATGATTTTTATATAAAAATAGATGAATATTTAGCAAGCTATAATAAAAAAATTTTAGTTTTTATTGATGATTTAGATAGATTAGATGCAGAAGAATTATATGCTGTTTTAAAAATCATTAGAAATTCTGCACGATTTTCAAATATTATATATGTGACTGCTTTTGATAAAGAAAACACTTTAAAAGTTATTAATAAAGATAAAGACTATTTAGAGAAATTTTTTCAGTTTGAAAGAATTATACCACCCTTACATGATGATCAAAAAAAACACATAGTAAAAAAATTATTAAAAAAAAACTATAAGGGAGTAATTTTTAAAGTATCAGAAGAACATATTGAAAGTTACAAAATCTACAAATATTTTGATAATATTCGAGATATAAAAAAATATATATCGAAGTTAAATGTACTAGATTTACAATATAGAAATTATACATGTCAAATAAAATCAATAATAAGTAAGCATACCAATAATAGTTATCATTTTAAATATTTAGATGAAATGAAACTAAATATAGAACAATTTATAAAAATTAATATTATAGTTTTTAAATATCCTTCATATTTAAATACTGACACAAGCTATTTGAAAGGACTAAAGGATATTTATGATTATGATAGAATAGCCAGGACCGCTGTATATTATGAAGATAAAATTGTAGATAAAAAAGAAAATGAAATTAATAGAATGATTTCACAAAAAGAAGAATATAAAATGATTTTTGAGAATGATGATTTAAAAGAATTATTTAAAATTCTTTTTAAAAGTAGTTTTTCCGAAGATGAAATTACTTTCAACGAAAATATTTATTTTTATTTAGAAAATTTTTCAACCTTTTCACTTAGTATTTCAAATCTACTGGTGTATGAGTGTAAAAAAATTATTGAAAAGTTTTATAAAGAAGAGACCACATTTGAATCAGTTATATGTGATCTTAATAATACTGCATTCAAAAGTATCCAGGAGGAACAATTTAAATACATCCTTGAGTTTTCTAAAGATAAAACAGACATTATAAATAAAATGAGCTTATTAAAGTTGTTGAATGAAAAATCAAAAAAAATTGATATTGATAAATTACAATCACATTGCGGTAATATTTACACTTATTTCTTTAATAGCTCTAGTATTCTATCAGTAAAAAATGAACTACTAATTGAGTTTGATAAATATATTAATTCATCAGAAATAGATCCATTATTTAGAATAATTATTATAAACAGCATTTTTAGATCTTTAGAAGATAGATTTTCTAAAATAGATAGTTCTGAAGTTCCTACAAATGACTTTGAAAATAAACTTATTACTAAAGCTAAAAATTATATAAAAAATTATTATCAGTGGTATGTAGAAATAAATAATACAGAATATGATTCGTATAGTGATAATGATAAAAATATGCTACAATTCATTACAGAAAAGGAATATTTAAATATTTTAACTCCTGCATTTGTTGTTGAAAGGAATGATATGCTATTCAAAAAAGATGAAAGAGTAAAATTATTTAAAGATGGATTACTTGACTATATTGATTTAGAAGAGAAATTAGAAGTCTTGGACAAATTATTAAATTTTTCCAGTGACCATACGAAAAGTTTTTATGAAGAAATGATGCATATTGTAAAAAGTCATAAAGATTTTAAATAATGACATAGCGTTGTTCTGCTAATACCAACTACTTTTGCGATTGTGCTCTTTTTTTCTCCCAAGGATAGAAAAGCATAAATTTTGTTTTTTTGTTGTTCTGTCAGTTTAGTTGATCCGAAAGGACGGCCTATGTGTTTTCCGGATTCCTGGCTTTTTTAATTCCTATCTTGGCTCTCTCTATAATGAGCCCGGAAATTAAGACAGGAGTTTAATTTCCCTCTTTGCAAGAGAAAGCTGCAGGTCGAAAATAAACTCCTCTTCTGCAGATATATTTTTCTTTATGGTCAGTTAGAGTATTGTTCATTGAGTGTTTTCTTTACATTTTGTTATGGTCTGAAAGTGTTCAGAAAACCGGTCAGTTAAATTAAAATTTCAATGATTACTGTGTTACACCAACCTCTTTCCCATAACTATAACATTAGTTAATTCATCATTAATTTTAAATGCATCAACTTTAGTTTCCTTCCACAACAAAACCAAGTCTTTTATATAATTTTAAGGCTGATTCATTCATTTCAGATGTTTCAAGTCCAATCTTTTCTATTTTGCAATTTGGTGCTTCTTTCAATATATGGCTAAACAAATTTGTTGCAATACCTTTTCCCCAGTAACTCTTTAATACAGTAGTTCCATACTCACCATAATGACGCACTCTAGAACTATTTGTCCAGTTAAGCCCAGCGATCCCAACAACCATATCACCATTAAGAGCAAAAAAAAACATCCAGTAACCCTTTTTTCAGTATCACGAAGAAATATTTCCTGCTTTTCAACTTTATGATTAAACTCTTCAGATGTATTTAATAAATACTCAGTCTCTCCATAAACTTTATATCTAAAATCAAGAACTGCTTTTGCATCATCTGATTTAGCTTCTATAATAATTATATTTTCCATGATTATTTTGTCCTATTTATTACTAACATAAAAAAAGTGTTTGACTTTGTCAAATAAAATCAAATAAAATCAAATAAAATCAAATAAAATCAAATAAAATCAAATAAAATCAAATAAAATCAAATAAAATCAAATAAAATCATTAGGAGAAAAAAATGAAAAAAATTGTATTTTTAATGTTTAGTTTGTTAATTTTTACTGCATGTAGTTTGGAATTACAAAATGTAAAGAATAGCATAAATCAAAATGAGCAAATTATTGATAATGGCTGGCTCTTAACAAATAATTCATCTGCTCAAACAAGAGGTCTTGGACTATATAAGGTTTTTAAAGAATTTACCGACAGAGAAGGAAATAAAATCAAACTTGAGGTTATAGGTTCAAAAAAAGCTTTAGAATGTTTAGTTGAAGATCCTCAAGTTGGTATATTAGATCAGAAGAATCCATGTAATTCTTCAAAAGTCATTGAATATCAAGAAAAACTTAAAAATTATGGCTCTAGTTATTCAAAAACCAATAATGAAACTGTGTACTTCAACTATATCATCGAATCAAAAAGAGCGATTTTAAGTGGCTATGATATGCAAGGCAAGATGACTCTAGCACCAGGAACAATTGGAGGCATTGATATGGGATTTATGTGGGGTGATGCTAAAGCTGGAGCAATTATTGATAATAGTACTCCTGAAGGGTATTTAATTTTTAAAACCAGATACTATCCTATATGGGGAGGTACTGCAACAGTTGTCGATGAAAAAGAAGTTGTTTTAGGATCCGGACAAGTTGATATTTCTGGAGGACCATTCTTGGGATGGTGGAAATATGAAGTTCTTTTCTCAGCTCCAACAACAAAGACTACGTTTTTATTTGGATGGAGGGATTAATAGGTGAATATTGGTAGAGCAGTTTTTATTATGATGTTATTAACTGCAAATTTTACTCTATTTTCAGAAATATCATTAGGTGTAAAAGAGAATATAGACTTTGTAAATAAAGATGCTATTGTTAGTGACTTATTATTAAGAGTTCAATACAGCATTGATAACTTAAATCTCTCCCTTGATTTAAATACAAGTGACAGCTATTTCTCACCACAAACAAATACGATGCTTGGAAGGACAGTTATTACCCTTAACTCAAACTTAGGTGTATCCTACTCAATCTTTAATTTTGATAATTTCAAATTAAATATTGGTATAAATGGAAGTAATGTAATTTATCTAGCAATTGATGATATAGGTCAGAATAATTTAAATGAGTTGTTAGGTGTAAATATTTCACTTGAGAAAAAAATAGAACATTTTAAATATATTCTGGATATCGGTTATAGTTTTATTTATTTTTCCGGAAATAGTAATGATTACTTCAATACTAATAAAAATAAAGTAGCCCTTGGCTTCTCAATACTATACTCTTTAAAGGACTCAAAAAATGAAATTTAATTCAACAATACCTTTACTCGTTATCTTAATGTTCTTTTCATGCTCATTATCAACAAATAATATCGATAAGAAAAGTGAGATTTTAGAACTTCCTAATGAATGGGAGATTTATCATGATCATGTAAACAGAGACAACAGTTTTAATGAAGACATTATATCTGTAAAGAAGGATTTTGATATTACTAAAGATGAAGTTTTTTCTTTAGTTTTTACTGGTAATAAAAAAGATATATTAATTCTAATAGAAGATCCTACAGTAGGAATAAATAATGATAGAAGCATTAATCAAACTCTAGCCGATGAATATAGAGATAAAATAAGCTCCCAAAAAAAAGATTACAAAAAAATTTCAAAATCAATAAAGATTCAATTGATTAGGAACAATAATTTACGAGGTAATGCTTTAATGTATGGGTATACAGGTGAGACTTGCTATATTAATCTAGGAATATTATGGGCGCAATGCCATATGTTTCTATTTAATGTTAACTCACAAGTCGACGCTTCAGTTCTTTACAAAACTCTATGGGATGCAAATTATACTGTTGGCAGAACAATAGAAAACATAACAAGTTCAACTAGTCTATTTGGTGTAGATAATTTTATTGGTTGGTGGTATTTCAGGTTAGAATTTAATGTAGATAATACAGGTAGTTGGGAAGTTTACTGGACTAGCTAAATATTTACAGGAGAAGAGATTACTTTGTAATTCTTCTCCAACTTTTTTATAAAACTAATATCGGTTTAAAATTTTTCTTAGTTTATAAGGACCAATTGTTGATAGAAATGATACAAGTCTTGGACCATTATCTTTACCAATTACAGCTTTATATACTAATGGAAACATAACGGTTGTCTCCATTTCAAGCTCTCTGGCAATGTCATATACCATAACTCCAAACTCTTTTTCAGTTACTTTACCAAGGTTTTCATCAACAACCTTGTTTAGTTTCTGCAGAACTAATCTTTCCTGATCAGTAACCTCTAAAAGTTCACTATTCTCATCGTTAATTGAGAATCTAAAATCTTCCGGAGCAAAATCTCTACACCAGTTCCATGCACATTGACATCTTCTTTTTAATCTCTCAATTTGGGATGGTTTAACATCTCCTAAAGATTCAATTACTTTATCAATATCTCCTGCATAAATATTTAAAAGAGATGTAAGATGTCTTATCTGAATCTGGTATGGCATCTCTGTTGGAACTTCTGCAACCTGGGAAAGTTCATATATTCTTGCCTCTTTTTCCCATTTTTTCATCTGCTTATCATTTTCAGGCTTTGAGAAATAAGTTCTTTCACACTTGTCATAGTCTTCATAAATTTTTAATACGTCTAAGTCAAATGAAATTGAGAATTCTGAATTTGGTCTGGTTCCGGCAAAAAGGAATCTGATAATCTCTGGTTGGTAAACTTCCAGAACTTCAGCTAAAGACACAACTCCACCAGCAGATGAGGACATTTTTCCCCCTCTTCCCTTTACAGCAATAAAATCGTACTGAAATGTTACAGGTGCTTCATGATTATAAACTTCTTTACAGGTTAGTTTAGCTGTATCAAAACTTCCACCGTCAGAGTGGTGATCTTTTCCAGCAGGCTCAAAATCTACACCTTCGTAAGCCCATCTCATTGGCCAGTCAATTCTCCATGGAAGTTTAACCCATGGTGTTTTTCTCATATCTACAGTTTCGTCATTACCGCATTCACAGGAATAGTGAACGCCATATTCTCCATCCCAATCTAAAACTGTTGTTGTATCCTTGTCACATTGGGAACAGAACACTGAAATAGGCCACCAGTCATCCGGAAGATCAGAAGTTCTGCTTCCATTAAGCTCTCTTCTAATAACATCTCTGTTTTGAAGAGCTGTCTTCATTCCGTCTGCGTAGTCACTATTTCTATACTTTTGTGCCTGGTATATATATTGCGGGTAAATACCTACTTCTGGAAGTAATTTTTCCAGACGCTTTTCATTTGCCCGAGCATAACTTTCTTCACCATCCAGAAAGTCTGGTACTAAAACAATAGGTTTTCTTAAATATTTTGCCATTTCCTCTTGCTTCGGCATATCCTTGGGAACCTTTCTAAAAACATCATAATTGTCCCAAGAGTAAATAAATCTTACATTTTTACCCATATCCCTAAGTGCTCTAACGGTCAGATCAACTGAGATTATCTCTCTAAAATTTCCTACATGAACCGTACCTGAAGGGGTTATTCCAGAAGCGCAAGTATATAGCTCCTTGTCCCCTTTCTCTCTGATAATTTTTTCAGCGGTTATATCCGCCCAATGTGTCGATTTAGGTCTATTATTCATAAATTATTATTATATAGAATTTTGGGTTAAGGATTAACCCTTTTATAACCGATATTTTTGCTATGAAAAGAATTTTGTTTATATTTTTTATATTGATACCATTTTTAATGTTTTCCCATAATTTAAATGGTGTTGCCTCATGGTATGGAGGAAAATTTGTTGGGAGACAGACAGCTAATGGCGAGATATTTGACACAAATAAAAGCACTGCAGCTCACAAAACACTACCCTTCAACACAATTGTGGAAGTTACAAATCTGGATACAGGAAAAAAGACCAGGGTAAGAATAAATGACAGAGGACCATTTGTTGAAGGTAGAGTTATTGATCTTTCCCAAAAAGCTGCAACAGATATTGATATGATAAAGAGTGGAACAGCTAATGTTTCACTAGAGATAATTGAGATGCCGACTCCACCCCAGGTAATGGATATTCAGGTAGCGGCCTATTCAAACCTGACCTATGCTTCAACTATGAAAAAAAGACTGATGGATGCCGGATTTACTCCCAAAACATCCATGAGCAATAAAGGAATTATGAGGGTTATGCTTCCAGATGTTCCAATAAATAAAAGCTTCGAAATAGTAAAAAAATTGGAAGAGATGGGTATAGATAATATTCTGATAATTCACCGTGGATAATATTATTTGAAATTCATCTTATATACTTCATAAAACAGGAAAAGCCCAACTATAAAAAAGAGATTTCCGCTTTTCCTGAGGCTATTTATCTTTTTATTATTCTCCTCTTTCTCTTCTTCATTATTGTAACCTTTTATCTTGTATGCTTTATACAATAAAGAAAGTCCATAGGCAAAGGGTATAACAGCTATGACTATCTGAATAATTAACTCTTTCAATATATTTTTCTCCTTCCAAAAATTGTATCATAATTTTATATTTTTTAATAGAATGAGAATTATAAAGGAGGGAATATGAATTTCTTACAAAATGAAACACAATTAGTTTGTATCGCCAAATTTTTTGCAAAAAAAGGTGAAGTTGAACAACTACTGGATATTTTACATGGTTTTATTAGACTAGCAACCCAGGAAGATGGATGTATTAGATATGAGTTAAATCAGAGCATTGAAAACCCTGAGGAGATAACTTTTATTGAGACATGGTATGATCAAAAAACATTTGACACCCACTGTCAAAAGAAATACCTGCTTGATTTTCTAAACGATGGAAAACCACAGCATGTTGAAAGTTTTGATGTCTCTTTACACAAACAAATTCTTCCTTCATTATAGCAGGATCCACTCCTCTCACTCTATGATGCTATTTGCGACAGAGGTCAAGACAAGGATTTTAGAGAGTGATAAAATCCTTTTATGCCTAGAAAATTTAAATACGATTTACCTGAAATTGAGAACAAAGATGGTAAAACCATAGGTGAAAGAATAGCTGAACTACGTAAAGAGCGTGGTTTAACTCAAGAACAACTTTCCCAAAAATTAGGCATAACCCGTGTAACACTTGCAGACTATGAAAGAGGCAGATCAAGAATTTATGATGAAATGATTGTCAGAATTGCACTAGCCCTTGGAGTTTCAACCGACAGTCTTCTGGGGTTTGAACATCAAGATACTGTAAAAGAGATAGTTACATTAAAATATACAAAAAGAATAAAAGAGATAGAAGAACTTCCCGAACATAATAAGCGTAATATCCTAAAAACACTGGATGATCTTATTAAAGCTAATAAGAAATAATTTTAAAATTCTCGATTAAACCCTTTTTTTACACAAACTGGTAGAGACTCTATATATTCCAGGGTCAATAAAGGAATACCTGCCTTAGCTGAACATTTTTTGAATATGCTGTTTAACTTTGTTGCAAATTTGGAATCAAAATTGAATATAACTCCAGTAGATGATTTATGGATTAAATCAGTATATATTTTTAATATTTCTCCTATATAATTCGAAATTTCAATATTCCTGTTTACTGATTTAATTACTCTCTTATCAAAATCAATATCCTCTCGACGAATTAATAAAATTTCATTAAGAGTAATATTGGAGGAAATTAAAAGCTCTGTTATAAGGTGAATTTTATAGTATTTTAGTCTATAATAATAGAAAGGGATTCTGTTAATATTCTTTACATGCCTAATAAACAGTGCAATCTGTTTTTTATTTACAATTTCCAATAAATAGAATCCTGATGAAAAAATTTAATTATTTTTATTTTGATGCTATTTGCGACAAAAATCAAGGAGAATATATGGAAGTTAATGTTTTTATTGCATTTATTGCTGGAATTATCTCTTTTTTATCACCATGTATTTTTCCAATAATTCCATCATATATTGGATATATTGGAGCCGCAACCTATGATGACGGATTTAAAAGAAATAGAGGAGCTGTCCCATTAATATTGGGATTTATAGCTGGTTTTTCAATAGTTTTCTCAATTATGGGTGTTGCCTTTAGCACACTGGGATTTGCTTTTAGAGATTATGCAGTAATCATATCCAGAGTATCAGGTTCTGTAGTTATTATTCTGGGATTAAATACAATTTTTGGCTTTATTAAAATTTTAGATACCCAGAAAAAAATTGAGTACAAAATAAAAAACAGAGGAATAATAAGCAGCGTTTTATTAGGAATGGCATTTGGTGCCGGTTGGTCACCATGTATAGGACCAATATTAGCATCAATTTTATTTCTTGCCGGGAATTCCCAAACTCTTCTTAGCGGATTAGCTCTCTTATTAGTTTTTTCTGCAGGATTGGGACTGCCATTTCTATTATCCGGTCTTTTTATCTCAAAATTTAAAGAGAAGAGTAAAATAATTAAAAACCAGATGAATAAGATTAAGATTTTCAGCGGTATTTTTATAACCTTTATTGGAATCCTGATTTTTCTGGATCGATTAAGTAACCTGAATGCATTTTTATTTAGAATGGCTTACAATTTTTCAGACTGGTACAAATTGAATTATATTATATTTGATAGAATTTTGGGCATGATTGACCTTCTGATTGTATTGGTTATAACAAGATTTTCAGTTAAAAAAGTAAAAATTGGAAAGAAACCCTATTTCTCTATACTACTGACACTATTCTTTCTGATTTTTTCAGTAATAACTTATTTTCATATTATTAATTACGGAGAGACTGTTTTAAAATATTTAACATTTCAGGGGCTATAATGATAAAAATTGTACAGACACTGGAGAATAACTACTCATATATAATTACATATAGGGATTACGCAACTGTTATTGACCCGGGAGAGTTTGAGCCGGTAAACAAGGCTTTAATTAGTTGTGATATAAAAAATATTGAAATACTGCTAACCCACAATCATTACGACCATATAGATGGAGCAAAAGAACTCAAAAAGGTTTATGGAGTAAAGGTAATCAATCATAAGGAGTATTTGAAAATAGATACACCTGGGCATACAAAGGACTCCTGTTGCTTCTATTTCCCTAAATTGAAGGCACTTTTTACAGGAGACACTCTATTTACAGGTTTATGCGGGAGACTTTTTGAAGGGGACTATAGAGAGTTCCATAACTCATTACAAACACTGGCACAACTCCCGGATGAAACAATTATTTATCCTGGCCATGAATATTTAAACTACTCAATTGAGTTTCTTGATTCACAAGGTCTTGATTCCAGTTATTACAAAAGTCTACTAGATAAAAATTTTCCATCAACAAACACAACATTAGGGGCTGAAAAATTAAACAACCCCTTTATGGTTAAGGATTTTGATGATTTTAAATACTTAAGAGTATTAAAGGGTTAATAAATTACTGGTCTTAATTTCCTGATTCCCAAAAACGGATTTGGTATTTAGTCTGTATAAACCGGAACTATTGCTATACTCTCTTCCTTTTGAATTATTATTAACTTCTATCTCCCCGACAACAGCTTTCATATCAAATGAGATATCATCTAAACTGTTTTTAAAGTCTATTCGAATATTTCCTGCTGTTGTTTCAAAGTCAGAATCCCCATAAAGGGTAATGTTAGTTCCATTAATATCTCCGGCAGTAGTTGTAGCTTTAATTACTCCTGTGAGATTTTCAAAGGACTGCTTCCCTGCTGTAGTAGAAGTGATTACTTGACCATTTATTCCACGTACACTTATTTTACCTGCGACACTTTCAAGATTTAGATCAGTACTTTCCGGAGCATAAACAATCAATTTAAACTTTGATAAATTTATTCCATTAAACCATTTTTTCTTGTAATTACTAACAATTGAGAGAGTATCTCCCTTTTTCTCAACTTCCAATTTGATCTCATCCGGTATGTTAACATATTCCAGTTCAACATCCCTCCTGTCGCTGCCAATAACTTCTATATTAATAATGACCATAGATGTTTTTATATTTTTAATTCCGGTGTATGAGTATGCTGAGCTATTATTCTCATTTACATTTTTACTAAAGATTACTGTTGCAGCAATTATTACAATTATTATTAAAAAGACTTTTTTCATAATCCCTCCCAATTTATATTACTTAGACCTGCAATTAGCGTACCAAGTATTAAACCAGTTATTTGGGAGGTTCTGTCACTTTCTCATGGTAAAAATTACCATAAATGGTTTACGAGTGCAGTTTTTTTGTTATTTCACCAACTTTAAAACCAAGGTTCTGGGAGGTTTGAATACCCATATCATCGCACTCAACACCTCCAGGATGTCCTGCATGAAGGATTCCACCAAAATGACTTGATGGTGATGAATCCGGAACAATAACCATTCCATGTATCATTAAAGAGGCTATTAAATTCATAGCAGCTAACTCCTGACCACCATTTCTGGAATTTCCTATAGTTAAAACCCCGGCAACTTTGTTCTCCCAGTTAAATCCTCTTCTTCTAAAAACAACACACCTGTCCAGTAGTGCTTTCATTTGTGATGTCATACCACCGAAGTATACCGGTGAAGCAAAAACAAACCCTTTAACTTCAGGGTCATCTAAAATATTAAATAACTTACTTGAGAAATCGTCATTTATTGAACAGTATCCTGTTTTTTTACAGTCACCACAGGCATCACACCCTGCAATTTTAAATTTCCCTAACTCAATAATCTCTGTATCGATACCGTGTTCGGAAACTTTCTCCAATGCTTTTTTAAGCCCAAAAAGTGTTGTACTACCTTCCTGTTTTGGACTACCACAAATTCCTAAAACTTTCATTTAATCTCCCTCTCCAATAATTTTGGACCAAATAAATTAATACCCAATAAACCTAAAGGGGCTGTTATTACAATAGCCAATACTGCAAAAGCTAAAATTTCCTTACCATAAGGGAGTCCTCTTTCTAGTGCAATTGCTCCCAGGGCTGCCTGAACAGTGGCTTTAGGCAGATATGAAATAATACAGAATACTCTTTCATTAAAATTCAGACCTGATCCTATAGTGGCTACTAATACACCAAATGACCTAAAAAGAAGTCCTCCTAAAATAATAAGAACACCTTTTAACCCCGCCTCCATTGCAACATTTACATCCACAGAGCACCCTATAATTACAAATAGAATAATTTCTGCAAAAATCCATGCGCCGTTTAACTGTCTTGCTGTTTCATGAGCTGCATGTTCAGCCTTTTCCAATACAACAAAGCCAGCTGTCATGACACCTAAAAGAGCAGCAATATGTAACCACTCTCCTATTTGAAATAGAAACAGAGATATTGTTAATATAATAAGAGCCTTTTCAGTAGCTTTTAAGCGATCATGATATTTTTTAAAATAAAAACTTAGTAATAATCCAATAGTAATTCCACTTACTACCCCTCCAGCTATTGAAAGAGGAATTGATAACAGGGTTAATCCTACACCTTGTCCATTACCTGTTAAAAGACCAAGAAACATTGTAAAGAGAGTTATTGCAAAAACATCATCCAGGGAAGCTCCTGCCAAAATAAGAGTTGGAACCTCTTTTTTTTCTCCATACCCCGCATCTTTTAAATTTAGCATGGAAGGAACTACAACGGCCGGAGATACAGCAGAGAGTAGTGAAGCTGTTAAAGCTGATGTAAAAAAGTTAAAGGGAGTAAAAAAATAGAAGAGTAATGTTAATGCTGTACCTTCAAAAAGACATGGAATAAAAGCCATAAAAAGGGCTGCTTTCCCCACTTTTTTTAAAACACTTTTCTTTATCCCCAAACCAGCTCTAAGGAGTATAACAATAAGTGCCAGAGATTTTAAAAATGGAGCTATATCCCATAAAACACCGGGGATCTGGTCTTTAATAAAAACCGAAATAAGTATACCAAGAACAGTCATACCCAAAACTGAAGGTAATTTAATCCTGGAAAAAAGTTTACCGGAAATCCAGCCTCCACCTAATATTAGAAGTATAGTGATATTTAGACTCATTGAAATATATTAGCATATTTTATTTGGTATTAAATAGCCCTCATAACTCTCTCTATCTGCTCAATCTTTTTTTTCTGTTGTCCACCACTATTTTCCATGCTGCCAAACTCATAAAACTTAACCTTGTTAATTCCAACAAAATTAAAAAGAACTTTTTTCATCAAAATTTTATGAACGTTCCCCATAAAAAGCTTTAAATAGCCAGTAGGACCTTTCATGGTTGAGATGCACATTACCTCTTTGCCTTTTAATAAGCCTTCAGGTAAAATCTTCCCCTTACTATATTTAAAAGCGAAATTTGTTGCAAAAAGTTTATCAATATAACCCAAAAGCATTGCCGGTGGTCTTCCCCACCATATAGGGTATATATAAATAATCTTATCTGCTTTAACTACCTGTTCTCTATACTTCTCCATCTCCATGGATTTATGCATATCCCTTCTTTTAAAATCATCATTAAAAACCAGAACCGGGTTAAAATTATCCTTATAGAGATCAAGAACTTCAACATTTTTAACTCTTTTATTGTTACTTAAGCCTGTCATAGTACTTTCCAGGAAACTGCTACACAAACTATTTTTACTATTTGGATGGGTAAATACAACTAGAATATTCATCTATCTCTCCTTTATGTCATTATCTTTTGATAATAATACTTTGAATATTGATTGTCAATTGATAATTATTAAACAATAATTATAATTTGATAATTGCCCAATGATAAACCTGGTGATATAATTAATATATGAACAGGGATTTGTTATTTTCAAAAACAATTGAGTTAATATCAGATGTTATGGACTATGAATCCAGATACAGCTCCTTTAGTAATAAAGAGCTAACAAATATGCAGTCTAATATTCTTAAAATTTTGTACTTTTCCAGGCCTAAAAACTTATCAGAGCTTAGTAAATGCCTAAATATAAACCTGCCAAACTGTAGTAGAGAGGTTAAAAACCTGGTAAACAAGGGCTATCTACTAAAGAAAAGCACAACAGATGATAAGAGAGTAACAGAGATCCACTTATCCGATAAAGGGGTAAGTTTTATTGAAAATTTTATCACTATTATAAAAAAAGACTTTATGACCTCAATAAGTCACCTGTCAGATTCTGATGTAGAGATGTCCTTAGATTCTATTGAAACTCTGACTAAAAATATTTTTAAAACTAGATAAGTTTTTATATTGACATTATTGTTAACCTAGTTAATAATACTTATATGAATAAAAGATTAATGGAGTTAATATATAAAACTCACAAAATTCTTCAGAATATAGAGAGTACCCCAAGAGATTATGGAACAGGAGACCTACTCTATTCTGCAGATATTCATACTGTAACAGCTGTTGCAAAAAATCCAGGGTGCAACTTAACACAGCTTGCAGAGAGTCTTATTGTTTCAAAACCCGCGGCTTTTAAATTTGTAAAAAAAATGGTATCCCTCGACTATTTATATAAAGAAAAAAGCAGTGATAATAAAAAGGAAATTAATATAATGCTAACTTCAAAGGGAAAAACTGCAATAGAGAAGCATATTGCATACGAGAGTGAACTCTTTGACAAAATTTACAAGATTACAAATGAATTACCACCTGAGGAGTTTCAAATTATTGAGAAATATATGTTAAAACTTATCAATTCTATGGAGGAAAATTGATGAAATATTTTTTTAACCGAAAGTTAACCTGGTTAACAAAACTTGTTTTATTATGCAGTTTTATATCTATGACCCCTTTGTCCCTAATAGGTGAAGCGGCCTACAATGTAACTGTTAATATTAAAAACATAAAGTACGAAAACCCAATCTTTGTATACTTAATTGATGAAGGACATTTTTCCAAAGTTGGCACAGGTTTGGAAGTTAAGACAATTAATGGGGAAGAAGCCTCAGGTTCAGTGTTATTTACAAATGTACCTGAAGGAACATACGCTATTAGAGTTTACCAGGACAAGAATAATAATGGTGTTCTGGACAGTGGAATTTTAGGGCCAAAAGAACCCTGGGCCCTTTCCTGGAAAACAAAGCCGAAATATCCAGTATCTTTTAGTGATATAAGCTTTAATCTGGAAAAAGATAAAGAGTTTCAACTGGAATTATCAAAATAAGAAAAGGAGTAAATATGAAAATTAACGAAGAATTGGAAATTACCAATAAAATAAAAATTAGATCCACAGGGATTGCACTAATTTTATACCCACTTTTTGCAGGTTTTGCATTTGCATCACATCCAAACCTTTTAAGTTTGGCAGTAAATCAGCCAATAGCTGAGAAAATTTCCGAATTTCATGGTAATAATCTAATGCACTTTGGACACCTTTTAATGGCTTTAGGTGTTCCAGCACTAATTGTAATCTCAATTCATTTTATGAATCTGCTAAAAAATGAAAAACCACTTCTAAGCCTTATTGGTAACGCTTTGGCATGTTTTGGAGCATTTATCCTGGCTCTGGATAAGTCTGCCCTCTGCTTTGTGCCAAGTGCTTTTGACACCCTACTGGCTGTTGAATACGATGGTATTATTCCCGGAATTTATGCAATGTTCAATTATCGAGGGTACCTTGGAATATTAAAGTTATTACCCCTTCTCCCAATAGGTTTTATTATACTGGGTATTGGATTAGTCTCAACCAAAGTTATAAACAAAAAAACATCAATATTTATATTAATTGGTTCTCTGCTTATGTGTAATCCTGATATTGATATAATTGGACTTATAGCAACACTTTTTCTTGGAATCGGATTTATCCCTTACGGACTTCACCTGATTATTAAAGGTAAATAGTAAAATTTAACCAGTGTAAAAATTCTTACACAAGGAATTTTACACTGGTTTTAGCTTTTAGTATTTACCATACTCCCTGGCTACATTTATTATAGCCTTTGCCTTGTCATTATTAAGTGATGCAGGATACTCACAACCTGTAGAAAGTATAAAACCACCATCTTTTTTAAAAGTATCGATCTCTTTTTTAGCCTCTGCTTCTACCTCTTCTATTGAAGCGTTTAACAACCACCCCGGATTAATACACCCAATTAAGGTTGTCTGTTTTCCATACTTCTCCTTTGTCTCCTCAAAAGATGAGCAGTCATCGGGAATATGTAAAAATGAGATTGCCTCAGGTTTCATACGTTTAATCTGAGCATCAAAGTATATACCGTTACCACAGTTATGAATCATAACCATACAACCCTGATCATGAACATATTTTGCCAGACGTTCAATACAGTCTCCCTCAAATTCATCCCACATATCTTTACTTAATATAGATTGGGAAGCAAACAGTGTATCGAACATTATCGCATGAACCCCGGTTTCCATTAATGCTTTACAGTATTCCATTAAAGTTTCAGTTATATTCTCAACAGCTTTTTTTACTGTTTCAGGTTCATCATACATATCAACAAACATCTCTGCCTGCCCTCTTAACATTGATGCAATTCCCAAAGGTCCAAATACAAAGGCAACAACTGGAACTTCATGGCCTTTTCTCTTCATTAAAATATCACACATTCTAATATGCTCACTCATCCTGTGAGTTTCCCTTGGGTTTAAAACCCCAATCTTTTTATAATCATCAATGCTTTTTATTAATCTGTTATTATGATCAGGACAGGCTGCTTCATTCTCAAAATATAATAACTGTTGACCATAATCCGCCGCTTCTACCGACAGATCTGTTAATGAACAGATTACATCAAGTCCTAACTCTTCTGTTGTTTTTATAATTGACTCTGCACACTTATCTGTGTCCATAGTCCACTCTTTATAATTAATTCCTAAACTATTTCTTGATACACTATTTACTAATGGGTAAACAGGAACTCTGTCAGCTTCCTTATGCTGTAATGTTAACGCTACTCTTTCTAATGATGTCATTATAATTCTCCGCAATTTGAATAATTTCATCTACTATTAAATATTCTGAGAGTAAATAGTTATATAATTATTGAATTATTTTTTGTAAAAAAATTTGTTACTATTTTTTTAATATATAAAGTATGCTATATAATAAAAAGAACTTGTATCAGGGAGATAAATATGGAAAATTCAGCAGAAATTAAATACCCTTTCCACGAGAGAGCTCTAAAAAAATGGATTGTGAATAATTTAAAATCTACTATTTCAGAGGATGGAAAAATACATTATACCTACGATTATCTAGGAAGTACATGCAAAAACGGGGGCGTACCATTTACATCAATTTTAAATATAAAATTAGATAAAAATGAAAAAAACGGAATTATTACCGATGCCTGGATAGATATTCCCGAAGATCAGATGGAATCCGCAGAAAAGATGTGTACACCTGTTCCAGATATTATGAACATGATAAAAAATGATCCGGTTATTGGAAAGGAGCTTGAGTTTGCAATAGTAGAGAGTATTCAGGAAAACTTTGCTGGTTGTCTTTGTGGTAGACCACACATTAATCAGAAGTGGAAGATTATTCTCTCAACAATTCACTATGCTATAACCAGAGAAGATGATAAATAGCTGTATTAAAACAAGAATTCTGACAATTTATAATTAAATAGTTATAATTTTGAGTTTTTATATAAACTTTTCATCTTCAGGAAGCATTTTTTTGAGGATTAAAGACATATCACCTTCCATTGGGCCTAATTTAATAACATTTAATGCTCCAGCTTTTACTGCCATAAATCCTGCTTTTTCAAGTGGGACTTTATCAATTATTGCACCTACAAAGGCAGCATCAAAACAGTCTCCTGCCCCTGTAGGGTCTACAACAGGATATTTCTCACTAATTTTATACCCTTCAACATGGACAGGAGAGTTACTCCTGGTAAAAATAATGCAACCTCTCTCTCCCAGTTTTACATTAATTATCTCCATATTTGAATATCTGTCAAAAAGAGTATTAACAGCTTCCAAAATCAATTTATCAATATCCGAGTCATTTTCACTAAATTTATCTGTATCATAGGTTGCCATCATTAATTCAGGAACTCCGGGAAGAAAGATATTACATCTGTTCATAATTTCATAAGTTAGTTCAGAAAATTTTCTCTCTTTTAAAAGCTCTGGTCTAATATTGGGATCGAAACTTACTTTTACATTTTTATTAGAAAAATAATTGAATGCCTGTAAAATCTCGTTATGCATTTTATTGCTAGCCATTAATGAGCAACCCATTATATGCAGGCACTCCGGGATAGTTTGTGGTGCTCTGAATTCAAAATCATCTGCAGCTGTGTTATTTATATGGAATATAAATTCACGTTCCCCGGAGTTATCATAGGAGACAAAAGCGACTCCAGTAGGCTTATTACTACTGTTTATTTGTGAACAATCAACTCCATCGGCTTTGAGTCTTTCAAGAATGTTTTGACCAAATTTATCACTACCTACACTGCCATAGATTAATGTTTTGTGTCCTAAGCGAGCTGCTGTACTTATAAATATCCCAGGTGCTCCGCTAGGGAAAGGACCAATAAAAGCTCCGGTGTTATTTAAGGGTAAATTCGGTTCTGGTCTCATAATTTCAACCAGTAACTCACCTACTGTGTATATAATTGCCATTAGATTCCTACCTAATTACTACAAGATCTGTTTCCTTTAAAACTCAGTAATTATATACTGGATTTATTATTTCATAAAACTAAAATCTAGATAGGTATAGTTTTTTACAATTTATACGCCCAACTTAGTGCTAATTGAGTAAAATCATTGGCCCAAGAGAAATATGATATATCAGCTGCATATATATTTAGATAGTTGAATATTGAATATGTGGATCTATCGTATAGCTTAAAATTAAACCCAGCATATATTGATAATCTATCAAAATTTAATTCTATCCCAGGCATTATTGCGATACGATTAAAATTGCTAAATCCCAGAATATCTTCAGGAAATAGATACTTATTATATTCAGAATCTGGCATGTTTCGTATATATTTCAGATCAATAAAACCAGAGAGGGTAAATTTTTCTTTTTGTATTATTTTAAAACCAAGATCAAGTGTTAAAAACAGGTTAGTGCAACCATAACCCCAAATTTCATATTTTTTATCCGCAAACAGAGGTGAATGATTTAATTCGGTGCTTAGTGAGATATCAAGGAAGTTGAGGAATTCCGGTGGTGGTAATAACAGGCTATATAATTCGGGATATATATTTAAATCATGGAAAATAGAGCCATCTAATATCCACATATTATTAGTTAAACCGTTAATCAAAAAATCTAATGCAGATACTTTAGTTCCAATGGATAAAAAATCATTAATCCCATATTCATAATATATATAAGAACCTGCAAAACCAGTATCAAAAAATAATGGAGCATAAACTGCTGAATAACCTGATATAACAAGTTGGCCATCTACAACACCTTCAACAACTGTATCCAGAGAATATTTTGCTCCTCCAAATGGATTAAACCAGTAACTAAATCTATGTTCATTTTTTTGTAATTGATCTATATATGGATGTGCATTTAAGCATATTATCGTTGTTAGCATTAATATTAATAAAACTTTTTTTCTCATTATTTAATTTTCCTTTATTATTTTTTTTAAATTAACGTTAATTTAATATCGATATTATTATTATTATTATTATTAATTGTCAAATACTTTTTTTATATTTCAATATTATAATTCAATGTTCATATTGATCAGCTGGATACTACAATTACTTTTATTTCTCTGACCTTTTTTATAAAAGCACAAAAATTCCAGTAAACGAATAAACATTTAGTT
>QKAW01000055.1 GCA_003247135.1 Spirochaetales bacterium | reverse complement strand
CGTTCTGAGCCAGGATCAAACTCTCCGTTATTATTTTCACTGACCGAAGTCAGTAATAACTAGTTTAATCATCACTCTGATTTTCAGCTTAGCTGCAAAAGTTTATTTAAACTTTTGTGTATCTCTTCCCTTCTCTAATTACAAATGTCATTGAAGTTATCAAATTAAGAAAACTTCGCTTAAACTGTAAACTCAGTTTACAGTACTTAGTGGTTAACCAGTTTTAAACTATTTAACTTAAGATTCTCTGTTTCAGATAACTCTCTGCAAGAGTTGTTTCTGCAACGCTCGATGAATATAACAAGCCTGTTTTTTTTTGTCAACTAATAAAAAAATATTTTTTTTAATCTTTCCAAGGAAATATCATACTTTTTAAAGATCGTGGACCAATATTCTCATTTAGTTCATAGGTTAATTCGACCCATGGTATTTTTTTTCTGTTTGAGTCAGGATTTTTATCAAGATAATCATATTTTAATTCATATAGATGAACCATTGTATCTACAACACATCCGATTGCTGAAAGACCTGGAAAAATGAGTCCCAATGATGGAATTGATAAGACAGCTAACAACAATACATAAATTGATATTATTATTCCTGTAAAAAAATTATCAAATAATATAATAAAACATTTCTTTATAACTTTTATAAAACTGCCTTCCAATCTAATTTTTATAGGAAAAAACATCATTGTTGCCATTAATGTTAAAACAAGAAACCAAAAAACAAATGCTAAAGGAAGAATAGTTACCATACCTTTACCACTTAAGTAATATCCTATTGAAGTTGTAGCTATCACTAAAAAAATTGATAAACTAATACCAAACTTTATCTTAATCCCTAAATCCTTCTTTAGGTATTTAAAGTAATCCTTTACAGAAACAGACTGATTATCGCCGATCTCTTTTAAAAAATAGAATACTGTTCCTTGATGAATAACCAATAGAACAGCTGCTAAAAAAATAACCAAAATACCCAAGATTAAAATTGAAGGAATTAATTTAAGTCCCAAATATGCAATCAATAATGAAGGTATACTCATCAAATTAAATAGTAATAATTTAAATAAATTATCCCAAGTGTCAAAAAAAGCTTTTTTTATTAAAAATCCAATCATAAAAAAGATTATATATATATACTTATTTTAAGTCAAATTAACTATTTTTCATTGACAATGAAATTCTTCGTCTCTTTATATCCACTTCTATAATCTTAACAGAAACTTTATCTCCTGGTTTAACAACCGTGGAAGGTTCAGAAACAAATTTATTTGATAATTGACTAATATGGACTAAACCATCCTGGTGAACACCAATATCTATAAAAGCACCAAAGGCTGTAACATTAGTAACTATTCCAGGGACAATTATTCCTTCTTTTAAATCATTGATATCTTTTAAATTTTGGTCAAACTCAAAAAATTCAAAAGACTTTCGAGGGTCTCTACCCGGTTTTAATAATTCTTGAATAATGTCTTTTAATGTAGGAAGTCCAATATCTTTTGATACATACTTGCTTAAATCCAGATTATTGAGGACATCTTTATTATTAATTATTTTTTTTATATCAACACCATTATCATTTGCGATTTTTTCTACTATAAAATAGCTTTCAGGATGAACACCACTACAATCTAAAGGATTAGAACTCTCTTTAACTCTTAAAAATCCAGCAGCTTGCTCAAAGGTTTTTTGTCCGAAACCTTTAACTTCAAGTAATTGCATCCTATTTTTAAATGAACCTACTTGATCTCTATAAGAAATTATATTTTCAGCACTTTTTTTATTTAAACCTGAAACATAGGATAACAACTCTTTACTGGCAGTATTGATCTCTACACCAACACTGTTTACACAACTAACAACAGTATTCTCAAGAGATTCTTTTAATAATTTTTGATCAACATCATGTTGATACTGTCCAACTCCAATTGATTTTGGGTCAATTTTAACCAATTCAGCTAAAGGATCCATTAATCTTCTTCCAATTGAAATTGCACCACGAACCGTTAAATCCAGATTAGGAAATTCATCTCTTGCACAGGATGATGCAGAATAAATACTAGCGCCCGATTCACTTACCATAATAATTGGTATTCCTAAATTCAACTTTTTACAAAAATCTTCAATTTCTCTTCCTCCTGTTCCGTTACCTATAGCAATTACTTCTATTGAGTATTTTTTTACCAATTTTAGAACTATTTCTGAAGACTCTCTAATTAAGTTATGAGGAGGCAAAGGTTTTATTAATGCGTTTTCTAAATATGCCCCCTGTTTATTCAAACAAACAACTTTACTTCCGGTACGGATACCGGGATCTATAGCCATTAAAGTTTTTTGACCTAAAGGTGGAGATAGTAATAGTTCTCTTAAATTTAACTGAAAAACATTAATTGAGTTTCTATCTGCTGCATCTTTATACAAATTTTTAAATTCATTCTCAATAGATGGTTGTAAAAGTCTTTTATACCCATCTTCAATAGCTAAAACTATATTCTGCTTATAGATTCCAGTTGGTTGATAACACTTTGAAATAATAGATATTGCATCTTCTTGATCAATATCAATATTTATTTTAAGAAAACCTTCAGAAACTCCACGCAAAATAGCTAAGAATCTATGAGAAGGGATTCTTTTTAGGTCGTCAACATAATCAAAATAATCTGTATATTTAATTGCCTCTTCTTTTTTTTTGCTAACTACTCGACAATAAAGTTTGCAATAATTTTTAAAGTTCTTTTTTAACAAAGTTCTAACAATTAAGTCTTCATTTATTTTTTCAGCAATTATATCTCGTGCACCTTGGAATATACTTTCCTCATCCTTAAATCCATCATTTATAAAATCACTAATGTTAATTTTTTTACCCAATAGAATGGATTCTGCAACAGGTTCTAAACCTGCTTCTCTTGCAATTATTCCCCTTGTTTTCCTTTTTGGCTTATAAGGTAGATATAGATCTTCCAATGTTGACATATCAACACATTGAATAATTTTTTGTTTAAGATCATCAGTTAAATTATTAGTTTCAGTTAATGTTTTTAATATACTATCTTTTCTTTTTTCTATTTCTCTGTATTTAGATAGACTTTCCTTTATATTTAACACATACACTTCATCTAATTCACCTGTGGCTTCTTTTCTATACCTAGATATAAATGGAACTGTTGCACCTTGATCAAGTAAATTGACAACATTTACAACCTGGGATTCTTTAATATTGAGTTCTTTTGATATTTGTAGATTTATATTCATAACTTTTATTATATATTATAATGATTAATTACTAAATAAACTTTTATTTTAGTCGATAATATAAAAAAAAATATTCAGGAGTTTTTATGTCTAAAAAAGGCTGTATTTTAATACTTAACATATTTCTGCTTGTTTCTTTAGCTTCGGGATTATCACAACCGGAATCTAAGATTGAAACAACTACTACAGAAAGTAAAACAGAAACAAAAATATCCTCAACGGATACTACATCCTTGCATGCGTTAGTTGAATCTGGAAACGAATCAAAACTTAATGAAATATTTAAAGTTGATACAAATATTAATGAGACTGATAGTAATGGTAGAACACCCTTACATATTGCCAGCGAAAAAGGTAATTCTAAAATTGTTCAACTCTTAATAATGCAAGGTGCTTCTGTTAATATTCAGGACAAGTTGGGATTAACACCATTACATCTTTCTGTAAAATCAAAAAATAGCGATATAAATAAGTTACTAGTAAAAAGTGGAGCAAGCATATTTATTAAAGACAACCAAGGAAGAAGTATTTATTCAGAAGCTGTAAAAATTGGTAATGAATCCATTAAGTCTATAATATCTGATGAAAGTATAAAAAGTATTGATAGCACCGGGAAATCTTTACTCCACCTAGCCTCTGAAAGTGGAGATTATGAAATTGCTAAATATCTTGTAGAAAATGGAGCTGATGTAAACCAACGAGATAAATCTTCTTTTCTACCACTTGATTATGCATTAGGTGATAAAGACTCGCTAAATCATGCTAAAATAGCAGAACTTTTAATAAAAAACAGATCCTTAAATGCAAGTGATGATGATTTTGACTATATTTATCGAGTATTAAAAACTGATGATTTAGAATTTAGATATGATTTTAACAAAACAGCACTTCATATAGCAGCTGAAAGTGGTCATTATGGTTTTGCAGCTCTTTTTATTGAACATGGAATAAATCTGGAATTAAAAGATAGACCAGGAAATACTCCTTTACATGGAGCAGTTGTAAATAACAATTTAAAAATAATTGAACTTCTAATAGAAAAAGGAGCTAATATAAATGCCAGGGATTTTAATAATAATACACCTCTACATTTAGCTCTTGCATTCAGTTATTCTGATGAAATTCCAGCTTACTTAATATCCAAAGGAGCTGATATTGATGCAAAAGATAACTTTGGAAATACTCCTTTGCATTTGACTTTATCTTTAAAACTAGATAGCAGTATTGCAAAAATGTTAATAGATAATAATGCTGACATAACAATTAGAAATAAAGCTGGTAATACCCCACTAACTGAAGCTGTTAATAAAAACAACAAATCTATTGCATTACTGTTATTAGAGAAAGATTCTGAAATATACGCAAAAAATGATAAAGGTCAAACACCACTAACATTAGCTATTAAAAAAGGAACAGTAGTTCTAGATTGGTTAATGAATGATAAAAACATAAATTTTAAGAATAATGATGGTGATTCTCCACTAATAATAGCAATTAAAGAGAAAGCAACTCCTGAAATAATTTCATTTTTAATTTCAAAAGGTGCAAATGTAAATACAAGAAATAAAAGTGGATCAACACCTCTACACGAAGCAATTTTAAATGGTGACTCAAAGATTATAAATATTCTCAACAGTAATGGTGCTGATTTTTTTGCAATAAATAATAGTGGAGATAATGCTTTTGATCTAATTTTCCAAAGAGGTGTAAATTTCTCAACAGAAATCCTAACTCCAGAATTAGTTGCATTAAGAAATAACAGACAAAATACCCCTCTTTTCTATGCTATTGATTGGGGTAGTAAAGATATTGTTCAGGTGATATTAGATAAGGGTGCAGATATCAATGCAAAGAATGTAAATGGTGAAACACCATTACATCAGGCTGTTACAACAGATAATGAAATTGTAGCGAACCTACTAATTGAGAGAGGTGCAGCACTGGAGTCCCAGGACAATCAATTAAATACTCCTCTACATACATGTGTATTCTGGAATTCTTCTGATACAGCTAATTTGCTTGTAGAAAAAGGTGCCAATATTAATGCAAGAAATATTAAACAACGAACACCACTACATGAAGCAATATTAACTGAAGACCCTGATATAGTAACTTTCTTTATAACAAAAGGATCAAATTTAAATGCTAGAGATAATAATGGTCAAACACCTCTTTTCTATGCTGTAAAAAATAATTTATCAGATATTTTGAATATATTAATAGATGCCGGTTCGGATATTTTATTAAGAGACAGACAAGGAAATACAATACTCCACACAGCTGTTTTTGGTAAAAATAATGAAACTGTTGAAATATTAATTAATAAAAATTCTGATATTTATGCTGAGAATAAGTATGGAGATACTCCTGTTTCCATAGCTTTAACCTATGGATTATCCAGTGTTACTAATTTTTTTAGTAAAAAAAATATAAATTCCATGGATAATAAAGGTTTTTCTCCACTTCATTTAGCTATACAATACCACGCAGATCTTGAAGTAATTGATTATTTGGTTGAATTAGGAGCAGATAAAGAGAATATTAATAAAGATGGTGAAACAGCCTACGAATTAGCTTTAAAAAATAATTATGAAGAAGCACTATCTCTTATTAAATAGTTGATAAAGAATAAACATCTTCTGAATTTAAACATTAATTTTTAATAATAACTGTTTTTAATAATATAGAAACAGTTATTATTTTATTTATTTAAAATTACTATCAATTTAGATTATACAAATAAGTGATAATTTATTTTTATTTATCACTTATTCTTTCCCAACTTTCAATATTTCCATTGATTATATAAAAAAGAGGATTACACTCTGTTACAGAATCTAGTAATTTTATATTCTCATAGTATTTAACAGGATTTCTTATAAATAGCTTTTTTTGAAGGTGGATAATTTCATAATCAATCTGACCGGAACAAACTGGAATATTTTTAATCTCTTTAAAATTATCAATTTTATCTTTATTAAAACAATAATTCCTTTTGATTGATTCTATATAAATCGTTTCCAGATATTTGTTAATATAATCTTCTGGAGATGAGGATTTAATAAATCGTAAAAGCTGTGGATGATTTTTGTATCCTTTGGTTAATCCCAGCAAAACATTCTTTGCAAGTAATGCTTCTCTCCACAAAGCAACTAATCCTTGTGAATCCAGATATTTTGGATGAACTGACCATAACCTCATTTAAATCTCCTACTAATTATAATATTATAAAATATGTTGAAAAAAAAATAATTATTACTAATATTTTTTATAAGGATGATAAAAATGGTTGCAGATACAATAATAGTTGGTGGTGGTATAGCAGGATTAACTGCTGCATCTTTTCTTACAAAAGCTGGAAGAAATGTAATGTTATTTGAAAAAGAGCATTATTTTGGTGGTTTAGTTAATACATTTTCCAGAAAAGAGTTTAAATTTGATGGAGGATTGAGATCCATTGAAAATTCAGGAATTGTTTTTCCAATGCTTAAAGAACTAGGTATTGATATAAACTTTGTTAAAAGTCCAGTTTCTATTGGAATAGAAAATAAAATTCTTCGCATAAATGGATTAGATAGCATTGATGATTATCAAGATTTTTTGATAGAACTATTTCCTCAAGATTCAGATGCAATTAAACAAATTATACACCACATAAAAAAAATTACATCATACATGGATATATTATATGGAATTGATAACCCCATATTCCTTGATCCAATTAAAGATCGTGATTATTTTATAAAAAAAATCATTCCATGGCTCTTTAAATTTATTGCAACAATTGGAAAGATTGAAAAATTAAATACTCCAGTAAACAAATTTCTTCTCAAATTTACTCATAATTCAGAATTAATTGATATAATTTCTCAACATTTTTTTATAGATACTCCTGCTTCTTTTGCTTTAAGTTATTTCTCCCTGTATAATGATTACAATTATCCTTTAGGTGGTACAGGAAGTCTTCCAGATGCATTGGTAAAATATTTGAATATTCATGGGGCAGACTTAAAATTAAGATGTTCAATAATATCTATAAATCCTGAAAATAAAACAGTTATTGACTCAGATGGAAACAAATACAATTATAAAAACTTAATTTGGGCATGTGATTTGAAGTCCTTATATAACTTAATAGATATAAATAATATCAAAAATAGTAGATTAAAAAATAAAATATCAAAAAGAAAGAGAGAGTTACAATATTGTTCAGGTGCGGAATCTGTTTTCTCAGTTTATCTTTCAGTAGATTTAGAACCAGCTTATTTTGATAATATTTCAACAGGTCATTTTTTTTATACTCCTATAAAAAGTGGATTATCAAATGCAAATAAACCTGAAACATTTGAAAGTAAGGGTGATATTAAAAAATACCTAAAGGAATATGTAAAATATAATACTTTTGAAGTGTCTATACCTTGTCTAAGAGATCCTAAATTATCACCTATTGGTAAAACTGGATTAGAAATTAGTATTTTATTTGACTATAATCTGGCAAAAAAAATAATTTCTGATGGATGGAAAAGTGAATTTAAAAGTTATATGGAAGAATTAATTATTGAACAAATATTATCAATATATCCTAAGATAAAAGACACAATAATTAATCAATTTTCTTCAACTCCTTTAACTATTGAAAGATATACCAGCAATAATCAGGGAGCAATAGTAGGTTGGTCATTTACAAACAAGTATATACCAGTTATTCATAATATTACTAAAGTCGCAAAGTCTGTTAAAACACCGATACCCGATATATATAAATGTGGCCAATGGTCTTATAGTCCATCAGGTATGCCAATTTCTATTTTAACAGGAAAACTTGCAGCTAATAAGGTTTTAAAAAAACTAATTTAAATATTTTATTTAATTACAAGTAGTATTATTATTTCTATATGTTGCATAAAAATAATTTAATTACACAGGAAATGGAAGCCGAGAAGGCTATCTCCAAAATAAGAATTCTCCTGACTTTTTTTTTATTAATATTTTCCTTTATTGAATCTTTTTATTTAAGAGAGTCGATAATCAAGTATAATTTACCATTTATGATTGCACTTATTTTTTCCATAGGATTTTATATGGAAATTAAATTTCTTTTAAAAAATAATAGATTTAAATATTTACAATATATATATAAGTATATGGTAATAGTTATGGATCTTTCAGCATTTGGTTATGCTATTTATAATAGTTTTATCATAATCAATGGAAAAAATATAATTGGTAATGAAACAGAACTTATGCTAGTTCTATCTTTAACATTCTTAGTGATAATTTTACTTTTCTTAGATATTTTCAGGTTCAGTTCAATATCATCATATTTTATCGGTTTTATGGGTAATATATTCATTATTTTTTTTACCTCTCTTTTTCATAATATTAACATCGTAAATATCTCTTTCTTCTTTAAAAATAGTATTTATATAGGAATAATCAGCTTAATTTTAGTTAGCTCATTAATATCTGCAAATGTATCAAAAGTTTTTCATAAACTTGTTGATAAAAGCAGGAAACAAGAACAACTGGAACGTTTCTTACCAAAAGAGATTGCAAAAGAAGTTGTTGAAGGAGAAAAGGATATAGAAGTTGGAGGAGTAAGAAAAAGAGTTACTGTTCTTTTTTCTGATATTAGAAATTTTACATCTATGTCTGAAATATCTGAGCCAGAAGAGGTAATAGATTTTTTAAATAGTTATTTTAACGATATGATTGAAATTATTTTTAAATATAATGGATCTATAGATAAAATTATTGGGGATGGAATCATGGCAATTTTTGGTATGACAAATGGATCCTGGAATAATGAAATGATGGCAGTTAATACAGCTCTTGATATGTTAAAAAAATTGGAAAGTTTTAATAGTATTAGAAAATTTCAGAATAAACCTCCGATAGATATTGGAATTGGAATTCACACAGGGGATGTTATTATGGGAAATATAGGTTCATTAAAGAGAATGGAATTCACTGTTATTGGAGATACAGTAAATACAGCATCCAGACTTCAGGACTATAGCAAAATAGCTAATGAAAAAATTATTGTATCTGAAGAAGTTATAAAATCCTTATCTATTAATTACAGATATAATGCATTGGGAGAAGTTATACTGAAAGGTAAAAAGGATAAAATAAAAGTTTTTAATATTATAAATTAAATTTTATGCATCCTGCCATAAATAGAAACTACATAACCTATCCATAATCTCAATACTATAATATTTATCACAAGCTCTTTCTGTTAAACCTATACAAATGTGTAATGGTAGAAGATGTTCTTCTCTTGGATGGCAAAATCTTGCAAAGGGAGCAATGTCCCAATTGACCATTTTATTTTCTCGCTCGTTTTTAGAAAATTTAGTTTCTGTACAAGTGTTTATTAACCATTTTTCAAAAGTTCGATTTTTCATTTTTGATTCTGAACTATTATCTGAAAAGAAATCTGTAATATTATGAAATGAAAACCCGGAACCTATTATTAGTAAATTATCAATCTTTAAATTCTGCAAAGCTTTACCAATTTTAATATGATCTTCTGGATTTAAACTTTTTAAAAGAGATATCTGAATACATGGAATATCAGCTTCCGGATACATTAATAATAGTGGAATAAAAACACCATGATCTAAACCACGAGCACTATTAAATTCACTTTCTATGTTACAAGAATCAAAAACTCTTTTTACACTCTTTGCTAAATCATAATTTCCATTACATTGATAGGTAATTTTATATGCTTCTTCAGGAAAACCATAATAATCATAGAGTAAAGATGGACTTTTATTCGATAGAATTGTTACTATACTCTCCTCCCAATGTGCACTAAATACAATTATTGCTGAAGGTTTCTCAATCTCTTTTGATATTAACTTTAAAGTATCAATCATCTCTCTATGCTTAATATCACCCAAGACAGGAAGAGGTCCCCCTCCATGAGATAGATAGAGTACATTATTATTTTTATTCATATTAACCCTTTATAAACAATCTAAGTATAATTATAATGTAAAATATTTATATAATGCAGAATTAATTTGAATAATATTTTATGAATGATTATAATTATTTATAGGAGGCCTGATATGTTTAGTACTGTTTATAATAACGATTTTTTAAATGTTATACCAGCATATTTTGACATTAACAACTCAGAGGCTCATTCTACTCTTGATACTTTACTCGCTGAGAAAACAAGTGAAAAAGATATACAACTGGAAAAAGAGTATTTAAATTACCTTTTTCACTTTAACAAAGAGCTTAGTCATATTTCATGCAAATAGTCACTTTCTAATATAATAAAAAAGTGTCAAAAATGTGGCAGTAGAAACTTGTATAATGGAATAGAATAGACTATTCCATTATTTTTTTTGATCATCAAATAAAACCAAAGTTCCATCAATATTTATAACGTCACCTGGTTCCAAAATTTTCTTTTGAGTCTTTTTGTTATTTACTATAATAGCTTCTTTTGAAATAACAGTATAATTTTTTAACTCTTTGTTATATTCTATTTTTGCATAATCCTTAGAAACGGATTCACCACCAACTATGGTTAAATCAGCAGAGTCATTCCCACCAATTATTGTTTCATTATTACCAAGTACAATTGTAGAACAATTAACAGAGACACCTGGAGCTTTTTCAAGTATTTCAATATTTGGAGATATATTAGCCTTTTGAAAATTAATATTCCAAATAATAAAAATTAGTATTATTGATAAAAAGGGTAAAAGAAATATGATGGGAGTTAGTTTATCCTTTGGGACACCAAAAACAGTACTTGAATAATAGGTTCTTATCTGTGATTTATTATCATTTATTACTAATTCTACACCTTTTTTCAAACTTGGAAACATAGATGCTCTGTATGTTATTAAGTATTCAGTTTGAATCTGCTTATTTATTTTAGAATATATATTCATTAGATCAGACTGGTTAAATGCATTTAAAATATATCCACCGGTCTGATTGCATATAGAAATCAGATTACTATCAGCTTCTCCCGCAAAATTTATTCCAAAAAGTGTTACTCCATTTTTAAGAAAGTTCTCAATTACATCTAGATAACCAACTCTTTTATCATTATCTTCTGCATAAACATTTTCCCCATCAGAAAGAACAACTATAACCTTTCTTCCACTTATTTCTTTAAAAAATTCCAAAGATTCAACTAAAGAAGTATACAGCTCGGTTTTATTACCTGGTAAAGGAACTGTAATTTTATTCAGAATATCCAAATTTTCTCCATCTAATTCCTGGGTAATCAAATCTAATTCTGTATTAAAAGACGCTAAAAAGATTTTATCTTTAACATTTTTTTTATTCGTAATAAACTCTTTTACAGCATCTTTCGCTATTGATATTCTCATTTCATTAGCAACATTTGTTAATTTTCCATCAATTGTCCTGTACATACTTCCAGAATTATCAATTAATAGTATGAAATTAACTCCCCCTACAGAATTTATTCCCTCTTGAACTGCTGAAATATAAAGTTCATCAACAATTGTATTATCACTGTATTCGTTAATTCTTATATTATCAATTTTATACCCCGGAATATGTTCACCATTATCATCAGTTATTTGAGCATAAATATTAATGTTCTGGTTTAGTACAAGCTTTGATGTATCTACCTGGGTTATATTAATATTTACAGCGCTTAAGTAACTAGATAAAGTTACTAAAATTAGCATTATTCGTTTCATTTCTTTCCTCAATCGCATCTATAAAAAAGTTTAGTAGAACCAATTTGTATAACATCCTCAAATTTAAGAGTATGTTCACAAATTTCTTCATCATTTACTATAGTCATATTACTGTCATTAACTTTTCTAATTTTTAATTTACCTTTTTGATAATATATTTCTGCATGGTTGTTTATTATTTCACTATCACCTTTTAAAGTAATATCGCAATTTTCAGAACTTCCAATTCTTACAATATTCTGATTAATATTAAACTCTTTTTTCTTAAGTTCTCCATTTAGAACTGTCAATTTCCCATGTGATAATTTCTTTTCTATTAACCCATAAAAAAGACCAATTAGAAGAGAAAAAACTGTTACGCCAATTAATCTTGTAAAGGATACATCGGGATATTCGTATATAATTTTTTCAATTAAATAACCTCCAATAAATCCACCTAAAAAACCACCCAAAATACCTACCAGAATTTTTTGCAAGGATTTAGCTCTAATACCTTCTGACATACCAATAAAAATTCCCAGGAAGCCAAAACCAATTCCTCTGGCAATAAAATGAAAAACATTTGATGTACCAATGTATATTAAGGCTAACTGGCCTATAAAACCTCCCAGCCCTCCACCTAATAGACCTATTGTTCCACCAACTAACATCCCTTTTAATATAAAGAATCTTTTTTTAACCAGTATTCCTTCAGTAATACCAAAAAATATACCCAGAACAAAACCTATAATAGCTCCTTGAACAATGCTAAAAATAAGATATGTCTTAAAAAAATTTTGATAATATAAGATTAATTCCATAAATGGCCAGACAAATATTGCAGCAATCAGGGATATGATACAAATCAATACCCTTTTTAATGTTATAGACATAATCACTCCTTAATTAATAATTTTTTTTCATTTTTCATATAAACTAATTCTATTAAATAATCTTCCTCTGATGAGACAATAAAATCTTTTACAACTTTCTGCCCCTTATACTTAAAACTCATACTATAATTTCCTGGATTTATAATTATATCTGTTTGATTAACCCCTATCGGATCAATTTTTTTTATTGTTCTTAAGGGATATCCTGTTTCAATAGTGTTACGATTATTTATTTTCAAATCTACATTATCGACATTACTAATTACAGAAATTTTTCCAGATATTGGAAAAAGAGCAGCTGTTATTATTAAATCTGTCTGATCTGACTCTATTCTTAATATATACTCTTTGTCATAATACCCTTCCTTTGAAAACTTAAAAAAGTATACATTATCTGTCTCAAGTTCTGTGTCAATCGAAGAATATGGAATATATTTATTATTATCTTTTATATTAATTGTTGTAGATTCACTTAAATTTTCACCTGTTTCTATGTCATAGATACTAAAATGGGTTTTTAAACGCTGTTTTTCAGGTTTGACAAACTTTATTTGAACATTAACTCCCTCTGAAGTTAATGTATTTAACTTTTGAGTTTTTCGTGATAAAACAGTAAAATTACTCCAGAATATGTTACCATCAATGTTAACCTTTAATCTGTAATTACCATTTGGAAGATATGTCTTACAACTCTTTCTATTCTTCTCATTCTTACTGGATACAAAATTCAATTTTGTGTTTTCCAGAAATTCCAGTTTACTTAACTCTTCATTATATAATTTGCTGATAATTGATAATTCTGAAATATTTTTATAATATCCATCATCTACAGAGAGCTCTATTTTTACTAGACCATAATCATTACTTTTAAAGTATTCAAAAAAATAACCCTCTTTATAGCCATACATAATAGAGCTACACATTATTATTACTAAAATAACAATTGGAAATAGTTTATTATGTTTTTTTATCTTTATTTCCCGTAGGGGATTTTCATTTATCATATCAGAAATTCTATTCGCAAAACATTTTACATCAGTAGCTTTAAAATATCTGGTTAATAACTTATTAACCACCTCCATATCCTGCACTCTTTTTCTTATTTTTGGCTTCATAAGTTTTTTTATTAATTTTGCTGCAAATATTGATGTTTCAGGATTTACTTTTCTTGGGGATCTATGTCTCCCCTTCTGGATCATTGCTATTGATTGAGCACTCAAACCAGAACTATATGGTTTTTTACCAGTAACCATTTCATACAACATAACTCCAACAGAGTATATGTCTGCTCGTTTATCTACATTTTTAGAATTTGAAAACTGTTCAGGAGCCATATAAGATGGTGTCCCTAGTGTCATACCCTCTTTAGTCAAATCTTGACCTGACTCTTTATCAGAGACCGCTATACCAAAATCAACAAGTTTAACTTCACCTGTTTTAGATAATAGAATATTCCCAGGTTTAATATCTCTGTGAATAACATTTTTATTATGTGCATAAACCAATGCTTTTGAAATCTCTCCTGTTATATAAAGTGCCAGATCACTACTAAGATATCTCTCCTTTTGGATAAATTGGTCCAAAGATATTCCATCAATATATTCTAGAACAATATAGTAGTTGTCACCTTCTTTAAAATGATCATAAACATCTACTATATTATCATTTCTGAATTCCATCATTATTCGGGCTTCACGATTAAATCTTTCTATAAACTGTTCATGATTATCAAGTGTTAATTTTTTTAATATTACATTCTTGTTAAGTGTGGGATGAATTCCTTTATAAACTTCACCCATTCCGCCTTTAGCTATTAATACATCAATTTTATATTTTCCAATATATTTTGGAATATCAGCCATACCTATACCCCTTTGTTTCCATTAAATTAACAATATTTTTATCTAAAGATATATCTTCCCCTGGTGAAATAATTACAATATTCTGTTTTAAAGGGTTATGAAATTGAACAAAAAAATTATTTGCCCTTAGTGAATACATATCAGGAACAGGTCTGTGTCCTGCAAAATATCTTGAATAATTATAATTAGATGAAAAAAAGTGCTTAAGGATATTTTCAACACTATTTTTTGTAGCTTCATTGTTACCTGTCCATGTAAAATCAAAGATGACATCCGGATTTTGATTATAATTAATAATTTCCTCTTTGGAATGAAAATTTCTTGGTTCACTATGGGATACAACAAAATTATTTCCAACTGCTACAATTGGTAATTTTTTTTCAAATATGTATAGTTGTTTAAAAAGTTCTTTGCTATAGAATTTTTCTAAAAATAATTTAACAATTAAGCCTTCTTTGGAAAATTTACCAAATGGTAAGTTCCCATTAATATTCTCATTAGCAATATTCTCATGGTTCCCTTTTAAAAAATGAAAATTTTCCGGGAAATTTATCTTTAATAGTGATATGAAATGTAATGTTTTAATGTTTTCATTAAATTCAAAATCAATACTGTTATGAAATTTAAATCCACCTAGCATCTCTTCCATGGCACATAGCCATCTGTTTTTGCAGTTTATTTCTGAATGATACAAATCTCCTACACATACTATCTGAATCTTTTTTTCAGATAAAAGTTGAAGAACAGTTTTTCCATTAACTTTAAAATCAATAAGATTTTTTAAAAATTCCACTCTAGAATGAATATCTGATACAAGAATAGTATCTATATTTTTATCAAGAAAAATTAAGCCACCACTATTGTTCATATTATCTCTGGGTCTTAAAAACTCATTTTCAAGGGAGAGTACTTTATTTACATTAATTAAAAAGTCAGTAATAAAACTTTCATCTAAAATATTATCTTCCCTAAATATCTTGGTTAACTGTTCATCTAAAGCTTTCAAAACATTAACCTTCAATTATTGTATTATTAACTTCTACAAAATCTTCTATTAATATTTGGGTAACATCTTTTAAAACCTCTTGCTGTGCTATTGCATTAAGTCTATCATCTATTTTAGCTATTTTGTAAATTCCAGAGCTAGATTTAATTGGCCCATTTATAAAATTAACAATGCCATCGATTTCAAAATCCCCATCTAGTATAGAGTATTCTTCTACCGCTCTTTCTGGAACATCTGTCCTTAATCCAATACTAATGTATTCAGCTTTTCTCTTTCCATCAATTTTTGGCCCAATACTTAGCAAAGAACCTGAATATGTGATAACAAGTGCTCCCGAATCCTGAATATCTCTAAATACATTAACATTTTTAAGACCATATTCTCTAGCCTGAGTTTCAAAACATACCAATTTCTCAACAAATGCAGAAACAAGCATATCTATTGTTTCTGCACCATCTCCCAACCCAGATTTTTTTGCAATTTTAACCAGATGATTTCTTATTTTATCAGTTACCATAAAATTCCCCCTTTGTTATTACTAAGGATAATTTTATGGCAACAACTATACTAATTATATATGCTAAATGGCATGTTTTCTAAATATTTTGCCTAACAAGAAACCTGATCCTATAGCCGTAATACCCAGAACTATTAATGTTTTTACAAATGGTATTTGTGCTAATGCAATATAGATAAGACCTGTTAATAGAAATTTTATATATGCACTTGCACTGTTCCAATTTACAAGGTCAAATAGAAATTGACTAAGCTTTAACACACCTAGAATTCCACATATCCATAATAACGGTAACAGAAGTAATCCTAGAATAAATGAAATTGGAAGTAATGGTATTGTTATAACCATTAAAACAGGATATACAAAGATTGGAATTAATCCCCAAAGCATTTTCTTTACTAAAAATTGTGCATTAATACCCTCACTAAAGTTATCTTTAATTCCTGGGATTAGAAGAAATAATAAACCGCTAACAAGAAATGACAGATATATAATAATTGTTATTATAATACCTATTGTTGATATTTTTTCTTTTTTAATTCTTTTATCAGCCTCAAATGTTATAGAACCATTTACCCTTTCCTTCTCACTTATTGTTAACTCCTTACTTGAACTGTATGTAAGATTCCCGGATATAGATCCCCTCTCGGTAATAATTATGTTTCCTGTTTTAATATTGACATCTCCTGTAACTGGTCCATCTATTATAATTTCTCCAGCTCCTGCATTTAAACCGTTATTCAAGGCTCCTATAACATGTAATGTATTACTAACAGAGAATAATGTTCCATTTATTTTTGAATTTTCACTTATTATAATATCTTCAGCGGCAATAAATGATGTTCCATTTATCATACCATTTATTCGAACATTTCCTGCAGCACTATGAAAATTATTGTCAACGCTCCCATCCATTGTAAAAGTTTCAGCAAATCCGAAAAAGCCACCATTAGATTTTCCTGACATAATAACTTTTCTACCCATTAAGTAGATATCATCAGCAACTCCACTGAAAGTAACAATATTTCCTCCAGCCAAATAATCCTCAGAACTATTATCAGTAACATTAACTTCCTTTCCACTTTCCTCTGCGATTACTGTTAAACTACCCGCATCAAAATTTGTATTACTTGCAAATATTAAACTGACTAATAACAATTTAAAAATAATTAAAAATCTTTTCATTTTTTTTCTCCTTATATTTTCATAATTTTAATATATATCTTGTAAATATTTTTTAAAATTAAAATAGTTTGAGTGGCTGAAATATCTGTCTAAGTGGTAAATTTATTGCTCTATACTTAAGTTTGGTTTAATATGTGATGTATGAGTTTCAAAAACAATTTTAAAACAGTAAGAGCATTATTCATTCCAATTTTTATAATGTCATTTGCACTTTTACCTTTGTTATTTATACTTATAAAACACTATTTTACTTTTGATCTATTTATTCTTGGGTTATTTAATAGCTTTATTATTTCAGGAGGGATGCTACTAAATATTTTTCTATTTTTTGAGAGTTCTGAGTATTTAAAAGTACAAATAAAATATACAGTTATAGTAATTATCTCAATCGGGTTATCTATCTTTGCATTATTTACCCTTTTAATAAAAGAGCCTCTATTTTTCTTATATGGATTGGATGTTGTGACATCATATTTTTTTATTATTTTCATAATAATTACATCCCTTAGTTTATATAGTTGTGCTTTCTATAATTTTAAGCAGAAAAGTGAAATGGAGTTGGAGTTAAGAGAAAAAATTGAACGTGAAATGTATTCATCAAAATTCAACCCTCATTTCTTGTTTAACTCACTAAATTTAATGGTATCTCTCCTAGATGATAAAGAAAGAGCAGAAGAAGTCCTAATTCAACTTTCTGAACTACTTAGATATAATTTGGATGCTTCAAAAAAAGTTAGTGTTAAACTATCTGATGAGATATCTAGTATTAAAAGGTACATATTTATACAAAAACAAAGATTTGGAAATAGACTTAACTTTGAAATAACCGGTGAGACAGAAGGCAATATCCCTCCATTACTGTTGCAACCGATAATTGAAAATTCTTTAAAGCATAATCTGGAAATTGTTGATTTTCTAAAAATTACTATAGATATAATAAAGCATAAAAATATTCTTAAAATTACACTTATTGATAGTGAAAAAAAGTTAACTAAAGAGATGATTGGGCAAGGTTCTGGAATTGAAATAACTAAAAAACTTACAGAGTTAAATAATGGCTCTTTTGAAATTTCCAACGGAGGAATAACTATATGTCTTCCACAATAATAAATGTACTTATCGCTGATGATGAAGCACCTGCAAGAAAAAGATTGCGAGATTTATTTTCAAATTACAATAATTTTAAGATAGTAAGTGAAGCTGAAAATGTTGAGGAGGTAATTAACCAAATTAATATTTATAAACCGGATGTAGCATTTCTCGATATAAATATGCCTGGTGCTTCTATATTTAAAAGTATAACTCAATTAAGTAAAATTCCACTTATCGTATTCCAGACTGCTTATTCTGAATTTGGAGTAAATGCTTATGATATTAATGCAATTGACTACCTTCTTAAACCCATAAGCAGAGAGAGGTTTAAACAATCACTTGATAAAATAACTAAAGTTATGAATAGTAGCCAATATCTAATACAAAAAAATGAATTAGTAAAGGATGTTTTATCTGTAAAATCCGGAGATACAATAAAAGTAATTAAAATAGATAATATTTACAAAATCAGTATTAAAGAAGGTTTTAGCTTTATTTTTACAGAAAAAAGTGAATATTTCTCTGACAAATCTCTTAATTATTATGAAAACTATCTAAACAATATGGGTTTCTACCGTATAAGCAGAAATGACCTAATAAATATAAAATATATTACAAAATTACATACATCCACTAATGGAATATATACTGTAGAACTTTTTAATGGTGAGAAACTTAATGTTTCACGCAGAAGAATTCAACAATTAAAAAACTATATAAACTGATAGACTAAACTTCTTTAGAACAAATTTTACTTTTAAGCTAATTTTAATTGTATTCTTTTAATTATAAATATAATCTATTTCGAAATGATTTGGATATATAGAAATATTAATGAGGGGTTCGAAGATCTGGCTCAGGCTGAAATGATATCTGCAGGATTAACTCAAGTTTCAAACAGATTTTTTATAGGAAATGATTTTAATTTGGAAAATAGTGCATTTGCATCATTTGCTATTAAAGAAATCTCAAAAGGTAGTACACCTGAAGATGCTATTAGAAATATTAAGATTAGTATACCATCCCCCTATAGAGTTGAAAAAATTGATGGAAAAAGAAGACAGGGTTCTATTACCTATGCTAGATTAGCCTACAAATATATAGGTGGTGATATTCGTGCTTCAAACCCGGAATCTATCCTTCTAGTTTTTACTCCAGATAATGAGAATTGGTACACAGGTTTAGTTATTGAAAAGCAAAACAGTATATTAGAAAAAATGAACTCTATAACCGAGAGAACTTGTGTCTCATTAAGTTCCCTGGCTGCTCTTGCAATGGTGAATATTGCCAATAGTGATACAATTGTAGATCCCTGCTGTGGTACAGGTCTTATACCTATAGCATCTGTTTTAAGAAAGAAAAAAACATTCGCTGGTGATAATAACCACAGAATGATAAGATTAGCACGAAAGAACAGGGATAATATAGGTTTGGATCTTGAAATACTTCCTAGAGATGCTTTCAAACCCTGGGTAGATAATTGCTGTTTAGTATCAGATTTTCCTGCAGATAGATCCTGGATGTCAAATATTACGGATCACTCATTAGAATTATTTAAGTGCTGGCTACCATATATAAAAAGTTTTTGCGTAATCTTTCCAGATCAAATTATTGAAAAATTACCGAAAAATATAAATATTGCCCAAAAAATTGCATTTACAGCAGGAAGAACAATTGTTCTAGGAACTGTAGATGGAAAATAAAATTAGATTAATTAGGCCTAATTATATTTCAGATTTTAAATGTATAGGTGAAAAATGTGATGACAGTTGCTGTATTGGCTGGAGTATAGACATTGATAAAAATACATTCAGAAAATATTTTAAGACTGATAATATTGAGATGAAGAAGCGATTCTCTAAAAATTTGTATAAAAATGAAAACACAGAATCAGATGATATAGATTATGGACAAATGAAAATTAATAAAGATAAAAGATGCCCATTTTTAAATAAGGATAAATTATGCGACATTTACAATAACTTTGGAGAAAGTTATCTTTCTAATGTTTGTTATACTTACCCAAGGATCTATAATGTTTTAAATGGTGTATATGAGTTATCCCTAAATATGTCATGCCCAGAAGCGGTTAAAATTATCTTTAACAGACAAGATCCTATAACTTTTATTGAAGAAGAAGTCATTCCGGATCGGTATATAATACATAGCTTTATAGATACAAAAAACAGAGAATGGAAGAATTCACTAATAAAAAATTTATTCTTTTACAGATCAAAATCAGTAAAAATCGTACAAAACAGAAACTTTTCAATAGAAGATCGTATAAAAAAAATTTCTCAGGAATTTTATATTAACAGAATCTACGAAGGAATAAAGACAGATAACAACTTCTCATTTAGATTAGTTTTTTTTAATGAATCATTTAAATTGTTAAATGTTTTTAATGAAATTGACAGTAAGTATTTTCAGGAATTAACCAGATTAGTTCAAAAATCTTTAAAAATATCTGATGATATACCACTAGGAATAAAATCAGAGAATTATAAATCTATTGAGGAGTCTGTTACTGATCCTTTTATAAAATCCCAGTCACATATTTTTGAAAACTATCTGGTTAACTTATTTTTTCAGTCAAATTTTCCTTTTAATGTAAGTGAAGATCCCTTTGATGGATTACTGATAACTCTTTTTAGGTTTAGTTTTATTAAATTTTATTTAACCGGGTTAGCCGCTTCCAAAGGATTTATAACAGTTGATGACGCTGTGAAAGTTGTACAGGTACATACAAAAACAATTAATCATCATAATAGTTTTTTAAGTGATCAATTAACTTTTATTAAAGATAGAGACTTTGATAATCCGGATTTTATTAATATTCTTCTATATAAAAAATAGCACTTATAATATTAAGCAATGACTGTAAAATTTAATTAGCTTTGTTGGATTATAATTTAAAAGTTGAATTGTAGTTTTTTCTTTACAAACACTTAAGAAATAGTAGATAGATTTTAATCTTTTTTTTGTTTAAAATTAAATTATGAAATTATTAATTAGAGATTCAAAACTCGATGATGTTCCTGAAATTCTGGAAATCTACAACTATGCTATAAAAAACAGTGTTGCAACATTTCATACAGATGAGCAAACTATACAGGAGAGAATAGACTGGTTTAACCAGCATGATAAAACACATCCGATTTTATCAATGCTTAGTGAAAATCGAATTGTTGCATGGGGTTCATTATCCCAATGGAATCCTAAACCTGCTTATAATGGAACTGTTGAATTGACTCTATATGTCCATAAGGATTTTAGAGGAAGAAATTATGGAAAAATTATGATGGAATCACTAATTACCAGAGCTAGGGAATTAAATCTCCATACTATAATTTCTCTAGTTACATCATCAAACATGCCTAGTATTAACCTACACCAAAAATTCAATTTTTTTAAGGTTGGTGTTTTAAAAGAGAGTGGATTTAAATTCAATGAATATCATGATGTAGATATTTGGCAGATTATTCTATGATTCAGGAACCAATATTCCCTATAAATTTCTTTGCAAGCTCAGTAAGTTCATCGAAATTCTCATTAACTATCAAATTTTTATCAATAATGCTTGAGCCAATTCCAACACCAACTGCTCCTGCATTTATATAATCTGAAACATTTGAGCTATTAACTCCTCCTACAGCAAGCATAGGTATATGACTTAAAGGTGCTTTTACACTTTTTAAATAATCTATACCACCTACTAAATTTATTGGGAAAATCTTTACAATTTCTGCACCATTTTCGTAAGCAGTCACAATTTCAGTTGGGGTTAATACTCCAGGAATTGGTAGAGTATTAAGTTCAATACATCTTTTTATTATATCCTTGTTACAGTGGGGGGAAATCATGTATTTTGCACCAGCACTTGCTGCTTTCTCGACCTGATGAGTATTCATAACAGTTCCTGCTCCTATACAAATATCATCACCAAAATAATTATTGATTAGTTTTATCGAATTAAATGTTGCATCAACCCCTTCTGTTCTTGATTGATCAAAAGTAATTTCAATCATCTTTATACCCGCATTTTTTAATGCTAAACATGTATCAATAATATACTTTTCTTCAATACCTCTAATAATAACAATAACTCTGTTTTTAATTATTGTATCTAAAATTTTATCCATAATTATCCTCTTTATTATTTTCTACCAGTCAGAGAGAGAACCATCTTTTTTATTAAAAAAAAGTGGGCTCTCCCACTTGCCATCATATTTAAACTCTTCAAGAGCCTCTTCATTTACCTGAATTCCAAGCCCAAAACCTTCCGGAACATCAATATAACCATTTTTTATTATAAATGGGTTATCCAAATAATCGACTCCTCTATCCCATCCATTATCCATTGAAGGAAATTCCTGAATTACAAAATTTGATATAGAAGCGTCGACTTGTAGACAAGCTGCTAATGATATTGGGCCTAAAGGATTATGGGGAGCGACACCTGTAAAACTAGCTTCAGCCATTCCAGCAATTCTTTTTACTTCTGAAATTCCACCTGCATGGCAGCAATCCGGTTGAACAATTGCAGCAGCCTGCTTTTCAAGAATTTCTCTGAAACCCCATTTTGTGTATAATCTTTCACCGGTAGCAATTGGGATGTGGGTAGATTCCTTCACTTTAACAAGTGCATCCACATTCTCTGGAAGAATAGGTTCTTCGATGAATGCTGGATTGTAGGGTTCAATTGCCTTGCAAAATCGTATTGCCATTGCCGGTGACATTCGTCCATGGCAATCTACTGCCAAATCCATATCATTCCCTACAGCTTCCCGGATTTTACTGAATTTTTCAATAATTCTATTTAATTGACCTGGACTCTCTATAAATTCCATAGGACCATCAGGAAGACCGAATTTAACAAAATTGTACCCTTCATTTTTTCTTTTTAATGCACACTTAATATACCATTCCGCACTAGTATTACCACTATTGGGATAATCACCATCAAGATGGGGATACACTCTAATTTTATTTCGAACTTTACCCCCAAGCATCTCATAAACAGGCATTTTATAATATTTACCTTTTATATCCCAAAGTGCCTGATCAATACCGCTAAGTGCGCTTACAAGTATTGGGCCTCCTCTATAAAATCCACCACGGTATAATAACTGCCATATAAACTCTATATCCCTGGGATCTCTTCCAATAATCATTTCTCCTAAACTTTTTACAGCTTCTTCGACGATAAGACTTTTACCCTCAACTACAGGTTCTCCAAAACCTGAGATGCCTTCGTCTGTTGATATTTTTAGAAATAACCAGCGTGGTTTTACATGGAATGTTTCAATTTTCGTAATTTTCATTTTAATCCTCTATCTACTAATATGTTTTTTATTAAGAAATGAATCTATCTCACTTTTTGTAGGTAAGCCTTCATAATCACCAAAAGTTGTTACTGCATAGGCTCCCATTATTGCGCCTATCTGCCCACACTCTTTATTGGATAAATTTCTTAGATATCCGCTTAGATATCCAGAAGCAAAAGCATCACCGGCACCTATAGAATCAACAACCTCCACATTTAGGGGATCAATAAACTCTATATTATCAGAGTTTATGCAATCTGAAACATAAGCACCTTTACTTCCAAGTTTAACAACAACTCTTTTAGCACCAGCGAGGAAAGATTCTTTTATAATCTCAGTTGGATCTGATGTATTAAAAAGAATTTCACCTTCATCTTCTCCACATAAGAAAATATCACTTTTAGCTATTGCTGGCAGTAAAACATCTTTTATCTCTTTTTTACTCCAAAGTTTTAAACGGATGTTTGGATCCAGACTAACAGAAATATTATTATTAATAGCAAAATCAATAATAAAATTAAAAGTCTCTAAACAACTTTTACTTAAAGCCGGTGTTATACCTGTTAAATGAATGACTTTTGCACTTTTTAAATAATTTTCATCAAGAAATTCAGGGCTCATTTTACTTGCTGCAGAACCTTTCCTGTAATAATAGACATTAGTAACATTACTACTTTTTAACTCTTTAAACATTATTCCTGTTGGACTCTCAGAATCAAATTTAACCCTGGAAGTATCAATACCTTCCCCAGTGAGCTCTTTAAAAATAAATTTACCAAATTCATCATTACCTAGACTGCTTATCCACCCTACACTATGGCCTAACCTAGTTAAACCAATTGCTACATTTGATTCGGAACCAGCAAGCACTTTTTTAAAATCATCTGCATATCTTAATGGCCCCTTATGATGTGTAATAAAAGAGACCATAGTTTCACCAATTGTAATTACATCAGGCATTTTGTTTACTCCAGTAAGTTAAATGTATACTGACTATAATTAATTACCTATTGTAGAAAATTAACAATAGGTAATTTCAATTTAAGTGAATTTTGTATGAAAAGTTCGATTAATAATATCTTCTTGCTGCTCTCTGGTTAATTTAACAAAGTTTACTGCATAGCCGGAAACCCTTACTGTTAATTGCGGATATTTTTCCGGATGATCAATAGCATCAAGTAGCATATCTTTCTCTAATACATTAATGTTAATATGATGTCCATCCTGCCTTACATATCCATCCAATATATTTGTGAGATTTTTTACCTGTTCATCCCTTGTTTTACCCAGTGATGAAGGTGATGCACTAAATGTATAGGATATTCCGTCCTCTGCAAATTCATAGGGTAATTTAGCCACTGAAGCCATGGAAGCTATAGCACCATTACTATCCCGACCATGCATTGGATTGGCTCCAGGTGCAAATGGTTCACCTTTTTTTCTTCCACATGGAGTATCTCCTGTTTTTTTTCCATAAACAACATTAGATGTAATCGTTAATATAGATTGTGTTAACTTGGAATTTCTATAAGTGTTACTCTGCTGTAATTTATGCATAAACCTTTTTACTAAATCGCAAGCTATAGAGTCTACTCTATTATCATTATTACCAAATTTAGGAAATTCTCCAACTGTTTCATAAGAAACTGCAGTTCCATCAGAATTTCTAATAACCTTTACCCTTGCATATTTAATGGCTGATAAAGAGTCTGCAACAACTGATAAGCCAGCAATACCGCAGGCCATTGTTCTAAAAACTTCCAAATCATGCAAAGCCATTTGGACACTCTCATAAGCATATTTATCATGCATATAATGAATGATATTTAATGCATCTACATAAATTCCGGCTAACCAACCCAAAAAGTTATCAAATTTTTCCATAACTTCATCGAAATCCAGATACTCTTTTAAAATTGGTTCAAATTTAGGTCCAACTTGCATACCGGAAATCTCATCTTTACCTCCATTTATAGCGTAAAGAAGGGCTTTTGGTAGATTGCATCTGGCACCAAAAAACTGCATCTGTTTTCCAACCCTCATTGCAGAAACACAACAAGCAATAGCATAATCATCACCAAATTCTTTTCTCATAATAAAATCTGATTCGTATTGGATTGCACTGGTGTCAATTGAAACTTTTGCACAGTAATTTTTCCAGTTTTCAGGAGATCTAGTAGACCATAAAACAGTGAGGTTTGGTTCAGGAGATGCACCTAAATTATAAAGAGTATGCAATATTCTGTAAGAAGATTTTGTAACCAAACTCTTACCGTCACAAGACATTCCACCAATTGCTTCTGTTACCCAAATAGGATCTCCACTAAAGAGTTCATCATATGCTGGAGTACGTAAAAAACGAACCATTCGTAGTTTCATTACAAAGTGGTCCATTATTTCCTGAGCCTCTATTTCCGTTAAAGTTCCTTCCTTTAAATCTCTTTCAACATAAATATCCAGAAAAGAAGAGACTCTGCCAAGACTCATTGCTGCTCCATTCTGTTCTTTTATTGCAGCAAGATAGGCAAAATAAACCCACTGAAAAGCCTCTTTTGCATTTCTTGCAGGTTTAGAAACATCAAAGCCATAATAAGAAGCCATAACTCCAATCTCTTCAAGACTGCTTAATTGATCTGTTAACTCCTCTCTTTGTCTTATTGAATTTTCATCCAACTTCTTACCGTCTAGAGATAATTTCTGCTTTTTTTTATCTATAATTAAATATTCCAATCCGTATAAAGCCAGTCTTCTATAGTCACCAATAATTCTTCCTCGACCATATCCATCTGGTAAACCAGTAATAACTCCTGATTTTCTTGCTGCTTTAATCTCTGCATTGTAAGCTGAAAAAACGCCATCATTGTGTGTCTTTCTGTAATTATTAAAAATATCGCTTACATTTGGATTCAAATCATATCCATAAGCCTTGCAAGAGCTTTCTACAACTTTAATACCACCATATGGTAATATAGCTCTTTTTAAAGGTTCATCGGTTTGTAGTCCAACAATCTCTTCAAGTTCTCGATCTATATAACCTGCTTTGTGGGATGATATTGTTGATATTGTATTAACATCTATATTCAAAGGTCCTTTTTTTTCAATTTCTTGCGCAAAAAGGTCTTTAACTTTATTCCATAGTTTTAAGGTTTTATCAGTAGGTTTTTCTAAAAAAGATTCATCACCATCATAAGAAGTAATATTGGCCATTATAAAACTTTGAAGGTTAACTCCTTCTCGCCATTTTCCTTTTTTAAAACCACGCCACTCATCTTCAAATATTTTCATTAAAATCTCCTTTAAAGAATATTATAATAATAATTACTAATAAGTAATGATTCAACACTATTATGCCTTAAAGATAAAACAAAATTTAATGAAAATTTAACTTTCTATTGACCATAATTTTTTTATTTGTTAGATTAGCATTCGTTAGAAATTGTAATAAGCGCCTGTCGTATAATGGCTATTACCCCAGCCTTCCAAGCTGATGACGTCGGTTCGATTCCGATCAGGCGCTTTATCATTACAATTAAAGAAAAGTGCGCCTGTCGTATAATGGCTATTACCCCAGCCTTCCAAGCTGATGACGTCGGTTCGATTCCGATCAGGCGCTTTTCAAATATAAATTAAGTGCGCCTGTCGTATAATGGCTATTACCCCAGCCTTCCAAGCTGATGACGTCGGTTCGATTCCGATCAGGCGCTACCTTACATAAGTTTAATCATTTTATTATTTAATTATTTGATAAAATAAAGTATACTTAATTTTATGAAAAATAAAAAATGCAATAATATTGGTTTTGCTCTACCGCTTGGTTCTACACTTCTTAATAATGGAATTAATTTTTCTATTTTTTCGAGAAATGCTACTTCGGTTACCCTTAATATTTTTAAGAATCCAATAGACATTGAGCCTTCAGAAAAATATACTTTAGATCCTGTAGAAAACAAGACTGGTGATATATGGCATATATTTTTACCTGGAAAATCAAGTGGAACATTATATTTATATACCATGGATGGTCCATGGCAACCTGAAAATGGACATCTTTTTAATAGACACAATTATCTACTCGACCCCTATGCAAAGGCATTAACAGATGAGATTCGATGGGATCTGACAGGCAGAGGAATAATGCCTAAATGTATTGTAATATGTTGTGATAACTTTGATTGGGAAAATGATAAGCCCTTAAATATTCCAATGCACCGTACAGTTATATATGAAACACACTTAACTGGTTTAACCAAGAATGGTGGAACACGTTTTAAATATCCTGGAACTTATAGGGGAGTAGTAGAAATAATACCATATCTAAAGGATCTTGGAATAACATCAATTGAATTCCTGCCTATATTTGAATTTGATTCATTTGAAGGCACAAGAAAAAATCCCAATACAGGAGATGTTCTAGAAAATTACTGGGGTTATAGCACGGCTGCCTTTTTTGCTCCAAAAGGTTTATACGCATATAATCGTGAAAATGGTAATCAGGTTAATGAATTTAAAGAGATGGTAAGAGAACTCCATAGAAACGGTATAGAGATTATCCTTGACGTAGTATTTAATCATACAGGAGAAGGGAACGAAAATGGTCCAATATACTCCTTTAAAGGTATAGATAACTCTATTTACTATATGCTTGAACGTGATAAGCGCTATTATAGAAACTATTCAGGTTGCGGAAATACTTTAAACTGTAACAACCCTATAGTAAGTGATTTTATAATCGATTGTTTAAGATATTGGGTTACAGAAATGCATATTGATGGGTTCAGGTTTGATCTTGCTTCTATTCTTGCCAGAGAAGAGGATGGAAATATAAATGATTATGCAATACTTGTTAGAAGAATTGGAGAAGACCCTGTTCTTAGAAAAAGCAAACTTATTGCAGAACCATGGGATGCAGCAGGAGCCCATCAGACAGGTAATTTTTCAGGAGTAAGATGGGCTGAATGGAATGATAGATACAGGGATGATATTAGACAATTCTGGAGAGGTGATTCTAGTTACTTTAAAAGAGCTGCAACAAGAATTGCCGGAAGTTCAGATATGTTCTCCCACTCAAACAAAAAACCATTTCATAGTATAAATTTTATAACTGCTCATGATGGTTTTACACTTATAGATCTAATGAGTTATAACAAAAAGCATAACCTTGAGAATGGTGAGGATAACAGAGATGGATCAAACCATAATCTGAGTCACAATTGTGGTGCTGAAGGAGTAACGACAAATCCTATTATTAACAAGTTAAGGATTCAGCAGGTAAAAAATCATTTAGCAACTCTTTTTCTCTCTCAGGGAACTCCAATGATTTTAGGTGGAGATGAAATATGCAGGACTCAACAGGGAAATAATAATGCATATTGTCAAAACAATGAAATATCATGGTTTGATTGGGATAATATGAATGATGAAGTTTTACGTTTTACAAAATTGCTAATAAACTTTAGACAAAGACATGCAGCATTTCAAAGAAAAGATTTTTACACCGGCTTGGATATAAGTAATAATAAATTGGCAGATATAACCTGGTGTACTTATTCTGGAAATATTATGAATTGGAATGAAGAGCATAAATGTCTGGCTTTTCAGCTAGATGGAAGTAGAAAAGAGATAAACGCACCTAGCGATGATAATGATTTCTATGTAATGCTAAATTCTACACAGGAAGAGATGATCTTTAAATTTAATAAAGCACCAGAAAATAAAAAATGGGTAATTAAGATTGATACATCAAAAGAGAGTCCCAAAGATATATACTCAAAAGGAACTTATGGTGACTTGGAAGATCAAACAACTTATAAAGTTGCTGCAAAATCATTAGTTCTATTAAAATCACTACCTATTTAAAAGGTAGTGTTTTTTTAATTCTGATCAAGCAACTCTTCTTCGACTGAGACATAGATTTTTTTACTATCCCTCCACTGAAGAGTCTTCTCTCTATCTTCAACAGTTATTTCTCTAAGAAGAGTAAAAGGTACACCGGAGTCATTCTTTTTATTGTTAATTACTCCGAATTTCCCGCTACCAATATAGATAATTTTCTCCCCAGGCATTAGTCTTTCACTATCATTTAATGCACGTAAAACACAATCAAAATGAGTTGGACCTTGTCCCTGGAAATCGATAGCATTTCCTAATTCCTTTACACCTTCTTCACATACTGGGCATACAAAAAGAGCTTCACCAGAACTTTTTTTCTTTCTATAATTTCCAGTTCTCCATGAAGATCGATTTTTGCCCTTGTGTCTCGTGCTTTTTTTTTCTACTTTATCATTTTGTTCATTACTGGTTTGACTCACTTAATCCCTCTTTTTGCTTAAGTATACCATTGGTCAAATCAATAGCTATTCTTGAGATAGCAATTGTTAAGTAATCCTCATCATGGATCATACGCTTAAGCTGTTTTAATTTTTCAGGGTCTGTACTCTTTGCAATTTTAATCATGGAAGATCAATCTCCATATATATTAGTATAGTGCTCATACACTGTTTTATTATTCTTTAATAAAAGAACATCAAAACTAATTGTTGAATAATCACCTTTATAATCTCGTAAGAAAACCTTCGAAGCATTAGCTATTCTTTTAAGTTTATTTCTATTTATTGAATAAGATAAATCAAAAGAATCTAATGCATCCCATGTCTTTACTTCTACAAAGGTTATTTGACAATTTTTATATACTATTACGTCAATTTCTCCATGTCTGCACCTGAAATTTCGTTCTATTATAACATAATTATTTTTTTTAAGATATTCGCAAGCAGCTGTTTCTCCGGTAAAACCTTTATTATTGGATTTCAAAAATCAGCTTACCAGAACACTTTTAACTATAAAAAACCTGTTATTATCGGAAATATCAATTATATTATTATTTTTTGATTCAGTTCCATCTTTATTTACAATAACTTTTACAACAGGTTTTAATGGTTTTGCTTTATTTACTGAAATAACCTCGCAAATTGAAGCATCATTCAAAGCTACATAGGAACCAATTGGATATATTCCAATACTTCGAACAACAACACTCAAAATCCCCGAATCATATCGTTTACCATTATCCCCAATAATCTCTTTTATAGCATCATATCCATGGATAGACTGTCTATATGGTCTCTCTTCCATCATAGAGTTATACCCGTCCAATACCGCAAGTATTCGTGAAAGATAATTTATATTTTCTTTAGTTTTACCTCTAGGATATCCTTTACCATCCCATCTTTCATGATGATCTATAACAATATTACAGATATTATCACCAAAACCCAGATTCTTAATAATATCAACTGAATACTGTGGATGATTTTTTATTTCAGCTAGTTCCTCTTTAGATAAATTACCTTCCTTCTCCAGAATTTCCTTTGGAACTTTGTTCATTCCCAGATCCTTAAGAAGTGCAGAAATTCCTAACTCAATTAATTGATTATTAGTTAATTCCAGATCAATACCTATTGCTAAAGAGAGAAGGCAGATGTTTACGGTCTCAACTTCAATAGCACTATGGTCTGAATAGTCTTTCTTTTTGAAAACCCTGCTGATTATTACATCTCTATTAACTTTAATCAGTTCTAAGCAGTTAAGAATGTCATCCTCGATATCCTGAATAACCAAAGCTCCATTATACCTTATAATTTCACCCCATCTGTGAACCTTAGAAAGTAAAATATCATATTCTATCGCATAATTTCTATTCATAACAAATATTATACAACATGAAAAAAATCTTTGAAATGATTTTATTTATAAACTAAAATATTAATATATTGGAGGAAAGTATGTCACTAACTAAAAAATTTTTAAAAACTAAACCGGAATGTAATGTTACATTTAAACTAGATAAAGAAGCTTGCTTTAATGCATCCTCAGTAAATCTTGCTGGAGATTTTAATGAATGGGATAAAGAGGATCTTTCACTAAAAAAGAGTAAAGATGGTGATTTCTCTATTACTGTGAAGCTACCTATCGGAAAAGATTATCATTTTAAATATTTGATCGATGGTGAAAAATGGGTAAATGATTGGGAGGCAGACTATTATGCCCCAACGGAATTTAATACAGAAAATTCCGTTGTCAGATTATAGAAAAAGGAGGTTTAAACCTCCTTTTTAGTATTTTAATGATGACAACCACATCCTGAGGACTTACCACCCTTGGATGAACAACATTCATCGCTATTTTCATGATCACAATCACATTCACAATCATCACCGTCTGAGCAGCAGCCACCACCACCGCAACCACAACCGTGGGAGTTTAGTGACTCAAGCTCTTCTTCAGTTGCCAATCTTACATCTTCTATTTTACATTCAAAATTCAGCTGTTCTCCGGCATAGGGATGATTTGCATCAATCGTTACTATATCGTCCTCAATTTTAACAACTTTCATAGGTTGATGACCTGAATCCGTGTCAAAATTATAAAGTTTCCCCTCTTCCATTTCATCAACAAAGTCCCCAAACTGTTCCCTTGGTACAGGGATTACGTTCTCAGGCAGATAAACTCCATAACCATCTTCTGGTTCAATTACGCCTTTAAATTCAAACCCAGACTCTTTACCGTCAACAGCTTTTTCAATACCTGGCATCATCATACCAACTCCGTGAATATATGTTAAAGAACCATTCTCATCAGATGAATCAATTAAATTTCCAGTTGAATCTGACATTTTATATGTCAAAGTAACAACTGTATTCTCTATAATTTTCATAACTTCTCCTAAATTACTGCATTATAGCAATAGAGAAAATAAACAACAATATTGAGATAACCTATTATTTAAAGTTTTAATTTATTTTAATGTTAATCTGTTTTTTTCCACTTCAATCTTGAAATTATCAAGATCAGAACCTTCTAAAACACGGCCAGGAGGAATATTTATACTACTTGGATTTACAAATTGACCATTATATCTGGTCTCATAATGAAGATGGGGGCCTGTAGAATTACCTGTAGAACCAACATATCCAATTACTTGCCCCTGGGTTACTCTCTTCCCAACATACATATCTCTTGCGTGGGCAACCATGTGTCCATAAAGTGTTTCATAACCGTTTGGATGTCTTATTTTAATATGAATACCATAACCTGTATTACTTATTATAGCAGCAGATATTACTCCATCTCCTGAAGCATATATAGGCGTCCCCTTTTTTACCGCAAAATCAATACCTCTATGAAATGCGGTATAAGCTTCAATAGGATGTATCCTCATACCAAAACCTGATGAGATATATGCTCCATTTACAGGTGTTTTAAGTAAAGCTTTTCTAGCAGATTTTCCCTGATTATTATAATAATCAACCTTCCCATCCTCTGTTTGAAATCTGAAAATAGGAACAATTCGATCTTCAAATTTCAATGCTGCAGCAAGAATATTTCCAGGTCTAACAAAATCTCCCCTTTTGTTATAATAGTTTTCATAAATTATCTCAAATTCTGTTCCGGTTTTTATGTCTCTCTGAAAATCTACATCAAAGGAGTACAATTGAATTAAATTCATTATTATATTTGGACTTATACCACTTTCAATTGCTGCTTCATATAAGGTTGATTTTATTTCTCCCTTACCTATTTGCCTTTTTGTGATAAAATCCTTTTTCTGAATTTCTGCAACAAACTCTTCATCACCTGTTCTTTTAACAATCGCAGATTTATCGTAGTCAAGTTCTATTTCGTAACCCACAAATTTACTTTTATCCTTCCAATCATAGGATATTGTAACTTTTGATCCTGCTTTTAAATCTCTAGGATCAAAAACTCTCCTAAGTGCTATAGAGGATGCATACACCTGGGCTTGAGAGATATCCTCTTTTAAAAGAAGAGAATCTATAGAATAACCTGATAACACCTTTACCTGTTTATTATAAGTTGATGGTTCTATAAGTGGTTCAACCTTACTATCTCCCAAAGAAATTTCTACCGGTTTACTCATTTTAACTGAATTTATAATATATTTTCTATTGGAATATATGTTTATAATAACAACTGCAGACAGAATTCCTGCATATATTAAAATCCTTTTGCTATTTGCTTTTAAGCTTACATTACTCATACAATCCTTATCGGTTATTAATTTAACCACCTGAATATAGATTGCTTTTTATACCATATTCTATTGAAATATCGAAGTAAAAAGAATAAAATAATATCCAATATATCTATTTAGTAAGGAAACAAACATGTCTGAAAAAATTTTTGACAAAGTAAAACCAGGTGTAATATTTGGTAATGACGTAAAGGAAGTATTTCGAATAGCAAAATTAAATAAATTTGCTATCCCGGCTGTAAACTGTGTAGGTTCTGATTCAATTAATGGTTGTTTAGAAGCTGCAAAAAAAGCTAACTCACCAATTATTATTCAATTTTCAAATGGTGGTGGTGTATTTAATGCTGGTAAAGGTTTAAAAATGGAAGGTCAGCAAGCTGCTATCCTAGGTTCAATTGCTGGTGCTGAACATGTTCATAGATTAGCTGAAGCTTATGGTGTTATAGTAATTTTACACACAGACCACTGTGCTAAAAAATTATTACCATGGTTAGACGGACTTTTAGATGCAGGTGAAGAGTTTTACAAAAAAAATGGTAAACCTCTATTTACTTCTCACATGATAGATTTATCTGAAGAATCTATTGAAGAAAACATGGAGATTTCTTCTAAATATTTAGCTAGAATGGCAAAAATGGGTATGACACTTGAAATTGAGCTTGGAATTACAGGTGGAGAAGAAGATGGTGTTGATAATAGTGATGTTGACAAAGCTGATCTTTACACAAAACCTGAAGAAGTTAACTATGCTTATGAGCAATTAAGCAAAGTTTCACCAAACTTTACAATTGCAGCTTCTTTTGGAAATGTTCATGGAGTTTATAAACCAGGAAATGTTGTACTTACACCTTCAATTCTAGACAAATCACAAAAATTCATCCAGGAAAAACACAATACTGAAGAAAAACCAGTTAACTTTGTTTTCCATGGTGGTTCAGGTTCAGAGCCGGAAAAAATTGAAGAAGCTATTAGTTATGGTGCTATCAAAATGAATATCGATACAGATACACAATGGGCAACATGGGAAGGTGTAAAAAACTTTTATGTAGAAAAAGAAGCTTATCTACAAGGTCAAATCGGTAACCCAGAAGGCGAAGACGCTCCTAACAAGAAATACTATGATCCAAGAGTTTGGTTAAGAAAAGGTCAAGAGAGTCTAGTAAACAGAGTTTTACAAGCTTATAAAGATTTAAACGCATTAGATAGAAACTAATTTAATTTATAATTCTGTTTAATACTTAATAACCCATCATTATGATGGGTTTTTTTATTTAATTTCAAATTCATACTTGATAACATTTTAATCCGGAAATATAATTTTAATTTTTAAATGGAGGAAATAGAATGGAGAAGTTCTTTAAACTAAAAGAGCACAATACCAATGTTAAAACTGAAGTTCTGGCTGGTATAACAACATTTATGACAATGGCATATATTTTGGCTGTAAATCCAAGTATTTTGTCAGCAACTGGTATGAATGGTAATGCAGTATTTTTAGCTACAGCTATTTCAGCTGGTATAGCAACATTAGTAATGGCTTTAATTGCCAATTTACCTTTTGCTTTGGCACCGGGAATGGGATTAAACGCACTTTTTGCTTTTACTGTAGTTCTTGGAATGGGTTATAGCTGGGAGATGGCTCTTGCTGCTGTATTTATTGAAGGTTTAATTTTTATTGTTTTAACATTTCTAAATGTTAGAGAAGCAATAATCAACTGTATACCAATTGGTGTAAAAAAAGCAGTATCAGTAGGTATTGGTCTTTTTATAGCTTTTATTGGCTTGTATAACGGAGGAACAGGTGTAGTTCAATTAGGAACTCCACAGTCTGTACCTTTAGTATTAGGTAAATTTTCTGCAAATTCACCTGCATTACTAATAATAATCGGATTAGTTCTTATTTCTGTATTATTAATCCTAAAAGTACATGGCGCATTGTTGATCGGAATTATTGTTTCAACATTAATTGGAATTCCTATGGGAATAACACATGTACCAACAGAGTGGGCACTTAATTTTAACTTATCAGAAATAGCATTTAAGTTTGATTTTAGTAAAATACTATCAGTAGATATGCTTGTAGTTCTGTTTACATTTCTATTTGTTGATATGTTTGATACAGTAGGTACTTTAATCGGTGTTTCTACTAAAGCTGGTCTATTAACATCTGATGGAAAAGTTCCAAACGCAAAACAGGCTCTGTTAGCTGATGCTATCGGAACAACTGTTGGAGCTTGTTTGGGAACAAGTACTGTAACAACTTATGTTGAGTCTGCTTCCGGAGTTTCTGAAGGTGGAAGAACAGGTTTAACAGCCTTTACAACATCAATACTTTTCTTCCTGGCTATATTTTTATCACCACTTTTTCTTATGATTCCAAGTGCAGCAACTGCTCCTGCTCTAATTTTAGTAGGATTATTTATGATGTCACCAGTAAAGGATATTGAGTGGAATAACTATCTTGAATCCATACCAGCATTCTTTACTATTTTAATGATGCCATTAACATACTCTATAGCAGAGGGAATTGCATTTGGTATGACTTCTTATGTAATTTTACATCTTTTAACTGGAAAAGCGAAGGATGTTAAAATTTTATCTTATATTATTACAATTTTCTTTATTATAGATTTTATTCTTAAATCCTAAATTAGGGGGGAACATTCCCCCCTATTCTATAATTGGACTCTTTTCAGGATCAAATTTAACATCATCAATTGAATCAGGTATTTTTTCTGAACCATTAATCAACCTGGAAATCATTTTATTTACAAGTTCATTTAATGATTTTGGAATATATTTGTCAAAACTGTAGTATGGAGATAATGAAATAGCACCTTCTTTTAAACCATAGACATGATTTGCACCACTTGTATTTCTATTTTCTACAAAGGATTTAGTAATAAGATATGCAGAAACCGAAATATTTTTACTTACACCAGTTAATACCACTGAATCGACCTCATTTCTCATCCTATTTGTAGTTATTATTAAAACATCACACTCTTTAGCAGCATTTATAATTCCAGTCTCAGCATCTCCGGCTAAAGAGAAGACTACATCTACGCCCTTCTTTTTTAAATCAAATAAGGCATTATACCCCTTTTCCTGATCACTTAAACTATTCAGATTTATAGATATTATTTCACAGGATTGGTTTATTTTTTTTACTCCTGCAAAAAAACCTGTTTCATATCTAATTAAATCGGGATCATTCTTTCCTCGAATAACACCTACTTTATTTAAATCATTTAAAAATGGATGTCTTTTATAATATGTGTATGTCAGACTTCCAGCTACAAGACCTGCTAGAAAACCACCATCTTTCTCTTTAAAAGTTACACCTATTAAATTATCTTTTAACTCAGCTTCAGAAAACTCTACATCAATACCTACAAAGGATACATCATTAAAGCTATCACTGGCATTAATAAGAATATCTTTATTAGTCTCACCTATTGCATATATAAGATCTACACCCTCTCTGACAAATTCTGAAATCAATCTTACTGTCTCGGTTTTGTCTTTCGAAGTTTTTGTTCTTAATGTTACTAACCCTTCATCAACAGCTCTTTGCAAACCATCATAGCAACTAATATTAGTCTGATTATTAGCTAACCCAGGTGAGTCTAAAACAAGGCCAACAACTAATTTTTGACTTGCATCTATTACCAGTTCTTTATTCCCTAAAGAGTTTAAATTAGAAGTAACAATAAAACATATTGTTATTAATGAAATAAATCTCATTACCTTTTCCCTTGATCAAATGGTTCACCAGCAGCCTTAGGCGCTTGAGAGCTTTTTGAAAATAGAACCAGTGCAATTAAAGTAACAACATAAGGAAAGACCTTTAATATAATTCCTGGAATTGTAGCCAGTGCAGGTATAGCTTGACTTACATTTGCAATTGTTGATGCAAAACCAAAAAAGAATGTAGCACCTAGAATTCCTAGTGGTTTCCATTGTCCAAATATTAGAGCTGCCAATGCCAGAAATCCAAGCCCAGCAACAGAACCATTAAATTCTCCGGAATAGGTAACAAGAATAATGGCACCACCAAAACCGGCTAGAATTCCAGAAATAAAAACAGCGATATATCTAATTAAGAATACATTTATTCCTGCTGCAGCTGCTGCTTGGGGATGTTCACCACATGCTCTAAGTCGCAGACCAAATGCTGTATTGTAAATAACAAACTTTGAAAAAATTAATATTGCAATAACAACCCATGTTGTTAAGTATGTATTGGAAAAAAACATATCTCCAAGTAGTGGTATATCTCTTAAAATTGGTATTGAAACTCTTTGTAATCCCAACTGTATTCTTATATTACCACTTCCTGTAATATTTCTAGCAAAAAAAACTGTTATAGCACCAGCTATCATATTAATAGCAGTTCCACTAATTACCTGATTAGCCTTTAGATGTATACTGGCAAACGCATGAAGAAGACTAAAAATACCAGAAACAATTCCGGCAACCATTATTCCAATCCAGATAGACCCATTTGGTAAATATGCTTCAAGATTTGAGATTGTTATTGCTCCGGCAAAGGAGCCCATTACCATTAAACCTTCCAATCCTATATTAACTACTCCACTTCGTTCACTAAAAAGGCCTCCTAAACTAGTTACTAAAAGTGGTATTGTAAAAGCTATTGCATAAGGAAAAATTCCTGTTAAAATATCTATCATTTTTTTCTAGCTCCTTTTATAAAAGCTTTAATTTTATCTAAAAACTTATGAATTAAAAGACTTGTAGCCGCAAAGTAGATAATTATTGCGATAATAGTGTCTCCTATTTCCGGTGGAATACTTGTCATAGCATTCATAAATCCCTTTCCAGAATGAAGAATTCCGAAAAATATTGCTGTAGCTAATGCACCATAAGGACTATTAGCTCCAAGAAGAGCTACTGCAATTCCGTCAAATCCCTGGGATGGAAGAACTCCAATCTGAATATTTGAAGCGTAACCCAGATAAAATGTTGCTCCAGCCAAACCAGAGAGACTTCCTGCAATAACCATAGAGAGCACTATATTTCTATTAACATTCATACCTGCATATTTGGCTGAATCCTTGTTAAATCCAACAGCTTTTAATTGGAATCCCAAAACTGTTCTATTTAAGATAATAGCTATAACTATTATTGAAAGTATAGCTAGAAAAATTCCAAGATTAATATAGGATCCATTAAAAAGTTTTGTTAACCATTCGACTCTTAGGGATGCATTTACTCCAATATTCCTTGATTCTGTCTCTAAATACTCACCTTTAAAAAATGATGGAACAGCATAGTTTACGGTCCAGAATGCAATCCAGTTCATCATAATTGTGGCAACAACCTCATGTACATTAAACCTGGCTTTAAGTAACCCGGGAATTAACCCCCAAAGCCCACCACCAATTATTGCTGCTAAAAGAACTATAGGTAATAACACTGGTTTTGGCAGATTCAAGCTTAAACCCAGTGCTGTTGCACACAGACCTCCCATTAACATCTGTCCAGATGCACCTATATTAAATAGACCTGTTCTAAAGGCAAATGCTACAGAAAGACCTGTTAAAATTAAAGCAGTTGCAGTTGCAAGAGTATTACCAATTCTTTCAATGCTCATTAAACCACCTTTAAAAAGGTAGATATAACCTTCCACAGGATTATTTCCCGTAAAAGCCATTAAAATTCCTCCAGCTATTAAGCCTAGTAAAACAGATATTAATGCGACCCATAATGGTCTTAATTTATCAGAATTCAATTTTTATCTCCTTTGCTAATACCTGCCATCATTAAACCTATCTCATTTTCATTAGTTTTATCCCCGTCTACAACACCAATTAATTCACCACTATTTATTACTGCAATTCTGTCGGACAAATCAAGAATCTCATCTAATTCAAGTGATACTAGAAGAACAGCTTTTCCGCTATCCCTCTGCTCTACTAACCTTTTATGAATATACTCTATAGAACCTACATCCAATCCCCTTGTTGGTTGAACAGCGATTAATAGATCCGGATTTTGAAAAATTTCTCTTCCAACTATTGCCTTTTGCTGATTTCCTCCAGACATTGATCGCACTATAGTTAATGGACCCATACCTGAACGAACATCAAAGTCAGATATAATTTTGTTAGCATGATCCCTCATAGAAATTTTGTTTATAAAACCATTTTTGGAGAATTTTTTACTCTCTACCTGCTCTAGAATAAGATTCTCTTCAAGTGAGTAATCAAGTACTAACCCATGTTTATGACGATCTTCAGGAATATGAGATATTCCTCTGTTGCTCCGTTCTTTTATACTCAGTCTTGATATATCCTGACCATTCAAGATGATAGAACCACTATGAATATCTCTTAGACCAGTAATAGCTTCAATAAGTTCAGTCTGTCCATTACCATCAACACCTGCAATTCCCACAATTTCTCCAGATCTGATTTTTAATGAGAAATCCTTTACTCCAAGAACTTTTCTATTATTATAAACATTTAAATTTGATATTTCTAAAATTTCATTACCAGGTATCCCATCACCTTTTTCTACAGAAAACGTTACTTTTCTACCAACCATTTTTTCTGCCATAATTTCCAGAGAAGATGTTTTTACATCAACAGTATCAATTACTTTTCCTCGTCTAATTACAGTACATCGATCAGCTACTTGCTTAATCTCTTTTAATTTATGAGTAATTAAAATAATTGATTTACCCTCATCAATAAGATTTCTCATTATTTTCATTAACTCAAGAATTTCTTGCGGGGTCAAAACAGCTGTTGGCTCATCAAAAATAAGAATTTCAGCATTTCTGTATAACATTTTTAATATTTCAACTCTCTGTTGCATTCCAACAGAAACATTCTCAATTTTTGCGTCGGGATCTACATTTAAATTATATTTTTTGGAAAGTTCAACAATTCTCTCTCTGGCATCAGTAAGGTCAATTTTTATACCTTTAGGTTCCATTCCTAATATAATATTTTCAGTAATAGTAAAATTATGAACAAGTTTAAAATGCTGATGAACCATACCAATGCCTAGATCACTTGCATCATTCGGGTTAGTAATATTAACAACCGATCCATTAACTTTAATCAATCCTCTATCCGGTGTATACAAACCAAATAGAATACTCATTAAAGTTGACTTCCCTGCTCCATTCTCACCTAACAGTGCTAAAACTTCACCTTTTCTTAAGTTAATTGAGATATCATCATTTGCAACAATTCCAGGAAATTCCTTTCTAATATTGACCATTTCGATTACATAATCCACTTATTCCCCCAAAAAAAGGGGGTGCTATACGCACCCCCCCTAATATTTGTTATGACCTATTTAATTAAGTTACCTTGCTCATCAGAAACTTTTATTGAACCTTTCTTTAATTCTGCAAAAACTGCATCTACAGTTTTGATTACATCACTACTTAAGTTAGGATTTTTAACGGGTAAACCTACACCATCATTTACAGCATTGAATACAAGTGTTTCTCCACCAGGGAAATTACCTTTAAGCTCTGCATCTATCATATCATAGGCAGCAGTACCAATTTTTTTCATAGCAGATGTTAAAATAACTGATTTTCCACCTTCATATACACCATCAGCATACTGATCTACATCAACTCCTACAATCCATACATTTTTACCAGCAGCGGCTCTAGATTTAGCTTCATTAATTGCACCAACACCTACACCACCTGCAGCACAGAAAATTGCAGTAACACCTTTATCAAACATTTGAGCTGCTAACTGCTGACCTGCAGCAACTTCGCTAAATGTACCTTGGTAGATAACATTCTCAGACTTAAGCATTACCTTTGTTCCTTTGTTAGAATTCGCATAAGCAATACCTTGTTGGAATCCCCAGTTAAATTTTTGTACCGGAGGTATTTCCATTCCACCAATAAATCCTACGGAACCTTCTTTTAATTGTAATGCTGTAGCTACACCCGCAAGAAATCCTGATTCATGCTCAGCAAAAAATATTGATACAACATTTTTTTCAGCTCTGAAAGTTGCATAGTCCGGAGTATGAGGTGTTCCATCAATAAGAACAAATTTTGCATCCTTGTACTTATCTTGAGCTTGATAAATTGTAGTTTCGAATTTAAAACCTGGTGTAACTATAAATTTGTAACCAGCATCATATAAATTCCCTATCTCTTTTAAATAATCAGCTTCAGTTGTTCCTGTAGGTTTTAAATATTTAACAGTAACACCAAAATCCTCACCTGCCTTTAATATACCTTCCCATGTTCCCTGATTAAATGACTTATCATCTATAGTTCCTGCATCAGTAACCATACCTACTTTCATTTTTGATGATACTGATTCTTTGTTGCCACTTGCGAATGCTACTGTAGCAAAAGATAAAAATAAAACTAATACTAGTGCAATTTTTTTCATCTTTATTATCTCCTAAATTTTATTGATTATCCATCAATTTTAACTATATGATGATGAAAGGTCAAACATTATCTATAAATTTATTATTTATCCTGAATACTTTTATTTTGACAAAAAAAAATTCTTTGTTGTTTTACCAAACAATCCTCTAAAAACACTTTTCATTCTATCGATATTTATATATAGTATTAGTAATTTAGATTCTATGTATTACTGATTCTAATAATAAAACATTAACAGGAGAAATTATGCAAGTTAACAGAGATTTTGGAATTAACGTAAATCCTTTAGATGATAAGAACGTGGATAAATATATAAAATATATTAACATGAAATTAGCATCAATGGGTCTACCTTATTTTGAAGGTAAAGATAATGAGGAGTTAGAAACTGCTTGGGATCTTATTGAACACTTCAAAGAAAAAGATAGATTATTATCAACACATTTAAGCCCTGCTGATACAAGAATTCAAAAATTTCTTGATACTTACTTAAGTGATGTAGGTGAAAAAACTGAGCGACTCCCATCAAATACATTTGTTCTGGACAAGCACGGCTTATCCAGGGTTTTATCTCTACCTGTAGGTAAAGATGAATTTATTACAGATATTGTTAGTTCTTATAAAATTAAACAGGGTGTTGTTCACAACCCTAAGAATGACAGGAGAACAACAAAGGGTTCGTTTCATGTAGTAGAGGGTGGCCTACCAATTCCTTTTGACAAAAAAGCTGTTCCAAAAGTTGCTTTTTCGAGAATTTTAAAAGTAGCTTTAAATCCACCTAAGGTATTAAAAAAATTACCATTTACATATTCTCAAGAAGAGAGCAAACAGGCTGAAACTTTTGTATCTTTACTTTTAAGACCGGTTGTTTGTCCGAAGGTTGAAGGTTTTACAGAAGAAAAATCTATGGAAGTAAGATTCTTCGTACCAGGAAATCTTGTTGCAAACCTTGATTTTGTAGAGTCAATTTTTGGTAATGCGGGTGATCCACTATTACCAGAAAATGATGCAGCATTAAACCCTAAAAACTGGACGGGTCATACAGGATGTGTTATTTTAGCTCCGCAAATAACAGAGCTAAAGAAAAAAGATCTTGGACTTCCACATAAAAAAGATGCAACTCCTAGACAGATTAAAGACGGTATGTGCTGGGAGAATGAAGATGAAATCTACAATGATGGAACTCCTTTCAAAATTACAGCCAGAGATGTGAATGGTGTTATTGTAACAATAATTGGTGATAACTACTTTGGTTATTGTAAAAAAGAAGTTAAAACTCAGATGGGATACTCTGCAAACCTTTCAGGACTTTATGAAGAGGAACATGCTGGTGGAGCTTTAGCATACACTTGTAAAAACCTTGGAAGAAGTTACAAAGCAGACAGTACTATAGATAAAGGCCATACTTTCAAAAAAGCAATGGAGCTTTTAAAAGACTCAGTAACTTTAATGAAAGAAGGATATGCAATTGATAAAAATCAGCCTAAAGTTATTTATGTACCAGAAGATACATTTTTTACATTAATTGATGGTCAAAAAGCAATCTGGAAAGGTGGAGAACTTCATATTTTACCGGGGTACTACTATGTTCTTCCTTCAGGATATAAAGTTAGAATGGAAAAACACCCAAAAACACCAGCTTGGAGATTAGTAGGTACAGATGCAGAAGGAACTTTCTGTCATAAGCCATGTACGGTTTCCGGAGGTGGAAAATCTGAAATATCCAAATCAATATGGGATGCAATAGATTTTGGACCTATCTTTATTGGTGACTATGAAGCCGACATGAAAATTGTTGAATCAATCATTAATAAAAATTATGGAGACAGATACAGAGTTCCAAGACAGGGTAAAAGTAGATCTATACTTTCAAGTGAAAGATCTTTAGGGTCAGTTATCAGATTATTAAATGAAAACCCTGACTGGAGTGATGATTACAATAACTGGTTGCTTACAATTCCTCCTAGACTAAAATCTATTGTTTTTTTAATAAAAAGATTTTACGAACCTTCATGGGGTGATAACTGGAAAGAAAAATTCAGTGTTGATTATATAAATGGTATTCCTGGCCACCAATTCAAATATAACGGTAGAAACGTAAGTGGTAGTTATTTAAGAATTGGTAGAGACTTAAATGGTATTGGAAGAACTTATAAATTAAGACAGGATTTCTTACCTGCAGACAAATTACAACTTGAAGATGATATAACAGCTAGTGTTGTAGTTCCGGCAAAAAGACTTGACTATCTTAACCCAATGTATAAAAACGAAAGTGTTAAAATGGCTATTAACTCTGAATCAAGATTCTTCCAAAGACCGGATGATGCAGTAATCAGAGGCTATGATAAACAAGCTGAAGAGGATCTATCCTCTACTGGTATGTTTATATCAAACTTTGAGCCTTACCCAAGAGAGTTTGCAACTGAGATAATTAACGATACTATTAACTTTAACAGATATACTGAACCTGTTAAGAGAATGGTTCAAGAAGTTATTAACGATGAAAGTGTAAAATATTTTATTCTACCAAGTCATACAAGAATAGTTGATGGTTCTCCAACAAAGAACCCAAGATATCTTGAGACACAAAAAGATATTTTATATCCATTAAATTCTTATGTTTCAAAAATTGGAGCTAGATTATCAAGAGAAATTCCTGCTGATAAACCAGTACACAATCCAGTAAATGCAGTTTTATCAGGAAGAAGAAATAATCCTATTGATAGAGCTGAGAAAATTAGACCATTAGCAGTATATGGACCAATTCACTATCAGGAACTTCCTGAACTATTAATGGATTTCATGTGTAGTTTAACTGGTAAATCACCTTCTACTACAGGTGCTGGTTCAGAAGGAGCTTTAACTAAGGGTCCATTTAATGCTTTAGTTGCAACTACTGACTTAAACAATGTAATGTTATCTAACATATTAACTGGATATCAAGGTTACTCTTCTGCTGCCGGATATGTTGGACATAAGTACAAAGTTTCCCATGATGTTTCATTATTAATTCCAGAACTGTGGTGTCGATTGACAGAAAAAGAGAGAGATGCATACAGACTTCTTGAAAATGGTCATTTAGAGAGAGTAAAAGATTTTGAATACAATGGAAGAACAATTCCTGCAAGTATATTAGGAATGAGATTAACCAAAAAATTTACTCAAGACTACCTAGGTAAGATTTTCGATAATCCAGACTCAATTTTCCCGGAAGATATGTTAAAACCGGAATTACAGGATTTAGAAGCTTTTGTTGATGGAATTGACAATATAACAGAAACATACAAGAAAATTTCAACAGAATACATTAAAGATGGTTCAGTAGAGAGTGCTGCACCTCCTTTAAAAGCTCTTATTTATATAATGGCTGAGGGTGAATATAAAGGAATGACTTTAAATAGTCCTGAATTTAGAAAAATGTTTACTAAAGAAGAAGTTCTTAAATCTGATTGGTACAAGGAAAGACTGGATTTAATGCAACAAAAGAGCATTAAACTTTATGAATCCAATGTTAAATATCTTGAAAAATTTATTCAAGATAACACTCACCATGAAAAGTGTGTTATCGATAAGGTAAATAATAGTTTAAAAGAGACTAAAGAGATGTTGGATTACTTTAAATCAGCTAAATATCGAGAGGATTTAGTTGGAACAATTGGTGCTGATCCTTTGGCATAATTTTTAAAACCGGAGTTTTTCTCCGGTTTTTTTATGCTTTTAGATTTTTTCAATATCATTGACTATAAGAACCTACTCAGAGTAATATTTGCATATGATTTTTACAAATAAACATAAAATTGGGTTTCGTATACTTTTAACCCTTTTAATTATATTGATGACTATTCTAAGTGTGGGTTTAGGATTTGCACTTTCTATAAATACAAATAATATAAATATCGAAAATTTTATTCACGAAAAACCTTCACTTCCTTCTGTTATTCTGGACAGAAACGGAGATGTAATTTCAGAGTTGGTTGGAGTAGAACAAAGAACCCTAATAGAATTTAACGACTTACCAAAAGCTCAGGTATTTGCTCTTTTAACTAGGGAAGATAACCCTTTTTTCCAACATAGCGGATTTAGTATTAGAGGTTTTTCACGAGCTCTGTTCAGTATGTTAAAAAATGGAAATCTAGATGGAGGTGGTGGTAGTACCTTAACAATGCAACTTGCTAAAATCCGTTTAGATAATGTCTTTAACAGAACTGTTTTTACAAAGCTTCTTGAACTTTGGGAAGCATGGCAAATTGAAAGACAGTATACTAAACAGGAAATAATGCAGATGTACCTTAACAAAGTTAATTTTGGACATGGTGCCTATGGTATTGAAGCTGTTAGTAAATATTTCTTTGAACACTCTGCTAAGGAAAATACACCTGCTGAATCTGTAATGAGTGTTATACAGGTAGCTAGACCAACACTATACTCTCCTGACAGAAATCCCGGAAGTGCAAAAAAAGTTCAACAAAGAGTTCTTTCACAAATGGTTGCAAATGGTTACCTAACACAGGAAGAAGCAGATAAAAGTTTTGCAACTTATTGGGCCAATTTTGACTGGTCAAGAGATGGTTCTGAAACTGTTCATAATGCTAGAAACAGGGAAGATCAGGCACCTTGGTTTACAGAATATGTAAGGGAAGAGATAAAAAACCTTCTATATGGAACACAGGATGTTTATAAAGATGGATATACAATACATACAACTCTGGATATTTCATATCAGAAATCTGCAGACAACTATTTATTAACAAAACTTGAAGAAGTCAGAAAAGGTTACTCAACTGAATCTGATGCTAAAAAGAATACAGTGTATAATCAATTCTCATCAATAATCAGTCTTATGGGTTTAGTTTCAAATATTAAAGAGATTAAAATAGAAGAAGAGGCAAAGATTAAAAAGGAAAACGATTATTTTAATCAGGAAATTGTTCCAAATATTAGAGTTTTATCTCTGGTTACAGGTTTAAATTCCCTTAATACTGTTAGTCAGGTTGCTTTAAAATCCAGTGGTGAGAGAAATGAAAATCAAATAGAGACAGCATTACTTACCATAGATAATAAGAATGGTCAAATTTTGGCTATGGTTGGTGGTAGTAAGTTTGAGTATACTAATCAGCTAAACAGGGCTATTGATCCAAAGGTTGAAATTTCTCCTGGATCATCCTTTAAACCTCTTTTTATCTCTGCAGGAATTAGTAATAATAAAATAACTGCTGGAACTCATTTTTCAGATAAACCAAAAACCTTTGAACTAGATGGTGCAGAACCTTACACTCCCAATAACTATGGTGGAGTTTGGCGAGGAGATGTTTTATTACGATATGCATTAAATAAATCCTTAAATATTCCGGCAATTGAAGCATTACAGATTATAGGTTTTGATGATGCAATCAGAAGATCTGCAGCTCTTCTGGGAATTACAGATCCAGGAGAGATAAGAGCTAAATTTGATAGAAAATTTCCTATGGCTTTAGGTACTTCTACTGTAAATCTTGCCCAGATGACTAGAGCCTATTCAGCGTTTGCAAATAATGGGAAAGCTAATGAACCCTATGGAATTCGTTTTATTGAAAACCAGAACGGAGCAATTATTGCCAATGTAGAAGATGATATGCTTCAAAAATCCTATAGAGCTGATCGTCAGGTTATGTCTCCCCAGGATGCATATATAATGACAAGTGTTCTTGAGACAACCTTAGCTCCGGGAGGAACACTAAACTATGGTTACAGAAATACAAAAAATCAGTTTAACGGAATGGCAATGGCTGGAAAAACCGGAACAAGTGAAAACTGGAAACATAGTTGGGCTATAGGTTATTCACCTTATTATACTACCGCTGTTTGGTATGGATTTGATAAGGGTGCTAATACTTTAGGACAGAATAATAATGGAGCAGTTCTTTCAGGTTTAGTCTGGGCTAAATATATGGAAGAGATTCACGAAAAACTTCCGATTAAAGAGTTTGATAAGCCATCTGGTATTGTAGAGAGGACAATTTGCACTGTTTCAGGAGATTTAAAATCCCAAAAATGTCCTAATTCTATTAGAGAAGTGTATAAAGCAGGTACTGAACCTACTACTTTTTGTGAATATCACACTTTTATAGAAGAATCAAAAAATGAAAGTATAATGAAAATTCTTGATATAATTGAGATTGAATTAAATCCTGAAGAGAGTATAATTAATGCAGAGCTGGAATTTTTTACACCTGAAATATTAGATGAGGGTGATAATAAGGAGAGTGATTTATCTATTGAACTATGGGATTAAAAAATGTTAGTTAAAATAAGTGATATTAAAATAAAAAAAAGAATTAGAAATGATATTGGAGACATCGAGCAGTTAAAAGAGAGTATAAGTAAGTATGGACTCTTCCATCCCATTATAATTAATAATAAGAATGAATTAATATCCGGTTTTAGAAGATTGGAATCTGTTAAACAACTGGGATGGTATGAAGTAGAAGTAAAAACTGTTAGTGATTTATCAAAAATTGAACTTCTGGAAAGAGAACTAGAAGAAAACATAGTAAGAAAAGATTTTACTGATAACGAATTACAGGAAGCATACTACAGAATTAATAAACTGCAAAATCCTGGTTTTTTTCTACGATTACTGAATAGGATTAAGCAGTTTTTTAAACGATTTATTAAATAGCTGGTTTATTAAAACCAGCTAGCACTATCTTTTAAGGTTATTTGCAATACCAAGCATAGAATCTGATGTCTGAATTGCTTTAGAATTTAATTCGTAAGCTCTTTGAGCAACAATCATGTTAACCATTTCACGAACAGTGGATACATTTGAATTTTCAAGAAACTTATGTTGTAGTTTACCCATTCCATCAAAACCAGGTCTACCTCCGATTGCATCACCGGAGGCATTAGAAATTTTAAAAGTGTTTTGTCCAATAGCCTGCAATCCAGCAGGATTAACAAATCTATAAAGTTCCATCTGACCTACATCTATAGGATCATTATTTCCCGGTACTTTAACAGTTACTCTACCGTCTTCGGAAATTGCAAGAGAATTTCTAATAAAACCCTCTGGAAATATGATCTCAGGCTGAACCTTATTACCATTTGATGTAACTAATTGTCCATTTGAATCAATTTTAAAGGCTCCATTTCTAGTAAATCCGTCGGAACCGTCTAATTGTTGAACCCTAAAGAATCCTTCTCCCATTATAGCAATATCGGACTCATTCTCAGTATTCTGCAAAGACCCCTGGGTAAACATTCTTTGTGTAGCTGCTACCTTAACACCATGCCCGACCTGAATTCCTGTAGGAACAACAGTATCTCTAGTCGCCGGCGTTCCTGCAATTCTGGAATTTTGATATAAAAGATCCTCAAAATCGGATCTAACTTCTTTAAAACCAGTTGTATTTACGTTAGACAGGTTGTTTGAAATTGTATCAATATTGTATTGTTGACCGTTCATCCCTGATGCAGCGGTCCATAGTGATCTCATCATAATTTACTCCTAAACTCTAGCTACATTAGAGAATAATTTACCAGTCAATCCATCCTGGGTTTGTATTACTTTCTGATTTGCTTCATAAGCTCTATTAACTGTTATTAAATTAACCATTTCATTAACAGGATTTACATTTGCGGCTTCAACAAATCCCTGGGAAACTTTAGGCCTTTTATTGTCATTCATAATCTGGGCATCCCCGGAATTTGGTGTGGAAGCCCATAGGGAACTACCCATTTTTTTTACATGCCTAACCTTATCAAAATCAACTATTTTTAACCTGTCAACTTTTTCAGTGTTTTTCCAATCATTCTCTTCCATTGAAACCATCTGTTTGGGATCATCTGAATAGTCCCCATTTTGAAAAATGTTACCATCCCGGTCTATAACAAAGTTATTTTTTTTAATATAAATTGGTCCTTCTTCACCAAGAACAGGATAGCCCTCTTTTGTTAAAAGCATTCCCTCTTTACCAAGAGTAAAGGAGCCATTTCTTGTATATCTTTCACCATAAGGTGTCTCTATTGTAAAAAAACCTGCATCTTCCAGAGCTAAATCAAAGGGATTATCTGTCTGTTTTAATGAACCCTGTTCAAAGTCTGTATAACTTTCGTTATACTCAACACCCATACCCAATTTGCCTACTATTGGAGCAGAATCACTTGAACCAAATGGAAATTTACTTACTCCATTGTCATTTAGTCTACTTATTAAAAGTTCAGGAAAAGCCTTCTGTACAGAAGTATCCTTTTTATATCCAGTTGTGTTAACATTTGCTAAATTATTAGATAATGCATCCATACGATGCATCTGTGCCTGCATACCACTGGCACCAGTATAAATTCCTCTAACCATAAAGCGTCCTCCCAAGGATATTTTCGGTTGTTCTAAAATTTACTTTAGTAAAGATATTATTTTTGATATAAAATAAATTATGAAAAAATTATTACTTTTGGATAATTATGACTCTTTTACATATAATCTTTATCATTTAATTAAATCTGTATTCCCTGGGGAAGTTGATGTTCTTAGAGATAATCAGCTTAACGGATTTAAACTGGATAAGTATGATTCTCTTATAATATCCCCCGGACCAGGTAATCCGGAAACAACACCCTGGGCAATAGATTTAATTTCTCAATTTTATAAAACAAAACCTATTTTAGGAATTTGTCTGGGAATGCAATGCATTAATAATTTTTTTGGTGGTAAAACTGTTAAGTCTGATATTCCCGTTCATGGAAAAATATCCAAGCTGATAATTAAAGATTTTTCTAATATATATGCTGAAATACCTAATGGAATTTCTGTAGCAAGATATCACTCACTTATGGTAAACATATCTGATACTTTACAAGTTTTAGCTACTACTGAAAACGAAATAATTATGGCATTAAAGCATCAAGAATTAGAAATATATGGACTACAATACCATCCTGAATCATTTCTTTGTCAATATGGCTCAAAAATGATATTAAATTATATGTTATCAACGGGTTTAATATAATGAGCTATTTTATAAAAAATTATGTTATTGAAAAGATTCTCTATAGTGACCCTGCAGATTTCTTTGATAGTATAGAAAGAACCTATATGCCATCTTTTTTAACTGGAGATGGTCCTGAAGATATATCCAAAGAGTCAATAATCGGTATAAAACCCTATATTAACATTAATATAAATAACAATCACTTATGGGAAGAATTAAGACAATTAAATAATATGACAAATTTTCATAAATTTGATTACCCTATAAACAGACTTGGAGCTATAGGTTTTTTAAGTTATGAAGCACTTCATACAATTGAAAATATAAAAAAAGGGACGATAAACAACTATACATTACCTTTGCTGAATTGGACACTCTATAATGAATACTACTATTTCGATCATGGCAATAGAGAAGCTTTTAAAATACAGCTGAATTATGAAAATTTTAATCAGATTGAAGGACCGTGTCATGAAGATATCGGCTTTAAAGTAACAAATCTTACTTCAGATTATTCCCCTGAAAAATACAAGGAAAATGTTAAAAAAATTATTGACCTGATTTACGATGGTGAAGTATATGAAGTAAACTTAACTCAGGCTATTCAGGGAGATTTTTCCGGTTCCCCCTACTCCCTATTTAAAAAGATGTATCATGAAAATTCGGCTCCTTACTCTGCATATCTTCACAGAGATGAATATTCAATTGTTTCAAGCAGTCCTGAACTATTTCTTAAAGTAGAGAATAAAGAGGTTGAAACACGACCAATAAAGGGTACTATTGCAAGATCTTCCAATGATACTGCTGATTTTGAAAATAAAAAAATTCTTTATAATTCTCCTAAAAATCAGGCAGAACTTTTTATGATTATCGATCTGCTACGAAACGATTTATCCAAGGTTTGTAATGTCGGTTCAGTTAAAGTACTAAATAAAAAAAGAATTGAAAAATATAAAAATGTTTATCACCTTGTTGGAATAATTACAGGTGAGTTATCCCAAGAACATGATATAATAGATTTGATAAAAGCAACATTCCCCGGAGGATCAATTACTGGTTGTCCAAAAGTCAGATGTATGGAGATAACTGAACAAATAGAAAAATCATCAAGAAATATTTACACCGGTTCAATTTTTTTAATGAATCAGGCAAGATTAAACAGTAGCATAGTAATAAGGAGTGCTGTAATAAAAGATGATAAGATCTTTTTAAATTCAGGTGGAGCTATAACAATTGATTCTGATCCTGAGGAGGAATACAATGAATCTTTAGTTAAATTAAAATCGATATTTAAGGTTGTAGAGTATGAAAATAATTTTTAATGATAACATTTTAGATGATACCGATTTTGCAATTTCTCCATTTTCAACAGGTTTTAATTATGGTGAAGGTTTTTTTACAACAATAAAAGTTATAGATAGTATTCCTGAAAATTTTGAATTTCATCTTAAGCGATTAGTTAAAACAGGTAATTTTTTTGGATTTGATTATGTTTTTCCTGATTTTCTATCAAAAATAAAGATTCTTATGAATGTAAATTGCATTAAAGATGCAAGGATAAAGATTATAATTTTTAAAGATATAGATAGAATTTCATATATGATTTCTGCATATACATTAAATTTTAATCATTCACCTATTAAATTAACACTGTCAGACTTTATTCGGGGTAATGATCCAATTTATAAATATAAAACCCTGAATCATTACACTAATTACACAAATAGTTTAGTTTTATTTAAAGATTACAATGATCGGGTACTAGAAACCGGATTTGCTAATATTTTTTTTATAGATAATTTTGATGTTATTACCCCACCTGATACACTATCGATTTTACCAGGAACATACAGGGAAAATCTTTTGTCAAAAAAAAGTATAGGAGCTTTCAATATTTATGAAGAAGAAGTTTTTGTTAATGATATAAATAAATTTCAGGGGGCATTTATTACTAACAGTATAAGAGGAATAGTTCCTGTAACAGAGATAGATAATTTTAAATTTAGCACAGATATGGTATATAAAATAATGGAAAATATTTAATAGTATGACAGCTTTAGGTGAACAAAAATTATTTAAGGAATTTTGTTCCTTAAAAAGCAACAGAAGAAAAATAATTACTGATATTATTACTGTAGAAAATATACCCTATGATACAGTAGAAATTAATGGAGCAGTACATATATTACTCTTTCCAGAAAATTTAAATTCACAGAAACACACCCCTATTTTATTAGCCCACTATGATAGAGTTCAGGATACACCGGGAGCCAATGATAATAGTGCATCAGTTTTCTATCTATTGTACCATGCAAAACGTTTAAAAAAACTTAATCATAACACTGTAATAATTTTTACAGATAAAGAAGAAATCAGTGGTGAAGATTCTGTAACTAAACAGGGTTCCTATGGGTTAGGATTTTTTTTTAAAGAGAAAAATATCACTAACATAAGTTTTTTTGTATTTGATATGTGTGGCATCGGATCTACAATTTTATTGGGTACAGCCGGAGAGTCCCTAATAAAAAAACACTATGGCCAACAATACGATTATTCAAAAATAAAAAGCAAAATTGATTCTGTTAAGAAAAGGGCAGAAGAGATTCTTTTTTCTTTGAATAATGGAGAATTTTTCTATTTGAATCCTCTTTTCTCAGATGATCTAGGACTAATTCTTAATGAATATCCTGCAGTATTAATATCCTTACTTCCATATAGAGAAGCTATAGAATTTAAAAAAAATCCCGAAAGACTACCTAAATCATGGTTATTTAATCATACATTAGAAGATACTCCATCGACATTAGATAAAAATTGCTGGAATATTTTATCCCCATTACTTCTGGTTCTTTCAGGGCTAGAACTACCAGAAGAGAAAATAAATTTAAAAAATGATTATATATTTAAATGTAACTATCAGAGACTAACTCCCTGTATAAAAGTTACCGGTAAAATAGAATATTCAGATTATATAGTTAGGGAACTTTTTTCCATATCATCAATAAAAAGTAATAATATAGATATTATAGAGCAGTTTCACTTTCTCTCATCAAGATTTTCAAGTTCAGGAATAAACTATTTCTACACACTATTTCCTGATAAACCAAATGATATTACCTACGATTTATTTTATCATATAGAAACATTGGTAAATAATAATTTTTCCCTTCTGCCCCTAATTATTAGAGATAAAATAATTAAAGCCCAGATTGATTTTAATTTTAAAAGCATAACTGAGTTTTTATACAACAATTGTTTAGAGAATTTAGAAAACACTTTATATATAAATTCAAAATTATTAAAAAAAACTGGAAGTATAAAATTGACTGTTGCAAAAAAAATCATTGAAATTATTAATGCAGATTCAGATATTAAGATTGGAGAAATTGGATATTTAAAAAATAATGAAGAAATTATTTTGAATTGTGGAATTTTTAATCCAGAATTACTTCTTGAATTTGATCACCCTAAAATTTTGAAAGGAATTAGAATGCTATTGATTAAATGGGCTAAAGCAAATAATAATAATTCACTAAAGTTTAATCTCCAAAGATCCAAGTGGATTGGATGCCACAATTTATATACACTAGTAAAAATGGAGCTTGAGAATAAAAACAGGGATAAAACTAATTTCTATCTAGTAAATTTATGGAAGAGGTATAATGGGAAACAAGGTTAATTTAAATCCAGAGCAAAAACTGGCAGTTGATACAATTGAAGGACCATTATTAATTATTGCTGGTGCAGGAAGTGGTAAAACAGGGGTTGTAACTAACAGAATTGCTAATATGCTTAATCACGGGATTCATCAGTCTCAGATTCTGGCTCTGACATTTACCAACAAAGCTGCCAGAGAGATGGAAGAGCGTGTAAAAAGTATCACAGGAAAAAAATTAAGCAATCTTACAGTTTCGACATTTCACGCTTTTGGTGTTAAAATTCTACGAGAAAAAATCCATCATTTAGGATACAGACCGAATTTTACTATATATGATGCAACTGATAAGAATTCATGTATAAAAGAAGCTGCCAGAGAGCTTAATCTTAAGTATGAATGGGCTGAATTAAATGAACTTTCAAATATAATATCAGGGATTAAGACAGGAAGAATTCCCTGGGACACAAATAATGAACTTCATAGACCTTTGTACGATGAGTACAATGAACACTTAAAACTTTATAATGCTGTTGATTTTGATGATTTAATTGTTAGACCAAAGGAACTTCTTGAACAAAACCCGGAAATTCTTGAAGAGTATCAAAACAGATACAGGTATATCATGGTTGATGAGTTTCAGGATACCTCTATTTTACAATATAATTTTATTAAATTACTGGCAGAAAAATATAGAAATATTTGTGTTGTTGGAGATGATGACCAGTCTATCTACTCATGGAGAGGCGCAAATTATGAAAATCTTCTTCTTTTTGAAAAACACTTCCCGGAATTAAAAGAGATAAAACTGGAAAGAAATTATAGATCAACAGGTATTATTCTTGAAGCCGCAAACTCAGTTATTAAAAATAACACAAATAGAAAAGATAAAGCTCTCTGGACTGAAGTAAATCCTGAAGCTAAAGTTATCCAAATTAGTTACCCTGAAGATGAAAGGGCTGAAGCAGATTTTATAGCTGAAACAATTGCAAGTGCCGTAATTAGAGATAGAAAAAAATATGATGAGTTTGGAATTCTTATTAGAACAAACGGTCTATCAAAAGCAATAGAAGACTCACTACTATCCTGTAATATTCCCTATGTAATGTCCGGGGGAACAAGTTTTTTCCAGCGTAAAGAGATAAAAGATATCATTTCTTATCTAAGACTAGTCTCTAATACTGATGATGATGTTAATCTTCTGCGAATAATAAATACTCCAAGACGTGGAGTTGGAAAAAGATCCATGGAGATAATGGTCGCTAAAGCCCAGGAACGAAGATCCGGTCTTTATTCAGCTTCAAAAGAGTTGGTTTTTGATCAATTCTCTCCACTTAAAGGTTCAGCTCATTCTGGATTGGCAGATTTTATAGACGTTATTGAAGAGTATAAAGAGAGATTTGATGATCCTGAATGCTCTATTTCTGATGTTACTAAGGAACTTGTTGATGACATAGATTATTGGGGCATGCTGGTAACAGAGCATCCGGATAATGAGAAAATTGCTAAATGGAAATATGAAAATATACAGACTTTTATTGACTTTATGACTAGATGGGAGAAAAACCCGGACAATACTGAGCCGACATTAATAAAATATTTAAATAGAATTACTCTAATAACAAGAAGTGAGTCTGATGAAGATGATAAAGGTAAAGTCAATTTAATGACAATACACGCATCTAAAGGTCTTGAATTCGATAATGTTTTTCTAGCTGGTGTAGAGGATCATATTTTACCCCATCAAAAAAGCGTTGAAGAGTCCGGAAATGTTGAAGAAGAGCGAAGACTTTTTTATGTTGCGATAACAAGAGCTAGAAAAAATCTATACATTACAGCTTGTCAGAAACGTAGATCAATGAATGATACAGTAGAAGCTATTCCTTCACGATTCCTTGATGAGATCCCTGAAAATCTTGTTGAAGTTGTTGAAGCAGACCAGATTGTAGACAAAGAAGAGGAAGCTGAAGTTTTCTTTTCTAGGATGCCTTGGAAAAAGTAAAATTTCTTTTAGTGACTATTGACACTTAATAGCTGCACACTTAAAATATACTTAAGAGAGTTAAGTAATCATGAAGAAGATAGAGTATAGATTTGGTGAGAAATTAAGAGAAGTTAGAGAGAAGAAAGGTTTAACTCTTAAAACTGTTGCAAAAAAAATTAATGTATCCGAAAGTCTTATTTCCCAAATAGAGAGAAATAAGGTTTCACCCTCTATAGATACACTTTTTGCAATAGCCGATGCACTATCAATAGATCTGGACTATCTATTTTCAGACTATCAGAAAAAAAGAAAAGTTAATATTTTAAGAAAAAATGAGAGAAAAATAATTAAAACTGATGGTATTACATATCATCAACTCTCAATTCTCCCTAATGCCCTGGAGAAATATGCTATAGAAAGCTTTATTATGGAAATTAGTAAAGGTTCAATTAAGGGACATGATGACTATGGTCATACAGGAAATGAATTTGGTTATATTTTGGAAGGAAAAGGAAAATTAACCTATGGAAAAGATGAATTCTTTTTTTCCGCAGGTGATAGTATATCCTTTTCCTCTGAAATTCCACATAAGGTTGAGTGCACTTCAGATGAGCCTTTGAAAGCTCTCTGGATGGTTAATCCACCTAAAATACTATTTTTTAAGGAGTAAAAGATGGGAAAAACAATTGCTGAGAAAATATTTGAAGCACATACTGTTGATACACAAAGCGGTGGCATAAGTGTACTAAAATTAGATGCTGTATTTTGTCATGAGATTACTACACCTGTAGCAATTAATGACCTAGTATCAAAAGGAAAGGATAGAGTTTTCGATAATACCAAGATTAAAGCGGTAGTAGATCATGTAACTCCATCCAAGGATAGTAAAACTGCTGAGCAAGCTAAAATTTTAAGAGACTGGGCTAGAAGACATGATATAAAGGATTTTTTTGATATAGGAAAAAATGGTGTCTGTCATGCAATTTTTCCTGAAAACGGATTTTCAAGACCAGGTTATACAATAATAATGGGAGATAGCCATACATGTACCCATGGTGCATTTGGAGCTTTTGCTGCTGGAGTTGGAACTACAGATCTCCAAGTTGGAATTCTTAAAGGAATTTGTACTTTTAAAACACCAGAAACTATCAAAATAAATGTAACTGGCCAAAAACAAGAAGGAGTTTATGCAAAGGATATCATATTATCCATTATAAAACTCTTAACTGTGAATGGGGCAACAAATAAAGTAATTGAGTTTACAGGAAATGTTATTTCTCAGATGACTATGGAAGAGAGAATGACTGTTTGTAATATGGCTATTGAAGCAGGTGGAACAGTTGGGATTTGTTATCCGGATATGACCACTGTTGAGTATCTGTGGCCATTTATTAAGGAAGAATTTAAAACCAAGGAAGATGCATTAAAAGATTACTCTAAATGGATATCTGATTCAGATGCTACCTATGCTCAAGTAATAGAATTTGATGCAAGTAAAGTTGTTCCTGTTGCTACAGTTGGCTTTAAACCTGATCAGGTAGAAACAATTGAAAGCTTAAAAGGAACAAAAGTTGATCAGGTATATATTGGTAGTTGTACAAATGGTCGAATTGAGGACTTAAGAGAAGCTGCTGCTGTAATTAAAGGAAAGAAAGTAAATAAATTTGTAAGAGCTATTGTATCTCCAGCAAGTCCAAAAACTTACAACATGGCTTTAAAAGAGGGTCTATTAGAGATCTTTGATGAAGCAGGATTTTGTGTAACAAACCCTACTTGTGGAGCATGTCTTGGAATGAGTAACGGAGTTCTTGCAAATGGAGAAGTTTGTGCTTCTACAACCAACAGAAATTTTGCTGGAAGAATGGGTAAAGGTGGAATGGTACATTTAATGAGTCCAGCTTCTGCTGCAGCTGCTGCAATTACAGGGACAATAACTTTAGCAAAGGAGATTAAATAATGAAAAATTTCAAAGGTAAAGTTCTTTTTCTAGATAGATCTGATATTAATACAGATGAAATTATTCCTGCCAGATACTTAACGGAAGTAACAAAAGAAGCATTAAAACCATTCCTGTTGGAAGATCTTGAGTTGGATGGCTTTAATCAGAAGTCAGACATTGTAGAAAATTCAGTTATTATAACCAGAGATAACTTTGGTTGTGGTTCCTCTAGAGAACATGCTCCATGGGCTTTGGAAATGAATGATATTAATGTTGTTATCGCTGAAGGTTTTGCTCGAATATTCAGACAGAATATGTATAACTGCGGAATGTTAGCTATATCTTTGAAAAAGAACGTCATCGATCAGATTTTTGAAAAATACTCAACAAAGACAACAACTGTTAGTGTTGATTTAACTAAAAGTATTATTTCAATTGAAGCTGATGGAAAGACTGAAGAAATTCCATTTTCTATATCTGAATTTGACAAAGATTTAGTTAAAGCTGGTGGCTGGCTAAATTTTGCAGATGAAAAATATTAGTATGGTCTAATTAGTAAATATATATTAAAATACCCCTATATAACTTTATGGGGGTTTTATGTTAATAATTATTGTTGTATTAGTTTTATTACTTTTAGCTGAATCTTTTGTACTATTCAAAAAAAAAGATACACACAAAGATTTATTCAGTAAAATCGATGATTTTTCCAAAGGAAATATTGAAAGAACCGATGAAATACCTGATCTTATTCCAGGAAACAATCATCTACTTAAGCTAAAAAAATCCATTCATAAAGTAGCTGTTTTTTTTCAATCAATTAATAATGTAAGTATCAGAACAGAAAAATCCAGTGGAAGATTAAATACTCAGGTTCAGAAAATTCTATTAACTTCTTCAAAAATAAGTGTAGATACTGATAAAAATGTAAAAATAACAAATAATCTTACAGATCATATTCTAGAAGGTTCTGCAGCTATTGAGGAGATACATGCATCTATTGCCAGTCTAAATAATAAAATTGAATTGCAGAATAAAAAAGTTAATGAAAATTATGAATCTATAACAACAATGGCAGAATCGATAGATACAATTGCTTCGGTGGCGAGTGAAAGAATTAAAGACTCTGAAAATCTGGTAAATTTAACTGCGGATGGATCCAAAAAAATTATACAGACTAATGAGTGTATAAAAACTGTTAAAGATAGCGTAGAAGCTGTTTTATCTTTAAATACAATTATTAATAGTATTGCTTCTAAAACCAATCTACTTAGTATGAATGCTGCAATTGAAGCTGCACATGCAGGTGAGGCGGGTAAAGGTTTTGCAGTTGTTGCAGAAGAGATTCGAAAACTTGCATCACTTACTGCGGATAATGCAAAAAATATATCATTAACTCTTAAAGAGCTTGATAAAAATATTACATTGGCGTCTAGTTTAAGTAACTCTAGCGGTGAATCATTCAAGAAAATTGAAAATGATGTAACAAAGGTTGCTACAGCTTTTAGTGACATTAATAGGAGATCAAACCTTCTATTAAGTAGTGCTAAGGATGTAACAACAAATATAACTGAGCTTGTTACTATATCAGAACAAAACAAGAACTCAATCTCTGAAATGGAAATTGGGGCACGAGGTGTTACTTCAACCTTTGAAAATACAAAACAGTTATCAAATATTTTAAATGATTCTATGGAAGATCTTCACAAAGAGTCAAAAGAGATTAATATTGTTTCAACAAGACTATCCCAATCCTATTTTGAAATTAATAAAGTTTTACAAGAGCTTGTTAACAGTGTGTCTTCTCTATCTTCCAGTGATGAAATAAACTCTGATTTACTTTCTAAAATTAAGTTCAAAAATCTTATTTTAGATCATATAAACTGGATTGCCAAAACACGGGCTATTATAGATGGAACTATGAGCATTTCTGATGCCAAACTGGTTTCTAGTAAAGAGTGTAATTTAGGGAAATGGCTTAGTAGTGTAGATAGAAATGAAATTTCTAATGATCAGAAGAGGATCTTAATATCCAATCATGATGAGCTGCATAGAGTAATAGAAGAGATTTCAGAAAAAACATCTAAAAATAATTATGAAGGTATTAATGAATTATTTGGAAATTTAACCGAGTTATCAGCAACTATTGTTGATATTTTAACAGCATTAAGTAGTGACTCACTGGTTACATTTACTCCTGAACTTTCTGTTGGTGTTAAAAAGTTTGACGAACATCACAAAAAACTATTTTCAATTATAAATAAGCTATCTAATGCCATGTCAAATGGACTTGCGGGGAAAAGTGTAACAGAAATTGTTAAAGAGCTTGTAGATTACACAGACTATCATTTTAAAGCTGAAGAAGAAGCATTTGAGCAGTTTAATTTTCCTGGAAAAGAAGATCATATCAGAATTCATAATACAATGCTTAAAACAGCCAGAGGATTATTGGAGGATGCACAGCATGGGAAAAAAGTACTATCTACAGAATTACTGGAATTTTTACAGGATTGGATTTTAGAACATATAATGGGTACTGATAAAGAGTATAGCAGTTTTCTAAAAAACAAAGTTACAAATTAAAAAAAGGGATTTTTATCCCTTTTTTTATGCTCTTTTCTTTTTAATTTCCTCTATCTGTTCCCTTTTAAACTTATTTCTGGTTTTTAGATTTGTAATTAGTGTTGTTGAATGTCCCATTGGACAAATTGCACACCAGGCTTTTGGTTTAAAGAAAATACCAAGAACAATTCCAAATATAAAAGAGATCCCCATTAATCTGAAGAGTCCAAAGGCAATTTTTTTAGGATTCCCACCTGAATGAATCATGGAAATTGTAAGCATTACTCCCATTATAATTAGTAGAGTATTTTTAAACCCATTAGTTAGCATAAATTTTGGTAATGAATTTCTTAAAGATATTTTTGAAACCACTTTTGAAAGAAATGAACCCCTGGGACAATGACTCTTACAGTGTAGTTTACCCTTTCCTCGTAAGGCTTGAAATATTGGAAGCCCCATGCAAATAACTCCAAACAGACCAAACCATATATTTGTAATCGAAAGTACAAAAAACATAACAATTATAATCCAACGAACTTCGTTAAACTTCATTTATAAACTCCTATATAATAAATTCACTATATAATATAAAACATATAGTTCTTAGTCAACTATAAAATTGTGTTGTCATATTTATTAAGATTGATTAAAATAAAATATGAATCAAAATGAATTTGGAAAAAAGATATTTTTTTTATATCCTCACAGTGTTATACAATCAGATTTAGTGCATGAATTAATAGAGAATGAGTATGAAATTTATACTTTGAAAGATTATAAAAAGGTAAAACTGCTTCTAAAAAAATATCCGGGCTCCTTGATTTTTATCAACATCGACGAAAATCTTAATGAGGCTGAATGGATTGATTATGTTGATTCTATAACAAACAACCCTGATTATATAGGAACACAAGTTGGAATATTAACATATAATGAAAATGAGCAACTTTCACAAAAATACCTTCTGGAGTTAAATGTTACATGTGGTTTTATTCAATTAAAACTAGGAAAAGAGGATAGTAAAAAAATCATTCTTAAAACCCTTGAAGTAAACGAATGTAAGGGTAAAAGAAAATACATTAGAGCTACTTCTAATAATATTTTAAAATCTACATTCAATGTTCAAATAGGGAGTGAGTTAAAAACAGGAACTATTCTTGATATTAGTTCTGCAGGTATGTCGTTTATATTCGATGAGCCAACAACATTATCAAAAAATGCTCTTTTACGAAAAATTCAGTTAAAATTAAATGGAAAACTTATATTAGTTGATGCTATTTTCTTTGGTTCCCGGGAAATTTCAGATAACAAAAAATTGATGGTTGTTATGTTTACAAATAATATTACAGATGATAGCAAATTTAAAATTCACAAATATATTGGAGAAGTCCTTCAGTCTAATATAGAGCAGGAAATATCCAATATATATGGTTCAAATTAAAATAGAGTAACCCTGGTTCCAATTCCTAGCTTAGGGAAGAAACCTCCTGTATTCTCAGAAGATATTAGAGTAGCTTCAAAATCTATATATATTGATTGTGAACTTAAATAATCGTTATTAAATTTTACTTTAAGTAACTCTAATTGTCCCACTATTGCCGAGTACCACATTATTGAATCTTCACTACCAATAGACAGTGTTTTATTTGTAAAACTTGCTCCAAGACTTAATGTACTGGAAAAAATACTAAAATCCGGGCCAAAAAGGTAGCCATAGTCTAAAGAGTAAAGATTGGCTAATAATTTACCACCCCAGAAGAGACCTTTAATTCTCGCGTCTACTGATGCAGTTCTGGTCTCCCCTATTGTAAACTGAAGTTTAACATTGTCATCGAAAAAAGTTAGCCCTATTCCAACTCCGTACAACTTTCCAAATCCACTTTCAGCATCTATAAACATACCTTGAAATATTCCTGGAATTTCATAATTAGACTTGCTACCATCCCGCAGAATTACAGAGATATCAGTTAAACCATTAGCATCTGATGATATACCGGAAATTTTTATACTGTCATTAAATGCACCTTTTTCAATATCTTCCAATATAGAGACAACTGGAGGTGTTTTATCAATATTTACAGCTATTCTAGCTGTTCTTATTTCATCGTTACTAAAGATTGCTCTTACCAGTACCGGAGTTAAACCATCCTCATATTGCCATGTCTCAACTCTGAATTTCCATTGACTTGTTCCATCAGCAGGAAGAAAGATTTGTCCATTATCCAGACTTACTTCCACTAATACAGGTTTTACATCTTGACCATAGGATCCTGCCTCACCTGTTAGAAAAGGTCTTCCTGAAATATTATCCCCTGTTTTCATACTGGTTATATTAACCCAGGCTCCACTATTTTTAACAGAAAACTCATATTCAGGAGTATCATAAACTTGTCCATCATCCAGTTTTCCAACTACTTTAACCTTATGTAATCCATCCTTTAGCATAAATGAGTCCACTATAAGGTTAAAATAGTTAAATTCATTAACTTTTATCTCACTGTAAATATTGTCATCAATATAACAATCAACAAAGTCTACTTTTTTATGTCCTGTTACTTTTCCTGCAATTTCAAAATAAGATGTATGGGTTGATCCAGACTGTGGGAAAAGAAGTTCCAAATCTCCCGCACTATCACCTTCTGTTACAGTAAAGTTTCTTGTTGAAATTGATCTGTTATTTGCATCATCAAAGGCAATTAACTCTATGTTATAATCCCCAAGTTCATAACCTTCCAATGGGATATCAATATTAAATATTCCATTCTTCGTTAATTCCCCTTCTGCTACCAATATATTATTTTCACTACTGCTATTATGACTAAATATTTTATATTTAACCTCCTTTAAAGAGATATTATCCATACTTCTACCGCTAAACAAAATCTTGTCAGACAAAATATCCCCATCAACAGGCTGGTTTATAATTAATTCTGGAGGTGTATTATCAATGTTAATTAGGGTAGAGTAAAAACCCTCAGTATCCAGTTTATCGTAGGCTTTAACAAAAAGAGAGTAAGTTCCATCTTTAATATTCTTGGTATTAAATGTGTAATTCCAATCCTCTTTACCATCTGCTAACTGATATGAAATTCCATTGTCTGTTGAAACGTATACGGATTTAATTCCATTCTTGTCAAAGCTGCTACCTACAAGTTTAATTGAATTTCTCTTTGTTTCATCAATTTTAGGTAGTATCAGCCTACTTGTTGGCTCCTCTTTAGAAACCCAGAATGATGATGTAACAATATCACTCTCTATACCTAGAATGTCCACAGCTTTTACAGTAATTATATGTTCATTATTTTCTATTGAATCAAGTTCAATATTTACTGAAAAGTTATTCTCACCTTTTGCTACAGGTTTTAGTTCTCCTCCATCAAGGGAGTAGTATATTGTATCTATACCATCATCATCAAAAGCCATACCGGAAATAACAAAATCATTTCTAATTGTCTCTTTCTCCTGAGGAGTTTGGATTTGAACAACAGGTTTATCTCGAAGTTGATTTATATTAAATAGTGGGAAAATTTCAGTAAAATTTCCTGACATATCTGTAGATTTTATAGTAAATGATTCAGGGAAATCATTATAGTTTCCAAAATTTACATCAAAATTAAAGACCCCTTCTCTACCTACATTTATAAAATTTGTTCCATCAAAAGAGTATGAAACATTGTTAAGTTCCATATTATCTGAACTTTTTCCTATTAGTGTAACAATACCATTTACTTCATCCTCTCCGGGAATAAACAGTTCAAGTTTTGGATTTGTACTATCTTTAATAAATGATCTCTTATCCAATGTATAGTTTCCATAAAAATCTGTTACTTTAACAAGAACTGTATATCCATTATCTTTTAACATTGTAAGATCCAGTTTATGTGAAAAAATATACTCCTCAACTTCAACTTTCTTTATGGTGTCTCTATCAAGAATGGAGTTTGCTGTATATTTTTCCTTTTTTTCTAGTACAGGAGCTGATTTTAATTCAATATTATTCCAGGTAATTCCATTATTTATTGAATATTCAAGGGATTTAATTTTAATATCATCTTTGACAGATCCTTTTAACTCAATTTCATTCTGTATAAACTGTTTGTCAGCTGTGTCAACAACTAAATCAGGTTTATTATTATCACTTATAAATTTATAATAATCAGAATAGTAAATATCTCCATCAATACTTTTTACAACAACTCTAACCTCTTCTGAAATACCGTTACCAAGGGAGTGAATAATTAATCTGCTGTTTTTTCTGTACAAATCAAAAAAGTTTGGTAATTGACCTTTTTTTGTTTCTAGTTTAATTGACTCAATGTTTCTACCTATAAAAAAACCAGTAAAAACTTTGTTACCTGTAATATCAACGTACTCATTCTCTGAATACATTTTATTAAAATAAATACCATCAGAATCCCTTAGTTCCCTACTATATTTTTTATCCACTATATAGAAAAAGGTATTATACAGGTATACACGACCATATTTATCTGTAAATTTAAGTCTTAAAAGATTCTGACCCCATACTGTTTTACCTTTAGTAGGAATAGTAAATGAATTGTTATACATTAATACCGGTTTAAATTCATCTGTATTATAAGAAAACTCAAGATTCCCCTTTATTCCTCCTGTAATTTCTCCTGAAAGTTTACTATTAGTATCATTATCTATATAAACACCATTTTTATATAGATTCTCCCCTTGAGAATCTGTATAACTATTTACTTTTATATAAGATTTATTTGGCTCAAAACGATAGGTTATAGTTTTAATTTGAGATTCAACTCCATTCTCATCAATGGCAACTATATCAAGACTCTTAAATCCATCCCCAAACTCTTTAAGAGAAATATCGAATAATCCCTCGATTTCATATACTTTTGTAACTATTTTATCTTTATTAATTACTTCAGCATCTTTTATTTCCGGGGTAGTTGATATTTTTATTGATTTAACAGAATCATCATCTCGTGCAAAACCTGAAATAACCGGATCAGTAAAAAAGGTTTGATTATTTTTAGGGTAGTTTAGAAATAACAATGGATTATCAGTAAACACTCCGGTGTTACCAGTTATCTCTTCTTGAGTTAGAGTTTGAATAAATTTATTCTCATCTATAGTAAAAGTTCTATATACTGATTTCTGGTTTCCAGTTTTATCTGTTGCACGTACTGTTATAGTAAGTGATTCTGCTGTTGTTTCAGGAATCTCTATTGTTTGAGTAAAACTATTACTGCTGTTAAATTCAATATTTTTATACTCTTCACTATTTGAAAATCTGTATTCAACTTTTTGAAGGAAATCTTCAATTATTCTACCCTGAAATAACAAACTGCTGGATAAGTTGGAATTAATAATCGGACTTTTTAGCTCTATTTCAGGGGGAACATCATCATAAATGAAGTTAAATTCTCTTGTTTCGAAAAAGCCCTTTGCTGTTTCTATGATAAATTTTACATTTTCAATTTTACCCAATTTTTTTGGAATAATTTTAATATTTTTATTTTCCCTTTGGACTTCAAAAACTTCTGTTTTAGTAGAGGGCTTTATTGAAATAATATCAGGTCCTACAAATATCATTTCAAAGCCGATATTTTTTTCAAGATAGATATAATCACTACTTTTTACAGGGATGTGATATAGACCCCAATCATCACTATTTTTTGTGTAGTTTTTTACATAAATTTCATCAATTATCTGTGACTTATTCCCATAAACGTCTGTAACTAAAAGAGAGATCTCTGTTATTCCATAAGGAAAGTCACTATTAACATTTATTGAGAATGTGCTGGTGTTCTGTTCTAATGAGACAAATTCCAATGGAATAAATTCTGTATTACCAATTCTAACCTCGAGTTTATCTATTGCATTGCCAGCAGAAATGCTTCCTAATATTTTATACCCACCATCTGTTGTTACAGGATATCCCGAGTAAAAAATATTTTCTGTACTATTTTTTAAGACAGTATTTATTGATAAAATCGGATTAAAACTATCAATTTCAAATGGAATAGTTACTGTATCACCTTGAATATCATTATTGTCTACCGGAGTAATTGTAATTTTGTGTTTTCCGCTTTGTAAACCATCAATATTCTCATAAAATGTATTGAATGTTTTTAGAAAAACCTCATCTCCATTATCTATGGAGTAGAACAGTCCCTTAACGTAATCATCATCAACTATTGTTCCTTCTAGAGTAAGACTCTCTTTATATATTTTATCAGAGGTAGGGTTATTTAATGTTATCTTTGGTTTATCTGACTCCAAATCCACAATTAAAGGTGTATTTATTTCGCTTTTATTTCCTGATGTATCAACAGAAGTTAACTTAATCTCTTTTAATTTACTATCTGTATCAACTTTTATAGTCCAATATGGATTCCCGGGATAGAGTTTAATTTCCTCTTCATAATCTCCATAGATATATTTAAAACTTTCAATACCAATAATATCAGTTATTTTACCGCTAATACTAATTTCACCATTTAGTTTTTCTTCCTGTGGTGGGTCTATTAGGGTTATTTCTGGTCCAACATTATCTACAAAAAAAAGGAATGCAGTTTTTGCAACAGAACCTGTTTTATCAAAACTTTTAAACCAGTAAATATTTGGTCCATCTTCAAGTTTTTCTGTATCTATTGAAATTGAAAAGGTGAAAATGTTACCTGTTTCATTTTTCTCAAATTTTATTGAATTATAAGTCTCTTCATTATCTGAACTGTATAAAATTTTTGATATTCCGTTTGCATCTTCAACTTCAGCATTAACTGTTACTTTTCCTGAAAATATTGCACCATTTTCATAATTAACAATTGTATTTTTGGGTTTAAGTGTATCCTGATTATAAACAACACTCTGCTCATTTCCAAACAGTCCATTAATATCCACAGCTTTAACTGTAATAATATTTTGCCCATCATCAAATCTTGTTGAAGATAATGGATAACTCCAAAAATCTTTTCCATTTGCTTCTTCATAGGCTTCATCATTTATTTTTATATAGACTTTATCTATTCCATCATCATCTCTTGCTGTTCCAACAATATTTAAATCTCCCCCTACTCTCATAAATGTTAGGGGATTAGTTATTGAAACTATTGGTAAATCCGAATCAGGGTCTAAAATAACATCAAAAGGGCCTGCATAAGTTTCATTATTTGCTTTATCCTTTGCTCTAATTAAAACATTATATTCTCCAGGGGCTTTACCTTCCAGAGGGATTTCGTACTCCCAGTTTTCTTTACCTCCAATCTGTTTATAATCAGACTCTTCTGTTTTACCTTTGGCACTTAATGAATATATTGATATTATAAATATAAAAATTATATTTAGAATTTTTTTCATTCGATTCTCCACAACTATTAATATTTATTAATAATTTTCCCTTTATCTATTAACGTAATTTAATTTACTATTCTTGAGATATTTTTTAATATAATCTTGTTTTTTTTATATAATCTTCATAAGTAATGATACTGTTTAAAAATTCTTTAAGTGTATTAATTTCATTTTTAATCTCTTTATCAGTAAGATAATCTATTTTGAAACTTTTTATATCTCTATTAGACTGTATAATCTCATATTCTATTTTTTGCTGCGTATTTAACTTAATTAGATTAAAATTTGCTAATAAAGGAGTATGTCCTTTACGTCTTAGTAAGTAATCTGCTGTTTGTTCCGATATTAAATGTTGTAGAAATGAATTACTAATATTATTAATAGGAACATATCCATATACTGAAGCAAAAAATACATCACTTTCCTTAAAATTATTTATTATTTCCAAAGTAGGCTCTGTAGTAAAGTAGGCTGTGGGGTTATTGGATGAAAATAGTCCGTTAATGTAATTTTCTTTAAACTGGTTTAGTAAAAACTCATCAGTCTTATTAGAATTTATAGTTTTAAACAACTCTAACAATCTTAATAGATCTAAATCTTTTTTTATTTTAAAAGATAATACTTCTTCCTGATCTTTAAAAAATAGTTTATAAAGCTCAACTGAATATGGAATTATATAAAAATTTTCATTAATTTTGCACATTGAAGCAATACTTTCAGGCATTTTTTTTATAATATCTTTCTGAATTATTTCTGGTAGTGGTTTAATTAAATCATCATTTATTAATTCAACTATTTCTGAAACTTTAGTGTATTTCAGAATATTAACATTTTGATTATTCTTTATTATATCTGTAATTCTGTCTTCCCCATATTTGTAATAAAAGTTAATTGATTCAATATTCTCAAGTGTTCTTGTATATCTTCTCCCCAGTTCATTATCTATATCCTGGGATAATGGATTATTTGAACCGGAGAGTAGAACAATCGATGTATATTCATCTTTACAACCTGTCAGTATTATAATTATGAATATTATACCAATATAAATTTTATTGCTTAACTGCATATTGTAGACCTTTATCAGTTGCAAAACCAATTATTGGAGTACCATCAGATTTTGTCTCTATATTTACTTTAAAGTACTCAGGGACATCTGTGGTTGGAATAGCAGATATTTCCCAATTACCGGTAAGCATGTTATTTTCTGCACCATTAATTCTGCTGCTTGCTATTGGATACGCTACTCGAAGGCTACTATTTGTATCTCTAAATGTTGAATTAAAATATGAAATATAAGGCTTGTTATTAAATATAGTCATATCTATATTGTCCCCTGCAGCCAATGTTTGATCAACAATATATGACTCGATTGTTGAATTATCAGTAAAATCAGATATAAATGTATACCCTAATTGAGAAAATCCAGGTTGAACTACCTTATATGCTAAATGTATTGCACCTGTTGAATCAATTTTAATTGCAACATTCTGGCCAATATTATACCCAGGAATTGTTAAGGTATTACTCCATGTTGATGAGTTTGCACCAGCTTCAGAATCGCCAAATGATCTCTCTGTTGTAGCAATAGAAGTATTTCTTTTCAATTTAAGAGTCTTAGTATAAGGATCATACCAGGCAATATAAACATTTTTATTAGAATCTATTGCCATTGAAATATTGTTACTGGATGATGAAGAATCTGCAATAGTATGGAATCCAATGTTGTTAAAATTAGTTCCACGAACACCTATTGAATTATTTTCGATTAAGTTATTTCCTTCTTTAGAACTTGAATATCTAAACTTAATTGTTTTATTTACATCATCAAAATAAGCAAGAAATACTCGCCCGTACTCATTGGTTACTGTCGGGTGAGGAACTAAATATGAAATATCTCCTGTAAGAAGAACTTGAGGATTCTGCATTCTTTTGGCACTATAACCTCCATCTTCCAAATCTTCTATATTTCTTCGATAATCATCTTGAGTAGCTTTTGCAGTTGTATTTACCGGCTCAATAAAATAAAAACTTCCGAACTCTTCTGAACCATTTGTTACGTCACTTCCACTTGCAACTGCACCAAAATTATTAAATTCATCAAATCCAATACCTGTATAATAAAACGATGTAAGAGAGTGTGAAAGTATTTGGCTTTCCCAAGTTCCGCTAAATTTTTTGTATACTTTTATTTCATTATTTAATGTATATGAAAATGCTATATCATTATTTGTATCTATTGCCATATCAGGGTATGTTGCCCCAGTAGTTCCTGCAATATCAGTGAATTTCCAAATATCAACATATCTATCATCAGTTAGAAGGTTATTGTTAAAATTATTAGGTTCTTTGTTAGTTATCTTGCTGTTATCATTAATATTATTTACAGAGGTAACTCCATTCATATTAACAGATAATGCCCCGGAGACTGTATCTGGAACTGTAATAATTATAGCCCCACTATTTCCGGAAACATTTGAAGAAGATATTGTCGTACTTCCAATGTTTACTGATGCACTACTATCAAAGTTATATCCTGTTATAGTTATTGTATCTCCCAATTTAACAGGGTAATTTCCTTTAGCTGTTCTTGCTACTCCACTTGGATTATACGGATACGCAGTGCTTAAAGAGTTTATTACACCAGTTATATATGGAACAACTGTATATAAATCAGAACTATTATTGCCTGTTTGATCACCAGAGTCTACTGCTGTTAAATCGATTGAATAATCTGTTGTAGGTGAAGGTGTATCAACTTCGTAACTCCATTCAACACTGTGTCCATTATTCCAATCTGTTGATTCGGAAATAATATGACCTCCGTTTATACCTTCAAAGCCATCAGTACCCCATTGTGCTATCACAGTAGTGCCATGTTTTATCTCTTTTAACCAGATATCATCTGAAGCAGTACCATAGAATCTAACTTTACCACTTAGATTAGTTCCATCAATGTGTCCATAACCTTCTACTACTTCATATCTGCCATCGAACTCTATAGTTGGAGATTGACCAGCTCCTGATATAGCATTAATAACCAGAGTTTTTGTAACGCTGGATGATCCATTAGTAATTACTACATCAAATATGAGATCTCCGGTATAGTTAGCTTCAATTGAGTAAACTTTATTTAAAGTTTCATCAGTTTCTATTGTTACATGTCCATGATCTGTTATGGAGATACTCTTACCTGCTGTATCTGTATAGTTAACTCCAATAGATACCTTATCTATAGCCCTAATATTATCTATATAGTTTACTTTTTCTCCGTTTGAGATACTTCCATCTGAATTTATATCTGTTCCAATTATTATTGGGGCAGCAACTCCTTCATCGAAGTTACCAGCTTCATCATAGATCTTATAATGTATTTCAAAGTTATTAGGGAAATTTTCCGGGATGTTAACTAATTCACCAAACCACTCAAGATTGTTTCCACTCTGTGTCCAAGCTTCAGTAAATCCATCACCGTCTAAATCTGTTCCTTTTGCATAATAATCATCAATTACAAATAAATAATCTCCAGTTGGAGCTGTTATTGAAGCACCATCTATTGCTCCAGTTCTAAAGTTAATGCTATTTAAACCTGATACTAAGAATATTTCTACTCTATCTATTTTATTGCTGTCGTAGGCATTTCCACCAAAAATTAATCTTTGCTGATCTCCGGTTTTTGCTAATTCACTATATGTAGATGTTGTAAAATTAATTCTTGGTTTCTCATTATCAATTGCTAATCTTAAACTTTTCCCTATTTGTAATTGTGTTGTATCATAGGCTAAAAGTTGTACTAATATTTCACCGGCTTCACCTGGAGTAACCTGATCAATAATTGAAGACTCATTTAATGTATCTACATCAAGATCGAAGGTTACGTCTTTCCCCAAACCAGTAAATACCGTTGATTTGTTAGATTCGTTAACAATTTCTGGTCTAGTATACTTTAAGTATGATTTAGATGTTATACCACCGTTAAAGGAGTATTTTATATCTGATAAACCTATATTATCACTAATTTGACTAAGTATATTAAAAGTTCCTGCTACACTTCTTATTCGTCCTTCATTATCTATAAGGGATTCACCTCCCTGACTTAGACCTATTTCTCCTATAGCTGGACCAGTGGAATCCAATGTTACATAAACTGTTTTCTCTGGACCTGCAATTCCGTATATATCTCTTCCATTAATCTGAATTGCAATTTCTCCTGTTCCACCAGTTTTTTGAGCATAAAGTTCTCCGTTCTCATTTAGTTTGAAATTCCATGAACCAGATACAACTTTTTGACTTGCAATAGCTTCATCTTCATACATATCATCTGTATCACCATCTGAATTCAGGTCTATTTTATCAGCAAAATCTCCATCACCATTTAAATCAATACGTACTTCCAATAACAATTTATTATTACTATCTAATGGATCAACAAACCCATCATCATCATATAGTGAACCTGCAACTGTTAGTACTCCACTTGTTAAGTTATAGTTTGATGGTGAAGTAATATTTACAATTGGTAGGTCTCCATTAGGGTAAACAACTAGCTCACTTGAAGTTGTTGATATATTTCCTGCATAATCCTCTAAAATAACATCATATGGTATTCTGTAAACATCTATATTAACTGTTTCTCCACCAATAGACCAATCTTCACCGGTACTTAGGTAAACAGGGATTAACAAACTTGAAAGATCAACTTCATGACTCCAGTTATAGAGATTATTAGTTATATTATAATTATTACCTGCATAACTAATGGTTATTGCTTTAATACTATTATTATCATCTGCAGCACCTTTTACAATAACACTATCACCATTAAGAAGAGTTTGAGATGATGGATATGTTATACTGTTAGATGGTGCATTTTTATCTATTACGATCTTTCTTTGATAATTATTAACTCTATCTGCATTATCTTTAATTGTAATTGTAAAATCATAGGAGCCTTCATTAGTTATTGGACTTGTTACATTCCACTGATTACTATTAATTACTGATAGAGGAATTGATACATATGGAGCTCCATTAATCGATGCAGTTAGTTCAATTGATTTAATTCCATTATTATCTGATGCTACTCCGCTTAAGCTTACATCATCTGAAGTATTAATTAAAGTTTCAGAAATTCCAACAATTGTTGATGTTGGTATAGCAGTATCAACCTTAAATGGGATTCTTGTAATAGCACTCTCATTTCCTGCATTATCTGAAACCTTAATTGCTACTTCATTTGCCAAACTATCAGTTAGTGATGATAAACCAATGCTCCAGCTATTGGTTCCTGCAGCTGGGTACCAATTTACTTCGCCGTCTAATGAATAACTAATTACATCTAATCCAGCTACACCGACTTCTGTAGCATTTCCTGATATTGTTAAGCTGTTACCTATAATTAACTCATCATTTGCTAAACTAATAGAATTTAATGATGGGGCTGTTGTATCCACATTTACTATCTTTGTTGTTGATACTGCCCGGCCTACTGCATCTCTGGCATCGATTACAACGGTGTAGATTCCATCTGAAGATGCTCCAGGGATTGTTACTGACCAGTTTTTCTCTTTTCCATCGGCTCCAGCTGTTATTGTTACC
>QKAW01000020.1 GCA_003247135.1 Spirochaetales bacterium | reverse complement strand
TGGGATACTTCTTTAAGTTTGTAATCCCATTATCAAAACCAATTTTAGCAACAATGGCACTTTTTATTGCTGTTATCTATTGGAATGACTGGTTTGCAGCATTGATTTATGTTGATGATCCGGAAAAACATCCTGTTACTCTATATCTTAGAAATATCATGATGGGTGCAACAATGGCAGCACAAACTGGTTCTGAGGTTGATAGCCAGGCTGCACGATCAATACCAGAGAGTGTACAAGCAGCATCACTAATGCTGGTTACATTACCTGTTTTAATGATCTATCCGTTTGTACAAAAATACTTTGTTAAAGGAATTATGATTGGTTCTATTAAGGGCTAATCTTAATATAAAAAAAGAATAAGGAGATTTAAATGAAAAAATTGATCAAAGCTCTGGCGTTTCTACTAATATTATTAGTACCAGCGTCAGTATTTGCCAATGGAAACAAAGAAGCAAAAGGTTCTAAAGATACAAAAATGTCAGAATCTAATGATTTTACTGTTTCAATGCTTTACTCAGACAATGCAAACTATGCTTACGATGAGAACTGGTTTATCTGGGACATCATCAAGGAAAAAACAGGTGCAACTTTTGATATTAAAGCTGTTCCGGAATCAGATTTCGTTGCAAAGAGAACATTAGCTTTTAACACAGGTGAACTTCCTGATTTAATTGCTAAAACTTTTGCAAATGGTGAGCAAGCTGCTTCAGGGTTATTATTACCAATAAGTGACTATGTTGATAAAATGCCTAACTATAAAGCATTTATTCAAAAAAATGGTATGGAAGCTGCACTTGATAATACAAGAATCAATGGTAAATATTACTTATACCCAGTTAAAACAAAAAAACAACCACTTCAAACTCATCAGTGGATGATAAGAACAGATATTTTTAAGAAGCATAACATTAAAATTCCAACTACATTAGATGAAGTTTTAGAAGCTGGTAAAAAATTAAAAGAGTTGTACCCGGATTCCGTTCCTATTACTAACAGATTCCAACAAGGTAACTTAATGTCTGGAATGGGTGCTGGTTTTGGTGGTATTGCTGGTTGGACCTTTGGGTCAGGTATGAAATACAATTTCGAAAAAGGTAAAGACTGGACATTCTTCCCAACAACAGAAAACTGGAGATCTATGGTTACCTATGTAAATGAACTTCTAAATGAAGGTGTTCTTGATCCTGAGTGGAATACACTAGACTCTGTTGTTTATGAGCAGTATGTAACTCAAGGTAAAACTTTTATCTTATATGACTGGTCACCTAATGTTACTAGATACCACACAGAAGGAAGAAAAACAAATCCTGACTTCCAGATTAATACTATAATGCCTCCAAAAGGTCCTTATGGTCATTATGTAAGTATGTGGGCTCCGTTCTGGGAACAAGGTTGGGCAATATCTTCAGCTGTAGCTGACAAACCTTACTTTGAGCAATTCCTAAAAATGTTAGACTGGTTCTATACTGACGAAGCTGAAATCTTAATGACTTTTGGTATTGAAGGTGAAAGTTTTGAAATCGTTGACGGAGTTTACAGACTTATCGATCCAGCAAATATTGACTGGTATGCTAAAGCAGGTATCGGTAATAACTCTTTAAATGTTAGACAACATTTAGATGCAACTTTTGCTCAACTTGATGAAGTAGATATTGCTGCTTATGAGCAGATGTCAAAAATGAAAGCTGTTCCTATTCCAGATCCATCTGCACCACTTAATAATGATGAGATCGAAGAGTCTGGATTTAAATGTGTTGGTTTAAGCGATTATGTAACTACTTCTATGATGGAATTCATTGAAGGTCAAAAACCTATTAATGACGCAACATGGGCAGAATTTAAAGCAGGTTGTGAAGCTAAAGGTTCTGTATGGTTAGAAGAGACTTACAACAAAGCTGAAGCAAGATTAAATAGATAATTTAAATAGTATGTATATCTAAAGCAGTCCCATTCGGGGCTGCTTTTTTTTATATAAATTTTGTAAAAATGAAATTAAATAAAGTAGAAAAATATGAATGAATATAATATAATTCATTCATATGGGAGAATGATTATGAATAAAGTAATTTATTACTCTGGAACTGGTAATTCTTTAGCTGTATCCAGAGAAATTGCAAGTAAACTAGATGGAGGAAAAGTAGAGCCTATTGATGCAAGCAGAAACTGTGATAAGGAAACTATAGATACATTGGGGATTGTGTTTCCAATACACTCTTTAGGTCTGCCCCAAAAAGTGATGACATGTATAAATGCAATGGATCTATCCAATGTTAAGTATATTTACTCTATTGCTACAATGGGAGGAAGTTATGGTGTTGCATTTTTACAGTTAAAGGAATTATTAGCTAAGAAGGGTGTAAAATTATCAGCATCATTTGCAATATCATCCTTAAGTAACAGTAATCTCTTTATTAAAATACCTGGAGTAGAACCAATGCCAGAATTAGATGAGCAAAGTAAAATTTGGGAGAATGTAGTTAAGCAGATTTCTATAATAGTTGATCATATAAAAAAAAGAGATGAGATACATGTTAAAGATTTATCTTTTGGTTTAAAAATTATATCTAAAATGGCCTCAAATTCATTTATAAAAAATTTACCTAAATTTGATAAACAGTTTTATGCTAAAGAGTGTAAAAATTGTGGATTATGTAGTGATAGCTGTCCTGAGAGAAATATCGAAATCAATACATCTGGTCCCGTATGGTTAAGTAATTGTAATGGATGCTTACGTTGTTTTAACATCTGTCCTGAAAATAGGATTCGTTACGGGAAAATGGAAGATCCAAGGATGTTAACTCAATACAGAAAGAATATTGACCTGGTTTCATCCATACAAAAATAATTATTTTGATGGGTTGGTTAGCAACCCATTCATAATGAATTCAGATAGATATTGTAACAAATCAGGAAAATAACCTATGCCAATTTCACTTTTATGGGCCTCAACTTGAACCAAGGAGTTAAAAATTGCCATTATCATTTCAGGGCTAATGTCATTTCTAATTATTCCACTATTTTGCCAGCTTTTAACAATCTCAGTAAAACCACTATATAAAAAATCAACAGAGTCAAAGCCATTTTTTTCATGAAATGATTTTTCAATTTTATGAAATATCTCTTTATTAAACCACTCTTTTAAAATAGGATTTTCTTTCATTAAACTGATATTATAAGTCATCATTCTGGTGATAACATGTAATGGATTATCATTTTTATCTACAGAATCTAATACTAATTTTTTTACTTTGGCATTCTCTTCAAGGTATATTTCCATAAATATTTCATCCTTGGATTTAAAATAATTATAAAATGTACCCACAGCCATATTTGAAGACTTCATTATCTCTGAAATATTTGTACCTTTAAAACCATTTTTGATGAAAATGTCTTTAGCGGCCAATTTAATAATGCTTTTTTTATCTGTCATATAGTTCTTATACAATTATAATATTTTATTATCAAGAACTACAATCCAGACAAGATTAGCTAAATAACATTATTAACTATCTACCACTTCCAGTTAAGTCGTGATTCAAAAAGTACAGATTTCTCTTTAAGAATATTAATAAATTCGTCAACATTACCACTATCCAGTTTTTTTGAAATTACTATATTACCACCAGCCTTCATTGCTAAAAGATATATTTTATCCATCTCAATGATTTTTTCTAAATCATTAACAGAAATAGTTATCTCCTTACCTCGGTCTTTAATAATAATCTCATTGCTATCTAAAGTTATTGATATCTGCTTCTCAAAGCTTTTAGAGTGATAATTCTGTACATGATCAGAGAAATGTTTATAAAATTTCTTTTTAGAAAACATTGGATAGTAAAATAACCAAAGAATTGATATTACAAAGAAAATTCCTGAAAGAAGATTTCTATTATTCATATATAGAAGTATACCGAATACAAAATAGACTAAAGACACAATAAATCTGTACAGTCTCATTCTAATTTTAATACTGTTTGATTTTGATGCTATAAACAACTGATTTGTAAGAAAATCATCGAAACCCAACTTATATTTAATATTCATCTCTGTTCCTTTAAATTCAATATTTTGTATACAGATTTTATATTTATCTATATATTTTGTCAATTTAATAATTCTAAATTGGAGCAGATAAAATAATGTGATATAATTATTTATGCTTAAAGAAATAACTATAAACAAAACAATTATTAGAAACAGAGTTGTTGTCGCACCTATGACAACTTGGGCTGCAAATAATGATTTAACAGTCTCAGATCAGGAAGTTGAGTACTATTCTGTAAGATCAAAAGATGCTGGTATGGTAATAACAGGTTGCACATTTTTTCAGGAAAATGGGCAAGGTTTTGAAAATCAGTTTTTTTCTGGTTCAGATGATTATATCCCATCTTTAAAAAAACTTGCTGAATCGATAAAAAAGAGTGGAGCAAAAGCAATTCTTCAGATTTTTCATGCAGGAAGAATGGCAATGAATAGCAGCTGGGAAAAAGTCAGTGCCTCGGCTATTAATCCAACCCATAATAGTGTGGGAAATAATGAAAAAATTTCCGAGACAAGAGAGATGAGTCTTCAGGAAATTGATGATTTTATACAGGGATTTAAAGATGCTACAAGAAGAGCAATAGAGGCAGGGTTTAATGGTATCGAGATTCATGGTGCAAATACATATTTAATTCAGCAGTTCTATTCTGGAGATTCCAATCGTAGAAGTGATCAATGGGGAGGTTCCAGAGAGAACAGGATTAAACTCCCTCTAGCAATAGTTGATGCCGCAAACCAGGCAAAAGAGTCATCTGGAAAGGTTGACTTTATAATTGGTTACAGGTTTTCTCCTGAAGAGATAGAACCCTTAGGTATAACCCTTGATGATACATTATATCTAGTTAATAAATTGTGTAATGAAAAAGTTGATTATCTCCATATATCCCTTGGGAATTACAAACAAACATCCCTTAGAGATAGAGAAGATAAGAGGGTAGTTGGTAAAATAATACTTGAAGCAATAGATGGAAGAAAACCATTAATCGGTTCTGGGAAAATTATTTCTAAACATGATGTTGAAGATGCATTGAATGGTATAGGGTATGATCTAATAGCAATTGGTCATGGATTTGTTACGGATCCTGATTGGGTTTCAAAAGTATCAGAAGATTTATCTGTTGATACAATTTTAGACAGTCAAACATATCGGGAGAAGAAAATCCCTGATAATCTTCTTAAAATGATAAAAACCATGCCTGGCTGGTTTGATGTGAAATAAGAAGTTTAGCCCTGCAAAGCACAGGGCTAACTCTTATCTAGCTAACCAACCACCATCAACAGCAATAGTATAACCATTAATATAACTAGCAGCTTCTGAAGCTAGGAAAACAATTGGTCCTCCTAAGTCTGAAGGAAGACCCCACCTATCAGCAGGAATTCTCTCTCTAATTGCTTTTTCCCTAACAGGATCAGCTCTCAAATCTTTTGTGTTTTCGGTAGCCATATAACCTGGAGCAATTGCATTTACATTAATATTTTCTTTTGCCCATTCATTTGCCATTAGACGTGTAACACCCATAACACCACTTTTTGAAGCAGTATATGATGGAACTCTAATCCCTCCTTGGAATGATAGCATTGAAGCGATATTGATTATTTTTCCACCGGATTTTTGTTTAATGAACTGCCTTGCAGCTGCTTGTGCAAAGAAAAAAACTGTTTTTATATTTAAGTTCATAACATCATCCCAATCTTTTTCTGTAAAGTTTATTGCATCTTCCCTTCTAATTGTACCAGCGTTATTAACCAGAATATCAACATGACCATATTTTGCAACAGCTGTATTTATAATATCTTCAAGACCATCAATTTTCATTAGATTTGCTTTACAATGAAGATAGTGTCTATCCAGTTCCTGAACTTTTTGAGCTGTTTCATCTCCATCAATATAATCTACACCAACAATATCAGCTCCAGCATTTGCTAATGCTAAAGCCATACCTTGACCTAACCCTTGGGCACAGCCTGTAACAATGGCAACTTTGCCCTCTAAACTAAAATTACTTAAGTCCATAGATTCTCCCCAATAAATTATTTTAACTCATTCATACTAACACCTTGCATGTCAGTAAAGGTTTGATTCTCTCCACACATACCCCAAATGAATGTGTAGTTACTTGTCCCTACCCCGGAATGAATTGACCAACTAGGTGAGATAACAGCTTGTTCATTACTCATTACTATGTGCCGAGTCTCTTTAGGTTGACCCATAAAATGAAAAACCTTTGTTTCTGGAGCCATATCAAAGTAGAAATATACTTCCATTCTTCTCTCATGAGTATGACATGGCATTGTATTCCATACATTTCCTGGTTCAAGAATTGTCATTCCCATTAGTAATTGACAGCTCTTGCAAACAGCAGGATGTACAAATTGATGAATTACACGTTTATTAAGATTCTCATTGCTACCCATTTCAACCTGTTTTGCTTTAGATATATCAATTAATACCGTTGGATACTCTTTATGAGCTGGGCAGCTGTTTAAATAAAACTTTGCCGGGTTCTGGGAGTCATTACTTTTAAAAGAGATCTCTTTTGTTCCCATACCAACATAAGCACCCTCTCTAGCTTCAAGAACAAACTCTTTACCATCTAGAATAAGGGTTCCTTTTCCTCCGACATTAATCACACCCATCTCTCTTCTTTCTAAGAAATACTCAACCCCCATTTCTGCACCAGCATCAAGTATTAATGTTTTATTAACGGGCATTACTCCACCAGTGATAATTCTGTCAACGTGTGAATAAGTAAAGTTGATCTCGTCAACAGTAAATAAGTTCTCAATTAAATAGTTTTTTCTGTTCTCATTAGTTGAGTAGTTTTTTGCATCATCTGGATGATTTGCATACCTGACATCTAAATTCATATAACTTCCTTCAATTCCGAATATATAAATATATTATGTCTAGTCTAGTTAGGTGTATATAATCTCTTTTTTACAAGATCTTCACAAATTGACATAAGTAGCGAATATTGCTGTAGATAAACATTTTGTAATCATTTTTTTACATATAAAAAAATGGTGAGTTACTCATTGTCCAGAATGTTGTCAGCATATTTACCAGGTGAAATTCCTGCATATTTTTTAAATGTTCTAAGAAATGTATTTGTACTGTTAAATCCTACCTGGGAACCAAGAACGTATACTTTTATATTGGGATTATTTTGAAGTATATTTTGACTAATTTTGATTCGTTCAAAACTTAATAGATCTTTAAAATTCTTACCAGTATAATCCTTAAATATTCTACTTATATATGCTGGTGATAGATTAAAATAGTCTGCAATATCTATTAAAGATAGATTTGGATCTGAGTAATTTTCATTAATATATTTTAAAAGTTTATCAGCAAAAGATCTCTGTTCTCCTGAGGAGGTCTGTTGTATTACATCTAGGAGTCTTTTATAAAGAGTTATTATATTTTTAACAACTGTAATTCTGCTATCACTAATAATATATTCTCGTATAGATAAATTTTCGTCAATTATAACGCTTTCAGGTTTGTTTATTTGATTCAGTATTCTTTTAATTGTTCTTATTATTGCTCGTATAAAACTATCCCATTCTTCATTATTAAGGTGTAGAGAGTCTTTATTTCTTTCAAGAATTGACTGTATTAAGGTTATACCTTCCTCTTTTCCTGATGTAATATATTTTATAATACGTCTTTCAGTCTCTAGTGGAAAGAAAAAACTTTGAGACTTTACATCTGTTTCATTGTCAATCATTGGCAGAAGATGTTTACTTGTTCCATCCCATTTATCAATTTCTGACATAGCAGAAAAGTAAGACTTTTTAATATCAATAAAAGAATTGACCGTGGTACCAATAGAAACTGTAATGTCTAACTCTTCTAAAGAGCTTAAATCAGTTAAAATCTTTGTAAAATTTTCTCTGATATCTTTTTGATCCATATCATATATTATTGTTGCTGTTATGAGATAGTTTATCTCGACAAGTTCGAAATTACACATTAATTTAAGATTCTCTCTTATTATAAAAGAGACCTTTTCTCTTATTTGGAGTACTATCTCGTTTGAAAAATTATCCATTAATTCATCATCATTAAACTGAATTATAACTACAGATATTTTGTCTGTACTTATATTCATATTGTATTTATGAATATTTTTTGAGATCTCATCATTTCGAAGTAATCCATTAAGACAATCCCTTAGAAATTTAACTTGAAGCGGGATTCTCTCCAGCATTATGCTCTTTGTCAGTTTTTCATTAGCATCTTTTATCTTTCTAGTTGTATCTTGAATAAATTTAAACTCGTCCCTATCGTTACCCTTCCAGTCAAGGGAGTATAGAACTTTATTTATTGGTTTGTAGTTATTTTGTGTATATAAAATTGAAATTACAGCACTTATTATAATCAGAAATAAATAGAGAAAAAGACTTTTTAAAATCTCATTATTTGTAATATTTCCTAAGTTTTTTTTAGGAGTAATCAGCATGAAACCTCCATGAGGTATTACTCCTGAATTTATTTTATATACTTTATACTCTTTAATATTTTCAGAATCAAATAGAGCATCTTTAACTAGATAAGAATCTATTTTTGACCTACTTAGTAAAACCCTTCTTCCTTGAAAAAGTATAAAAGATTCATTCATGTTCGTAATATTTTTAGGTAGTAATGAGTCTTCGTAGAATGTAACAAAAAAAATAAAGTCCATCTCTCTATCTTTTACATGTTCAGTAAAGGTTATACTTTTTCCCATAAAAGGGTTGTCTGATGTCTCAATCTTCTTGGATAAATACCCCTCGATTACTTGTAACTCTTTTTCTGTATTAAAACTTTCTCTAATTGTTTTTTCATAACTTAGTGGTATTCCATTTTCCAGAATAAAACTTTTTAAATCTCTAGTTCCATAGGGTGTTATTACCATATCTGAATCTTTTTTTAAGATACTAATTATATAACCAAGTTCAGAAAAACTTGCTTGACTCTGGGTTAGAGTCTCCTTTAGTTTGTATGAAGCATAGTAGTTTATATCTACACTCTCTCCATAACTTTTTAAATACTCACTATGACGTAAAAAACTGATGACATTTTTTGCCATGATAAATTTTGAATCAATACTAGTTTTTATTTGTGAAATAAAAACTTCATTTTTATGATTTAATATCTTTTTTTCATGATTATTGGAATTATATAGATAGAAACCAAGAAAAATAAAAGAGTATCCAAATGTAATAGACACAAAGGCCAGTAATAATCGTTTGTAAAATTTATTCAATTTTTATACCTCAAATTTATTAATTAAAGTATATAACGATAAAAGAGTATAAGGTATCACCATTTTTTGTCTAGTTAAAAAATAGCACTAAAATTATACCTTTAATAATAAAAAATACTATTTATTATCATTAAAAATTATATGACAAAATTTGATGTAATTGTAAAAAATAGATTATATACAGATTTTATTTACAGACTCAATAATATTGTAGATCAAACAAAAAAGGAGTCGTTATATGAGTCTTGATAAATCTTATAATGTTTCGTCACTAGTAAGAATTAGAAAAAACTTTACTGTTAATAAAATACTATACTTAATGCTTATACCTTTTATTGCCTGGTATTTAGTCTTTTTGTACAAACCAATGTATGGTCTTTTAATAGCTTTTAAAGATTATAGTTTATGGAAAGGTTTTTCAGGCAGTCCATGGGTTGGTTTTGAGAATTTCATTACGTTTATGAAAAGTCCTTACTTTCTAAGAAGCTTAAAAAATACTTTTTTACTAAGTTTCTACAGTCTATTAATTGGTTTTCCTATTCCAATAATTTTAGCTCTACTTCTAAATGAAGTGAACACAAAATGGTATAAAAGTACAATTCAAACAATGACATACCTTCCTCACTTTATTTCAGCAGTTGTTATAGCTGGTATTGTTGTAAACTTTTTAGCTCCTAGTAATGGTCTTATTAATATTTTAATAGCAAAGTTTGGTGCTGAGAAAATATACTTTCTTATTAAACCTGAATATTTTAGAACTATCTACATAACTATGAATGTTTGGAAAGAGGCTGGTTTTGCAGCAATTATATATATTGCAGCATTGGGTAGTATTGATCCTCAACTTTACGAAGCTGCTGTTATTGATGGTGCTGGTAAATTAAGAAAACTTATAAGTATTACTCTCCCGGGAATCGCTCCTACTATTATTATTATGCTCATCATGAGAATCGGAAAATTATTAGACGTTGGGTATGAGACCGTAATTCTTCTATACAATCCCGCAACATATGAAACGGCAGATATTTTAAATACTTATATTTATAGAGCAGGAATTCAGGGTGGTGAGTATGGTTTAGCTACTGCAGCTGGATTATTTAATGCTGTTGTTGCTTTTACCCTTGTATTTAGTGCTAATAAAATTAGTAGAAAAGTTTCAGAAACGAGTTTGTGGTAGGAGGAGAACATGATCTATTCAAAGTCAGAAAAGATTAGTCAGATTGTAATTTATATTATTGTAGGATTAGTAGGTGCAGCAGCTCTGTATCCATTTATTTATGTTTTATCATCATCATTTAGTTCTGGGGATGCAGTGACAACCGGTAGGGTAATCTTATTTCCAAAAGAGTTTACACTGACTGCATACAAAAAAGTATTTGAAGAAAAATCATTGTGGTTAGCTTATGCAAATACCTTCTATTACACAATATTTGGTACAATTGTTAATCTTTCTTTAACAATATTGGGGGCATATCCTCTGTCAAAAAAGAGATTGAAAGGTAGAGGTCAAATTAGCTTTTTTATTGCATTTTCAATGTGGTTTAATGCAGGAATGATTCCATTTTATCTTAATCTTAGAGATTTACATCTTCTGAATTCAAGGTTTGGAATATTGATAGCTTTTGGTATAACAACTTTTAATGTTATTTTGATGCGTACATTTTTTCAATCAATTCCAGAGTCACTGGAAGAAGCAGCACAGATAGATGGAGCAGGTGATTGGTATATATTAACAAGAATATATATTCCAATTTCAAAAGCATCTATGGCAACGATAGGTCTTTTTTATGCAGTAAGTCGATGGAATGGGTATTTTTGGTCAATGTTACTACTAACTGATGAAAAGAAAGTTCCTTTACAAGTTATTCTAAAAAAATTAATTGTTGAAATGTCTATGAATGAAGAGGGGATGGATGTTGTAACAGCACTATCTTTCTCAAAAGAGACATTTATGTATGCAACAATTATTGTCTCTATTATCCCGGTTCTGATTGCATACCCTTATCTTCAAAAACATTTTACTAAGGGCGCAATGGTCGGTTCAGTGAAAGGGTAATTAATAGCATTTGTCAATTTATGGTGTATACCATTAATTATATAAAAAAACAGGAGGACACGATGACTAATAAATTAGCTCGTATTTTATTCGTAGGTACATTATTACTATTATCATTATCTTCAGTCATGGCTAAGGGAGATAAAGAGGGTTCAGAAACTGTAACGGTTTTTGAGGGGAGTGCAAATAATCCGTATCAGATTACAGCAGAACCTTTAAATTTGAAGATTTGGTTTCATGCCAGAAACAGTATAGTTTATAAAGAGGATTGGCCGGTAGAGCAAGAAGCTAGAAAAATGACAAATGTTTACCTTGAGTCAGTAGCGCCACAAAATTCTACCAGTAGTATAGAATCTTTCCAGATTCATCTTGCAACAGGTCAGCTTGCAGACATTATAGGGCTTGATGCAGGTCGTGATCATTTTATGACTTATGGAATGGAAGGAGCATTTGAACCATTAAATGATTTAATTGATATGTATGCACCAGATATTAAAAAAGTATTGGATGCAATGCCATCTTTGAGAAATTATATTACAGCACCTGATGGGAATATATATTTCATCCCTTATATTGCTGATGGTACAGCAGCTGGTGGTTATTTTATTAGACAAGATTGGCTTGATGCTCTTAATTTGGAAGTTCCAAAAAATGTTGATGATTTTTACAATGTTTTAAAAGCATTTAAAGAGAGAGATCCAAATGGCAATGGCAAAGATGATGAAATCCCATATTTTGATAGAGCAACCGGTGCGGCTGAAGTTTTTAGACTGGTTACATTATGGGGAGGACACTCGGAAGAATTTTATGTAGAAAATGGCAAGGTAAAATACTCATTTGTACAAGAAGAATTTAAAGAGGGTATTAAAAATTTGGCAAAATGGTATAAAGAGGGGTTAATTGATTCTGAAGTATTAACTAGAGGCAAAAAATCTAGAGATATTCTTTTTGGAAACAATACTGGTGGAGCAACACACGACTGGTTTGGAAGTACTTTAGGATATAATCAGAAACTATCTAAACAGGTTCCTGGATTTAAACTTGTAACAATGGCTCCACCAGTTAACACAAAAGGTAAACAGATTGAAGAATTTGCAAGAACACCATATAAACCAGATGGTTGGGCAATGTCTTCTACAAATAAGCATAAAATTGAGACTATGAAATATATGAACTTCTGGTTTACTGAAGCAGGTCGTAGATTGTCTAATTTTGGTATCGAAGGTCTACAATATGATATGATTGATGGTAAACCGGTTTTTAAGTCGGAAATACTTAACTCTACTACTAACGTAACTGATCAGTTATGGAATATAGGAGCTCAAATTCCTAAAGGTTTTTATCAAGATTTTGAATATGAGAGACAATGGTTAACACCAGATGCAAAACTTGGAATGGAGATGTATATGGATAATGGGTATATTCAGTCACCATACCCAGTTCTGGCATTAACTCCCGCTGAGAAAGAGGCCTATGACAAAGTTCATATCAATATTAAAACTTATGTCGATGAAATCAAGATTAAGTGGCTTCTAGGTGCAGAAGATGTTGATAAAACATGGGAAGAATTTGTTAATACATTAAATGATTATGGTTTAAAAACTCTTGTTGATACTCAACAGTCAGCGTATAACAGACTTAAATAAAATATCAGGGTTATTTATTTTAATTATTCAATAAATAACCCTATTCAGTTTAATTTTTTCCTGAAATTTGTTTAGTCTGGAGGTTAAATGGTTTTTTACAACAACATTGAGAATCATAGGTTTTTAAATGAGAATTTTTATGAAGACAAATCTATAATAACAGAGTTGAAAAGTGAAGTTTTAACTTTTTGTACAAATTTTAGTGATGATCCAGAAAAGTTAAGCGGTTGGGGACACAACTACTTTTGCGAAGAAGATGGAGGTCAAATTGAATTTGATCTAAAATCTTCTAAAAAACATAAATGTACTATATGCGGGAAGGTATATGAAGATGAAAAGAGAGATAGAGCCTGGATCTATTTGTATCGTTTTAAAGCTTTTGAAGTAGCATATAAAGCAGCTCTTTTGTATAACATTGAAAATGATCATTTATATCTGGACTCAGTGTTGGTAATACTAAATTTTTATGCAGATAATTACTCATCTTTTGAAATACATGCAAAAGATAAAGTAAATCCTGTGGAAAATGGTGTTACAGGTTACGGTAAAATTATGCCACAAGGTTTAAATGAAGCGATAATGCTTCTTACTCTAATTAATATACTTGAGATGATTAAAAAAGATTTAGATTCAAAAGATAAAGAAATATTAAACAACTTTGTACTGGATGTAGCTAATTTTTTATATAATCAAAGATCAGCATATCATAATATTATCTGTTGGATGAATTCAGCTGTAGGTTCTGCAGGTCTCTATTTAAATAATCAATCATTTATTGAAAGTACAGTAAATTCTGAGTTTGGCTTAATAAAACAGTTAGATAAAGGTTTGACTAAGGATAACCTATGGTATGAAGGTTCAATACACTACCATTTTTTTGCTTTGGAAGGAATCTTAAATTTTTTATATATAGCTAAAATATACAGTTATAATGTTGAGAGTATAAAAGAGAGAGCAAAAAAGATGTTACTTTCTGTATATAATTTAGCTTTTGATAACCTGATTTTTCCAAACCCAAATGATGGTTGGCCAAATATTAGTTTAAAAACATACTCATATCTATACGATTTAGCAAAGGTTATTTTCAATGACATTGAAATAGATCACTTGACAGATAAAATTAATACATCTCAATTAAAAAGAGCAAATCTTCCACTTTGTGAGCCCATTTATATTAGAAATAAAAGTATATACTATTATATTTTCAATGATAAAAAGAATAAACAGAATGAAATATTAAATTCAGATAAGAAAAGCATAATATATAGAGACTCAGGCTTTGCTTTACTTAAAAACAAATATTATAATCTCTTTTTTAAATTTGCCCACAAATCACAAAGTCATGCACATTTTGACTTGTTGAATATTGAGTTAACAATAAAAGATAGAGTTATATTAAGGGATCTTTCAAATCCAGGATATGGATCAAAACTCTATGACTCCTGGTTTAAAAAAAGTCTATCCCACAATACCGTTATAGTTGGTGGAAAAGATCAAAATTATACAGAAAACAGTATTATTAAATCTTATACTAGTAATGGGATATCCGCAGAAGTTTTTGATGCATACTATGGAACTATTTTAAAAAGAGAACTTTATATAAAAGAAAATATTTTGAGTGATATATTTTATGTAGAATGTCAAAATGAACAGAGTATTGATTATGTGTTGCATTTTGATATGAATTTTAAAGGAAACTTTGAGTTAATTGATTGTGGACAATTATACTCTGATAACGGATACGAAAATCTTTGCGAAATTAAAAAAGTAATACCTCAATCCAGTTCTCTTTCACTGTATTTTAATGATGGAGAAATAAACTTTGTGACAAATTTTAATATATTAAATAAAGAGATCTATCTATGTAAAAGTTTTGATAATCCATCCATAAAGCATAGAGAAACCTTAGTTATTCGATGTTTTAGTAAAAAAGTCAAATTTGAAATGCAAACAGTAATAAAAACAAACAAGGAGGAATTTTATGATAATTTATAATGATAGTGTAGAAATTCAGGATTTAGACAACGGTATAAAGAGAAAAGTTTTAGCATACTGTGATGAGATAATGGGTGTAGAAGTTTATTTTGAAAAAGGTGCGGTTGGTGCTATGCACTCACACCCCCATATTCAGTTAACCTATGTTCTAGAGGGTAAATTTGAATTTTCTATAGGTGATGAGACTAAAATAGTTTCAAAAGGTGATACCCTATTAAAAGAACGAGACATTCTTCATGGTTGTATATGCTTGGAAAAAGGTGTTTTATTTGATGTTTTTACTCCTTGCAGGCAAGACTTTATTTAAAAAAATGGAGTTATTTAATTATTTCCTGGAGGTTAATAGTGAAAAATATGGATGATATTATAAATAATGATTTATTGTCACACTTAAAATTCTATTTTGACAGAATATACGAAAAAAAACTTGATCTGGAGATTGAAGGGGTAAATGGTTTTAATCCCAAAAGTCAGTTTGTTGAAGGAAAAGTTGTAAATGCATGTTCATTAGTTTATGAGTTAATGTCTGATGATTCTCAGCAGAGAGTTCAAGTGGGTAGAAAATTAACTGAGATAATTGATTTAATGGCTCAAAGAGAGTATGAGACTTGGGGAATATTAAACTGTATTATTGCATTACATAGATTAAATTCTAAAAAATTACTTAATGAAGTAGTAAGTGAAAGTTCTTTAGCACTTTTTAAGAGGAAACTGGATTGGAGAACTTTTGTAAACACTGATGATCTTGGTCTAATTAATAAACCAACAAATTATTATGGAGTTGCATTTGGTATTGCAAAGTATAGGGAGTTACTTGGGTTTGAGACTGAGAACTGGAGTGATCGGCTATTAGAAAAACTATTACACCACGTAGATCTATATTCTGGTGAATTTAGTTTTATGGACGAGACAGAAGGTCACGGAAGGTTCGATAGGTATAGTATACTTATTCCTGGTGAAATTTGTTCGATGTTATATGATACAGGGTGTAATATTCCCCAGAAATTGATAACAATGCTAAAAAAGTCGTGTAGTATTTTTCTACAATTATCAAATATTGAGGGAAAAGGATTCTCTTATGGTCGAAGTATTGGTGCCTATGGGGATTCTGCTACAATGGAAGTTCTATCAATAGGGGCTTTATTGGGTATTTTAACCAAGAATGAGATGGAGTTAGCATATAATTTTTGCTACAGATCAATGGAAAGATTTTGTAGCTTTTGGATAAATAAAAAGATCTCATCCTTAAATATGTGGAATGATGGCCGGAAAACAGATGATTACAGAAATAAAAACAGAATCCTTGGAGAGAATTTAAGTCTACCATTGCAATATATTCACAGCTATGAATATTGGAAATCCATAGGTTTTTCTAAAACAGAACCTTTAAAGAAATTAGATAAATTCAAGAATTTATTACCAATTTACTCAAAGTTTGAATTTTCCAGTAATATATACAGTAGAAATCTCTACATAATTAGAGACAGAGATCACGTTATAACCATTCCTTTTATAAATGGTTCTGAAAAGTATTATCGAGAAACTCCATATCTACCAATCCCTAACGAGTTTGATGTTTTTACAACATCAGCTAATTCAGTGCATCCTAACCTTATACCTAAACTAATTTTAAATAATGGAATAGAAGCTATGCCAATTGTCTATTATGAAAATATTAAAGACAATATTAATTATGAGAATAATCGAGAGCTTATTATTGAGTGTAATCTATCAAAACTTGCTCAATTAGGAGAAAACAGCCCTAGAGAATTTGATGGAATTAAAGCAACTATAATTTATGAAGTTAAGCCAAATACATTAAAGTGTAGAATAATTTTAGATTTTGATTATGTGGAGATATGCAACTTAAAAAAGATTGAGATGGAATTTGCTACATTTTCAAATAATATAGAACTTGAAAATGAGAAAACTTTATTTAAATCAGGTTCTGTAAAGAGTTTAATAGTTTTAGGTTTGGATAGAGTGTTTATAGATCAGAATTTAAAGAATGGGGAATATTCTACTCCTGTTGGACAGTTAAATACATTATTAAAGTTCGAAAAAGAGACATTTAATCTTGAAAATAAATCCATGGAAATTGAGTGGATTATTAATTATCAATAGTATATAGAAAAATTATTGCGATTGGTTCCTAATAACTATTAGGAACTATTTTTATCAGATAAAACAATTAATTGATAACTCTTAGCTGGGTTTACTGCAGGTGTTGTAAAAGGGTAGTTAAGGGCTGAATAATATCAGCCCTTTTTTTATTGTATAGAATCCTTTATCCAAGTTCCGTATCTCTCTTCACCATTTAAAGATGGAATTTTTAATACCATTCCTGGAACGATTAAGTCCGGGTTTTCTGATTGTGGAAGAATATCTTTATTGGCCTTATATATCTCTTTCCACTGTGAAATGTCTCCAAATACAAACTCATAGCCCGAGATTTTAGATAGAGAGTCCTCATCTCCTGGAACATCCATAACTAGGTAAGCAGCAGGTAGAATTGATTTTTTTGTTACATACTCAATTTTTTTCATAACTTCAATAGCTTGTAATGCTAACGGGTAGCTATCTGTGTAATTTTCATCCGTATAGAGACTATTTGCCTGATCATACAACTCTTTTCCCTCTTCCAAAGCTTCAGGGAAATTTATATTTGTTTTAAGTCTAGTAATAGAGACTATCCTAGTTTTTGCTTTTTTTAAAGCTGAGTTGGCTCTGTACTTACTTAACATCATGGCAATCCACTGGTCTGATTTTTGTGCATAAATTACAGATTCATTTGCAAGTCTGGTGGATTCTGAATAGTCTCCATCTTCATAAGCTACTTCACTTAATCTTTTAAGTTCTACTGATTTTCTATAGTCCGGGTTATCTTTTAATGATTGACCGGAAACAATACCTACAGATATAAATAGTAAAAATGATACAAGAATCTTTTTGAATAACTGATTTTTCATAACTCCTCCTCTAATCCTTCTGAAATTGCATTATCTGCATTAATCTCTGTCTGTTTTATTGCTGTATCTGCTTCAGCTATTGCTGCTAGAGCTAGTAATTTCTGTTCATTGGCAACTTTTATAGATCTTTTATATGATTCAATTGCACTATTAAATTGCTGCTCCGAATCCTTGAATTTCTTGTTTTTTAATAATTCAGTTCCACTTAGGAGAGACTCTTCTCCTTCATTAAACTCTTTAGTTGCAGCTTTGGGCGCTTTTACCTCTATTGCCTCTTCTTTTGCTTTTAAAGCCTTAGACTGAGCATCAATAGCAGCTGTATCATCTTGCTTGATTTCATTTGAACTACTTTTAGTTGTTGTTGATTGTTCAACACTAATTTCTTGGGCAACCTCACTTTTTTGTGGAACTGTTGCACAAGAACTTATCAGTGACAGAATAGTTAATAAAAATGTAATGAAAACAATCCTACTCTTTTTTTGTTTCATTTTTTCTCCTCCCGATAAAAATAAAGGTTGTCTGTTATTTTATATCTTTTGAAATTCCAGTTAATTAAAGATAAGGTTGTTTTGATTTTATATATATATGCCAAATGGTATGATTTTAATTGAAAAGTGAGGTTAAGATTTTTTTGAATTTTATTTTATTATCTAACAGAATCTATAACTTTTTTTAATCTTTCCTCAATTAGAGGAGCTATTTTTGATAACTCATCATTGACAACTGAGGCCATAGCAACTGTAGGCTTTATTATTGATACCATTGTACCACCATCTTTTTCATACAATATTACATTGCATGGCAGTAATAGACCAATGTTTTCCTCAGCTAGTACGGAGTTATACGCATCCTTGGGGCTACATGCACCTAGAATAATATATTTCTTGTAATCAATTCCAAGTTTTTCCTTGAATTTTTCACTCATGTCTATTTTACTAACTATACCAAACCCCTGGTCTTTCAACCTTTCTGTTACTATTTGCAAGCTTGTATCAATATCTAAATTTAACTGTTTTTCAAATCCATATTTTATCATTTATATCTCCTTCTTCTTATATAGATAATTATAATCTATAACGGAATGTAATTTACAAATATTCGTGTTGTATAAGTAGAAATATATTTAAATAAAATGTTGGATGGAATGGATTATTGACATACATATATAGTATGTGATATTTCATTTCTATTAATCTCTTACTGAGATTTTAAGGAGTGATTGTCATCCATGATTGATCTAGTTTTTCCACCTGCTGCATCTGCAACAAGTGTACCACTTGGTGTCTCTTTTTTAAAGGCACATATTGATTCTGTTTTTGGACCTGGTAAAATAAAAGTTCAAGACTTCAATATTAATTACTGGAACTATATAATTGATCAAAATAGTGAATTTGTTCAATATCAGAGTTTTACACATGGAGAATCTGGTCCATTTTCAAGAGATTACTACGAACCTCTATTACATATAAATCAATCTGTAAAAAAGGAGTCTGACTACTTTTTAGATAGTGTTAGAGTCTGGCTAAATAAGGGAATACTAAGTGAAGATTTATCAAAACTATTTAGTATACTTGCTGAAAATTTTACACAAAGTAGTAGTATTGTAATGTTTTCATGCCTATTCCCTGACCAACTTCTGTTTACTTTAGGCTTCTCAAGATGGTTAAAAAATAGTAGAGATGTCAGTATATACTTAGGTGGAGCATCGGTTTTAGTTGTAAATCCATCTGAATTGCTTTATCGAGCATTATGGATTGATGGGGTATTTACCGGTGAAGGGGAAATATCCATAGAAGCATTTATCCGGGATGGTGCAGAATCTCAGATTCCCGGTCTATACAGAAGAAGAGATTCAGATGTTTTACAAGAACTGCCTCCTCAGGCAATCTCAATGGAAAAACTGAGTAACCCGGATTTTTCATGGGCTGATTTAAAGTCATATTTTAATCCGGAACCTGTTCTTCCTGTACAGTTTTCAAGAGGTTGTAAGTGGAGAAGGTGCAGGTTTTGTGCTCATAACTTCTCTTTTGGAAAATATAGGTGTTTAAGTCCGATAGATGCCGTTGAAATGTTAGAAAAGTACTTAAAAGAGTATGGAGCAAGATATTTTTATATAACCGATCAATACCTTGATGCATCATTTCTGGAACCTTTTGCAAATGAGCTGATAAAAAGAGGGCTTCCTGTTCGTTATACATTTATGGGAAGACCAGCAGAGGATATGACTTTGGAAATTATGAAACTTATTGCAAAATCCGGGTGTCGATGGATAAGTTGGGGAGTTGAGTCAGGGAATGCAAGACTTTTGGAGATTGCTAAAAAAGGAACAAATCCCGATGAAGTGGCCAGAGTTTTAAAAGATTCATCAGAGGCAGGCATAAGGAATCAGGCATTAATGATATTTGGTCTACCTGGTACTGATGATTTGGCAGCAGAGGATACATATAGGTTTTTACAAGAGAACAGAGAGTGGATTCATAATAATACAGCAAGTGAATTTCAACTCTATTCCGGTACACCATTTGGCAATAATCCCGAGGGTTTTGGTCTGAAAGTAACAGGTGAGGTTGTTTTTTGCAGGATAGATGGTAAAAAACTACTGAGTGTAAAAAAAGAGCATACAAATATCTCGTCAGGGGGTGATGCAGATATTTTAAGAGGTCCAATGGAAGCAAAAAAATGGAAGAAGAGAGAAATCTGGCTCTATCCTGATAAGTTCTGGAATGCTCTACCAGCAGAACACTATCTACTTCTCTGCTCAAGAGACTGGGATTTGAATAATCCTGATAATCCAGTTATTGAGGATAAAATCTCATAAATAAATTATACAAGTGAATTATTTCTGAATTCTCTAGGTGATATTTTTTTAAATTTTTTAAAAACCTTATTGAAATATCTATAATCTGTGAATCCTACCATATCGGAAATTTCGTAAATTTTCATTGTAGGATCACTTAATAGTTTTTCAGATTGTTTAACTCTGTATTGGTTTAGCCAGTTTAAAAAACTTAAACCAGTTTCCTCTTTTAAGATCCTGCTTAAATAATTAGGAGTAATAAGTAGGTGATCAGCTACTTCATCAATTCTAAGTTGGGTTTTGTAATTATTCTCCATGTAACATAATGCTTTTTTTACCAATGGTTTACACGTAACTTTATTATTTAAATTTACTTTATTACAAAGATTATTTACAATCTGTCTAGACCACCTCTCTACTTCCTGAATATTATGTAATTCTGATGTTGAATCAAGCAGTGTAGAGTATGTATTTAATTTTTCTTCTATATCTACTCCATGCCTTTTTAAATAGTATGCAGATATAACTATAACTTTTACCAATTCCTGTTTATAGATTTTAAAATCTAGAAAGGATTTTGAAAAGTTGGCAGAAAGTTTGCCAAGACATTCAAGACTTTTACTAAGATTTGATTTAATTATATAATCAGATAATTCTATTATTATAGTATCTGTTTCCGCAGTTAAGCTCTTAATAGAATTGCTCTCCAGCTTATATACATCTGGAAGATTTTCATATTCAAGAATTGAGGAGAATCCCATAAAAGGTCGAGCTTTATAAGTTAATAGAGCTTCATTATAGGATTTTTTTAAATCATTCCACTCATTAATAACTGAACCAACTCCTATATAAACACATTTATCATAAATATTATTTATTTCCAACAATAAACTTTCTGGTGAGAAATCTTTGTTCAAATAAACTACTATCTGATTTTTTATATTGATAAATGGTATTACTTCTTTGTTTACTTTATATTTTTCATCTAGAAGTCTTGATATTCTTATTAACTCTTCAATATCTGTATCAATATTATTCTCAAATTCACAAACCGCAATGTAATATAGTGATGGGTTGGTAGGTAATCCAAGTTTTTCTATGGATTTAATATCATCTTCTTTTAGAGATGTCTTACAATAGGTTTGAATAAATAGACTATTCCTTAAATCGAATAGTGTATTAGATAGTAATTGGTCATTTATTCTCGACTCTTCTCTATTTCTATACATTTTATCAAGATCTTTGCATAATGAAACCATTAAATTTTCTAGTTTATTTAATGAAAATGGTTTTAATAAATAGTCCTGTACATTATTTTTAATTGCTTTTCTTGCTATTTCAAAATCTTCATGCCCGCTTAGAATAACAATTTTTATATCTGGGTACAGGGCATGAAGGTTTTCAGTTAACTCCATTCCATCCATTATTGGCATTCTTAAATCTGTAATTACTATGTGAACACTGTTATTTTTCACAAATTCAAGAGCTTCTGCACCATGACGTACATCACCTGCTACACTTATTCCAAGAGCTTTCCAGTCAATAGTGTGAATTAAACCATTTCTTATTGTTAATTCATCATCGACTATTAAAAGATTGTACATTATATATCCTTCCTTATATCAATTAATGGTTGTATAACCTTAACTATTGCTCCTTGAATATCATTATTATAGAATTCAAGTCCAAAGCCATCTCCATATAGTAATTTTATTCTTTCATGTACATTTTTAATTGCAAAACCTTTATTATCATAACTATTTGAAGTATTAGTTAAATATCCATACATTAATTTTGTGTCAAATCCTAATCCATTATCTCTTACTTCAAATATAAGATTATTAAACTCTTTATAAATATAAACATCGATACGACCATTTTTTCCTGTTGGTTCTATACCATGCTTAATAGAGTTCTCAACCAATGGTTGAAGAGTCATTTTTGAAGTTTGATAATATTGTAGATCTTCATTTTCATGTAAATGGAATTCAATAACATTCATATATCGCTTTGACTGAATGATATAGTAATTTTTAAGATGCTCAACCTCTTTACCTACACTTGTTACGTCATTTCCATTATTTAAACTTAGCCTAAACATTGAAGAGAGAGCTTCAACTAATTCTGCAGTTTCAAAATCCTTATTTATTCTACACATCCAGCATATTGTATCTAGAGTATTATATAAAAAGTGAGGATTAATTTGCTCTTGTAAAGCTTGAAGTTCAGCAGATTGAAGTTTTATTCTGGATAGATACTCCTGTTCTACCAGGGTTTTTAATCGTGTAGACATTCTGTTGAACCTCCTCCCCAGTGTTGCAATCTCATTATTTCCTTCTACATCTAATTGAACACCAAAATCTTCATCATGTATGTTCTCCATTAGGGAAGTCATAACTTTTATTGGTTTTAATGTTTTGGATGTAAATAGTGCTGCTAGTGGGGCAAGTATTAGGAAACAGAATAACATAATTATAATTATGTACTGTTTTATCAGATTATTATCCTTTAATAGATCTTTTCTTGGAATTATATTAATAAGAACCCAATCTACTTCTTTTAGCTTATACCATGAAACCAGATAATCTTCTGTGCTTTTATAATTATGAAAATAACCACTTGAGAAATGCTTTATATCAAGGTTTGTTGATAGTTCTTTTAAAATTTCATTTTGTTCAAAAGAAATATTTTTACCTGCATTAAGTAATTTTTCTCCATTTGAGTCTAATAAAACACATGTACTTTCAGTTCCAACAGAAGCCTGGTTCATCATCTCAAGAAAGAACTCTGTACCTATATTTACTTTTATATAACCTAATGGCTTAAGAGTATAAATATCATTGTAAACCCTCATAAAAGAGAATACGGTAATATCGGATATGTTGTTATATTTAATAGTATTCTTAAACCAGAAATGCCCCCCATTTAAATTATCAGCCATTATATAAAATTTATTATCTATTATATTAATAGAGCCTATAGAGTCTATAGAATGACCATTATTGGTCTCAAGATATACGGATTTATAATATGATTTTTTAAAGAAAAGTGTACTTAATGGGTGGTAAATAGTTGGGTTTGTCTGAATTTCACCTCTTTCTAAATCATAAAAATCCCTAATTTCTTTATTAAACGGAAGATAGAGGGAAACACTGTTAATATCTCTTAGGGTAAGATCCAGATTTGTTCCTATCTGAATAAGTGTATTTAGATTAGATTCACTTATTTTGGTTGTTAATGTCTCTGCGGATTTTCTATAGGATAATAAACTTATTACCAATAGTGGAATAAGTATGAAAAGTAAAAAAAGTGATGTTATCTGTATCTGTAAACTGAGATTTGTCAGGAAGCGTTTCATTTTATCCCCTTAAATACATTTATTATTAAACTAATCAGTATATTTGGCAATATAGATTTTTTGTTATCAAATTATACACATCCAGTACACATAATAATAGGATTCATACTATTTTTGTAAAATATACCGTGCGAAACTAATATAACTAATATAAGTTGTAAAGGAAAAATAATTGAAACAGAATATACTTTTAGTAATGGCTGATCAGTTAAGAGCTGATTATCTTGGATGCTATGGTGCAAATTTTGTAAAAACACCAAATATAGATAAATTAAGAAATGA
>QKAW01000006.1 GCA_003247135.1 Spirochaetales bacterium | reverse complement strand
ACTCAGTTTACAGTACTTAGTGGTTAACCAGTTTTAAACTGTTTAACTTAAGATTCTCTGTTTCAGATAACTCTCTGCAAGAGTTGTTTCTGCAACGCTCGATGAATATAACAAGCCTGTTTTTTTTTGTCAACTAATAAAAAATATTTTTTAAATAAAAATATTAATTTTTTTTTATAAAAAAAGGTTGCTGTATTATACAGGCAACCTTTCTATAGAAATTAGAAACTTACTTATTCAATTATTACCAATACATCACCTTTTCCAACACTATCTGCTGTATCAAACAAGATCTCTTTAATAACACCATCTGTTGCTGCTTCGAGATTGTTCATCATTTTCATTGCTTCTAAAACCACAACAACATCTCCTTTTTTAACTTCATCCCCTACTTGCTTCTTAAATTCAACAATCATACCCGGAATTGGTGCTACAATTGATTTAGGATCAGCAACTACAGTTGCTTTCTTCTTTTTAGGAGCTGCTTTAGCTGAATTCCCACCTGCTTTTGGTACTGCAACCTGTACACTAAAATGTTCCCCTTCAACATAAACATCAAAAGTTCTTGCATTAGACGGAACCTCTGCATCACCTTTCTCTTTTAATTCCCCACTTACTGCTTTAGCAATAAGTTCTCGTTCTCTCTCAACTTCTTCCATTGTTTTAGGTTTTACATCAGCAGGGGCTTCTTCCATACCATGCTTCCATTTTAAAAATCTTTTTCCAGTAATCGGGTATAGAGCACATAGAACTACATCATCTAAATCCTTAGCAACTTCTGAGAAAGCTTCTTTTACTGCTGGCATTTCCGGTTCAAGGATATCAGCAGGTCTGCATGTAATAGGTTGTTCTCCTCTTGGATAACCTTTTAATGCTTTCTTCTGAACTTCCGGATCGATTGGTAACTCTGTCTTACCATATAGACCGTAGCACAGATCTTTTACTTGCTCTGTTATTTGAGTAAATTCCTCTCCATCCTTATCAAACAACACATTATTTACAGTTTGTGTACCAACAATTTGAGAAGTTGGTGTAACAAGAGGGATTTGACCTAATTTCTTTCTAACCTTTGGTAGAGTCTCAAAAACTTCATCTAGCTTATCAATTGCTCCCATTGCTTTTAACTGATTTACAAGATTAGACAACATTCCACCTGGGGTTTGATGAAGTATAACATCAGTATCCGTTATAGCCAGTTTAGTATTATCCATTAAGTGCATATATTTAGGAGTGTATTTTTCCATCTCTTTACTTATTTCAGCAAGCTTTTTAATGTCAAAACCTGTATCCCTATCAGTACCCATTAGAGTTACCACCAATGGCTCGATAGCAGGATGAGAGGTTCTGTATGCATAAGGAGCCATACAAGTATCAATAATATCAACTCCAGCTTCTATAGCTTTCAAAAGTGTTAAATCAGCCATTCCAGATGTAAAGTGAGAGTGTAAATGTATAGGTGTGTCAGATTGCTCCTTTAAAGCTTTAACAAGATTATAGGCATCATATGGAGCTAGCAAACCAGCCATATCCTTAATACATATTGAATCCGCACCAAGTTCAACGAGATCTTTTGCTTTCTTAAGATAGAAATCCATATTATATACATCACCACCAAGTCTTAACTCAGTTAAAGTGTAGCAAAGTGTTCCCTGAAAGTGCTTCCCGTTTGCTTTAATAGCTTTAATCGCTGTTTCAAAATTTCTAAAATCATGTAATGCATCGAACATTCTGAATATATCAATTCCGTTTTCAGCTGCTCTGTGAATAAAAGTTTCAACCACATCATCAGCATAGTTTCTATAACCTACAAGATTCTGCCCTCTTAACAGCATTGAGAATGGTGTTTTTGGTGCGTGTTCTCTTAAAGTCTTAATTCTTTGCCATGGGTCTTCATTTAAAAAACGGTGCATTACATCAAATGTAGCTCCACCCCACATTTCCAATGAGTGAAAACCGATCTCATCCATCATCTCTGCAACAGGGATCATATCTTCTGTACGACCTCTAGTTGCAAAAATTGATTGATGACCATCTCTAAAAGAAACATCCTGAACTTTTACAGGATTAGCAGCTTTAGGCCTATCTCCGTCATAGTTCATCTCTGTCATATTTAATACGCCGTGTTTATCAAAATTCATTGTGTCTATCTCCTAAACTCTATTTAAAAATTTTCGTTTGAACCATCAGACGGTTTTTCATAATCATCTCTCGCCCTGATCTTGTCCAACTACTCACACTCTGTTTTGTATTCTCTTCTTCTTCAAGAAAAGCTAATACTGCCATAATAGCAGCCTGTTTTTTCCTGGCTTTTAAATCCATTTTATAATCCTATAATGGTATATTTCCATGTTTTTTAGGAGGCAGTGCTTCCCTTTTCGTTTTTAATATATTTAATGCATCTACCAATCTTTTTCTAGTTTCAGAAGGATTAATAACAGCATCGATATAACCTCTTTCAGCAGCTATGTATGGCGTGTTAAATGCTGCTTCATATTCAGCTATTTTTGCATCTATAACCGCTTGTTTATCCTCTTCTGCAGCGGCAGAAATCGCCTTTTTATAAGAAGCTATTATACCAACAGCCCCTTTTGCTCCCATAACTGCAATTTCGGATGATGGCCATGCAAAAACCATATCAGCACCAAGATGAGCAGAGCTCATTGCAATATAAGAACCGCCATAATTTTTTCTTGTAACCACTGTAAGTTTTGGAACTGTTGCTTCGGAATATGCCCAGAGCATTTTTGCACCATGTCTAATTATTCCATTATGTTCCTGATTAACACCTGGTAAAAACCCTGGTACATCTACAAAAGTTACAAGAGGTATATTATATGCGTCACATGTTCTGATAAATCTTGTCATTTTATCTGAAGCATCAATATCAAGACATCCAGCCAAAAACATTGGTTGATTAGCAACTATTCCAACAACTTTTCCATCTAATCTACCATAACCAACAATAGCATTTTCAGCAAAAAGTTCCTGAACTTCGTAAAAGTAACCATCATCAAGAACCTCTTCTATGACCTTCTTCATATCATAAGGAGCTTTAGCGTCATCCGGAATTATTGTGTTAAGAATTTCACACTCTCTATGTTGGTCATCCTGAGACTGAATAGCTTCAGGCTCTTCCATATTATTATTTGGTAAAAATCCTAAAAGTTCTCTTATACTCTCTATAGCATCTTCATCACTTTCACAGGCAAAGTGTGCTACTCCTGATTTTGCATTGTGAACAACAGCACCACCCAACTCTTCAAAAGTAGTCTTTTCCCCGGTCACGGACTCAATAACACTTGGTCCCGTTATAAACATATAGCTTGTTTTTTTTACCATAAAAATAAAATCTGTCATTGCCGGAGAGTAAACTGCTCCTCCAGCACATGGACCCATTATGCAGGATATTTGAGGAATTACACCTGAAGCCCTTGAATTTCTAAAGAATATATCACCATAACCTTTAAGTGCATCAATACCCTCTTCAACCCTAGCACCGCCGGAATCGTTTAAACCAACTACAGGAACACCACACTTTAGAGCCAAATCCTGAACTTTTGTTATTTTAGCTGCATGCATTTCTCCTAAAGAACCACCTCGTGCAGTAAAATCTTGGGAGTAAGCAAAAACAGGCCGGCCATTTATTAAACCATGTCCAGTAACTACACCATCAGCAGGAATTTCAACCTCCTGAAAGTTAAAATTTGTGGATCTATGCTTAACAAACATATCTATTTCACGAAAAGTTCCCTCATCAAAAAGAATATTTAAACGCTCACGAGCTGTAAGTTTATTTTTATCGTGCTGATTTTTAACACGATCTTCTCCACCCATTTGTTTTATTATTTCTTCACGCTGCTTTAACTCATTAAGCTTATCAGCTACTGTTGACATTAATTTCTCCTTAGATAACTAAATTGTTATTAGATATTATTTTAACGGTACCTATCCAAATGTCAAGATAAACTGCTGGAAAATAAACATATTTAAAGATTTGTCAAAAAAATCTTTATCATTTATATTAATTAAGGTAGAATATTATCTAGATTATTGACAAAGAGTTATTTATTGTCAAAAATAAATCTAATATTCTATGTAATGGAGATTTAAATGGGTGTTAAAATTCTATCAATTGGTGCATGGGCTCCTGAAAAGATTCTTACCAATGATGATTTATCAAAAATGGTTGATACTTCCGACGAATGGATAGTCAGCAAGACAGGAATTAAAACAAGACATATAGCAGATGAAAATTCTGCAACATCAGATATAGCTATTGAGGCAGCAAAGATTGCCTTGGAAAGAGGTAACCTTAAAGCTGAAGAGCTGGATATGATTATTGTTGCAACTACAACGCCAGATTTTCAGGGATTTCCTTCAACCGCTTGTGTTGTACAGGGAAAAATTGGTGCAGTTAATGCTGGTGCCTTCGATCTTGTTGCTGCATGCTCAGGCTTGGCTTATGCGATTGAAGTTGCCAAAGGTCTTATAAATAATGGAAAAATGAAGAATATACTTGTTATGGGTGCTGAAAAATTATCATCCATTGTTAACTGGGAAGATAGAAACACATGTTGCCTATTTGGTGATGGTGCTGGTGCAATTATTTTATCAAAAGGTACAGATTCTGAAGGCGATATTATAGACTCTATTATTAAAGCTGATGGGACAGGTGAAGACGCTTTAAAAGTTAAGGTTGGTGGATCAAGACATCCTTTAACTAATACTTTACCTGAAAAAGCTGATATATGCCTTTCAATGGATGGCCAGGCTGTTTACAATTTTGCTGTAAGAGTAAATACGGAAATGCTTACAGAAATACTTGAAAGAAATAACCTGAAAGCTGAAGATGTTAAATGGATTATTCCACATCAGGCTAATTACAGAATTATTAAAGCCGCAGCAAAACGTCTTAAAATTGATGAAGAGAAATTTTACATGAACCTAGCTGATTACGGGAACACATCTTCAGCAAGTATTGGTTTAGCATTAAATGAAATATATGAAAAAGGTTTAATCAGTAGAGGTGATTATATTATAACAATGGGATTCGGTGGTGGATTAACATACGCTGCAAACCTAATCAAATATTAGGAGATTAATATGAATGTTTTTTTATATCCTGGACAGGGAGCTCAATACCCCGGTATGGGAACAGATTTTTATGAGAACTCAGATGCTGTTAAAGAACTTTTCGATATTGCGACTAAAGAGACAGGCATAAATGTAAAAGAGTTACTATTTAATGGTACTGCAGAAGATTTAAAACAGACTGATAATACTCAAGTTGCTATTACTCTTGTAAATCTAGCAGCTACAGTATTATTAAAGGAGAGAGGGATTACTCCAGAGGGTGTAGCAGGTTTCTCATTAGGTGAGTATGCAGCATTAGCAACAGCCGGAGTTGTATCAGTTCAGGATGTTTTTAAACTTGTAAAAAAACGTGGTGATATAATGCAATCTGTTTGTCTTGGTTTGAAAAATAAAAAAGGTGAAACAGGTATGGCTGCAGTAATGAAACTTACGCCTGAAGAAATTGAAACAGTAATAAAAAATTCCGGATTGGATGGGGTTTATATGGCAAATTATAACAGCCCTGCTCAAACCGTAATTTCAGGTTTAAAATCCAGTCTGGAAGCTATTGAGCCATTATTAAAAGAAGCAGGAGCGAGAAGAGTTGTACATCTTCAGGTTTCTGGTCCTTTTCATTGCCCATTGCTGGAAGAGGCAAAAACAGAGTTTGAGAAATTTATAGAAACAATAGAATTTAAAGATCCAATTATGCCAATTTATTCAAATGTGACTGGAGATTTAATAAAAAGTGGAGCTGATGCTAAAAAACTTTGTGGTGAACAAATTATTAGCCCGGTAAGATGGATTGCTATTGAAGAAAAAATAAAATCTGCTAATTTTTCCAAAGGATTTGAGAGTGGTCCTGGTAAAGTTTTACAGGGACTTTTTTCTGGTATTGATAAAGAATTTAAAGTTTTCCCGTCAGGGACTGTTGAAGATATTCAAGGAATTGAGGAGTAAAAAATGTCAGGACTTTTACAAGGTAAAAAATTATTAGTTACAGGTGGTTCAAGAGGAATCGGAAAAGCTATTGCAACAAAAGCTATTGAAAATGGTGCTATCGTATACAATCTAGACCTTGGAGTTGATCCAGATATGGAATCAATGAAAAAACTTGCTGCCGATAATAATACAGAAATATATGGTTACACGGCAGATGTAAGTAATGAAGATCAGGTTGTTTCTGTATGTAAGGAAATTTTAGATCATGCAGGGTCAATTGATATTCTTGTAAATAATGCAGGAATAACTCGAGATGGATTGATGATGAGAATGAAAACTAAAGATTGGGATGATGTAATTAACATAAATCTTAAATCTGCATTTTTGATGAGTAGAGAAATTTCAAGATCAATGATGAAACAAAGAACAGGCTCTATAATTAATATGTCATCAGTTGTTGGTGTTCAGGGGAATCCAGGGCAGACAAATTATTGTGCTTCAAAAGCAGGACTTCTGGGATTAACAAAATCTCTGGCAAAAGAAATAGGCTCCAGAAATGTTAGAGTTAATGCTATAGCTCCTGGTTTTATTGCATCGCCGATGACAGATAAACTTTCTGAAGAAGTTCAAAACAATTATAAAGCAGCTATACCTTTAGGTGTATTTGGAGAAGCAGATGATATTGCTAATGCTGTTCTTTTCCTTGCATCTGATATGTCCAAATATGTTACAGGACAAGTTTTAGGTGTAAATGGTGGTCTAAATATGTAGCAATAAATCTCTTTAGATTTATTGTTTTTCAGAATAATTTGTGTATACAAACTATTCATATAAAAATTAATTATTGATTTTAAGGAAATATCAAATGAAAAGAAGAGTCGTTGTGACTGGAATGGGAACTGTAAACCCACTTGCAAAAAACGTAAAAGATACATGGAGTGCAATAAAAGCTGGAGAGTGTGGTATTGGCCCACTAACACTAATTGATAGTGAAAAATATCCATCAAAAGTTGCAGCAGAAGTTAAAGACTGGAAGGCTACTGATTTTTTAGATAAAAAAGCAGTTAGGCAAATGGCACGTTTTACTCAGTTTGCCTGTGTTGCGGCAAAAGAGGCTATGGAAGACGCTGGATTAACAGAAGGAACTTTTGATCCATTTAGATCCGGTGTAATTTTAGGTAATGGTATTGGTGGTTTTGAAATTATTGAAGAAGGATATAAACAAATTTATAGTGATAAAAATGTTGCTCCTATGACAATACCAAAACTAATTCTTAACGAAGGTCCTGCAAATGTTGCTATTCAACACGGCTTAAAAGGACCATGTTACGCTGTTGTAACAGCGTGTGCTGCAGGTACAGATGCCATAGGTAATGCATTAATGTCTATTAGAGCAGGTCAAACAGATATGGTAATTACTGGTGGAATGGAAGCTCCTATAAGTATGATGGCTGTAGATGGATTTTGTAAAATTCAGGCTTTAACAACGAATCCAGACCCAAAAACTGCGTGTAGACCTTTTGACAAAGACAGAGATGGATTTACTATTGGAGAAGGAGCAGGTATTCTTATCCTGGAAGAGTTAGAGCATGCAAAGGCTAGAGGTGCAAAAATTTACGCAGAGTTGGTAGGTTATGGCCAAACTTGTGATGCTGGACATATAACTGCACCAGCACCGGATGGTGAAGGCGGTGCCAGATCTATGGTATTAGCTCTTAAGGATGCTGGAATGGAACCTGAAGAGATTCAGTATATAAATGCTCATGGAACATCTACTCCAACAAACGATCCTATTGAGACTCAAGCAATAAAAACTGCATTTGGTGAACATGCATACAAATTGAAAGTTTCATCAACTAAAGGAATGACTGGACACTGTGTTGGTGCTGCTGGTGGGATTGAAGCTATTATCTCTGTTTTAGCAATAAAAGATAATTTTTATCCAGCAACAATCGGACTTGAAACAGAAGCAGATGATTGTGATCTTGATTATGTTAAAGGTAAAGGTGTTGAAGGGGAGATAAAAGCTGTTTTAACAGACTCCCTAGGATTTGGTGGTCATAATGGATCACTTATTTTTAAACAATATGAGGATTAATAGATGATAGTAGAACCAAAAATTAGAAATGGTATCTGCATGAGTGCACACCCAGAAGGGTGTGCTTTGGCAGTTCAAAAAGAGATTGATTATGTAAAATCACAACCGAAATACAATGGAGCTAAAAAAGTTCTTGTTGTAGGTGGGTCCACAGGATATGGTCTTTCATCAAGAATTTCCCTTGCTTTTGGTTCAGGTGCCGGTACTTTAAATATCTCTTTTGAAAAAGAAGGCTCAGAAAAAAAACCAGCAACCCCAGGTTATTATAATAACAGAGCTTTTGATGAAAAAGCTCAAGCTGCAGGTCTTATAGCTGAATCCATTAACGCAGATGCTTTCAGCCATGAAACAAGAAAAATAGCCATTGAGAGAATAAAAGAGCTTTTTGGAAAAGTAGACATGATTGTTTACTCTCTTGCTTCACCGGTAAGACCTGACCCTGATACAGGAGAATTATATAAATCTTGTTTAAAACCTTTAGGTGAAGTATATACAGCAAAATCAGTTAATCCGGAAAAAGGAACTGTTACTGAGGTTTCCATAGAACCAGCTGATCCATCAGAAATTGAACCAACTGTAAAAGTTATGGGTGGAGAGGATTGGATGCTCTGGATTAAGGCTCTTAAAGAAGCTGATGTTCTTGAAGCTGGATTTAAAACTCTGGCATATTCCTATATTGGACCAGAGTTAACAATGGCTGTATACAGAAAAGGAACTATTGGTAAAGCCAAGGAACATCTTGAAGCAACAGCAAAAGAAATAACTGACTATGTAAAAGATTTAAATGGAAATGCATGGGTTTCTGTAAATAAAGCTTTAGTAACCAGAAGTTCTTCTGTTATTCCTGTTGTTCCATTATATATTTCTCTTCTTTTTAAAATAATGAAAGAGAAGGGCATTCATGAGGGTTGTATTGAACAGATGCAAAGAATGTTTGTTGAGAAGATATACAACGGTGCTGATGTTATACTTGATAATGAAGGCAGAATTAGACTTGATGACTGGGAAATGAGAGAAGATGTTCAAGATGAAGTAGCAAAACAGTGGGATTCTATAACAACAGAAACACTTGCTTCAAATACGGATATTGAAACTTATAAGTCTGACTTTCTTAAACTTCACGGGTTTGGATTTTCTGAAATAGATTATTCTAAGGATGTTGATTTACTATAAAAAAAGTGCTCTATGAGCACTTTTTTTATACTGAAATTATTATTATTTCCAAACTTTCCCCAGTTATATTCAGATCATAATTAGCTGGTATAAGTAAGGTTTCTCCTTTATTAATGTCTATGTCTTCATCAGCATTTTTTATCATTCCATTTCCACCAAGAATTGTAATAATTCTAAATGACGATGTTACTCCGAAAGAATAATTATCAAAAACTAAATATTTACTCATATTGTAAAATTCACAGGAGACCAAATCCTCTTTAAAGGAATTCCCTACTCTATACTTAATTCTATCTTCATTAGTTGATAAATCCAGTTTTGCATTATAATTGATTACTTCTAAAGACTTTTCTATGTGAAGCTCCCGTTTTTTTCCGTTAAAATTTCTGTCGTAATCATATACTCTATAAGTAACATCAGAATTTTGTTGAACTTCACAAATTAAAATTGAACCTTTAAAAGTTCCATGTACTGTTCCTGGCTTAATATTTATAAAATCACCAGCCTTAACTTTTACTTTTCTAAAAACTGAATCAAAGTTACTGTTTTTAACAGCAATTTTAAATTCATTTTCAGTTATCCCTTGGTTTAGACCCATAATTATTTCAGCATCATCAGAAGCAGATATTACGTACCATGACTCCTCCTTACCTAAATCTCCTTCTTTTAAAAGTGCATATTTATTGTCTGGATGTACTTGTATAGATAGTTTATCGTTTATATCTAGGAACTTTACCAAGATAGGTAATTTCTTACCAAACCGGGATATTATTTCTTGTCCAAGTATCTCTGGACCAAAATTTTCTAATAAATTTGTTAATTTTATATCCCTGTGAATACCGTTATTTACAACTGAAATACCATTGTTATGAGTACTTACTTCCCAGGATTCACCAACTAATATATTTTCAGGAAGGTTTATATCTAATAAAGTCTGTAAATTCCTTCCACCCCACACCTTCTCTTTTAACTCTCTTTTAAACTTAAGCGGATACATTTTTAATCCCTCTACAACCTATGGCTTTTATTAATCTAAATATTTGTTCTGCAGTATTCTCAGCAAAATACATTGCATTGTCTCTGTCCATTGCACTCTGTAATGAAACAGGCCTATTAATAATACTAAAAAAAGTATCAATTCCAGCTTCATGAACCATATTTGAACCATCTCCAACTGAACCACAAATAGCAATTACAGGAATATTATATTTCTTAGCAAGTTTAGCTACACCAACAGGTGTTTTTCCCATTGCAGTTTGTTCATCTAAACGTCCTTCACCAGTAATTACAAAATCAGCATCTCTTAGTATTTTTTCCAATTGTACTGTTTCAATAATTATTTCTATACCAGGTCTAAGTTCAGCACCTAAAATTCCATAAAAACATCCACCTAACCCTCCAGCAGCACCTGCTCCTGGAAAATTGGAAACATCAACGTTGTATTTATCATCTATAACTTTTGCAAAAGATCTCATACCATTATCCAATTCTCTAATCATTTCATCTGTAGCACCCTTTTGTTTTCCATATACAAAAGCTGCTCCATTGATTCCATAGAAGGGATTATCAACATCACAAGCTACTGTAAATTTGCAATCTTTCAAGTATGGATTCACATTGCTATCATCGATGTAACTGATGCGATACAAATTCTTTCCACATCCATCTATTGGATTATTAGATGAATCAAAAAAACTATATCCCAAAGCTTGTAGCATTCCTGTCCCTGCATCGTTTGTGGCACTTCCTCCGATGCCGACTATGAATTCTCTACATCCCTTTTCTATTGCATCTTTTATCAGTTCACCTGTACCATAAGTTGATGTTAACATTGGATTTCGCTCACTCTCTTTAATAAGAGGGAGTCCTGAAGCTGCTGCCATTTCTATAACAGCTGTATTACTATCCCCCATAATTCCATAAAATGATTCTATTTGTTTACATAAAGGATTATGCACTATTAAATTTACTAACTTTCCATGACTCTCACTCACTAATGCATTTACAGTTCCTTCACCTCCATCTGCCATATTAATAACAACAACCTCTGCTTTAGGATAAACATTAAGTATTCCTTTTTTAGCAGACAACCCTATCTCTCCAGATTCAAGACTACCTTTAAATGAATCAATTGCGACAACTACTTTCATAAAACCATCCTCATAAAAACGTTTTTACAGAATTTTATTTATTTTAGTTTATATAAAGAGATTTTGTCGAGGTTTAATTTTAGAAATATTATGAATATTTTCTTTAAATTTGATTTTATTTTATGTAAAATTATATTAGTGTAGTGTTTAATTGGAGTTTTTATGAAAAAAATTGGAATCAAGGATGTTGCTAAAGAAGCAAATGTCTCTATATCGACTGTATCAAGGGTTTTTAGAAAATATGGTAATGTACCAAAAGACACAGAGAATTCTGTTTTGGAAGCTGCAAAAAAACTACAATATACTCCAAATATAGCTGCTCAGGCACTGCGAGGTTCCTTAAATAATATAGGGATTGTATTTACAAGATTAGCTGAGGATGCATTTATTAATCCATTCTATAGCGAAGTTTTACGAGGAATCTCAACTATAATAAAAAAAGAGAACCATTACATGCAAATAATCGCCTGTGATACTTTAGAAGAAGAAAAAGCAGAAATACGTACATTGCTTGCCAGTGGAAGAGTTGATGGAATAATTCTTCTCTATAGTAGATGTATGGATCCATTAATATATGATTTAGTAAAAAACGAGAGTAATTTCATAATAAGTGGTCGTGTTGAGAGTGACCATCTATTAAAAGACAAAATTTATACAGTAAATACAGATAGTATAAAAGATACTTATGATGCTGTTTCAGTATTAATAAATAAGGGACACAAAAAAATTGCTCTAATTAATGAAGAGAGTAATTATATTGTAAATTTAGATCGAATGAATGGGTATAAGCAAGCTTTAATATCTAATGGAATTGAGTTTGATGAAGATCTTATTATTATTAAAACTAAGAATAATAGGGAAACAGTAAACAATATTAAGAATAAACTGAAAAAACATCCGGAAATTTCGGCTATTTTTGCAAAGGATGATCTTATAGCTGCTTATGCTTATGAAGCAATCAAAGAGATGGGGTTAAATATTCCTCAGGATATAGCTGTTATGGGACATAATGACTTATACCTTGCATCTTTACTAGAACCTAAACTAAGTACAGTTAGGGTTCCTATTTTTGAACTTGGTTGTAAGTTAGCAGAGAATCTAATAAAAATCATCAATAAAGAAGAAATTGATGAGCGACACGTAGTACTCCCAACAGAGTTAATTATAAGGGAAAGTATATAAATTTTAAAATTTCTTATTTTTTTTGATGACAGATCAAAAATCTTGACTTATACTCTAAGAATAACAAGTAAAAACGTTTTTATATAGATAAGCTTTGAAAACTAATTATTAGTCTAATTTATCTGTGTAAACTATATTAAACCTAATAATTATAGGTTTTTATATTATTATCAGTAAAAACGTTTTTATTGGAAATTGTTTGTTTTTTTTATTAGAATTAAATATGAAAATTAATTTTTTCAAATACGTTGAGTATTTGACCAAATATAAGGAGATAAAAATGAGAAAATTTTTAGGACTTGCAGCATTACTTTTATTATCAGTTTCACTTTTCTCCAAAGGTGACAATGAGAATAAAGCAAGCACAACAAAAGAGATGACTATGTACATCAGAATGATGGAGTCCCAGGACAAATGGTTTAGAGAAAATATTGTTTCTGGGTTTGAAAAAGAGTATGGCGTTAAAATTAACGTTAGAACATTCGAAGCTCTTGCTGATCTGGAAAATGTTCTTAAACTTGATAAAGATAAAAATACAATAGGTCTTGTTAAAGTTGAAGCAAACATGACATACCCACTGGCAAAAAAAGATCTGATAATGTCTTTAGAAGCTGCAGTTGGGGATAGATATAAAAGTGATTTAGGTGAATATTCAGCAAATGCTGTAGCACTATCAACTGTTGATGATACAGTTACTTATATACCAAGAAAACTTGAAACTAATACTATGTTATACCTGGACTCCAAAGTTCAGGAAGCTGTAAAAGGTTGGTCAAATTATAAGAATCAGATTAATATCATTTTTGCAAAGTACAATGGTACAGGATTGCCACAAAATTATGAATTGGAATCAGATCCAAACAAATGGGACTGGTACGATTTAGCTGTTGTATCCTATTACTGGAAGGAGACTGAAGGTGAAGGAAAAATGGCTCACAGAGGTAAAAAATATGGTGGAACTATAACAGAACTTGTAACAAAAGTATATCAGGCAGGAGGTACACCTGCAGACTTAATGGCTATGAACACACAACCTGTTGTTGATGCCTATGAGTGGGAAGTATTTTTCAAAGAGGAAGGTTTATATAACCCTGGAATGTGGGAAGAAGCATGGTCAGGCGGCGGTATATGGAATGCTTTTGCAAGTGGTGGAGTTTACCTTGCATTTATGCACCAGATTGATGCTTTCTTTGTTCATGGAGGTACAGACCCAAGTATGACAGGTTATTTAACTGATCCAGAGGATATGAGAGTTGCAATTATGCCTCAGGGAATGTCCCTTGAAATTAAAGATGGAAAACCTGCAAGAGAAGGAGTACATGGCTCACAACTTGGTGGTTGGGTTTGGGGTATTCCAAAATCAACTCCTGATGCAGAATTATCCTATGCTTTAGCAAGATGGATAACTAATCCTGAGAACCACAGTAAAGAAGCTAGTACATTTGGTATGATGCCTGTAAGAAATGACATTATTACAGATTTAAATAATAACTTTAAGGAAGAGTGGATTCAGGATGTATTTAAAACTGCAGATAGACAGTTAAATCAAACTGTTCACATGATGCCACTTGAAGGAACATGGGCTGAAGTTGGTCAATTATATCTAGATTCATGGTATGATATTGTTGTTGATGGAAACCATTCAGACATAAAAGCTGTACTTGATTCATATAACAAAAAGGCAACATCAATTAAATAGATAGTTTTAGGTAGTGAAATCCTCACTACCTAATATCTCACATTATTTTTTTGGAGGAGTAACGTGTTAAAAAATCTGAAAAAGAATTCATTTCTTATTTGGTCTCTGGCACCTGCTTGCATCTTTATAATCGGTTTTTTTGTGATTATTGCATTTTTCTTACTGAAACTTTCACTAACGACCTATGTTGGTGGAATGCCCCAGGAGACTGGTGTTATATCCAACTACATAACACTAATTAATAGTAGTGCTTTTAAAGATGCATTCTGGAGAACATTAATCTTTGTTTTAACTTCTACACCATTACAACTGATCACAGGTTTAATTACAGCTATGCTGATAAATAAAAGTTTTCATGGAAGAGGTGTTGTTAGAAGTGTTTTATTACTGCCATTAGCAATACCAACAATTGTAACAACTTCTATTCTAGTTTTAATGTTTTCTAAAGGTGGACATATAGGAAGTTTACTAACAGGGCAATACTCATTTTTCCCTCAGGTTATGGCAAAAGAGATCTCGTTTATGAATAATGAAGCCTTTGCTATTGGATTGGCAATATTTGGTAAAGTTTGGAGAGATACTCCAATCTCCATGTTAATTTTACTGGCAGGTTTACAGCAGATACCACAGGATCAGTATGAAGCAGCAGAAACCATGGGTTCAAAACTTGTGCAGAGTTTTACTTATATAACCCTACCACTAATGATTCCATCAATAGCATCTGTTCTTGTGTTAAGATCTGTAGAGGCATGGAAAGAGTTTATTTTTCCGTATATTCTTGCTCCATCATTCCCGGTACTGGGTGTTTTAATAGAAAACTTCTATGTGCAGCAGTTAAATCCAGGAATGTCCGCGGCAATAGGTATTATGCTAATCTTCCTGATATTAATCTGTACATGGGTTCTAAAAGTAGTTTTAGAAGCAGCATCAAAGTTTTTGGTTAAGGTATAGGGGCTCAGAATGGTAAAAAAAATAAAACTGTCAAAAATTACATGGATTATATTAATTATTGTATCTTTAAGCCTTGTTTTACTGCCTATTTATGTAATGTTTAAATATTCTATCAGTGATAGAAGTTCCTGGATAACTGGTGGGAAGTATCCTGTTCCATGGTTTCCTTTTAATCCAACTCTTGATATGTACAGATACTATCTGGCAGATACAAGATTCTGGGCAAACGCATTTTTGAGTATAAATGTTGCCCTTTTAACAGTTGCTTTATCTATAATTCTTGGTGCACCAGCTGCCTACTCTCTATCTAGAAGTAAATTTAATGGTAAAGCCATTATTCTGTTTTTTATTCTTTCTATTAGATTAATACCTGATATTTCTTCAGCTGTACCAATCGCAACTATTTTTAATAACGGTTTATGGGATTATCTTCCGGTAGTATTAAAGCTCTCCCTGGCCCATACCCTGCTCGGTTTGCCTTATGTTATCTACATTGCCCAAGGTGTTTTTGAATCAATACCCAAGGATCTGGAAGAGCAGGCACATGTTATGGGTTGTGGAAAATTCTACACTTTTTTAAATATAGTTATACCTTTAGCAATACCGGGGTTAGCAGCTGGAGCGATATATGTATTCCTTCTGTCATGGAATGAATTTACCCTATCATATTTTATTACTGCAACTTCCTCAGTTCCAATGTTACCGCTTCCTGTTTACCTAAAGAGTATGTTCGGCGCATTTACACCAAATCCTGTAGGAATTGCTACCATATCGCTTTTAGTTTCATTACCGGTAATAGTTTTTACCTTTGCTTTACAGAAGTATATGATATCAGGCTCAACTGCAGGTTCTGTAAAATAGAAAAAGATGTATCGCTTTAGAATTTTAGGAGGATTTTAAATGGCAAGACTAGAGTTAAACAACATTCAGAAAGTTTATCCCAATGGATTCGTTGCTGTCCATGGGTTGGATATAGATATTAAAGATGGAGAATTTATCTCTCTGGTAGGTCCGTCAGGTTGTGCAAAATCTACAACACTTAGAATGATTGCGGGCCTTGAAGATATTTCAGGTGGAGAACTAAAAATTGGGGATTTAGTCGCAAATGACCTTCCTTCAAAAGATCGGGGAATAGCAATGGTTTTTCAATCCTACGCCCTATTCCCTCATATGTCTGTTGAAGCGAATGTTGGTTTTGGATTAAAAATAAAAAAAGTACCACTTGAGATAAGAAAAGAGAAGATAAAATGGGCTCTTGATCTAGTAGATTTAAATGGATTAGGAGATAGAAAACCATCTGAACTCTCTGGAGGTCAAAGGCAGAGAGTAGCTTTAGCAAGAGCAATAGTTTTAGAGCCTCAAGTTCTTCTACTCGATGAACCATTATCTAACCTAGATGCAAAACTTAGAATAAAAATGAGAGTTGAGTTAAAAAGAATTCATAAAAAACTGGGTTCTACAATTGTTTATGTAACCCATGATCAGTCAGAAGCTATGACCCTTAGTGATAGAATAGCTATTATGAATGCTGGAGAACTTATGCAAATTGGAACTCCAAATGAGATCTATAACTCTCCAAAGAATAAATTTGTTGCTGGTTTTATTGGGTCTCCATCAATGAACTTTATAAGTGGAAATATAGTTGAAGATTCCGGTAAAATATCGTTTCAGTGCAAACAGGGCAAAATAAATATACCTGAGAGATTATCAGAAAAAGCAAAAGGTATGTTAAATAAACAGGTGACACTAGGTGTTAGACCAGAGGATTTATCAATTTCTATAGATGAAGCTGATAATTGCCTTGCTGCGACTGTTGTTGTTAGAGAGACTTTAGGTTCTGACGACTTTCTGGCAATGGAACTGGAAGGGGTAAAAGATCTAATAACTGTACGTATACAGCCTGACGAGAATTATCCGTTGGATAAGAAAATATTTGTAAAAATGGATCTAAACAAAATCCATTTATTTGATGAATAAATATTTCCTGCATAAGTAGTTATGCGGGTACTATATTTTAAGGAAACAGAATGAAAGAAAACTATACAGCACACATTATTTCCCATACACACTGGGACAGGGAGTGGTATTTAAACAGTAAGTATACCAACCAATGGTTAATTCCTTTCTTTAATTCACTTTTTGCAATGTTTGAAAAAGAAGAGGATTACGTCTTTGTTTTAGATGGTCAGATGGCCATGGTTGAAGATTATTTTGAGGAACTTGATAAAAACGGTTTCAATGTTAGTGAATACAAAAGAAAAATAAAAAAATATGTTTCCGAAAAGAGATTATTCATTGGTCCATACTACCTGCAACCGGATTGGCAACTGTTAAGCGAGGAGTCTCTGGTAAGGAATATGCTTCTTGGAAATAAACTAGCAAGTGAACTAGGTGGTTCCATGAGTGTTGGCTGGATGCTGGATAACTTCGGACAAATATCCCAAACAACACAACTGCACAAGGAATTTAACTTAGAAGGGCTCTATGTCTGGCGTGGTGTAGAGATGGATCCTACAGATGTTCAGGCAGAATTTTTATGGGAGTCCCCAGATGGAACAAAATTACCCTCAATGTACCTTCTTGACAGTTACAGAAATGTTATGCGTCTGGCTGAACACTCAGAAATAATGGAGAGAAGAGTATATGATGAGCTTGAAAAATTAAAACCATTTATGACTACAAGCCATATTCTTCTTATGAACGGTTATGACCAGGAGATGGTGCCTGATGACATACAACCTTACATTAAAAATGGTGGTATCGATACTGATCACATGAAAGTTATTCAGAGTAATCCTGAAAAATTCATTCAGTCAGTAATGTCAGAAAATCCTGAACTGAAAACACTTTCAGGAGCTCTATATAGTGGAAGGTTTATTTCAGTTTTTCCTGGAGTTATGTCATCAAGAATGTATCTAAAACTACAAAATGATGCTCAGCAAAAGTATCTTGAAAAAAATGTAGAACCTCTATCATCATTAGTTTGGCTTTTAGGTGGTGAGTATGAGAATACCCAGATCAGAGAAGCTTGGAAAACTCTTCTTAAAAATCATCCACACGACAGTATTTGTGGCGTAAGTATAGATGATGTACACACAGATATGGAGAATAGATCCAGAGTTGTTAACCAGTTATCTATATCCTTAATAGAGCAGAAACTTAAAGAGCTATCTTCTTTAATAGATACATCCAGATGTTCAAGTGAACAGGTAAAAGTTGTATTTAACCCATCTTTTAACACAAGAAGTGAGATTGTTGAGTTTGAAAATGATACTCTTTTTGTAAAAGATATTCCTGCCATGGGGTATAAGGTTGTTGAAAATAGTGATTCTTCAAACAGAAATTTCAAATTTACTAATAATAGTGCTGAAAACGATTTTATTAAATTCAACCTAAATACAAATGGTTCATTTAATGTCGAATTCAAAAAAAGTGGGAAAACTTATAAAAATCTTGGTCTTATTGAAGATAGAGCAGACACAGGAGATGAGTACAACTACTCTTACCCTGACATTGATACAATTTATACTTCAGAAAACATAGTAGCAGATATATCAATTGATAAGCAGAGTAAAGAGTTTGTTAGATTTAAAGTATCAATTGTTATGGATCTTCCCGAATCTGATGACAAAAAACATACAGTAAGAAGTACAAAACTGAGAAAAATGCCTATAATAACATATATTACTGTAGAAGCATTCTCACCTGTTGTTAAGTGTAAAACTGTTTTAAAAAATACAGTAAAAGATCACTTAATGAGAGTACTCTTCCCATCTGATATAAAAACAGATACTGCCTATGCCGGCAGCCCGTTTGATATAACAAAGCGGCCTATTTTTATAGAGGATTATGATGAGAGTTCAATACCTGAAGATGTTAAGAAAGTTATTGTAGGAGCAAGAGAGGCCAGACCGAATACAATATTCCTAAACAGGGAGTTTGTTGATCTTAACAATGGCAGCGAAGGATTGGCAGTACTATCTAAAGGTCTACCTGAGTATCAGGTTATTGATTCTGACAACAAGATTGCACTTACACTTTTCAGATCAGTTGGCTGGATTGCAAAAGAGATAAATTCAAGAATTGGTGATGCTGGTCCTGAGATCTTTACTCCGGATGCACAGTGTCTTAGAGAGATGAGTTTTGAATATGCTGTTTATCCACATAGTGGAGATGTTGAATCTGGGGAAGTTTGCCGGGCATCAGATCTTTTTAATACATCAGTATTAAAATTTACAACAGACAGACATAAAGGCCAATTAAACTCCGAAAGTTCTTTCTTTACTGCTATGGATAGTTTAAACAGTATTAAAATAACTGCAACTAAGAGAAGTGAAGATGGTAAAACTCTTATTGTTCGTGGTTACAACTCAAGTACCAAACCTACTGATTTAAGCTTCACATCATCATTTAAAATTAAATCTGCACATACAACAAACTTGCTGGAAGAGTCCAAGGATATGGTTAAGCTTCAGGATAATATTATAAACCTGAAAGTTGCACCAAAGAAAATCTTCACACTTTCAATTGAGATAGACAGAAGTAGTTTAAATGTATCAGACAGTGTTGATTTAATATTTGAAAGAGAGGATTTTAGAGAGAATTTTGCAGATTTTGAGTACGCAAGCTATGTAACTTTAGATGAGATCGAGAGTGAGAGATTACGGGCTGAAAAATTAAAAGAGAAGATTGAAAACCCAATGTGGACAAGAACAGCACTGGAAGCTCAACTATCTACAATTCTTGCACAACATAGATATAATGAGAAGCGTATAGTTGAACTTGGTTACGGTTTAAACGAAGCCAGAGTACAACGAAGAGTTTTTGATTATATAAAAATGTACAAAGACCCAAATAAAAAATAATCTGATACAAGGAGATGGAAAATAAACCATCTCCTTTTTTTTACTCATAAATAACCTGTAAAACTTTGCATAATCCTATAAATCATATATTATCTCTATATGAAACAATATCTGGATTTATTAAATCATGTACTTGAAAATGGAGATCAAAAGGGAGATAGAACAGGAACAGGAACAATTAGTACCTTCGGTTACCAAATGAGATTTGACCTTTCCCATGGATTTCCCCTTGTAACTACTAAAAAACTACACCTAAAATCTATTATCCATGAACTTTTATGGTTTTTAAAAGGTGATACAAATATTAAATATCTACAGGATAATGGAGTAAGAATCTGGAATGAGTGGGCAGATTCAAAAGGAAATCTGGGACATGTCTATGGATATCAGTGGAGAAGCTGGCCTACAGCCAACGGTAAACATATCGACCAGATTACAGAAGTTATAGAGGCTATTAAAAATAATCCAAACTCAAGAAGGTTAATAGTTAGTGCCTGGAATGTAGGAGAGATAGAGCAGATGGCACTTCCTCCATGCCACGCAATGTTTCAGTTTTATGTAAATGACGGGAAGTTATCCCTGCAGCTATACCAAAGAAGTGCTGATATTTTTCTTGGAGTACCCTTTAATATAGCATCCTACTCCATACTATTAATGATGGTAGCCCAGGTAACAGGTTTAATCCCTGGTGAGTTTATTCACACCCTTGGTGATGCCCACATTTATAACAACCATATTGAACAGATAAAACTTCAGTTAACCAGAGAACCAAAACAACTTCCACAAATGAAATTAAACCCTGAAATTACCAATATTTTTGATTTTAAATATGATGATTTTAAGCTGGAAAATTATGAGTGCCATCCAACAATCAAAGGAGAGATATCTGTATGATTACCCTTATAGTTGCAATGGATTTAAACCGAGGTATTGGAAAGAGTGGAAACCTGTTAGTTCATATTCCCGGGGATCTCCCAAGATTTAAAAAAATTACCACCGGTCATACTGTTGTTATGGGGAGAAAAACCTATGAATCCTTGCCAAATGGACCACTAAAAAAAAGAAAAAATATAGTGTTAACCAGAAATAAAAATCTGGAAATCCCTGGTGCAAAAGTAATAAGCTCAATAGATGAGATTGATAACCCTTCTAATGAAGAAATTTTTATTATTGGTGGGGGAGAAATCTATAATCAGACAATCAATATTGCGGATAAACTTTTAATTACTCAAATAGATAAAGAGTTTGAAGCTGATACATTCTTTCCCCAGCTAAATGATAACTGGTTACTTTCAGAATCTGAAAAAGTTACAGATAAAGGTGATTTTACTTTTTCATATAATACATATTTAAGAAAATAAAGAGACTCACTCCTTAAAGGAGGCTCACGCCTAAAAGGAGCCTCTTTTATTTCTGAATAAAGAACTAATCCCCCCGAAAACTGGAATCATAATAATCCAGAATAGAGAGAAAACATTACCAACTATAAGTGTAAACAGAAGTAATACAGGCAGAACCAGAATAAAGAATACAACTGTTTTAATTATAAAACCTGCACCACAAAAAAGAACACCTAAAATAAAGAAAAATACTTTAAACAGCAACATACCACCAAAAAACAACAATAAACCAAAGAATAATAAACTAAGCATACAAGCCTCCTATCCCTTTTAATGCATTTTTTATGCCAATTAAAATATAATAATAAAATGTTAATATTTAAATAAATTTTGGTTAAAAATACCACAATTGTGTTTAATTAACCAATAATCTTTCGGAAAAAGAGACGGACTCATCTCTATTACAAATTCTATATGGAATATCACCTATGTAGTGTTCATTAAAATCTGATTTAACCGCATCGATACTATTATTATTCTTTGAGAGATGGCACAAATAGACATAGGACGTTGAACTCTCTACATCGTCAGATAGTTCATTCAGAAGATTAATTGCTGCTAAATTAGAGAGATGTCCATAATCAGATTTGATTCTTCTCTTTAAAAATTGAGGATAAGGTCCATTTTCAAGCATATCTTCTGAGTAGTTTGCTTCTAAAAAGAGAATATCTGACCGCTTTGCAAGTTTATACATCTCGGGAGTAACAACCCCTGTATCTGTAATAAGTGTATACCTGGTCTCCCCTATTTTAAAATAGTAACTTATTGAATTTTCAGCATCGTGGGATAGTTCAAATGGCATAATATTTAAGTCGTCAATTACATAGTGTTTAAAAGGTTCAACAGGTTTATGCTGATAAAAATCACCTTTTGTTTCATGGTGTGCATAAACAGGAATTTCCAAATCACGGGATAAAGCCCCTACTCCCTTTGAGTGATCTGAGTGAATGTGGGTTAAAAATATAGCCTTTATATCAGTATATTTAAAACCGAGGTTAGAGACTCTGGATTTAAACTCCCTTAATGAGAAACCATTATCTATCACATAGAGACTACTCCCTGATTCAAAAATATATGAGTTAGCAGAAGAACCAGAACCAATTACCGCATATCTCATTTATAAAATTAACTCTTTTAAAGATTTTTCATTAAAACCAATAATAACTTTATTACCACTTCTTATAACTGGTGTTATAAGTAGATCAGGGTTTTCCAGAATCTCCTCCAGAGGATTATACTCCATATACATAAAGCCTTTCTGTTTATATATTTTGGAGTTTTTATTAATTAAATCTTCAGGGTCACGTCCAGATGCAATTTTTGTCAGCTCTCCAACGCTTATTCCACGTTCATTTAAATCTGCAAAATGATATTTAACTGATCTATCTTTTAAGAATCTCTCAGTTTTCTGAGTGTCCTTGCATTTCTTTGTACCAATTACCTGTATGTTCATGGGATAATTTTATAGGTTTCATCCTTAAGAGTAAAGGAGTTAACCAGTCCTGGAGTAATATAAACAGTTTTATCCCTTAAAACAAATACACCTTCAAAATCTTTTCTACTCCTGAGTTCTTTAATATATCTAATATCTTTTCCAAAGGTTATAGTTGATAACCCATCACAATCTAATGAGTCTGATGTAATAACAGTTGATCCGATAATATCCCCATCCCTTGGATAACCTGTAAAAGGGTCTAAAATATGGTGATATCTAACACCATCACCCTCAAAAAACCTCTCATAATCTCCACTGGAGACAATGGACAAATTGTTTGTACTTAATATCCCGACAAACTCCCCATGTGGTTTTCTCGGGTGTTGTATACCGATATTCCAGTTTTTACCATCTGGCCGCATCCCGATAATATCAATATTTCCACCTAAATTGATAATTGCTGATTTTACACCAAGTTCAATTAAATGTTTCTTAACCAAAGTAGCTATATACCCTTTTGCTATTGCTCCCAAATCAATTGCCATACCTGCCCTTTCCAACATAACACTACCATCATCTTTAATTATGATATTTTTATAGTTAACTAAATTAGTAAGTAATTTAATTTTATTACTATCAGGAACTGATGATCTCTCCCCCACATCCCATAAATTGACTAAAGGACCAATAGAAATATCAAACTCTCCCCTGGATAATTCACAAAACTCTATTCCTTTTTTAATCAATTCCAATGTTAATCTGTCGGGAGTATAAAATTTCTCTCCTGCTAAACTGTTTATTATATAGATATCACTACCAACTCTGTGGGCACTTAACAGGGATTCATACTTATCAATCAAATCTATTATCTCATCGTAATTGATCCTTTCAAAATCGAAAATCGTAATTTTACAAGTAGTATTTAAAGCTATAAAATCCCTGTTTTGTTTAACTTTTATATTTGAACAGCTGTATAAAATAAATAGTGAAGTTATTATTAAAAAATTCCTTAACAAAATAAGCCTGAACAATATATACTCCTAAATATGATATTAAAACCCTTTGATGTGGTTCTTGTTTTTGTTTCACTAATTACGATTACTCTTTTTTTTATTAATACATTAAGTAGTGATAATAGTATCAGTTATGTTAAGGTTGAAGTAGAGGGTAAAGAGTATTTGTACCCATTAGATAGAGATGAAACAGAAGTTTTTAATGGATCTTTGGGAACAACAACTGTAGAAATTAAGGATGGAAGTGCAGCAATAATTGACTCAGCCTGTACAAATAAAACCTGTATTCAGATTGGAGAAATTAATAAAAATGGAGAGAGTTCCGCCTGTCTTCCCAATAGAGTCCTAGTAACCATAATAGGTAAAGAGAATAGTGAGGTAGATGTCCTTGCATATTAATAGAAATAAAATAATATCAATTCTTGGTGCTTTAGCACTATTTTTATCATTAATTGAATATGTTATACCTAAACCTATACCATTTCTAAAAATAGGAATAGCCAATATTCCGATAATGATATCACTAATACTTCTTACACCTAAAGAGACTATTATTTTAATCTGTGTTAAATCTGTTGGTGCATCACTTATTGGAGGAACAATATTTAGTTGGGTCTTTTTATACTCTATTTCAGGTTCATTATCCAGTGGCCTGGTTATGCTTCTTTTAAAAAGAGTCTTAAAAGAGAGTGTATCTATGATTGGTTTAGGTGTTGCAGGAGCTCTTTGCAGCAACTTGGTACAAATTTACCTTGCGACTATACTTTTAGGTAGCGGAGCCAAATTTATTGGACTTCCACTTCTCATATCCGGGTTAATTACAGGCTCTATAATTGGGCACCTAACAAATAAATTTATTTCATCATCTAAATGGATAAGGAGTATTTTATTAAACTGATTACAGGGCTGCTTCCTATATTACTCTTTCTATTAATAACAAATCCTCTCCTTAAATTATTAATGGCTGTAATATATATTATTTACTCTATTTTTTCAGGATTCAGGGTAAAACTTCTTCCCAATATTATTCTACTTTTTTCAATTATTTTGATAAATTTGTTATCTCCCCAAGGATTAATTCTATTTAAAATTGGACCACAGGCAATAACTAAAGGAGCATTATTATCTGGTATTAACAGAGCCAGTATCTTAATAGGGCTTCTTTATATATCAAAAAACATTTCTCTAAAATCAGTAAAGTTTAGAGGTGTTGCCGGAGAGATAATAAGTGATACTTTTTTTTATTTTAATCAGTTAACATCAGGAAATAGAGTTGTTTTTAAAAATTTCATGGATCAGATAGACACTAAACTTATGGAATTAACCCATATAAAAGATGAAAAAACTACTAATACCAATATTAAAACCAATAATACAAATAAATTCTTTCTATTAATTGCTACCACTTTAATCTTGCTTATTGACAAATACCTGTTAACTTTTTAGTTTTTAGTATGAAATTTTTATATCTCACACTATTTTTTTTAATTAGCCTTAATTTATATACTCAAAATATTCATCCCCAATTTGATATAGATATTAAACTTATGGAAAATATTCTTAGTAACCAGAATAATCAAATTAAAACTTCAATTCTTAAAGATAGTTATAATTTCCTGGAATTAATAGATGAACTACTTGCTTCAGACACCACAATTCTTGAACTGGTGGACAAAAACCATCGATTATCCAGTAATTATATTCCTAAAGAGATGATTAATCTTTCAGATTATAATTTACACACCAGGTATAAAACCATGCTTTTTGCAAAAACAGGCTTGGATGATTTAATAAACATGTCCAATGATGCAAAAAAGGAGGGTATAGATATATTTATAGCTTCAACATACAGAGATTATAAATTTCAGGATCAAATTTTTACAAACATGAAAAACTATCATGGAGAAGAGGAAGCATCAAAAAGGGTGGCATATCCTGGAGCCAGTCAACACCAATTGGCAACCGCAATAGATTTTGGTTCAATAAAACCTTCCTACGCTTTCACAGATGCAGGAAAATGGCTATACAAAAATAGCTGGAAATATGGTTTTACACTTTCATATCCAGAGGGAATGGAGAGTGAAACAACCTATATGTGGGAACCATGGCACTACAGATATATAGGTACTACAGCTGCACTGATACAAAAAAAGTATTTTCTAGACATCCAACACTATTTTTTAACTTTTTGGGATGAAAATAAGAAAATATTTACAGATAAACTTATAACTTGGTAGCTTAAACAAGTTATATATACCCAGAGAAAATAAATTAAGTAAAAAAAGTTTTTCCCAGAACAAGAGTCAGATATATATATTGCCATTTAATAAAATTTTCAACATAATAACAACATTATGGAAAAACGAATAAAAGAGATACTACAAACCCCTGCAACAGGACAGGAAATTACAGTAAAAGGTTGGGTTAGAACAAAAAGAGATTCTAAATCAGTATGCTTTATTGCTTTAAATGACGGGTCTTGTATGAATAATATACAGATCATTATTGATAAAGAGACAGCTAATAATACTTTGCTAGATACAATAAATAAGCTAAATACAGGTGCCAGCTGCGCTGTTTCAGGAATTTTAGTAGAATCACTAGGGCAAGGTCAAACTGTTGAAGTTCAGGCTACAGATATAACAGTTTATGGAGAAGCTCCCGATGACTACCCATTACAGAAGAAGAGACACTCATTTGAATTTTTAAGAGACATTGCCCACTTAAGACCAAGAAGTAATACATTTGCAGCTGTTGCCAGGGTTAGAAATGCAATGGCCTATGCAATACATAAATATTTCCAGGAAAATGGCTTTTTATATGTTAATACACCTATAATTACTGAGAGTGATTGTGAAGGTGCCGGAGAGATGTTCCAGGTAACAACTCTTCCAATTGACAAAATAACTGGTGAATTAGACTATACAAAAGATTTTTTTGGAAAAAAAGCTTCGTTAACTGTTAGTGGACAGTTGTGTGGAGAGACCTATGCAACAGCATTAGGTAATATTTATACATTTGGACCAACTTTTAGAGCTGAAAACTCAAACACTACAAAACATTTGGCAGAATTCTGGATGATAGAACCTGAAATGGCATTTTGTGATCTGGATCTTAATATTGATATAGCTGAATCCTTCCTTAAATATGTATTTCAATATGTTCTTGACAACTGTCAGGAAGATATGGAGTTTTTTGATTCCAGAATTGAAAAGGGCGTAATTAAAAAACTTCAGGATGTAATTAATAGTACATTTAAGAGAATCACATATACAGAAGCAATTAGTATACTTGAAAATGCTGATGAGGAATTCCAATTCCCGGTAAGTTGGGGTATTGATCTTCAGACTGAGCATGAAAAATATATAACAAAACACTTTAATGGTGCAGTAGCTGTTACAGATTATCCAAAAGATATTAAAGCCTTCTATATGAAGTTAAATGATGATGGGAAAACTGTAAGAGGCGTGGATGTACTTGTTCCAAGACTGGGTGAAATTATTGGAGGAGCTCAAAGAGAGGATGATTATGATACACTATACAAAAAGATTGTAGATGTTGGCCTTAATCCCGAAGAGTATTACTGGTATCTAGACTTAAGAAAATATGGAACTGTTCCACACTCAGGGTTTGGACTTGGTTTTGCCCGATTAATTATGTATGTAACAGGTATGGAAAATATTCGAGATGTTATTCCTTTCCCAAGAACAACTAAAAACTTAAAATTTTAATCAAAGGCTCCTTAGGGGGCCTTTTTTATTTCTCTATAAAAAGATCAAATTTATATCCAATATAGACAGAACTACTCAATATCAGCTTATAATTCCTTTCGAACATGGAAGCTCCGGTAACAGGGAAAAATTTTAAAAAGAAATTTTTATATTCTAAAATAAAAGGTATTTTTAAAATTGCAAATGATTCAAAATTATCAATATTAGGAATAAAGAGTATTCCTCCCCCTACTCCACACTTAAAATTCAGTGTTTCAAATAGTGTAAGAGTTATTGGTAGGAAATCAGTAGTAATATAAAAACTGTTTTTTTCAACAAGGGAGTATGCAAACCCAAGTTGCATACTCCCGGAAATTAATGACAATCCTGCCTGGGTTCCTACATCTGCACTAATATAGCTGTTTCCCTTTTCCTTAGGAGAAAATTGGAAATATTTAGGTTCAGCAGCAGAAATCCCTACAGCCAGGAGTGTAATAAATACTATGGTTATAGATCTTTTTAGACTCAAAGTCCTACTCTAACTCCAAGACCCGCTTCAAAACTGAAAGATGGTTTTGGATATAAAGGAATAACAACCTTAGGCTGAAGATAGATATCCATACCTTTTAGAATCTCTTTAATTTTAAATCCAAATTCAAAAGGTGCAATTACATTCAATCCAAAACCTGACTGATTAAAGGTAATTCCTGCTCCTACTCCAAAATCCATAAAGAAATTTGAACCTAACCCTTTTGTAAACAAGGAATAGTCAGCACTTAAATCAAGTTTACCACTAAATAGATCAGTAATACTTAACTCAACTTCAACTTTATCCATGCTGAATGTTCCAGAAAAACCTGATGGATAAAATTTACCTAAACCACCAACTGTTACAGCACTAACTGTGAAAAAACTTGATGCTATTAGCACCAAAGAAATTAATAAAAGCTTTTTCATAACAACTCCATTTTATTTTTTTGATATATTAACACTTAAAATTATTAATTACTACAAAATTTTTAATTCTAAGATTATGATATAAGTAAGAGGTGTTTATGAAAAAGATCAAATTAGACTTAGAAAACAGTAGCATAGAAGTGGATCAGTACTCAAACCTTAGGAATATTTTTAAAGATAAATTTGTAATAGCAGCTAAAACTGATAATAAAATTGTCTCTTTAAATTCCAGTGTAAAAAACAATTGTAAGATTGAACCTGTTTACTGCAATACAATACCAGGAGCCAGGGTATACAGACAGACACTTTGTTTTATACTCTCAATGGCAGCAAAAGAGCTTTTCCCCCATAAAAAGCTGATTATTGGCCACTCTTTGGGGCACTCATTTTACTACTACTTTCTGGATCAACAGGTAGAAAAAGATGACCTGGATAAACTGAAAATAAAAATGATGGAGATTATTGAAAAGGATCTACCAATAACTGAAACCTACATTTCCTGGATGGAAGCTGTAAAATATTTTAATACAATAAAACAGCATGATACAGCTAAACTGCTGGAATACAAGACAAAGGATACTGTCAAAATAGTTGAATGTAACTCTTTTAAGGAGCTATATCACATGCCTTTAGCCCCATCCACAGGTTATATTAAACTTTTTAACCTGATAAATAAAAGTACAGGTTTTCTTTTGCATTTTCCCAACTCCCTTCATCCGGATGTTCTAACACCAATTTGTGATATGCCTATTATATTTAAGGTTTTTCAGGATTATAAGGAGTGGGTAAAGATTCAGGAGGTACACTGTGTAGGAAAGCTTAATGAACTTTCCATGACAAAAAATATCAGACATTTTATTAAGCTATCCGAAACAGAGCATGATAGACAGATAGTAAATATTGCATCAAAAATATTTGATCATAAAGATAGGTTAAAAGCTGTTTTAATTGCAGGTCCATCATCTTCAGGAAAGACAACATTCTCCAAAAAACTGGCATTGGCACTTGAAATCAATGGAATAAAACCAATTAATATTTCCCTTGATGACTATTATCTGCCTAGGGACCAGGTTCCACTGGATGAATTTGGAGAGATAGATCTTGAAACAGTCCATGCACTAAATATCCCATTACTTAACCAGAATCTTATCGATCTAATGGATGGAAAAGAGACCTTTCTACCAATTAATGATTTTAAAAACGGTGTACAGATCCTTGAAGGTAAGAAACTTCAGTTAAAACCTAACAACATTCTTATTATTGAAGGAATTCATGCTTTAAATGATGAATTAACAGAAAGAGTTCCAAAATCTGCTAAATTTAAAATTTATATCTCAGCTTTAACAGGACTTAACCTGGATGACAATAATAGAATATCATCTACAGATAACCGGCTATTAAGAAGAATGGTTAGAGATTACAACTTTAGAAGATACTCTGCAAACAGTACATTTGATATTTGGCCAAGTGTTAACAGAGGGGAGAAAAAGTACATCTTTCCATATCAGAGTACAGCAGATGTTGCATTTAACTCAGCCCTGCCATATGAAATTGCTGTTTTAAAAATTTACGCGGAACCTCTACTAAAAACAATTACACCAGATAATGTTAATTATAATGAAGCGGTTAGAATGCTTAATTTACTTAATAATTTTGCCCCAATCCCTGAAGATTTGGTACCAACAGACTCCTTGTTAAGAGAGTTTATTGGTAAAAGCTACTTTAAGTACTAAATTAATGTAACTTGTAATGTCTTAACCTAAAGGTTTGAACAGAGAGTAGAACAATTAGCATCAGGATAACAATACCTGATGCTACTATTACAGTAAAATAGAGTCTGTTTTTATTTTTTAGCTCCTCTTTATCAAAAAGAAATTTTTCTCTCTCAAAGGAGTATCTTTCATTTTTTATTCTTTGTATTAATAGAAAATTTGAATAATTTTTTTCCAGATACAGTAATCGGTCCAAATATTGAGATTTACTCTTATAATCCTTTAAACTGTCATATCTCTCAATTAATGCAGCTATAATATCTTTAGACAACTTGTAATCTGATAAACCTTCTGAAAATAGATAGGCTTCTGTTAGGTAATTAACACTTTTATAGTATAACCCCAGTTTAAGAAGAGAGTAAGCAGAATAATAACCATTTAGCTCGGAAGCTTTGTAATAATACTCCATTGATCTCTCGGTATTTACAGTAAAAAGCAGATCACCATATAGAGAATAGACTTTAGCTAAAAGATCAGTATAATTTTTATTTATACAGATATTTACAGTTCTATCTAAAAGATCAAACTCGGTTTTAGAAACATTAGAAGCATTTAATTTAATTTTTAATAAATTGAAAACAACAAGTGCCCTTTCATCCAGATTATTAACTATATCACCATTAGTTAGCATACTTTTTAGATCATCAAGTTTTCCAAGATTATATAAGGACTCAGCTATATAAATCAGATCCTCATTATTATTAACTCCGGGAAAAGCCATTTCTATATAATTGAACTGTTTATCAAACTCTTCAATATTTCCATATGCCTTTGATAAAATAAGTAAAGAGTTTATATAATTATTATAATTTATCTGTTCTTCCTCAGAATCTTCAGTATTAACTCCTTTTAATATTGGTTTAACAATATCCCTATTTTCATCAATAGCTTTAAAACCATAGTAAATGGCCATGAAAGGGTCATTAATAATAGATTCTTCAGCTCTGGCATTATACTCCTGAACCAGTTCACTATTAGAGTATAAATTCAGAGTTGTTAATAAAAGAAATAACCAGAATAGAATTTTATTTTTCATCTATAATTCTCATTCCCCAAGTTGTATCACTAAACTCATCTTTTAATATTTTCAGAATTTTACTGTATAGAGTTCTATCTTCAAAATTCTTACTTAATAAAAGAGCTTTGTACAGAGCATAGGCTGACTCATCCTTGTATTTATTGTAAGTTATATAGAGTTTTAAATATAGATCAACAGCATCCTGATTTCTGTTAAGAACAGTGTAAATTTCACACTGAAGCATAGTAGCATTAATCTTTACCCTGTCCCCGACTTCAGGTCTTATTAAAAGTGGGGCTAGACTTTGTTGGGACTGGTCAACAAAATTATTCTGAAAAAAGAATAGTGATTTATAATATATAAGCCAGTCTATTTCCTCCCTGGATTTTGATATCTCAATAAGTTTCTCAATATTATTTTGAGTATCTTCTTTATATATTCCCTGTTTTATAAACTCTATGTATATTGGTATAATAGTTGATTTATCAATATTCTCACTCTCAATAAACTCTTTTGCATTAAAAGTAAACTCAGGATTTTCAATTTCAGAGAGTAGTACAACAACTTCACTTACACTTTGATCAAAGTATATATCTCTATCTTTAATTGAACCAATATAGTATTCCAGAGAGGCTTTGTAATCACCTTTTAAAGAGTAGCATTGAGCCAATTTGAATCTTGCTTTTAAGCCAAATTTATTCTTTTTAAAAATATCAATTATTTTTAAATAGTTAACTATAGCTTTATCAATTTTGTTATTATTAAAATTATTATCTGCCAATGAAATCAATAATTCCCCGGGAAGTTCAGAATCTGGAAAAGTCTTTATATATTCCATTACTTTTGCATAACCTTCCTCATCTCTCTCCAGTAAAAATAGAATTTCAACGGATTTATAAAAGGCACTATTTTGCATTTTTCCACTTACTCTTGTAACTTCATTATAAGACTTCAAAGCCTTCTCATACTCCATTAAGTAGTAATAACAGTTTCCTATATTAAATTTATATGTAATATCTGGTTCAAGTTCCCATAGCTGGGTATAAATGTCCAATGCATTTATATAATCTTTTAAATAGTAATAACACCAGGCTATATTCTCTAAAGAATCAAAGTGTAGCTTGCTATCAGATTGAGACTCAGAAAAATACTCCATTGCTAGCTGATAGTTGTAATTATTTTTTTCTATAAGGCCCAGGAAAAAGTTAATCTCACTGTTATAAGGTGTGTCAAGATTAAGAAGATTGAGAAAACCCTGTTTTCCTTCAATGTAATTTCCTAATTTATAATTTGCCATACTCTTGGAATAAAGTGCTTTTGTGTACTCACTATCTGCTAAAGAAATTTTGTCAAAATATTCGATAGACCTGGCATACTCTTCCTTCTGATAGTAAATCCAACCAAGCTTATAAACAATATTTGAATAATACCCGGAGTTATTTACATAACCCTTTGATAGATACTTAATACTATCATCTAATCTATTATGTACCAGGAGGAATTCCCCATAGGTTAGTGAATATTCAATATTTTCCGGATAAAGATCTGTTATATAAAGGAGAAATTCCTCAATCAATTCCATATCTCCCTTATCCTGCAGAAAGTTTACATACCTATTAATACTATCTCTGGCAAAATCTGTATCATAGTATCTATTATTCAATTTTTTTATATAGCTTAAGACTTCACCCCCGGATTGAATTCCGGATAAAACTGTAAGATAAAGACTCTCTTTTCGATCAACCATGGAAAAATTGATATATGCATTTTTATAATCTTTGTTATTGTAATAAAGATTACCGATCCTGAAGAGATTTTCCTCAATTTGCCCAGCACTGACTTCACTGTTCAAATTGGCAGTTTTGTATAGTTCTATTGCATCATAAGGCCTGCTAGAAACAGAATATATATCAGCAAGATTTAAAACTACATCCAAGTCAGGACCAAACTCCCTAAGATATCTACTTAAATAGTCTGCAGATTTCTCCTTCTCTCCGATTTTAGTATAAATAGTGGCTAATCTTTTTATAACACTCCTTGAATCAATATTTGTATCAAGAATTTGTTCATAAAATCTTAAAGCATTTTCCCACTCTTCCAGAACAAAGTAAATGTCAGCTACGATTCTGATGGAATCATTATAATATTTGGAGCTTGGATAATCATAAACAATTTTGTAGAGAGTTATTAAAGCATTATTAAATTCTTTTTTCTCCAGATAAAGAGTACCAAGCCTGTAAATTGCTTCAACTCTGTATCTTTGATTAAATGAGTTGTCTTCAATAACTCTTTTAAAGCTTTCAATACCACTAACATCATCCCCAAGCTGCAGAGAGGCTAATCCATGAAAAAGCAGTGAGATATCTAGATAATCCTTGCCAATATCTATATTTTTCTTAAATAAATCTCTGGATTCAGAATATTTCCCCAGATAATAGTTATTTAATGCCAACCAGTATAATGATTTTTTATAATATACTGATGTAAAATACTCTTTCTCTATACCGGTTAAATAGGATATAGATTTGCTGTATTTCTTTAAATAATAGGATGAAATACCGCTTAAATACAGGGATTCTAGATGTTTTTCTCCCTCACCAGTATTGAGATACTGTTCAAAATTCTCTAAAGCTATAGAGTACAAACCGACAGAGAATGCCTTTTTGCCTGCTTCATAGAGTTGCAAACTTTCATCAGAGAATATGGTTAATGGTATAAATATAAGATTCAGTATTATGAGTAGCCTTTTCACCTACTCTCCATAATTAAACTGTAATTTTCCATCCTCCAATACTACAGAAACATATCCACCTTGATCAAGCTTACCTTGTAATATTTCCAAGGATAATGGATCTTCTAACTGGGTAAGAATTATTCTTCTTAAAGGTCTTGCCCCATAATTTTTATCATAATGATCTTCATGAAGCAAGAAAAGTTTAGCTTCATCGCTTATATCTATTGTTATACCAAGTTTTGATAATCTCTCTTTCAACTCTTTAATCTCGATATCAATAATATTTTTCAGATTATCAGAATTCAAAGCTCTAAATACAACTGTCTCATCAATCCTGTTTAAAAATTCAGGCCTGAATATTCTTTTTAGTTCACCTAAAGCTGATGATTTAATTGATTTCTGATCCTGATCACTACTCTGGGCAACAAATCCAAATTTATTTACATTAATAATATCCCTGGCTCCTGCATTACTGGTCATTATTATAACACAGTTTTTAAATGATATTGTCCTACCACTACTGTCCTGTAACTCTCCCTCTTCAAGAATTTGAAGAAGAATATTAAATACATCACTGTGGGCTTTTTCTATTTCATCTAAAAGAATAACACTGTAAGGTTTTCTTCGTATCTTATCAGTTAAAAAGCCTCCTTCTTCATATCCTACATATCCCGGAGGAGCTCCAACAAGTCTTGAAACATTGTGTTTTTCCATATAATCACTCATATCAATTCTGATTAGAGATTTATCATCACCGAAGAGAAATGTAGCCAGAGTTTTTGCTAGAAGGGTTTTTCCTACACCTGTCGGACCAAGAAATATAAATGAACCTAGGGGTCTATTTGGATTGGAAATTCCGGCCCTAGCTCTTCTAACAGATGCAGTTATAGCTTTTACTGCCTCATCCTGTCCAATTACCCTCTCTTTTAAATAATCCTCAAGTTGAAGCAACTTTGTTTTTTCATTCTGCTCAAATTTAACAGAAGGAATACCTGTAATTTTAGAGATTAAATCGTATATATCATTTTGGGTTACTTCATTTACCTGAACAGCAAGACTCTTCTGCCATGTAGTTTTAAGATCGTCAATCTCTCTTCTAACTGAAATTACCTCGTCCCTGATACTTGCAGCCCTCTCATAATTTTGACTTCTAACTAACTCAGTCTTCTCTTTTATTAACTCTTCAACTCTGTTTTCAAGGGATTTCAGTTCCTCCGGCTGTTTAACAATCTGGAGGGATTTAACTGCTCCAGCTTCATCAATCAAATCTATTGTTTTATCCGGTTGAAATTTTTCGGTAATATATCTCTCAGCAAGATTAACTGCTGCCAAGAGTGCATCATCACTATAATGAACATTGTGGTGGATTTCATATTTACTTGCCAGACCTTTAATAATTTTAACTGTTGTAGAACTATCAGGCTCTTCAACATAGACCTGCTGGAATCTTCGCTCTAATGCACTATCCTTCTCTATATGTTTCTTGAATTCATCAAGTGTTGTTGCTCCAATACATCTGATTTCTCCACGGGATAATGAGGGTTTTAAAATTGTCGACGCATCTATTGCTCCCTCTGCTCCCCCTGCACCTACAATGGAGTGTAGCTCATCAATAAATAGAATAACATCGCCACTGTCTACAGTCTCCTTTATAAGCTTTTTAAATCTGCCTTCAAATTCACCTCTATACTTTGTCCCGGCTATCATGGAAGCGATATCCAGCGTCATTATTTTTTTATTTATAAACTTTTCAGGGACATCACCATTAACAATCCTGGTTGCTAGCCCTTCAATAATAGCTGTTTTACCAACACCGGGTTCACCAACCAGTACAGGGTTATTTTTATTTCTTCGGGACAATATTCTTATTATTCTCTCAATTTCAAAATCTCTGCCAAACACAGGATCTATAAAACCGTCTCTCGCTTTTGCGGTTAGATCTATACAGAAATCCTTAAGAGAAGATGGTTTTGCAATCTCTGTTGCTGTTGCTGTTTCATTAAACAATGAATTATTAAATGCTGGAAATTTCTCTGTCTTTTTATTTAATTCAAATGTTACCCGTCTAAGAATGTCCAGGTTTAGCTTTATAGAAGTTATATATTCATTAGATGGACTACCAACCTCAGATATGGATGCAAACAGAATATGATCTGTGCCTACCAGATCCTTGTTAAAATTTCTGGCTTCCTTTGTGGCTGCTTCCAATAACCATTTCGTTCTTCTTGATTGAGGTATTTCGTCAGGTAAAAAAACTGCCTTTTCATTCCTTTTAATATTTTCAACAATTTCGCTGTGCATATCTTCTATATCCACACTCATTGCAGTTAAAGCCTTATATGCAAGACAATCCCTGTCTTCTAATATAGCAAGAACAATATGTTCTGGTTCAATTTTTACAGAATTATTTATTTTTCCAATTCTCTGTACAGAATTTGTCAGAATCCGCTGAAACTCTGGAGTAAAACCTCTGATCATAATAATCTCCTTACTTTTATTGTAGGACATAAATCAAAAAAATAAAAATCAATTAATATTTTTGCATTATTTTTAAAGGCTTTATTAAACCCGCTTTTTTAGCTGGGAAGAAAGATGCTATTGCTGTTGTGCTTATAGAAAAAATAGTCATTAATATTAATTTCGAGAGGTCAAGATCAACTGGAATATCATCAAGATAATACTCAGATTCAAGAAGAATAAAACTTTTGTCACTTGAAATATTAAAAATAAAGTTTATAAATCTGAGAACGTAGTTAATTAGCTGTTCAAAAAAGAGTATAAGCTCATTAATATTTAAAGATATAAGAATCCCAAAAATTACACCAATTACGGTTCCAATGATACCTATTAAAACTCCGGTTAACAGAAATGCACCCATAACATCCCCGGGGGAAAGCCCCATACTTTTTAATATCGCAATATCTCTTCTTTTTTCCAGAACCAGCATAATAAGAGAAGATGAAATATTAATTGCCGCTACAATTACAATTAATCCCATAATAAGTGAGAGAACCATTTTAGTTGTTTTAAAATTCTCATAGGTATTTCTGTTTAACTGACTCCACTCTCTAATAATCCATCCACTTGGCATAACTTTTTTTATATTTCTATATATTTCACTGTTTTCAGAGTAGGCATCATCAACCTTAATCCCAATAAAAGTATAGGAACTCCTGTTTGGAAGGATTTTTACCCCCTGGTCCAGAGATATAAAGACCCAAAGTCTATCCAGTTCTTCATAACCGGTTTTAATAATTCCAGAGACTTTATAGCTTGTCACTTTTGGTAATATTTTTCCATTCTGCAATATTTTTCCGGTAACTACGCTAAATTCCTGCCCTATAGAGATACCTGATTTACTGGCTAAATAACTACTGATAACTATACTATTATCATCAAGTTTAAATTCTCCGGATTCAACCTCCATGAATTGTTTCATCCCGACATCACTTTTCATGATTCCCGGTTCTACACTTCTTATATAAATGCCGCTTTTAAACTCCTTGAATACACCAACCCCGGCTCCTGTCCTCTCTATTGTTGCGGTTTTTATTTGATTATTATTTTTTAGTTCCTCAACTGTATCTCTATAAGTTTCAAAATCAATAACCTCCGCCGGTTGTCTTGAAAATACTCTATAATGATAACTTGATGTCTCAATGTATCTGTTAGTTATACCCTGGATCATACCATCTGCTACAACTATAACAACCACCAGAGGTAACATAGCTAAAGCTACAACAAAAATAGTATGCAATATTATACCTTTTATTCCATGTTTTTTAGGAGAAAAAGGTCGTATTCCAAGATAAAAAACAGTTTTCAAACTCATAAATTTACAAACCTGCCGCTTTTTATTGTGTAATGAAAATTACCTTTATTTTTAATTGATGAATCGTGGGTTACAAGTATTAAACTTCTTTTATAATCGTCAACAATTTTAAACAAAATATCCTGAACCATTCGTGAGTTTTTCTCATCAAGATTCCCTGTTGGTTCATCTGCTAGAATTAATTCCGGTCTGTTAGCCAAAGCTCGTGCTATTGCAATTCTCTGTCTCTCTCCACCTGATAACTGGGAAGGGAAATGAGATTTTCTATCAAAAAGCTCTACATCATTAATAAGTTTCAGGGCATGCTCCCTTGCGCTCTTTTTTGATTCTCCATTTATTAATAAAGGTAGCATAAGATTTTCCAATGCTGAAAAATCCTTTAAAAGGTAGTGAAACTGAAATATAAAACCAACTGACCTTTTTCTATATTCAGTAAGTTTTGTCTCATTCATGGAAGTTATATTATTCCCGCAACTGAGTATATTTCCAGATGTGGCAGAATCCAACCCACCAATAATGTTTAAAAGTGTACTTTTTCCACAGCCGCTCTCTCCGGTAATAATTAATGATTCACCACTATTTAAAGAGAAGCTGATATCCTGAAGGACATGAAGATCTTCCCCTTCTGATGAGTAATTTTTAAAAATATTCTCAACTTCCAATACTTTACTCATTTCTAATTACCTCCCCGGGTTTTATTAAAGAGATCTTTCTTGAGGCAGCAAAGGCTGCAATAACAGATGTAAAAACTGCTGACAGATATACATATATTGACTCAGAAAGGTAGACTTTAACAGGTACTTTACTAATATAGAAAAACTGGGATCCATAAAGAGAAACGGTAGTTCCATTAATTAATGAAAATAAAAAATTCATAATATCTTCAAGTACATCAAATATAAAATTAATATTGTTAACTATCCATAATCCCCATAAAACTCCCACAGTTGCACCTATAATTCCAATAAAAAGGCTCTCAAGAATATAGACAAATTTAATATTAAAGGATGTTGCTCCCATTGTTTTTAATACAGATATCTCCTCTAGTCTTAAATAAACCGCCCTTCTTTGTGAGTTATAGATATTAACTCCAACAACAAGGAAAATTAATCCTATTAGAATAGTCATTAGATCTTTCTCGTTTTTTAAGGCATTATAGTAACTGACATTAAAATCTTTCCAGCTTTTAATATTAAAATCCCTTTTAATATCTGCATTTTCATTTAATATATTTATGACATCAAGATATCTATTTCTATTCTCAATTTTTAACTTATAAAAAAAATCATCTTTTTTTACAAAATTTATTTCTGCACTTTTATTTGAAATGAATGCCAACCCTTCATCATATTCAAGACTTCCTGTATAAAAAATCCCTGTAATTCTATACTCAACAAGTTCAGGCTTAAAGTTTGACTCACCATTTTGCAATGAGATCAGGTTAATACTATCCCCAACTTGCAAATATCTGCTAAAAGCAAATGACTGACCAATTACAATGCTATTATCATCTGTCAGATCAAAATCTCCACTTTTTATTATAACCCAATCTTTAAAAGAGGAATCAATTTCCAGTATATTATCAGGTAAAGAGTTGATTCTTAATCCGATAACTTCACTATCAATCCCATCAGAAGCAGCTGTTATAAAATCAGAACTAAGGTAGTGTGATTTAATTTTAGCAATATTATTAAAATAGTTATCAGAAACTGATGCTAAGGAGTTATTTTTTTCTAAAACTATGTGACCAGACTCAATCTCAACCCGCTTATCAATGTTATTCCCCTGAAAACCGTTCATTACCCCAATTACAGTAATCATTGTCATTACCCCGGAAAGAATACCTATTATTGAAAGAAATGTTGAGGTATCACCCTTCTCCTTTCTTTTGCTTTTTAAATGTCGCCATGAAACAAACAGTATCCAGTTATTCACTATAATTCTCACTTTTAAATAGTTTCCCATCCAGGTAAAAATCTTTTTTTACCTTCTCACCACTTGCAAAGTACTCTTTAAGAAAAATCATATCATTTTTATAATACTCAATAATTTCATTCTCTTTATCAGTCATAATTTTCTTGTCAAGGAGATTATTAATATAAAAATTCTTAATGTAGGGTTCATCTTCACCGCTAATATACATGTACTCTACTCTCTCTCTTTTTCCATGACCGGTAATAATAATTTCCTTGATTAAATTATCCAAATAACTGTATGCGGTTTTCTTTTGCAGTATATCTTCTATGTAAACTTTATTTTCTAATAGTAACCCAGTTTGACCATAAAAATTCTCTACTCTTTCATTACCAATCTTTTTTATACGGTTCTTAATATTTCCAATTGATGAATATTCAAACTCTTCAATTGAAACAAGTTCATCCTCTCTATAGACAATTTCAGATTTAACCTTACCATCGCTGTTTAAAAGGCTTCTAGTTTTAATACTCCCTTCAATTAACCAGGTTTCTACTATTAAACCATTATTATAAATCCATTGCTGAATAAAGTTTTCTGAATTTATTCTCTCCAGCTTTCTTAAACCACCATCATTTTTACGATGATAAATATCTGTATAATTTATTTCACTATTTGAGTTAAAATACTCTTTTTGGGATAAATTCCAATTTTTATCATAATAAAAAACTATATAGCTATTCAACTCTCCCTTTTTATAACTTTCTAACTTAGTTAATCGGTTATTATCATAAAATTCTATTTCAGTAGAGCTTTCTTTTATAATTTCAATTTTTACCAGTGAGGTAAAGTTTTGGTTATAATATTCTATTGTAGTTTTTAGTAAATTATCATTATTGTATAATTTATATATTGTCTCTTTCTTATCAAGGTCTGTCTCTTTTACAACAAAATACTCTGTTAAATTATCCAAAGTTATCTCATCAAGAATTATACCTGAATTGTTGGACTTATAGTATGTATCATTTGCAAATAACATAAATTGCAGGGTTAAAAGACATATATAAAAAAATCTCATTAAATTCCTAATAGTTCATTTATATAAAGCTCTTTATTAAAAGGTTTAATATCCTCCAAACCTTCTCCTACTCCAATAAAATAAAATGGAATCTTTAATTTGTTACATATTGATGGAATTATACCACCCTTTGCACTTGAATCATACTTGGTTAAAACTACACCATCTATTTTTACTGCTTCATTAAATTGTAAAGCCTGGTTTAAACCATTCTGTCCCGTTGTACAATCAATTACTAGAATTTTTTTATAATTCTCCTGAGCAACAGCATTTAGAACTATTTTATTAATTTTTTCCAACTCTTTAATAAGGTTAGACTTATTATGCATTCTTCCTGCAGTATCTGCTAGAATAAGTTCATCACCTTTTGCTTGAGCAGATTTAATACTGTCATAAATTACAGCACCGGGGTCAGCTCCATGTTGTTGGGAAACAACTCTGTGTCCTGTTCTCTCCCCATGAATCTTTAACTGATCAATAGCTGCTGCTCTAAAGGTATCCCCTGCACTAAGAACAATATTTTCAATACCTTTCTGTTTATTGTAATAGTTTGCCAGACGACCTATAGTTGTAGTTTTTCCAACTCCATTTACTCCTAAAAACAGAAAAATATTAAGTTTATCTCTATCAGGAATTAGCTCTTCTTCTATGATATAATCCCCAATTATATCCTTTAACTCTAACTTTACATTTTCAAGAGTTTTGATCTTCTTTTTTTTAACCTGCTCTTTTAAACGATCAGTTATCTGAATTGCCAACACAGCACCTATATCTGATTCAATTAATAGGTCCTCCATATCTTCATAAAAAGATTCATCAATTTCTGAACTAAATATATTTTTAAGTTTCTGACTAAAACTTTTTAACATTACTCCTCCATTATTCAACACTTTGTTCTGCAGCGGTTAAATAGCTGTATAACTGATAAAATAAATTTACACCCCATACTATAGCATTTCCAATAGAAATATTGAATAAAACCGGTTCAATATTATTAGGTTGTGTATTTAAAAATAGTGGAATTGCCAGGGAAAAAGAAAAAACTGCAGTTGCTACGTAGAAATTTTCTTTATGTTTAACAAAATTCTCTGACTTATCTATTAAACCTTCAACAAGTTTGACTTTAATCTCTTTGGTTTTATTATCTACTGTAAAATGTTTATCATTATACCCTTCAAGAGAAATTCTTAATTTTAAAGGGTATGAGTAGACCGGAAGTGTTGCGGGTGTTGTACCATAAAATACAGATCCATAATAAATCGATGCCCCTGAAGGTATTGATATTACATTTATATGTTTTGCTACTTCAGGTTCAAGTACAATCTTCTTAGAAACTTCAGACTCAGCCATAACTATTAACTCTTTTTTTAAATAACCCTCGTTTATTACAGATAAATTTAGAAAACTCTTATTTAGAAAATAGCCACTGTATTGACCAAGCCCTTTAAAGTTATTGTTTATGTAGATTTTAGAATTTTCAGGCTCTGTAATTACAGTAAATCTCACTACTTTACTTGAGATAAGTACTTTACTTAAAGCGAGTAACATTTCATCCCTATAATTAAGAATATCCTCACTATCTCCAATTCCTCTCCAGACGACTTTTACTTCATCAGTAAATTTTGAGTATAATTTTACTATAACAAGAAGATTATCAGAGATTTCTTCAATAGAACCTGAGATAAAATAATCCTTTTTATTTTTATTCAGATAATGTTTTATTTCCATAGGACTACTTAATGTTAGTAGTTTTTTTTCATTGGTATAAAATGGAATAGGATCACTGTATTGAAAATCTGAAATACGCTTATTTTTAATTTTTTCTATTGTATTTTTTTTTAACTCAATATCAGATTCCAACCCTTTTATTTTTTCCTTATCTAATTCTGAATTAAATATTAGCAAATCTCTTTTTGTGATTAAATCCTTTATCTCATCTTCTGTTTTGCTGATTAACTCTCTCTTAGCATCTTCAAAAATTTCTAATTTTTCATCTAATTCACTAAAATGTCCTAAAGATGAATCAAAATTCTCCAAAAGATAATAAGGAATAGAATTTTTTAACAACTGATTGCTAAGGGAAAGATCATGGCCAATAAACTCTCCCCACTCTATCTTTAGATTTTCTTTTCTAATTTCCTGTGAGTTGATTGAGAAAATAAGTAACAAAAGGCATATATAGGTAGTTTTTTTCAACGTAAAGCTTTCTTTATAGCCGAGAGGATTCTCTCCTTCCGAAAAGGTTTAACAACAAAATCCTTGGCACCCAGTGATATTGCATTAACAATATTCTCCTGATCTCCCAAAGATGAGCACATAATAATAATTGCATCCCGGTTTATTTTTTTTATCCTTTTTAGTGTTTCAATTCCGTCAAGAACTGGCATATTTATATCCAGAAGAACAACATCAGGTTTAACAGCTTTATATAGTGCTAAAGCCTGTGCCCCATCTGATGCCTCTCCTACAACACTATAATTGGCAGCAATTAAAATATCCTTTATTACAGATCTAATAAACGGTATGTCGTCAACTATTATTACTCTACTCATATTCCAGCATTGTACCTTAAATAACTCTCAATAAACGGGTCTAGTTCTCCATCCATAACAGCTTGTATATTACCTGTTTCATGCCGAGTTCTTAAATCCTTAACCATTCTATAGGGTTGAAAAACATAACTTCTTATCTGGTTTCCCCAACCGATCTCTCTTTTTTCTGCTGAATTTTCAGCATTTTTAGCATCCTGAATTTGCTTATAGTATTCATAAAGTCTGGATTTTAGAACTTTCATAGCAAGTTCACGGTTCTTAAGTTGGCTTCTTTCATTCTGACATTGCACAACTATACCGGATTCAAAATGTGTTAATCGAACAGCACTGGAAGTCTTATTAACATGCTGTCCACCGGCACCAGAAGCTCTGTATGTATCTACACGAATATCATCAGGTTTAATTTCTACTGTAATACTATCATCAATTACAGGTGAAACATAAACTGATGCAAATGATGTATGTCTTCTGGCATTTGAGTCAAAAGGTGATATTCTAACCAAACGATGTATACCGGTCTCACCTTTAAGCATTCCATAGGCAAAATCACCATTTACTTCAAATGAAACAGATTTAATACCACCTTCAGCGTCTTGTAAATCAATAAGATTGTATGAAAACCCTGATTTTTCTATCCATCTAAAATACATTCTATACAGCATATTAGCCCAATCACAAGCCTCAGTTCCCCCTGCACCGGAATGAATTGTAACATAGGCACCACAAGAGTCTGTCTCTTCACTCATAAGTTCCATAACTGTCAATTTTTCATAAACTGCAGAAATGGATTTTATAGAGTCATCAATCTCTTCATAATATGACTCTTCCTTTTCTTCAACTGCAATTGAGTATAACTCTTTTAAATCTTCAATTGATTGTAACAGAGTTTCCCAGGGTTCGTAGATACTTTTTAACCTGTTTATCTTAGACATCTGGCTCTCAGCCTGTTCTCTATCATTCCAGAAATCCGGAGCTCCAGATAGAAGTTCCAACTCTTTTACCTCTTTTTTTATAGAAGTAACGTCAAAGACGCCTCCATGATTCGTGAATTTCATTATATAACTTTTTGATAACTGAATTTAAATCTTCTAACATATTTATCCTTTAATTATTGATTTATCTTGTATAACTTTCTTTTTCCATCTTTTATCAGTTAAGTAGGAAATGACAAGTTTATGCTCCAGAGGATATTGATAAACTCTAATTTTATCGAAAGAGTCACAATTTCTATCGATCTCTAACTTTAATTTTGATACAGAACTGTCAGTGATAGAATTTATTTCATAAAGATCACGTTGACAACGGGTAAATCCATACTGCATTAATATAGAATCTACTATTTTTCTGCTACTTTCACTATTGAAATCACAAACTACTGTTACATACATTGTTATAATCTATTTTAAAAACAGTGTTTCTGTCAAACCTTAATAATCAATTTCTAACCAAGAGTTAAATTTATTGCTAAGGTCCATACAGACCTTGGATTAATTTTTATATCCCATTGAGGTAAAAAGGTTGTAAACTGATATAATTTATTAATCTCTCCATTAGACATTGAGTCTGAAAATTGAGGGATTGTCCAAAGTCTTTCAGAATTCTGGGAAAATGAGAAATTCAACTTTACATTATAGAGTATATCGTTAATTACAAAATGATTTATTTGTAATGCTTCCTTAGAGCTGTTTAATACTAAGTGATCTCTATCGGAAGAGAGTGTTGCACAATCAGTACCAGATATATCACTAAGAGATAGATTAAACTCTGGGGAGAATGTTGTTTTTAAAGGCAAATCGTCATGATTTTCCAAAGAATAGGTTAATACCATTCCGTTCTCGGTAAAAAGATATTTTTTTTCCAAAGTAACATTATGGTTAACTCCTAAATATAGAACATTACCCTTGGATTTTAAATTTACTGTAGTATTCTCCCTATTTAAACTATCGTAATCATATATAGAATCTATGAATGTTCCTAATTCTTTATAATTACCATAATCAAAATCTGACAATTGTAAATTTTCCTGTAAAAAGTGATCATGAAACATCTTTTTAGGATAGTTGTCATAAATCATACTGCTATTTTCAGAATTATGGTAGGACTCTTCGATTCTCATAACTGTTGAAAGTAAATTTCTTTTACTTTTAATATGATCAAGCTGGAAAAGAATTCCTCCCTTCTGGGAAATGTAGGAATTATAGTAGTCTCCCTGATAAAGAGCCTCTTTTAATCCATCAAAGTCTATATCAAAATGGTTTATGCCAGTCTTAAAGATCCCTTTTTCTCTAGTACTTCGTTCAGCTTCTATTAAAAAACTATAACTTCTTTCCCTGAGATTTTTTTCATAAATACCCAGATGCGAACCATGCCAGTAAACATAGTGTGATTGCGCTCGCCATAACTCTTCTCTTGCACTTTTCTTTCTGGATCTATCACCCTTTATCTGACTTACTAGAAGATTTATGTACAACATTTTGGAATATAGTAGAGAGGAATCATAATATCTGGATATAAATTGTTTAAAAAAACCACTATTTATCCAGTGAGATACATCTCCCAATGCTCCCAAATGTCTGTTTAGTCTGTTTAACTCTCTTTGACTAACAATAGGTAAAGGTTTATTCCGCATACCATTTATGGTATATTGAGGGAAATAGGTTCTTTCTAAAGTCCCCTGAATCTGTTTTACATACTTGCCGGGATTTATACTTTCTATCCAGGAACTATTCTCTTCAATAAGTTTGTTGAAAGTTTCAAGCCACTCTCTGGTTTTTCCAGTATCCTGTATTGCGGAATTAATATATTCACCCTTGAGCATTATTGTAAAAACACCATCTAAATGGGAATTTTCCTGTATATACTCAATTAATTTCTCAGGTTTTTCCCTTAGAAACATTTCAGAAAGTTTTGAGTTTACCGGAATTACAGTAATAGTCTTACCCTGATCTTCAGTAACTACCGGTTTTAAAAGTGCATCCCCACTTATACCACTGGATAAAAACTGATTATCATCAAGATAAATATATTCAAAGCCACATGATTTAAGACTACCGATTAGTGATGAATCCCAAACACTCTCTGTTAAATAACAACCACGGGGTTTTTTACTAAGTGTTTTTCGTATATAAGTCGTTAAAGTCTCCATTTGACCGACTCTATCGGAAATTGGTAACAGGGTTAAAGCGGGATCATAATATCCTCCGCTTAACATTTCAACCTGTTTAGAATTTATCATCTCCTGTAATACAGTTATAAATTCTGGATGATACTCCTCTAACCATTCAAATAGAGAACCGCTATAGAAAAGGGAGATATTAAAATTGGGAAAGTTATACATGGTTGTTAAAAAAGTCTTATATGCCTTCTGATAGAACTCTTCTATTACAGAGTTGTTCTCACCTGGCGGCTGACTATTATATGTACCTAAAATTAGTTTAACTTTCCGCATATTAATTATTATTAATTATCCTTTGTCTCTTTATATGGATGTATTATACATTTTACCGGACAAGCCTCTGATACAGGAGCTCTGTCAGACTTTATAGTATAATCAACACTGGATAAGTTTTTGTCAACAACAAAACCTGCTTCAGGGAATTTTTTTACACAGATAGAACATGCAATACAACCAACAGAACATTTGCTCTTAACAACTTTTCCTTTCTCCTGGGATGAACATGCTACTATATAATCTGCACTATATGGAATCATTTTCATAACATTTGTTGGACAGATATCAACACATTTCTCACACCCAACGCACTTCTCTTTGTCTACCCATACAAGATTTTCTTCATCATAGCTTATTGCATTAACAGGACAAACTTTTATACAGCTCCCATCACCTAAACAACCAAACTTACAAAGTTTGTCTCCACTATAAAGTTGATATTTAGCATTACAATCTGAAATTCCGCTATACTTATACTGATCAACAGAACTCTTCTCTCCACCACGACAATGGACCTGTGCAACCATTTTTTCCAGATTCCCAGCTTCTACCCCTAACAATTTAGAAATAGATTCTAAGAGCTCAGGGCCTCCTGGAGTACATTTATTTATGGCCTCACCTTCGTTGATCACTGCATTTGCATAACCAGAACAACCTGAAAAACCACATGCACCACAATTATATTGAGGAAGTATCTGTTCCAGTTCCTTAACTCTTAAATCCTCTTCAACCTTTAGTTTTTCGGAAGCTAGGGATAAAACAGCACCCAATATTGCTCCCAACAAACCTATAGAAATTATTGCTATAAAAATACCTAATATAATTGAACCCATCTTAACCTACCAAATTCATTAATAGAGCTTTATCAAAAGCCATAAAAGCCATTGCCATAAGCCCTGCGGATATAAATGCAATTGGAGCACCTTTTAATCCTTTAGGAACAAACTCTATCTCTAATTGCTCTCTAATAGCAGACATAAGTAAAATAGCTACTAAAAATCCGATTCCTGCAGAAAACCCTGCCAAAACACTGTTAAAAAGTGACATTTTTTCAACTTCAACTACCAAAAGTGCTATACCCATTACAGCACAGTTAGTAGTTATTAAAGGTAAATATATACCTAAAGCTCTGTATAGTGCTGGAGAGTTTTTCTTTACAAACATCTCTACAAATTGAACAAGAGAAGCAATAACAAGAATAAAGGATATAACTTTAAGAAATTCCAGACCAGCTGGAACAAGTAACCAGTTATAAAGCATCCATGTAAACATTGTAGCTAAAGTCATAACAAAGGTTACTGCAAAACCCATACCTATAGCAGATTCAGAGTTTTTTGAAACTCCAATAAAAGGACATAAACCAAGAAACTGAGTTAATATAACATTACTTACCAAAACATAAGTAACCAGAATTCCAATTATTTCAGCAAAAACACCCATTACTTACTCCTTTTCATAATATTATCAAATAGTGATTTAAAATAACCCATTACAATTAAAGCACCTGCAGGAAAAGCAAAAACTCTAATTGGATTATCGTTAAGAGCTCCAAGTTTAATTCTAACCAAAGTCTCTCCCTGTTCAAAAAGTGTTATTTGACCTGCACCTAATACTTCACGAACCAATGAAATTGCTATTAAAGCAAGTGTAAATCCTAATCCCATTCCTAATCCATCTAGTACAGAATCAAGAGGTCCATTTTTGCTGGCAAAAGCTTCTGCTCTACCTAAAATAACGCAGTTTACAACAATTAATGGGATAAAAATCCCCAAACTGGCAGCAAGAGATGGAAGATAAGCTTTCATTAAAAGCTCAACAACTGTAACAAATGAAGCAATAACAACAATATATGCAGGTATATGCACTTCATCTGGAATATAATTTCTTAATAATGATATGAATAGATTTGAACAAACTAAAACAAAAATTACTCCAAAGCCCATACCTATAGCGTTCCACACCATGGAAGTTACAGCCAAAGCTGGACAGAGACCAAGAACTATTGCAAAAACCGGATTTTCTCTAAATACACCCTTTGTAAAAACTTTCACTTAAGTCCTCCTTTCACAAAATCGCTTCCTTTTTTTAATGCAGATGAGACACCCATAAAAGTAATGGTTGCACCGGTTACAGTATCTATCTCCTCTTCTACCTGATATTTAAACAGTGGTAAAGGGTTACTGTCAGAACCTCTACCTTTAAATTTATTCATATAATCAGGTTTTTCCGCCTTTTTACCAAATCCCGGAGTTTCACTATTATTCATTAAAACTGAGCCAATTAAATCCCCGTTACTATCGTAGGATGCCATTAGAGTCATCATCCCTCCATAACCTTTGGCTTTTAAATAGAGAATATCACCAATAACGGTTCCATTATCTACAATTTCAAAATATGAAGAAACATACTCATTATTTTCAACAAAAATCTCTTTTGCCGGGTCGGCCTTACCTTTAACAAGTAATTCACCCAACACCTTAACTTTTGCTTCTTCTTCAAGTTTTTTTATTTCAGGAGCAGTTAAAGAATTCACAACCCCCAACACAAAAGCCGCTGCTGAGCAAATTACAAGCAGTTTTATAGCCATGTTAATAGTTTTATTCATTTGCAGCCTCCAATTTTGCATGACCAAAGAGCTGAGGTTTTGTATATCTGTTAATTAATGGAACAATAATATTCATTACAATAATAGCCAATGAAACACCCTCAGGGTTAGCTCCGTAGACTCTGAACAAGAAGGTTAAAAAACCACATCCAGCACCATAAATAAGCATCCCTTTAGCTGTAATAGGAGAAGTTACCATATCAGTTGCCATAAAGAAAACACCCAGAATCAATCCACCTGTAAAAAGATGAAACAGAATATCACCAGTAAAAAGACCTGTTCCAAATCTATTACCATCAAAACACCAGACAAGAAGGATAAATACTACCAGATAAGGGACATAAATCTCCCATCTAATAATCTTTTTGATAATTAGGAAAATTGCACCCAATATAAGTAAAAGAGCTGAAATCTCACCAATTGAACCACCGATTTTACCTATAAAAAGATCCAGATAGGTTAAATTACTATTTGTAACATCGTTTAATAGATCCAGGGGATTTGATGCACTTCCGGAATAACCTAATAAACCGGATTTTACACCTCCAAGAGGAGTTGCACCTGTAACTCCATCGACTAAAGGTTTCTCCCAAACAGTCATATGGTTTGTCCATGAAAAGAATACAAAGACACGTCCACCAAGAGCAGGGTTCATCCAGTTATTTCCCAAGCCTCCAAAAGCACCCTTAACAATAAGAATTGCAAAGAATGATGCACCTAGCGGAACATAAATCCAGGCTAAACCAGGCATATCCGGAGGCATATTTAAACCTATTAATAGTCCTGTTAAAAAAGCACTACCATCCCATAATGTACTTTTATTATATACTCTGTTTAATAAGTACTCTGCTAAAAGAGCAGATAATACAGAAACAACCATTATCCATAGGGCTGATAAACCGAACATAATAACACCCCAGATTACAGCTGGGAGAAGAGCTATTGAAACGCTCCACATTACTGTTAAAGTAGAATCACCGTTGTGAAACTGTGGACTACTTGTGATAACTAACTTATCTTTCACTATTTAGCTCCTTTACTTCTTCTAACAATAGATTTACCAGCTCTAAATTGTTGAACAAGAAACAGGTGTGCCGGGCAATTATAAGCACATGAACCACACTCGACACAATCATTTAGACCATTTTCAACTGCTTCATCACATAAATTGTGATCAATTAATTTGAATAATTTAGAAGGAACTAACCCCATTGGACAACCATCTACGCACCGACCACATTTTAAACAGTTAGTTGTTCTTGCACTATTAACCTCTTTTTTAGTTAATGCAAGTATTCCTGAAGTCCCCTTTGTTACTGGAACATCTAAATCAAAAACTGTAAATCCCATCATAGGACCACCAAAGATCACTTTCTCAGGCTCTTCAGTAAAACCACCACACTCTTCAATTAATGATCGAACAGAAGTACCGACTCTGACTCTGTAAACTCCCGGATTTTTTACAGCACCACCACCTACAGTTACAAATCGCTCAACTAAAGGTCTTTTTAGACATACTGCTTCGTATATAGCATATACTGTAGAAACATTTACATTAATTACACCAACACTTAATGGCAGTTTACCAGATGGTATTTCCTTCCCAATTATAGCTTTGATTAAGTTTTTCTCTGCTCCCTGAGGATATTTATTCTTTAGCAAAACTACAGATGCATCCAGATTTTCCTCTTTAAAGGTCTTTGTTAAAAGGTCACCTGCATCCTTTTTATTTACTTCCATTCCAACATAGATATTTTTAGGCTCCAGGATTTTCTTAAGGATTTTTAATCCTGTTGTAATTTCACGGCTAAACTCAAGCATTAAAACATGGTCACTTGATAAATATGGTTCACACTCTGCAGCATTAATTATAAGGTTTTCCAATTCGAAACCCTCTGGAAGTGTTAACTTTACATGGGTAGGAAAAGTTGCTCCACCAAGACCAACAATACCACTATCCTTGATAATTTCAATAAGTTTTTCTTTTTCAATATCATCCCATGGATAAATTTCTAAAGACTTCCCTATACGGCTGAATTCACCTTTTGTCTCAATTACAACAGCAGGACATACTCGACCATTTGGCAAAAACAGATCTTTAATCTCAATAACTTCTCCAGGTATGGATGTGTGAATATTTGATGATACAAAACCAGAAGCTTCACCAATCAAATCTTCTTCATTTACGGTGTCCCCCACTTTAACTATACATTTGGAAGGTGCTCCAATATGCTGGGAGAGAGGTATAGTCGCTATAGATGGCAAACTTGCATTTAAATCATCCGGACTATAACTTGAATTCTTTCTATGAGGTGGATGTATACCACCTTTTGGAAAACTCTTTAACTTCATATAACAACCCTATCAATTATTTTTTCGTTTGAATCTCTTCTTAAAAGAAATAGAAGTGATAAACATTATAACAGCCAATATGCCAATTTGCATATACTCTTTTTCTACTATATATATAGTTAGAAGAGAATTCAATTCCAATTTAAAAGGTTCATCAAAATCTAGATAGAATCGTCCTATAGCCGTTGAATTACAATATAATAAAAAATCTCTTAAAAAATTTTCATCATAGCTAGCAACTTCTCGTCTTTTATTTTCAAGATAGTAATCATTTAGTTCAAACTCTTCAATTGTAACAGAATTTTTATAACTTGGAAACAAATATTTCGCTTCATATAAAAATACTTTTTGGTAAGCATAATGGGCAAAATAATTGCTTAAATTCCCTAATGATTCATCATAGTTCTTTTCCAGACTGGTATAACTGATCTCTTTATCCCCTGAAAAAACAGGAGTATAAATCTTTGTAGTATAATCTAGGAATGTAGGAAAAAATGTTGGTAATACAAAAAGTGTTATTGCAAACAAAATCCTGAAATAACCAATATTATTTCTTTTTATATATGTATTACTAAAGGACAGTGATTCAATAATCATTATTATAAGAAAATATATTAAATAAAAACCTATAAAACTGTATACAGAATTTACATTCATCAGAAAATAAATTGCAATACCACTTAAAAGTGTAGCAAAAAATCTTGTTTTACTTCCTATACTAAAAAGTAACATAACTAGTATAAAAGAGAAATAATTCAGCAAAACTCTTAGAACATCCGAATTCCCTAATTTAAATGAAAGACCTTTCTTACTAAGGCTATTATAAACTTTTACAATTTGCCAAATATCATTTTGAGGGATTTTAATATACAGTGTAAAGTATTTGTCATTCTTAAAAATTTTATCAACTGAGTTTATATATGGATCATTCCTAAAGTCTATGTTGTCAATTTTTTCAGATATACTATTGAGAGTCATCTCTTCTAAGTCCCTGAAATTACTAATACCAAGAGTAATCCCCTCTCTGTATACAATTTCCTGATAGCCATCGTTTCTTAATATTTCAACACCCTCCAATAAATCTGCATTTGAATCGAAGAGAACAGGGGTATAATCTCTCCAGGGATTTTCAGGAGGAGTTTTCTTATAAAAATAGACAAAAGTTAAAATAAAAAAAAGAATAATAAATAATTTGAAACCAGTTTTAATCATGACTTAGTTTCCTTTATTGAATAGTAATTTGTCAATAGGATATTGGTAAAAGGTAGTTGACCAAAGTCCCAGGTAATAAGTATGTTTTTATAGTGAATAATGAAAAATTTGAACATTTTACCATAACTATTAATGATGATAATAAAAGAGTTGATAATGTAGTTAGAAAGTTTCTACCGGATCTTCCCTTAAAAATAATATTTAAAAGTTTAAGAAATGGAGATATTCTTGTTAATAATAAAAAAGTAAAACAGAATAGCAGAGTTAATACCGGAGACATAATTTCTATATACAATCAATTTCTAAGCCATAAAAGAAGGGAAGATAAGTCTACTTCTGGACTAGATAAAAACAGAATAATTTTTGAAAATGCACATTTAATAATTTACAACAAGAAACTGGGTGAACTTGTCCATGGAAGTAATGACAGTCTTGACAGAAAAGTTAAGGAGTATCTTAAACAGAAAACTGTTGAGAGTCTCTCATTTTCACCTGGACCCTTACACAGACTTGATCGAAACACACAAGGATTAATTGTATTTAGTGTCTCTTTAGCCGGAGCCAGGTTTTTTACAGATTTATTGCAACAGGGGTATACTCAAAAATTTTATTTAACAGTTGTTGAAGGAACATTTACTAAAAAAGAGAAGTGGGTTGATAAATTATCAAGGGATGAAAAATCCCTAAAAAGCTATTCTTCTAATTCAGGGAAAGAAGCTATTACTATTTTTACTCCTATATACACCAAGAACAACCTTACAGTAGCAATTGTTGAGATTAAAACCGGTAGGACTCATCAGATTCGGGTTCAATGTGCTCTACACAATAGACCTCTTGCGGGAGACATTAAATATAGTGGAAATAAAAATTTTAAAGATTATTATTTATCTGCAATCTCTTTATCTATTAACAAAAAAAATGATATTATTAATAAAAATAAAATTTATTTACCTTTCACTCAAACAGATTACTCTATGCTAAAGAGTTTTCTGTCACAAGAAGAGATTAACCTGGTGGACAGATTGTTAAAAAAGGAACTTGACAATAATGAATCTATTTAAAACATTTAAATGGCGTTTAAAAGGTGTTAAAGTATATGCTTTAGTTGGTCGTAGTGGAACGGGGAAAAGTTTCAGAGCGGGATTAATTTCCAAGAAATATCAGATCGATTTAATGATAGATGATGGTCTCTTAATTCACAACGAAAAAATCGTTGCTGGTAAATCTGCAAAAAAAGAAGATGCTTATATGGGAGCTATAAAAACAGCTCTTTTTGACAACCCGGCCCACAAACAGGAAGTTATAACCAAACTAAGATCTATAAAGTTTAAAAAAATACTACTAATAGGAACATCAAATAAAATGGTAGCTAAAATTGCTGAACGTCTGGAACTTCCTGAAATTTCAACATATATTCAAATAGAGGATATTGCAAGTAAAGAAGAGATTGAGACTGCAATAAAATCACGAACCAAGGAAGGAAAACACGTTATCCCTGTGCCATCTATTGAAGTAAAAAGAGATTATTCCCACATATTTTATGACTCAATAAAGGTATTCTTCTCTAGAAAGAAAAGTAAGAGATATGTAGAAAAATCTGTTGTAAGACCGACATTTAATAGTAAAGATAAAGGGGCAATATCAATTTCCGAGGCAGCACTTAGCCAAATGGTTCTCCACTGTGTGGATGAACACAGTGAAAGTATAAAAGTAAAAAAAATTATTGTATCCCAGTCTCAAAATGGATATACCATAAGTCTGTTTGTCAATGTATCTTTTGGTGAACAACTTTCAGGGAATTTTCATACACTACAAAAATATATTACAGAAAGTATTGAGAGACTTACAGGATTAATCATTGAGAGTGTTGATATAACTATTGATCAGGTTTCCCATAAATAGGAGTTAAAAATGAAGAAAATTTTACTTGCTCTCAACATAATACTTTTTACTGCATTGCATTTACAAAGTGAAGAATTTATTAGTACGAAAAGTGAAAATTTTAATTTTCTCCACCATGAAAATTTAAATATTGATAAAATACTAGAATACTGTGAAACTTATAACAAATTAATTGATAAAGAATTAAAGCTTTCTAAAAAAATGGATTCAAAAAGAGATATCTATATTCTTAATGACAAGGAGTCATTTAACAAATATCTGGATCAGTTAACAATACCAGAGAGGGATGACTATATTTTCCTAAAATACAGTAGTGGAAATTCAAGAATTATTATTTACAGTTCTGAATTAATACTTTTTTCCTCACTTTCATACTATTTAACTCTACAGTATTTCCAATTCTTTGGGCAAGGTACACCATTCTGGTTTAGTTCTGGTGTAGCAACTTATTTCCAGGATAATGAAAATATTAAAATAAATAATGACAAAATGATGACACTTATTAAAAGCAGTAATTACAAAAATAAAATTTTTACAACTGTAACCGGTCAAGTAAACAGTGATCCTAAAAATTATTTAAACTGGATTGTATTTGATTATCTTCTTCATGCCACGAATAAGGAGCATAATCGACTATTCTGGGATTCATTATCAATAATTAAGTACGAAGAACCTGAAATGATAGACTCAGCAATTACATCCCGATTTAAAGAGTTTGACCTGGACAATATATTACTAAATTATGCAAATGAAATTAAAACATTTAGTGAATTCATGGCAGAAGGTATAAGTTTTTACAATAAGTCTGAATTTGATAATTCACTAAACAGTTTTTTAGAAGCTACTAAGATATCTGAAAAAAACTATAGTCCATTCTACTATATTGCAGCATGCTATAGTAATTTAAAAATGTACAATGAAGCATATTCAAATTTTTCAAAGGCACTGGATCTTGGTGCACCAGAAGATTTAGTATATTACTCTATAGGTGTAAATTTCTTTAACAGTAAAGATTATTTAATTTCAAAAAAATATCTTAATAAAATTGAGAATTCTGAATATAAAATTAAAGCAGAGAGTTTAATAGATGAAATATCAAAACTCTAGAATAATTGAATGGAATCTGTTTAAAAATTACCCGGTAAAAACCGGAATAACAACAAGGAATGGAGGAGTTTCCAGTGAAAGCTATAGAACCTTTAATTTAGCAACTCACACCGGAGATTCAAAAGAAAATGTTAATAAGAACAGACAAATTTTATGTGATATTTTAGAGTGTGATCCTGATTTATATACCCATGGGATTCAGGTACATGGCGATACAATTCAGTATATTAATAAAGATAACTGTGGTCACAATGTTGTAGAATGTGATGGAATTTATACAGACATAACCTTACCTCTACTTAATATCTATGTTGCAGATTGTGTACCAATAGCAGTTTATGATAGAAGAAAGCAAATTGGAGGTCTTTGTCATTGTGGCTGGAAAGGAACAGAATTAAATCTTTTACAATCCATGGTCACACTCTTTACAAAAAAATACGACTCAAAACCTGAAGATATTTTAATTGGAATTGGTCCATCTATAGGTTCCTGCTGCTACAATGTATCTGAGGATTTATATTTAAGATTTTCACCGGGTAAAGATGAAGGATATATAAAAAATAAGAATTTCTATCTGGATCTAAAACGAATTAATTATAATCAGGCTTTATCAGTTAATATACCGCACCAGAATATTGAAATTATGGATTTATGTACTTCATGCAATACTGATGAATTTTACTCATATAGAAAAGAAGGAGAAACTACTGGTAGATTCTCCTGCTTTTTAAAACTTACTTGCTAAAAATTGACTTAATTTTATTAAATAAGCTCTTTTTGGTTTGAATATCTGAACCTTTATCTTTCGGTTTAGCCACTTTATTTGTAATAGATTCGTTAAATTTGAAGTCCTCACCATATTTCTTTTTGTAATAAGCAATACGATCTTCCATATTTGACTCAGAAGAAACTCTTTTAATATTATCAGTGTACTTAGGAGTATCATTTTTTCTAACTTTAAAATCATTTCGCTTCTTGGTGTTTTTTCCACTCTTCTGCTTAACAGCTTTATCCTGATAACTTTTTGATTTATGTGATGCTTTCTTCTCTATTTCAAAGTTAGTATCCAAAGAGTTTGAACCTGAAACATTCATTACACTGTTTCTAAGCCTGTTTAACCTCTCCGCATCACTCTCTTTATTTTTCTTATAATTTCCACTATTCCCTGTTCTCTTTCCATCTCTGGATTTATAGTTTTTCTTACTATTACCTTTTTTATCACTATTTCTTGTATCGTTAAGGCTAAATCTTAAATGAGAACTTTTATCCTCAACAAAAAGATCATCTGTAATTGGGAATACAGGAATTTTTGCATCAATATAATCTTCAATTCCTGAAAGACTGTAAACGTAATTTTCACAAGCTAAAGTTATTGCCTTACCCTTTTTTCCTGCTCGGGCAGTTCTTCCTATTCTATGAACGTAATTTTCTGAATCCAAAGGAAGATCATAATTAATTACCAAAGAGAGATCATCAACATGAAGCCCTCTAGCAGCAACATCCGTTGCTACAAGAAATTTCAATTTCCCTTCTTTAATGCTATTAACAATATTTAATCTTTTTTTCTGAGGAAGATCCCCCATTAAATATTCGTTTTTATAGCCATTATATTCCAGCCTTTTAGAAACTTCATGAGCCATATATTTAGTATTAGTAAATATAATTGCTGAATCCGGATTCTCTCTCTTCATAATACCAAGTAAGAAACTCATCTTCTCATCTTTTCCTACGTGATATAACTCCTGGGATATAGCATCTACAGTTAGCTGTTCTGCTTCAATAAAAATCTCCCCAGGGTTTTTCATATATTCCCAGGAAATATTTCCTACACTAGGGTTCATAGTTGCACTAAAAAGCAGTGTAATTTTGTTCTCAACTTTTTTTGTTGCTTCAAAGATCTTTCTAATATCATCGACAAAACCCATATCAAAAAGTCTGTCAGCTTCATCTATAACCAGAATTGAAAAATCATTAAAATTTATCTTACCCTGCTTCTTAAAATCCAGTAATCTACCCGGTGTTGCAATTACTATATCAACACCTTCATCGAGCTGGGCTTCCTGGGACTTATAACCGGTCCCACCATAAAAACAACCATATTTAAAATTTAAATCCTGCCCTAATAACTCAGCTTCTTCTTTTATCTGCACAGCCAGTTCTCTAGTTGGCACAACTACTAAAGCTTTACTATTTAAATACTTTTCTGATTGTAACAGATGGAATATTGATATTAAAAATGCTGCTGTTTTACCTGTTCCTGTTTGAGATTGAGCATATACATCTCTACCTTCCAAAATAAAATTGAAAGTTTTTTCCTGTACGGGAGTGCACTCTTCAAATTTGGCCTTCTCTATCCCGCTTTTAATTTCCGCACTAAATGCGTAATCATTAAATTTCATTATTTCTTCCTACATTAATCAACACTTATTATATGAAATTGAGTTATGAATGTCGAGTGTTCATAATTTTACTGCTTTAATTAATAACTCCTTTAAAATATAATATTGTTATGAGAACTCAATTCTATATGAACAATATTACAACAGTGCCTGAGATAAAAACCCCTTTCAAGCTAGAGACTAAATCGACATCATTTTTTATCGGATCATGCTTTGCAACTAATCTATATAATAAGTTTGATAACCTACTTCTAAACTCTACAATATCACCCTTTGGAAATATTTATAATCCCAAATCACTTGGGAATTCAATTTCAAGATTAATTAAGTCAAAAAAGATTAAGCCAGAAGAGTGTTTTCTCTCAGGAGAAGTATACCAGCATTTTGATTTTCACTCCTCTTTAGGAAATCCAGATTTAAAATTATTTGTTAAAAATATCAATAACGCTATAGATGAAGCATCAAAATCTCTCTTATCTGCAGATTTGTTAGTTATCACTTTTGGAACAGCATTTATTTATGAATATAATGGAACTATTATTAATAACTGTCATAGACTTAATAAGAAAAATTTTAATAGAAGAGCTATGTCAGTAACCGAGATTACAGACTCTTTACTACAACCGTTATTGGATATAAAAGCTATAAATAAACAATTAAACATCCTATTTACCCTAAGTCCTGTAAGACACCTAAGAGACTGCCCTCAGGAAAATTCCTACAGTAAAGCCCTCTTAAGGGTAGGTATTGAAGAGTTATGCAGCAAAATTGGAGGGTTCTATTTCCCTTCATACGAAATAATGATGGATGAATTAAGGGATTACAGGTGGTATGATTCATCCCTGACTCACCCAAGTAATAGTGCAATAAATTACATTACTGACAGATTTATTGAATCATCCCAAAGTGATGATTTATCCCTTTATTTAAATAGAGTATATAAACTTAACAGTATGATTAATCATAAAATTATGAATTTCGATAGTCAGGAAAGTAAAAATTATATTATTAAAGTGAACAACATTATTGAACAGATAAAAAAAGATTATCCGGAAGTTAGTAAATTGCAAAAAATTAGATCATATCCACATTTTTAAAATGCTCTCGAATCATTTCAATAAAGATTTTTGTAGTCATCTTCATATTTCCCCTTTTCATTACAACAACACCCACTTTTCTGCACTCCTCTTTTTTAAAGATTCTAATTACATTAAGTGTTTTTCCCTCTTCCTCTTTAACAGCTATTCTGGGAATAACAGATATACCAAAATTTAATGTTACCATCTGTTTTATTATTTCCATATTTCCAACTTCCATAACAACCCTTGGTTTGGCCCCAATTGAGTCAAAATGGTTATTTATATACTGTCTTGTATGTGCTTCTTTATCTAAAAGTATAAATTCATAATCCTGTAAATCGCTGACACTAATCTCTTTTACCCTTGATAACTCATGATTCATGGAAGTTATAATAACATCCTCTCGAACAGCTAGAGGATAACAATCAAGCTTTGGATTTGTTATTGGGAGCATAACAATACCTAAATCACTCTCCTTATTTGCTACCATATCAGCTGCTTGGTCAGATAAACCATTTTTAAGAATTATTTTAATACCTGGATATTTATCTTTAAATTTTTTAAGTATCTCAGGAAGCATATAACATGCAGAAGTTATACTGGAGCTTATTGTCAGCTCTCCCTCTTGCATCTGTTTTAATGAGTCAATCCTAATCTGAGCCTCATCGATGGATTCAAAAATAGAAATTGCATATTGATATAAGATCTTTCCTGCCTCAGATAGTAAAACTGTTCTGTTGTTTCTAATAAATAAAGTATTACCAATTTCACTCTCCAAAAGCCGGATTGACTGACTAATAGCGGATTGAGTTTTATCCACTCTTTTAGCAGCTTTAGAAAAACTCTTTTCTATTGCTACGGCATAAAAAATTTGTAATCTTTCTAAATTCACATAACTACCTTTATTTTTTGATACTGGACAGAATTATAAAAAACAAAAACCTAAGCTAATGCTTAGGTTTTATTATAGTGGCGAAGGGACTTGAACCCCTGACCAAACGGATATGAGCCGTTTGCTCTACCGACTGAGCTACGCCACCTCGTTAATTGCTCCTGTAATATAGCAATCAAAAAAAAATATGTCAACTAATGTTTCAAATAATTAAAAAAGTTTTTTGCTATTAAGTATATTATTAATCCTGCTATTAAAAAAATTATTCATATAATAATGCTTCTGATTATGTTCGCTAATATTAGCAGCTTTTTGATGGAGTAATTTTATCATTCTATTAAAAACATTATCTTTGTTTAATTCCACATCTAAATCTTCTAATGATGTATATAGATAATAAAGATATTTAAAATCATTTATTCCGGTTTTAAGAAAATATCTTTCACTAATATCCTGATAGAAACTATGTACTTGAAGAATCTCTCCATTTTTTATTATAAGAAATCTTGAGAAGTATTCAATATCAATCTCCAATACTGTTTTTCTGTCTAATCTGTCATAAAAATCTTCCAATATAAAATAACCGTCACGCCAAAGTATATTTTCGTCAAAAACGGTGTTATCAATAATTAGATTACTAGCTCTATTAACATAATCCAGAGCCAAATCAATATTATTGGAGTAATACTCAACCTCAGCAAGAAATAACATTTTTTCAGAACAATCTGCACTTTTTTGCAATGTCTCTCTGGATTCCGATATCTTATTGCAATTAAATAACAGCTTACCCTTCCAGTTATTATATACCTGACTAATATCATGGTAATTATAATACTCACATAAGCTAAGCCCTTCATTAAGCAACTCTATTGCCTCAGAATCCCTTCCTAATTCATTTAAAGATCTAATTTTAATAAATAGAGAATAGAGATACCATCTTGACTTAAATAAAATCCAGTCCTGCTTCAGTAAAGCACTTGAAACTCGTAAACTACCGCTAAAATCTCCCTTTACAAAAAGAGACATTGATAAAAATGCGGAATTTCTGACCCATGAAAAAATATCAAATATACTTTTACTATAACCAAGATTCAATTCAAAATAATCAATGGCTTCAGAAATATTTCCAATTCTTAAAAGCTCCAGAGCAAAAAGAGTTTTAATTCTGCTTTCACTATAAACTTCCCCACTGTTCTGAAAAGAGAAGTAGAGCTTCTTGCAATCATTTACAATACTCTCCTCACTATTCAAAGACCATAAATTCATTAATCTATACAATTCTAAAGGACTATCCAGTGTGTAATCTTTTTTAACATAATCTAAAGACTCATTACTGCCAACTCGATACAGTAAGCGACACTCTCTAACTCTTTTATAATCCAGTATTTTTTTTATCTCCTGATCATCAAAACTGTTATCAATTATTTCCAGAGATAGAAAAATATGCCTGTCAAGATCAAGAGAAATTTGTACAAAATAGAAGAGTTCTCTAATTCCCTGATCATGAAATTTAGTATTTAGTGTAATTAGGGCAAAAATATATTTATAGAAATAATTTTTGTTAAATCCATTTTTTATAAACGAACAGATATAATCCTCTCTCCAGGAGTCAATTAAATTCCTTTTAAGAGTTGTTATTGTATTAAGTAATTCGGAGTATCCAGGATAGATCTTATTAGAACCTATAAGGATCCCTTCCCTTCTATAATTGTCAATCTCCTCAATTACTTCAATATTATTATAAGGAAGAGTTTTATATAACAATATAATATCTGAATAAGCAACGATACCCCTACCGAGCAAAACGTGGTAGAGAATCATTAGTGATGTATCTGACTTATTTCCAAGATATTCAGTAATATTTATTGAATTAAAATTATCATCATTGGGAATTAAATCCAGATTAGTCATACTATCGGGTAACTCTCTGTTTAAAACAAAAATTTTACCTCTATCATTAGCTTCAATTTTCTCCAAAAGCTTCTCAAATTCCGGATTACTACTATCTATACTTAATAAAAAAGAGTATGAAAACCTTCTTGAAAATGATATAAGCCAGAGATTTAAAAGATCTAGTAAATATTCTTCAGAGTTATCCAGTGTAAAAAAATTATAATTCTTGTTTTTTATTTTAGTAAAAAAAAGCAGGTGGTGTCCCCACATAGAGATCTCATCCTGACTAAGATCCTTAACCGGATCGAAAATAGCACTAAGAGAGATAAAATAATCAAGTATTGAAATTAAATAATCGGGACAATTTGATAATTCCAGAAAAAGATATTTTTCAATATTTTTCTTTTTTGTCCAATATAAGATATTACTGTTTATAACCGAGTTTAATACACAATTGCTATAACAAACTTTAGAACTATTATTATCTAAACTTGATTGAATAGTGTCAGATATAACTATATTATCGAAATCTTCTATAGTAAAGTCTCTGTCCAAAAAGGACAATTTTATTTTATTCAGCTTGTTAATCTTTTCTAACTCAATATCGATACATAAAAGTTTCTTAGCCTCATTGGTTATCCACACACAATTTATATCTGTTGTTTTCAGGACTAGGTTTTCATACTGTTCCCTAAAATCAAACTCTGATTTTGGCTCGTAACTATCAACAATAATTGAGAAACCTACCAGGCTATGATTACTTATCAGATTGTTATAACACTCCTTAAGAAAATTAAATAACAAACTTTGTGAATAGTGATATTTGGATGGGAAATGACAATAAAAAGGAGAATATTCACTGACAAATCCTCCACAACTCGAAATAATTGGCTTAATAGGATTCAAAATTTCATTTTTTGTTATGCTTCGACTTTTTTTTAATAATTTATAATGGCTAATTGCTATATATACAGAAAACATATAATAATAATATCATATTATTTATTTTGTGTATAACATTATAAAAAAGCATAACTTGACGTCTACTTTTTCTGATGTTAAGATATATCTTAATTTGAGTAAAACTTGCATATATTTGGAGAAGCCTGTGGAATTAAAGATTCGTAAAAGCTCTAATATCTATATTATTGATATACAAGGAGAAATGGATTTATACAATTCTTATAAACTAAAAGATCTTGTTATGAAAATGCTTGAAAAGAAGGTTACGAAGTTTATAATAAATCTGGATAAAGTTGAATATATAGATTCTAGTGGAATTGGTGCGCTAATTTATATCTGCTCAACCATAAAAAAAATGAATCTGCAGTTATTAGTAACAAATGTTCATGGATCAGTAAAAAAGGTTATAGAATTAACCAAATTAATGGGTTATTTTCCAATGGCTGCAACTGTAAATGACGCTATAAAAAATCTTTAACAATTGGAGCTAATATGTCAAATAAAATGATAATAATCGATGATAAGAGTAACATTTTTAATACAGATGGATGTTTTTATAAAGAATTTCCAAGTGATTTAAGACAAGTTCGATATTTTACTCTATTAATAGTTCAAAAGGCTCCACCAGAAATAAAAGAGCTTAATTTACTTGAACAGCAAATTAGTGAGTTAATAAAAAATGCAGTTAAGCACGGAAATAAGTGTGATTTAAATAAGAAAGTTAAAATATGGTACTTTTTCTCAAAAGAAGAAGCAAGAATTATTGTTGAAGATGAAGGTAAAGGTTTTCTGAAAATCAGAGAATGGAATGAATTTAATAAAAAAAGACTTCAGTGCCTTCACGAAGAGAACTTTGAAGAGCTAGGTAACTATGTTTCATATAGAACTCCTGAAAGTGATGACAGAGATGGTGGTAATGCAATGTTTGCTGCACTTGAATACTGGAACAATGGTTTAGTCTTTACCGAGAAAGCAAATAAAATTGGTGTAAGTAAAAAATTCCCAAAAAATCAGAGAGGAATTGATATTAACTAATAGAGTGAAGATGAGGGATTAAAAACCCTCATCTCTGTTTCAGACATTTGAATATCACTAATTAACCATTTGTCCATATATTTCAAGTAGAATTCTCCAGTATAAATTTTATCTGAAAAGTTAAGTTCTACAGGTACATATGCTCTATCATCATCTACATTAGGTATGCCTATAAACCATTTTTCTAGAATAAGGCCTTTAAATATTCCGTTTTTAAATGAATTTTCATAGATAAATTTATAATCATCATCTATTAAATTATAATTAATACTGTTAAAAGCTTTAAGAAAACTATCTACATCATTTACAATATCAGCCCAATCCCTATTTTCACTATAAAAATCTCCAAGTTCACCAATTAGAACTGATTTTGGCAAGTTTTTTCTTGAAGAGAAATGAAATAAATCTGATTCTGAATCTTCATTATTAAGTGAATTATTCTTATTGCTTAAGTTGATTACATTATCCTGAGATGATAAAAATAAAGTTATATGCAAGATTATAAATAATAAAAGATTTCTTTTCATATATGTAGTATAAATGTTATAGAGAAAAAACAAAATAGATTGTATTTTTATATAAAAAATTATTATTATACATTATAATGATTTAATAAGGAGTTAATAAATGCAGATATATAACATTACAAAAGACAGGGTAATTGATCTTGTTAATCGTGCCTTTGATTCTGAAGACAGACCTAAAGACCTATGTCTCTGTTATCAGTGTAGACTTGATGTAATCTGTTATGTATTAAACAGAGCAAAGCCCATCTATGTTTTATCTGAGAGAGGAATTGCCCATTTAAAAGATAGTTACTCTAATTCCTTACAGGATTTGGCAGATTTAACAACATTAATAGAAGTAGGTATAAATCTGGTATCCAAGGCTAAAAGAGCCCATCATCTTGAGCCATATGTTTCCAATGTGGAAAAGGCTGATGCATATTTTAACTTTCCTACTATTACTGGTTCCATACTATCCGGAGAGACCTTCAGTCCCATATCTGCTGCTGTTACCCTGTTACTTGATGGTAATATAGTAGACATGAAAGATAATAAATGGCCAAATCCTATTCAATTAACAGAGAAAGCAAACAGTAATTTCCTTTTCTGGCCTAAGCCTATAGCTGCAAGTAAAGTAGATGAAGAGAAGACATTTCTTTTTCAACTAAAAATTGATAGTGATATTTATGAAACTCCCCACCATTTTTTTGAGATAACATTAAATTCCGAAAAAGAACCTAATGATATTTTTCTGGCTCATAACACTCACACTTGTAAAAATATTCTATTATTTAAAAAAGAATAATAGTTTAGATGAGGAAAATCCTATTCCTGTTTATTATTTTAACAACATCACTTTTATATTCACAGACAAAAGATGGGACAACACTATTCTCAGTTGATCTTCTTGGTAAAAATGATTTGTACCTGAATCTTGAAGGATCCTGGAAGTTCAATCTAACAACTTTTGCTGAAGGAAACATATCATCTGCAATTGAAAATATAGCATTCTCTCAATTACCTGATTTAACTGCATCACTCTGGTTATTTAATAAGTTTTTTTTTGAAACAAAAATAGTTAAAAACATGGAGGAAAATATTTTCCTCCTTGGATATCAAAGCCCTGAAACTATTATTAGCGAGATCAGAGTTGGAAATGATGACCTCAATATTTCCAAGTATGCAGGTTACACTCCTCCAATAAATAAAAACAGATCTCCTGGATTTCGTATAAAATTGCAAACAGAACAAACAACCCATGAATTACTGGGAAGAGTATCAAGTGAACAAAAAAGATCTTTAGAATACAGAGGTTACAACATAGTAAAAAAAGAATTAATTCCATTAAATAATTATCAACGAGGTGTATATTTTATACTTCCATCATTTAATGGATTTGATCTGGATTTATATAGCTTTTCAGATGATAATTTTAAAATCATAAATTCTCAGGAGTATATATATGATAAATATGATAACTCCCTTAAAATTGAGAATTCTTCCTTTGACAATATTTATTTAGAAATATCAACTGATAATATTGATCTAATTAAAACCTATCTGGAAACTAAAGAAATACCCATAGAGATTTATCCATGGAAGAATTTTGATGAGTATTTTGCAAATAATACAATTATCAAAAACAATATTACATACATCAAGCTATTTGAAAAAGGAGAAATAACTCCCTATGAACATTTGGGCTGTTATGATCTGGAAAAGGTTTTATCAGGTGATTTAGAAAAATCTGAGATATACATTAATGGGGAAAAAACACTTCAGTACAGTATAAAAGATAATTTACTAATTTTTAAAAATTCAGATAGTACTGATGACAAATATCCTTTTGTTCAAACAGATAGTGAAATTTACTCAATTGTAGGAAATTCCATTATCAATAGTAAAATTATAGAGTATAGGAATTACGATAAAATAGAATCTTTTATATTACCCAAAGAAGCAAAGGAAAATAGTATAAATGTTACTTTAAATGGCCTTAATTACAACAATTTTGACTATAATTCAGAAAGTGGAGATTTAAACTTAAATAAAGCAGTTACACCATTTGATGAAATTTTGATCAATTATAAAGTTGATGCCCAGCCCGGTATAAATAATGCAATTTTTTCTTATGGTAGCAATTTTTTAATTAACGATAATTTTGGAATAGAAGGGTCTAATACTGTTGATTGGGATATTCCTTCATCAGACTTTACAACTGAAGATAATGAAAGTATTGGTTTAATTGATTCAAAAACAAGCCTCTCTTATACCAATGATAACACTGAAGCTGTTTTTAGTAACTCAATAAAGCTAACAAACCCAAACACTATTGGAAAATACCAGCTTTTTTCTTACAAAACAAATGAACTACTTATCCCATTAACAAGTTTAATAATAAAAGAGCCTGATGATTCTCTATTTAGTTTAGTTAAAAGAAGTGGGGATTATCAGCCAGTAACTTTGGACAAGATAAATGAGATACCGATAATAAGTACTGATTCTAATTATTTAATTAATTGCAAAATTCAGAAAACAAATTTTAAAACTATACTTTTTGAAACAAATGAACTTAAAGATGAAGAGACCAGTAGTCTAACAATAAAACTTGATGAATATAGTGGTGATTACTCATGGGCAGGATTATTACATTTTGACATTGCTAATTTACTAGATGAACAGGAAATAAAATTCACATTCATTGGTGCGGCTGGAAAAGAGTTTGAAAAAACAATACTAATTAAACAACATCTGGATAACTTTAAAACTTACAGTATAATTTTTGACAGAGCAGATAGAGAAAAACTTGCACTATTAGATAGTATAAAAGTTTCCGTAACAAGTGGTGGTGAAAACTTGTTTCTAATAAAAAATATTTCCTTTAGTGGAGATACCCTGTCAATTAACAAAAATGATATCAACCTACTAAAAAATGAAGATAATCTTCTAATTACTTCAGATAAAGCTGGTGAGAGCCTGGAAATATCTTCAAGAATTAATAGTATAGATATGAATAATTATAGCAGTATTGAATTTACACTGTTTAATACTGAATTTTTAAACAGAGAAAGTTTACTAAAAATAGATTTGAAGAATTTTAATGAAATAATTGGGAGCTTTACGATACCTGCAAAAAATTTAGTTCCTGGATTAAATAGAGTTAAAATACTATTAGAAGAGAGACAAATCTATTTAAATGATCAGAACAGTATTGAAAGTACTTTTAGCTTTAATAATAAAAGAAGTGTAAGCCAAATTGAACTGTCTATTAACAGCTATTCTCCGGGAAAGCTGGAAATATCTGAAATTTCATTAAATGATCCGAAACTGGAACTAACTGCTGAAAGTTCACTAGATGTTGCTTTTTCACCTAATATTAATATAGATATATTTTCTATCCCGATATTAAATAGTGTAAAATTTGAGCTTTTTAACAAGATTAACTATTTAGATTTATACTCATATTATGGAGTTAACTCAGTTCAATTTAATCTGCTTCTTTTTTCCCTAGGAACATCATTTACTTTTGCAAATAGCTCTCTTGGGCTCAGCTACTATATTAAATTCCCCAATTTTAACTCTCCTTTTTTAGTTAAAGATAGTTTTGAATATAACAAACACAGTTATAGAGTTAGTAGTTTAGAGTTTAAAACCAAACCATTAAAAATGGAAATTTCACTAAGTAATACCGGTACTGAAACAGTATCAAACCGTATATCTAAAGCGGACCTAACTCTGGATTTTAATTTTATTAAACTTGAGAACAAACTGACTCTGGATCAGGAAAAAAATGGTAGCCTAAATAACCTTGAAAATGAACTCCTAACCAGTTACCTGGAGATATTACCTGAAGCCGAGCTAAATAAAAAAAATAGTATAGATGGAAATATCACCCTATCACTAACAATACCACTATTGAAATTTACTACAGAGCTTAATGGAAAAATTGATCAAACCAGGAGTTCATATAAAAACTCCAATCTGTATTCCCTACTGTTTTCACCAGAGCTGCAAATGGATAATTTTTCAATTACCCCAACAATCTCATCTGAATACAGAACAGGCTCTGAAAATATAGTAAAAAACTCATTACTGGAGTCAGCCGAGTACTATATAAATAATTTTACAATGTATAATCCATTTATAATGATGAATTTATATGATATCTTTATCTCAGATCAGAGAAGTATATTTTATAATTATAATTACTCTGATTTATTACTGAAATCCATAATTAAACTAAAAATAGAGAATAATTATTTAAATGATTTTATATTAAATTTTATAATACCAAACAAGATTAATGGAGAGTATAAAAAGGAATTTTCAAAGAAAAGCAGTCAGGAAATTACAAATACAGATATATCAGTTGGTATGGACTTTACAAAGAACTCACTTTTTAAAAACAGATTAAATTTTACAAATACATATAATATCGAAAAAAGTGAAAACTCTCAAAAAATTACCTGGTATAGTAATTTATTAAAGGAATTTTCGACAAATATATTGCTTGATATTACAAACGATATAGTATTTTCCAATGCGGGAATAAAAAATCAGTTTAATTCCCAGTATAATTGGGTAGGTAAATCAGGACCGGTTTTTATAATACCACTTATAAACAAAGCCTTTAATAGTCCATACAACTACAAACATAAAGAGAAAGTCTACATTAACTATGAAGAGCTTAATAGCAAATTTATGTTTGGTTTTAAGCATGAAACAACTTTAGAGATCAAAGATTCCAATGAGACAAGTATGTTTATTGACATTGGATATAAAACTTATGGAGAAAATAAACTTAATTTAGAAGCAGGAATCAATATAAAAATTATATTTTAAAAAAAAGTGTTACTTTTGTATTATAATATTGTTATAATATTAATTAAGGAGTTTAATAATGAAAAAGATAATTATTTTGTTACTATGCTTATCTGTAACTTTTTCAATATTTAGCCAGGAAAGCGATGTTGGAATGGGTATTGGTTTAAGCAATCAGACTATCGGTGGCTCAAGCTATCAATCAGTAGCATTAATGCCTGAATTAAATTTAGGCTTTTTCGGTATCGGTCTAAATGTTGACCTTAGATTTTCAATTAAGATTAGTGGTGATACTCCATCTTTTGCAATTTATGAAAAAGACTGGATTATTGAGAATGGTACATTTCAGGACTATCTTTCCCTTTATCTTCCTAAAATAGCCTATATAAGATTAGGTAATAAAAATGAGAATTTTTATTTGAAAGCTGGTCAGTTCAGTGGTGCAACCCTAGGGAACGGGTCAATATTAAGTGATTATTCCAATATGCAGTTTATGCCTGCAAAAAGATTATTTGGTTTAGCTTTTGACTTTGATGGGAACCTGTTTGATTTTCCATACCTTGGATTTGAATCTTTTGTAGGAAATATTGCGGCACTTGATGTTATTGGTTTAAGAGGATATGTTAGACCATTTAAATTTCTTTCTGTACCGGTTATATCAAATATAGAAATTGGTGCAACAAGAGTAATGGACAGGGATCCGTTTTTTTATGATCCTCTAACAGCTTATGATGTTAAAAACGAAGTTACAATAAACGGTGTTGATGTGACAATTCCTTTTATTGATACTCCAATAATCACAGTTGATGTTTATAGTGATCTTGTATATCAGAGATCTGTTGATATTATGAAGCCTGATGCATTTCTAGCTGGTGTTGGTGGTAAAATCATCAGTCTATTAAACTATAGAATTCAGTATATTGATCAACAGAAAAACTATATTTCCAACTATTTTAAAGCTAGTTATGATATAAACAGAACTGGAACAAATTACCAGATTTACAAAGGTTTATCTACATCTGATATGGATATCCCAGCTAAAAAGGATATGGATGCTATATTTGGTTTTGAGATACCAAAAATCGTATCATTTAATGCACAGGTTAGTGGATTGCTAACTCTTTTAGCAGAAAAACCTACATTAAGTGCAAAAGAAGCTCCTCAGTTATATCCTAGCCTTAAAGGAACACTGCATCTTGATAATGAGTTATTAAAGATTGTTAGTGCGGACTTTTTCTACTTAAAAGAAGGTCTTGATAAATCTATGTTTATTGACTCACTAATTGATCCTACTAATGCTGTAATTGGTGGAAACCTAAGCTACTATATGGGAAATATGGTTATATCCTACATAGTAGACATAAAGTATAATAGAGATGCAAAAGATAACCCGGCAACAATACCTGTAAATGAAGCTGAAACTGAGAAGTGGATTATTAACTCTCAATTAGCAGTAAATTTCAAACTCTAAAAGTTTTATTTAGATTAATAAAAGCTCCATACTTACTTATGGGGCTTTTATTTGCTACAATTATCTTATGAAACCCGTAAAAAAATTAAATGACCTGGTAGCAAAGAAAATTGCTGCAGGAGAAGTTATAGATAGACCCTACTCCGTTGTACGTGAACTTCTGGATAATTCAATTGATGCAGGAAGCAGAGATATATCCCTCTATATTGAAAGTGGTGGAGTTTCAAATATCAGAATTGTAGATAATGGTAGTGGTATGAGTAAAGAAGATTTGGAACTTTGCTATTTACCCCATGCAACCAGCAAAATAACTACTGAAGATGATTTGCTAACTTTAAAGAGTCTTGGATTTCGTGGGGAGGCATTATCCAGTATTTCGACCTGTACAAAACTAACAATTGTTAGTAAACAGGAAGAAGGTTCTGCATATAAACTTGTAGTTCATGGAGGAGAACTCTTATCTCTTGAAGAGTATAGGGGAACTAAGGGTTCAATAATTGATGCTTCTGACCTTTTTTACTCAATACCTGCAAGGCGGAAATTTTTAAAAAAACCATCGGCAGAGATGTCCCTATGCAGAAATACATTTATAGAAAAAGCACTACCCTTTCCTGAAATAAATTTTAAACTCTATAATGAGAATAAAATGGATCTTTTTTTACCATCATCTTCCCTAAAAGAGAGGGTTTTAAACTGTTTTAAAGGTAAATTCAACAGTTCACTTATTGGAGAAATAAGTTGCGTTGAAGATGGTTTCTCTATTTCTGCTGTTTTAGGCAGACCTGAATTAAGCAGGAAAGATAGAAAATATATGCATATCTATACTAATAAAAGGAGAATTACAGAATTTGCCTTTATACAGGCTCTCCAGTATGGTTATAATGAAGTACTTCCAGGTGGAAATTTTCCCATTGCATTTATATTCATAGATGTAGATCCCTCACTTATAGACTTTAATATACATCCTGCGAAAAAGGAGGCAAAATTTAAAAACCTCCAAACCATCCACCATAGATTGGTTGAACTGGTTAAAACTTTTTTAAATCAGTATCACTATAGCATTATTAAAAACAGGGATATTGAAATAAAAGAAAATTTTATTGAAGGTCTTAATTATAAGGATAGTGAACAAAAAAGGGTTTCATTCAGTAATTACAGACCATCAACACCAGTAATAGAAAAAGTCGCATACAAGGAAAAAATGGAATCATTTCTTGAAAAAGCACCAATATTTTCTGACAAAAAACAACTATACAGTAAAAAAGACAGTAAATATAACTATAGATATCTGGGACAGATTATGGATCTGTTTTTACTTGTAGAGATGAATAATACTCTATATATAATAGATCAGCATGCCACACATGAAAGAATTTTGTATAATAAAATATCTGGTCAAAAAGTAAATTCTCAGAAACTGCTGTTGCCAATAGACTTTGAAGTTACACAAGAGGAGATAAATCTAATTAGGAATAATATGAATACTTATAATGAATTGGGTATTCAGATTCAATTTTTAAACAATGACAATGCCAGAATTACGGATCTTCCAAGCTTTTGTAAACTTTCAGACTCAGAGATTATTAGTTTTGTCAAAAGCCAAAGAGGGACAAAAAATGATATTCAACGAGAACTATTTGACTCCCTTGCCTGCAAAAGTGCAATAAAAGAGGGAGATCCAATAGATAGTGTAGCTGCAAGAGAGATTATTGATGCAGCTTTTGATCTTGATGAAGCAAGATGTCCACATGGTAGGCCTATATGGTTTGAACTTACCAAAAAAGAGCTATACGAGCTGGTCGGTAGGATTTGAGTGTTTATATTTAAGTAGATTAAAGTAAACTGAATCTCTGAAACAGATAGATACAGGGAATATTACTATTAAAAAACCTATTAAATAAGGAAATATATTGTAGAGACTCTCTTCAAGGCCACCTTTAGCTAAGTATGGATTAAGAAAGAGTGCAAACAGAAATTGCAGTAGAGTTGGTAAAATGTAAATTATAAATAACTTACTAAAAGCTCCTTCTTTTAAAAGTGTAAAAATATTCTTTAATGATGAGATCAAAGAAAAATTGTAGGTTAAAAAATCGACCTTAACTAAATTAACAATCATTGAAATTATTACACCAGGTATAACCAGCATAGAGTAACCTATAAAGGATATAATACCCCCAACAAGAATCACAAACAGATATGGTATAGATCTTTTTATACTATATATAATTTCACTTTTTAGATTAAACTCCATTTCCATATAACTTGTTGCAACAAGCCTTGTGGAAATTATTTCAACTGATAAAAAAGCTATAATAAATACAGGTATTAGCACTATAAAAAAATCTGGAAGATTATCAAATTTCATCATATAACTATAGGGTAATAATACAGCACTAATCATTATTGTCATTAATAAAAAGTGTGACTTGTAAAGAGCCACACTATCAACTAAAATCTTTTTAATTGTCAAAAAATTGTTCATATTAACATTATACACATATCGAAACTATTTTCTATTCCTTATCACAGATTGTGCTCCTGCCAATCTAGCAAGAGGTACTCTAAATGGAGAGCATGAGACGAGATTTAACCCGGCTTTATATACAAACTCTATTGATTTTGCTTCACCTCCATGTTCACCGCAAATTGACATTTTAAGATCATTTTTAACCATTCGTCCTTTTTGTACAGCAGTGTTAATTAGCTGACCAACACCCTCTTCATCCAAGACCTGGAATGGATCCTCTTTTAGAATTTTCTTGCTTAAATACTCAGGAACAAATGAACCAACATCGTCTCTTGAATAACCAAATGTCATCTGTGTTAAATCGTTAGTACCAAAAGAGAAGAAGTCTGCATATTCAGCAATTTTGTCAGCTGTTAAGGCAGCTCTTGGAATTTCGATCATAGTTCCAATTTTATAAGGCACTTCTTCAGCAAATTCTTTAAAAAGTCTATTTATAATTTCCAGTGATCGCTCTCTCAAGATTTTTAATTCATTTACAGTTCCAACAAGTGGAATCATTATTTCAGGGTAGACATCAATTCCTCTTTTCTTACAGTTCACTGCACCTGAAATAATGGCTTCAACCTGCATGTCGTAGATTTCAGGATAGGTAATACCAAGCCTGCATCCTCTATGTCCAAGCATTGGATTCTGCTCTTTTAAAGACTCTATTCTTAATTTTAACTCATCAACATTCTTATGCAGCATCTTTGCCAAGCCGTCAAACTCATCCCCTGGAACAAACTCGTGAAGAGGAGGATCCAGTAAACGTATTGTTACAGGAAGACCATCCATAACCTCAAAGATTCCTTCAAAATCACTAATCTGCATTTTTTTAATTGATTCAAGGGAATCAATTCGTTCTTTCAAGCTGTCAGCTACAATCATTCTTCTAAAATGTTCCAGCTTCTCTTCGTCAAAAAACATATGCTCAGTTCTGCAAAGCCCAATTCCTACAGCTCCAAACTCTCTGGCTCTTTTGGCATCTATAGGCAGATCAGCATTTGCTCTTACTTGGAAACCATCCTTTACTCCATCTCTTTTAGCTTCTAATCGAACAGCATCACTCCAGCCTAGAAATTCCTCCAGATCTCCAGTTAATTCAGGAAATACAAGAGAGCATTTTCCGCTATATACATAACCACTGCTTCCATCTATAGTTATTATATCACCTTCTTTAAAATAATCTTTACCAACCTTCATTGCCTGCCCGGATATTTCAATATCCTTACAACCTGCGACACATGGTTTACCCATCCCTCTGGCAACAACCGCTGCATGGCTTGTCATTCCACCTGTGGCTGTTAAAATTCCCTGTGCAACATTCATACCACCAATATCCTCTGGTGAAGTCTCTCGACGTACTAAAAGTACTGTTCTCCCTTTAGCAGCCTGAGCCTCAGCATCTTCCGGATTGAAGACAATTTCCCCCCAAGCAGCCCCTGGGGATGCATTTAATCCTTTAGCAATAGGTTTTAAATCATTTAGTGTTTTAGGATCTATCATTGGGTGAAGAAGCTGATCCAACTGGGAAGGAGTTACCCTCATTAAGGCCTCTTCTTTAGTAATTAAACCCTCGTTTACCAGATCAACAGCTACTTTAACAGCAGCCTGACCTGTTCTTTTTCCAATTCTGGTTTGTAAAAGATAGAGTTTTCCTTTCTCAATTGTAAATTCCATGTCCTGCA
>QKAW01000004.1 GCA_003247135.1 Spirochaetales bacterium | reverse complement strand
ATCCGGAAATTTAAGTGCAAGTGGTATTAAAAAATTACAGGAACCTGCAGCAGAATCAACAACTGTTTTTATATTTTTAAAGTCAAAATGTGTAATAATTTTTTCCACAACATGGTTTTTTGTAAAAAATATACCCTGCTGTAGTCTTTCCTGAGCAGGTATCAGATCTTCGATTTCCATTATAGACAGTATATATATTTAAAAAAAATATTCTATAGTTGTTGTAAAATAGAAATGCAGAAAATCATATTGACATAAAATCTCTTTTTTTTAAAAATGATTTTGAGGATATGATGAGAAAAAGTATAAAATTTTGGATATTATTTTTTTTATTGTTAATATTTGGTTGTGAGCAGGAAATTCCTCCGTTATCTCGATTATCTCAACCTGTTTTATCCCTTAAGTCTGGGATTTATCCAAAAATACAGTATCTTACTATTTCTGGAGATAATTCTGATGTAACTTTTTATTATACTATGGATGGAACGGATCCAACTCATGATTCTAATATTTATAGTAATCCTATAAAAATAGTGAATTCTGCAACGATTAAAGCTATATCTTATAAAGAAGGATATCTTGAAAGTGAGGTTGTCACAGGGGATTATGAAATAAGTCCATCAGAAATCAAATTTTCTCCAAAAGAGGGAGTCTATAATAGTGATGTTCTTGTAACATTAGCATGTGATACAGAGAATTCTTCTATCTATTATACACTAGATGGAACTGAACCTAGTGGTTATTCAACTCGATATAATGAACCTGTATTAATAAAAGAATATACAAAAATTAGAGCAGTTGCTGTAAGGGCAGATGGTGTTTTTGGATCAGTCGAAGAATCTGTATATAATATGATTTTATCTGCACCTGTTTCATCATTAGAAAGTGGAACTTACTTTTCTGAACAAAATTTTGAGTTCTTAAATAATAACACTGGGGATATTTATTATACCTTGGATGGTTCTGATCCGGATATAACCAGTTTTTTATATAAAAATATTCCTATAAAAATTACAGAATCAACTAAGTTAAAGGCCATATTATTTAAAAATAATTGGGTTAGTAGTGAAATTGCAGAATATGACTATGTTTTACAAAATACTCCTGTAAAGGTTTCAATAATTTCCGGTACCTATCCAGAGAAATCTGTTATTGAGCTAAGTTACAGTATCCCACAGTCTAAGGTATACTACACAACAGATGGTAAAGAGCCTGATTTTTCTTCTTCTTATACTACAAAGAATCCTGCGTACATAGAAATTAATGGGCCTATAACCCTACAGGCATTTACCTATAAAACCGGTTGGGAGAAATCTTCTTTAGTAACAGAGACATATTCGGTATGGACTGGAGAGAATTATGCTGGAGATGGGTGGCCTGGCAGATTTGATTCATACAGATTAAATGCTCAATTCGAAAAACCCTTTGATATTGTAAGTGACAAGAATGGAAATTTATACATTTCTGACTGTTATAGCTATCAGATTCGTAAGATTGATAGTAATGGATTAGTGTCAACACTAGCTGGAACAGGTTCTTCTGGACAAGTAGATGGAGATGCACTAAGTGCACAGCTTCTTGGTCCTAAAGGAATGTTTATAGACAATAATAGTAATATATTCTTTATAGATAAAAATATGATACGAAAACTTACAGTTGATGGAAAAGTTGAAACATTAGCAGGAACTTATAACCCAGGATTTGCCAATGGTGAAAATTTACAATCATCTTTTAACACTCCACAGCACATTACTATGGATTCTAAAGGGAACATTTATATAACTGATAGCGGGAACTATGTAATTAGAAAGATTTCTACTGATGGTATGGTCACTACTTTCGCAGGGACAGGTCAAAAAGGAAGCCTTGACGGAGATGTTAATACTGCACAGTTCTCTACTAACCTAAAATCTATAGTTTGTGATGATAAGGATAATTTATATGTTATTGATAGCGGTTTAGTTAGAAAAATCGATATATATGGAACTGTTTCTACTGTTTATAACTTTAATCCAGATGTTGGATTGTATTCTCCTTCAGCGTTAACAATAGATAGTGGAAATAATCTTTATGTTGTAACATTAGGACACAATGGGAGTCGCTCTGTTTATTATACAGATGATTTTATTTTTAAACTTAATTTTAAAGAAGATGGAACATTTTCAGGAGAAGTGCTGTTAGGGTACTTTGGAGATTATTATAGATATTATAAAACTGTTAATGGTATATGTATTTCATCAAATGGTGACTTTTACCTTGCTGATGCAGGTGAGAATAAAATAAAAAGAATTTTTATTGATAAGGGGTTACAAGAGTGATCAATAAAAAAACTTTATTAAAAAAAATGAATTTAGTGATCCTAGTATTATTTATTTCATCATGTGAATTATTTAATGATATCAAGGAAGTTGAGCGACCTGAAATATCTGTAAAAAGTGGTATTTATGGTTTACCGCAAATGGTTATTATTAATTGTAATACCTCAGATTCTGTAATTTTCTATACTATAGATGGAACAGAGCCTGATAATACTTCTAATATTTATAGTGAACCTTTAGAGATCTCTGAAGATACATATTTAAAGGTCATAGCTGAAAAGTCTGGAATGAAAGGTAGTTCTATAGCTGAGTCAAAAATAAACTTTAAAGTTTCGGAACCCATATTTTCAGTTAAAGAAGGAAGTTATAAAAATGGGTTTACCCTTGAGCTTTCAAATGTCTATAAAGACGCAATAATTTATTATACTACAGATTATTCTACTCCATCGGATCTTTCAACTCTCTATGAGGAACCAATCCTAATTCATAAAGACACAGTTATTAAAGCTAGGGTTTTCTATTCCAAATGGGAGCCAAGTGAAATATGTGAGGCCTATTATAACATTACGACAGTCACATCTCCCTATACAAACATTAATCCAGGAGTTTACAATGCTAGTTTTTCAACTTATCTTCTATGCAGAGAAAAGGATTCTGTAATTTATTATACAACAGATGGTTCTGAACCTGATATAAATTCAAGCAAAATTTCACCAGTGAATCCTACAGTTTCAATTACCGGTAATACAGTACTAAAGACCTTTTCTGTTAAAGAAGGGATGGATAACAGCCCTGTTGTACAGTACGATTTTATATTACAATCTGAAAAACCTAAAATAAATATAGCTGGAGGAGAATACAATAATCCACAAACAATATATTTATCAACATCTACTCCAAAAGGTGTTATTTATTATACTTTGGATGGTTCAGTTCCTACAGCTGCTTCAGTTTTATATTCTGGACCTTTAAAAATTGAATCAGATACATCAATTAAAGCAGTTGTAATAAAAGAGAATTGGGACAATAGTGAGATTCTTGAGGAAAAATTTGTTTTTAGGGTTAAAGATTTATCAATTAATTATAAATCAGACTATTATACTCAGGCTATTAATATTTTATTAGAGAGTGAAACTAGTGATATAGAAATAAGATATACCCTGGATGGTAGTGAGCCAGATAAAGATTCAACCTTGTATCAGGGGCCAATTTTAATTGATAGAACTCAGACTCTTAAAGCTATTGGTATTAAAGATGGGTGGAATCCTTCGTCTATTATTACTGAAGAATTTCGAATTTGGAAGCTTACTACTTTGGCTGGTATTGCTGGTTCCCACTCATTTTCCGATGGAACAGGTATTGAAGCTCGATTTAACAAACCAACATCTCTGGTTTTTGATTCTGAAGAAAATATAATAGTTTCTGATAGTGGAAATCATAGGTTAAGAAAGGTGACAAAAAGCGGGATTGTTACTACTATAGCAGGTACAGGATTACAGGGGTACTCTAATGGAGAAGGCATAGCTCTTGCTGCTAGTTTTAATAACCCAACAGTATTAGCAATAGATTCATCAGACAATATTTATGTGTATGACAGAGAGAATAATGCAATAAGGTGCATTACTAATTTGGGGGAGATATATGATTTTTATGTTTTTCCTTCAGACTCAGGAAAAACTGTTGTAGATATGGAATTTGATACAGATAATAACCTTTATATAATTGAGAGCCTAAATATAAAAAAAATTACTCCAGATAAAATAGTCAGCAATATAAATCCAAGACTATTTCCGCCAAATACAGCAGGGTATAATGGTGCAACAGGTTTTGTAAACTTATCAAGCATATGTATAGATAAGGATAATAATATTTATATAACAGCAAGCAGCCCGTATGAAAGGACTCTCTTTGAAATTCATAATGATGGTGGTGTATCAACTCTATATGGATATTCAAATCCAAACCCACCGTCATTTAGTATTGGTGATGTTGAAGTTGATAGAGATAATAAACTTTATGTATATTTATATGATGGGTATAGAGATTACAAATCCTTAAATTACTACAATCCTAGTACCAGATCCTTTACTTTAATATCCAAAGGTATAAAAGGATCAGGAGCAGATGGAGTTGTAAATAATGCTACAATTATTCCTGGTCAATATAGAGCTGATCCATCAGGGAACAGGTTTTATATGCTTGATTATGGAAATAGTACTATTCGGGTTGTAAGCTGGAATTAATTATAATTTAGTATTTTTACTGTATAGTAATTTATAATTTAAAGAATTATTATTTATATATGATCGAGTATGTATACGAAAATAATATAGATGTTAGGGCCCTAAAAAAGGCATGTCATGTTTTAGATAATGGAGGCCTAGTTGCTTTTCCTACAGAGTCCAGCTGGTCTATTGGTTGTTCCATTAATTCTGCTGAAGGACTAAAAAAACTCAAGAATTTGAAGGGTGATAAAAAGAAAATAAATTCCATAAGTGTTTTATGCTCCTCAATACAACAAATTCAGGATATGGCTGTTCTTTCCAATGCACATTTTAAGTTGATTAAAAGCTATACTCCCGGACCCTATGTTTTTATTCTTCCTGCCAAATCTAAAATTGAAAAAGTTATTAACATGAAAAGGGCTGAGGTTGGAGTTCGTATTCCAGGGAATAAAATCCCTTTTGAGCTTATAGAGCTATATGGAAGCCCTCTTTTCGTAATTACAGCTGCCAAGGAGATGACAGAGGGGGATGATTGGGACTATACCTTTAAGATTGAAAATCTCTTTCACAATGGATGGGAGGTAGAAGATATTCCAGGTCTCGATCTGGTTCTGGATACTGGAGAGGAGCTTCCTACCAATTTATCTACAGTTATCAGATTAACAGAGGACGAGCCGGAAATAATCAGAGAGGGTGTTGCTTCAGTAGAGCTTTAAGGTATAATTACTAAAAATTGACACTTCATACATATTGTAAAAATACTGTACTAGGAAGTATTTATGGCAATTTTGCAAGACAAACACACAATTAAGATCTGTTCTAACATTGCTTAAGTATATAAGAAACATATCTAGCTGGAATCTGAATAGGGTATGATTGATACAATTATTCAATTAAAAAGTCTAACAGAAAGAGAGCAGGAAGTTCTCTCCTATATGTTAAGGGGGGCAAATGATGAGATTCAAAATCGCTTATATATAGCAAAGTCAACCCTGAAAACTCATATAAATAAAATCTTCTCTAAATGCAGTGTAAAAAATAGACTGGGTCATCTGGATGAAAAAAATAACAACTTTATTTATGTCAATGAAAGTAACTATCTGTGTTACACCAGTGAGGTATGTCCTGATATATAAACCTTGTGAATTAAAAGGCTTTTTGACGGGTAATTAACATTTTGGGAGGAATATTATATTAAAAGAGGTATTCAAATAAGAGTCAAAAACGCTAGAACCGAGGATTTTATTTTATAAGATCCTCTTTGGATAGTAGAGATTAATTAGCAATACCTTATAGCCCCTTTACTTTCGATGGCTTACAGGAACATTGGGTTGAAATCGATATTAAAGACTGGGATATATTTATATTTAAAGCTTTTTTACCTTTAATATCGAATCAATCCTTAGGGTTATAATACCTAATCTCATTTAATATTATAAAATAAGTTAGTTTTAATCTTATCATTTTTTTGCATAATGATCGGTATAATTATCAATAACTTTTCTTATCATTTGTTGATATGGTATATGATTTTCTCTAGATACTTGTTTAAAAAAATCAATACTTCTTGCTGATAATGATATTGTAATCTTTTTAGTTTCTTCCTTAGCTACTAATAATTCTGGTGGAGGTAAAAAATCATCCACTCTTCTACCAGAAATTATTGCATCATCTAAATCATCTGGTGCATCTGTATATATATCATTATTTTTCATATTCTTTCCTCCCCGATCTCCAAAAACCAGCACCAAAAATCATAATAGAATTGTTTCTCATAGTAAATTTAACAGTCACGATCCCCTTATCTATTTTTCCAAGACAAAAGAATCTTTCTTCATTTTGGCTATGTTTTTCATCTTTAATGATAATTCTTTTTTTATCAAAAAAGGCATACTGAGCTTCATCAAATAAGACATTGTGTTTATCTTGATTTTCAATATTTTTATTATCATCCCATTCAAAAGTCATATTTATACCATACTTTAGCCCATACATCTATATGGCTTACGATTTCTATTTACTTTAACATTTAAATTTCTATTATTTTTAATGAAATAGTTATTTATGTTATTAAAATTTTATTATTATATGACTCTATTTTTTTTATTAATCTAAATTTGTTAATTGATAAAATAATAATACCAATAAATAATATTTTGTGTGTCCAAAACAAACACTTTGATAATATTGTCAGGTGAAGCTAGAGTAAAAATATCCTTAAAAATTTAAGATCCTTCAATCTCGCAAGAGATAATTTTCTTATTGAAGAATGCACTTCTGCTGAAAACAGAAAGAATTGTTTATAATGAGCCCGGAAATTAAGACAGGGGTTTAAGGTGTATCCTTCTTGATTAAAAATCTTAGGAGGAATAGTTTAACACTATGAGAAAGAGTCACAGTAAAGACTTCAAGGCAAAAGTAGCTTTAGAAGCAATCAAAAATGAA
>QKAW01000030.1 GCA_003247135.1 Spirochaetales bacterium | reverse complement strand
AGAAGAGAGCAGTATTTACTACAGAGGGATCTTAAAGTAAAAAATCTTAGGGAAGTTCGAACACTTGGTAGAAGTCTTGCTCAACAAAGTAAAAAAGCTTCAATTGAAGAGGAATTAGGTTATACTGCTGATCAGTTAAAAGATAAAATAAGAAAACTTCAAACAAACTATCGAGAACTTAGAAACATTGAGCTTGAATTTGAAAATAGTGCAGATGAAATCCTTGTTATGGGTGATGATATCTCCCATGGAAAGATTATGATGAAAACTGCAAAGGACAGATTAATAAAAGCAAACCTAAGATTAGTTGTTAGTATTGCTAAAAAATATACAAACAGAGGGTTACATTTTTTTGATCTGGTTCAAGAAGGTAATATTGGTCTTATCAAAGCAGTTGAAAAGTTTGAGTATAGAAAAGGGTATAAATTTTCAACTTATGCAACATGGTGGATTAGACAGGCAATTACTAGATCAATATCTGATCAAGCCAGAACAATAAGAGTTCCGGTACATATGATAGAGCAGATAAATAAAGTTGTTAGGGAATCTCGACTGTTAATGCAAATTAAAGGTAGAGAGCCAAGCGATGAGGAAATAGCTGAAAGGTTAGGTTGGAATGTTCAGAGGGTTAAATCTGTAAAGAATGTAGCTAGAGAACCTATATCTCTTGAAACTCCAATTGGTGAGGAAGAGGATTCTTTACTTGGAGATTTTATAGAGGATAAGGATGTTGAGAATCCAGCAAATCAGACTGCATTTAAGGTTTTACAAGAACAACTATCTGAGGTATTATCTACATTGCCACCACGTGAGCAGGAAGTGTTAAAAATGCGTTTTGGATTAGATGATGGCTACTCTTTAACACTTGAAGAGGTAGGTTTATACTTTAATGTAACAAGAGAGAGAATAAGACAAATTGAAGCAAAAGCGCTTAGAAGATTAAGACATCCAAATAGAAGTGTAAAATTAAAAGATTATCTAGAGAATTAAGGGGAATATAAGTGGAACAAACTTTTGAAAAATTAAAACACTTGCAAGAAGTACTTTCAAAGAGAATCGAAATAGAAAATGAGATGGAGGAAATTCCAAAAGCTCTAACAGTAAAAGAAGAACTATTAAGTCGATTACAAAAGTCCTATATAGAAAAGAACGATAGTAAAGTAGCTTCTGAAGAAGAACTTTCTAGATTAAAGAAATTAATGAACGATGCGGAAAGAGCTAGAGAAACTAGTGAGAAACGTATGGATGAAATTAGTACGCAACGTGAGTATGAAGCATTAGAAAAAGAGATTAAGGTTGCTACCGAAGCTGAGCAGGAATATAGAAGAGAAATTCAGAAAATAGAAAAAAATATTGAAGTTATATCTGAAATGTTATCTTCTGAAGAGGAGCTACTTAGTCAGCAGAAAACTGAGATTGCTGAAGAAAAAGAAAGAATTTCTGCAATTATCTCTGAAAAAGAGATGATTAAAAATGAGATGATCTCTGAAGAAAAAATAATAAGTCATGATATGGACTCAGAGATACTTTTTAAATTTGAAAGAATCATTAAAAATAAGTCTGGTCTGGGAATTGTTCCGGTAGTTGGAGGTGTTTGTTCCGGTTGCCATATGACTCTGCCTGCTCAATTTGCTAATGATGTTAGAAAAGGTGAGGATATTCTTTTTTGTCCATATTGTTCAAGAATATTATTTCATCAGGATTCAGATAAGGATATGGTTACTTACGATGATGAAGATGAAGATGAAGAAGTAGACGAAGTATCATTATCTGATTTAATTGATGATGATTTCTTATTGGATTAATTAATTTTACAGACCTAACTATCGCCTGCATATTGCAGGAGGAAAGTCCGGGCTCCTTAGAGAAAAGTGCCGGGTAACACCCGGGCATTATATTGAATCTCTTTTGATTTAATTAATGACAGATAGTGCCACAGAGATATACCGCTATAAAATGATTTTAATTATTTTGTAGTAAGGGTGAAAAGGTAGGGTAAGAGCCTACCGGATAGACAGTAATGTTTATTGCTAGGTAAACCTCACTTGGAGCAAAGTCAAGCAGTGGTTTTTGGTTTCTCGCCATTAGTAACTACGGGTAGACTGCTAGAGCAGTAGAGTAATTTGCTGCGTAGATAGATGATAGTTTATTACAGAACTCGGCTTACAGGTCTGTTTTTTATTTTATGGGGAAGTAATGTATAAAGTAAATAAGAGAAAATTCTCAAAAAGAAAAACCTCTATATATTTATTGAGTATTTTGCTTCCTTTTTTGTTTTTCTTTATAACATACCTTTTAAATCAGGGTATAAATCTTTATGGTAATAATCTTGTTAAATACTATGAAGAAGAGGATCTGAACAAATTATGGGAAGAGCAGAAGTATTCTCAAATCGTTAATATATGTGAAAATGTTTTAGATGATAATTTTCTCGAATTAAATTATCTTTTTTTTCATGGTATATCAAATTTTTACCTTGGTATCTCACAAATATCTCTGGAGATGAAAATCCCGTTAATCAATCAATCAATTATTTCCTTGAGAAAGGCTTATATTCTGTCGGATGGAAAACTAAAAGGGGATATAGCCTATGTTTTGGGTAAGGCCTACTATTATAAAGGAAAAAGTTATTCTGATTTGACAATAAAATATCTGGATATAGCTTTAGATGAAGGTTATTTAGGAAAAGATATTTACGAATTTAAAGGTTTAGCATATTATGAGTTAGGTCAATATAGTAAAAGTATTGAAGAGTTTAAATTATTACCTGAAGAGAGGCACTCTCCTGAAATTAAGTATATTATTTCACAATCCTACGGTTTTTTAAGGCAGTATAAGGAACAGGAATTTTATTTAAAAGAGATAATTGATGGTTCAAGTCAAAAGAATGTCCAGCTAGGAGCAAGACTTGATTTGGCAAAATTATTTTACAATAGAAATGAATACAGTAATGCAATAGAAGAAGCCAATAAAATTCTTGAGGTTCGAATCGATGATTTTGATGCTCAGTTAATATTAGGTAAATCTCTTCAGATTACTGGAAATGAAATTGAAGCAAAAAAGATATTTAGAAAATTATTAAAGCAAAAACCTGGAGATTCTGAGATTCTCTTATGGTTACAAAGATAATAAAAAGGGGTTGTAATGAGCGTTTTTAGCGGTTTCGCATCAGATATAGGAATAGATTTAGGTACGTGTAATACACTAATATATGTAAAAGGGAAGGGTATTGTCATTAGTGAACCTTCAGTTGTAGCAATTGAACGAAATACAAAAAAAGTAGTTGCTGTAGGGGCTGATGCCAAAAGAATGCTTTGGAAGACTCCAGGAAATATTATTGCTATTAGACCACTAAGAGATGGTGTTATAGCTGATTTGGAAACAACAGAAAAAATGATTCGTTTTTTTATTGCAAAAGTCTTACCAAACAGAAGATTTATAAAACCAAGAATGACTATAGGTGTTCCTTCTTGTATAACTGAGGTTGAAAGAAGAGCTGTAGAAGAGTGTGCATATAAAGCTGGAGCAAGGGATGTAAAAATAATAGAAGAGTCTCTGGCTGCTGCTATTGGTGCTGATATACCAATATTTGAGCCTGCCGGTCATATGATTTGTGATATTGGTGGTGGAACAACTGAAATCTCTGTAATTTCCCTTGGGGGTATGGTTGTTACAAATGCAATCAGAATTGGTGGTGATGAGTTTGATGAAGCTATTATTAAGCATGTTAAAAAAGTACATAATCTAATTATCGGTGAGCAGACAGCTGAAAAATTAAAGATGACAATTGGTAATGCAACTCCTGAAGTAACTATTGAAAAAATGGAAATTAAGGGAACTGATGCAATAACGGGCCTTCCAAGACGGCTTGAAATTGATTCTGTAGAGGTTAGAGAAGCTTTACAAGCTCCTATATCAGCTGTTATACAGGAAGTTAAAAGAACATTGGGTCAAACACCTCCTGAGCTTGCAGCAGATATTGTTGAAAGAGGTATTGTTATGACAGGGGGGGGAGCAAACCTAAAAGGTTTACCGAAACTTCTTGCAAAAGAGACTGGTGTTCCGGTTATTCTGGCAGAAAACCCTCTTTTATGTGTAGCTTTAGGTGCAGGTCGATACTTCGAATTTGCCAAGGATGCTTCAGATAATAGAAGTATATATGATAGTATAAACTCTTAAAAAAGGTGTTTTGTGCATTTAAACAGGGGATTTAACAGATCCATAACTATTTTTATCTCATTAGTTATTATATCTTCAATAATGTTGCTTTCAAATGAGAGTTTTAGAGCAACAAAAGAAGGAACTTTAACTGTGTTCTCTCTTATACAAAGCGGAGTCAGTAAGACTATAAATTTTACCAGTTCTACAATTAATTCCGTAGGTGAATTGAGAAATTTAAAAAATCGGTACGATTTATTAAATCAGGAACTTGAACAATACCGAGCAATAAATAGGGAGTTTCTTGAAATAAAGCGTGAAAATCTGGAATACAAAAAACTACTGGATTTAAAAAATAACCTGAGTAGTAAATCAATAACCTGTGAAATTGTAGGAAAAGATCCAAGTAATTTGAGTTCAGCTATAACTATTAGCAAAGGTTTAAAACATGGTATCAAAAAAAATATGCCTGTGGTTTCAGAGCAAAATGGTTTAGTTGGTGTTGTAGGTAAAGTTATTAGTGTTGGTTATCAGACATCTTTAGTATTGCCTTTATTAGATCAGCAGAGTTATTTAGCTGGTCGCTTAACAGAATCCAGATACGAAGGCCTTGTAAAGGGGTTTGATTCAATTAACAATTACCTAGAATTGGATTATATAAAAAAAATAGCAGAGAATGATATCTCTATAGGTGATCTTGTTGAAACAAGTGGAATGAAATCACTATATCCAAAGGGTTATTATATAGGAAGAATTGTTGAAATAAAAAGAGTTGAATATGAACCTTCCTTAAAAATAATTCTACAGCCTATTATTGACTTTTCCAAGTTAGAATATGTATCGGTAATATTAACAGAAGGAGCAAAGAATGAATAAGAGGAATTTATTTTTTTTTCTATCCTGTAGTATTGTCCTTCTAATTATAGTTATTCAAAGTGTTGTAGTTCCTAAATTTTTTAATAATGAGATAATGCCAGATATATCACTTATCGCAATTATCTATTTTGCTGTTAATTATGGAAAGAATGTTGGCCAAACCTTTGGTTTTATTCAGGGAATAGTTTTAGATTCATTAAGCGGAGTTCCTTTTGGGCTTAATGCACTCCTACGAGTTATAATGGGTTTTCTTTTAGGCTTTTTTAACGGAAAAATATTCCTGGATAAATTCGTTCTCCCCGCTTTTTTTGTAGCAATTTGTTCTTTTATTAAAATTTTACTTTTAGCCCTTATTGTAATAATTTTCCCTATTAAGCTGAATATCACTATCTTTTCTGTAAAAAATATTATTGAAATAGGTTTGAATATTCTTTTAACTCCATTTGTATTTGCATTTTTCAGATTTATTGATAATAAAATAAACATTAGTCGAGATAATACTTAATGCAACATAGTGTTAACAAATTCAGAATAATAATAATACTTAGTATAATAGTTTTAACTTTCTCCTATAATATTTTCAATCTTTACAAGATGCAGGTTATTGATCAGATTGTTTATCAGAAGAAAGCTACAGAGGTATCCAGTCGAAGTATTACTATAAGAGCCCCTAGGGGTGAAATTTATGATAGAAATTACGATATACCCTATGTAGATAATACTGAATCCTTTAGTGTTGTTGTTAATCCAGCTTATGTAAATAAGGATGATTATCCTGAACTAATAAAAAAACTGGCTCAATATTTAGGTGAGGATGAGAGTTCTATAGAATCTAAACTTCCATACTCAGTAAGAAATTCATTTCAAAATGTTGAAATAAAAGATGCTGTAACTTATGACAAAATTATTCGTATTGCTGAGAATATTGAGGACTTACCAGGCGTAAGTTGGGAGAGTATCCCAATAAGGAACTACCTCTTTGAAGGTTCCATAGCCCATATTTTAGGTTATGTTGGTAAGATATCCCAGAGTGAATTTCAGGTATTATATAATGAAGGGTATTCAATAAATGATGATATAGGAAAAAATGGTGTTGAGAAGCAGTACGACAAGGTTTTAAAAGGACAAAATGGTTTAAAATTCAGGACTGTTGATGTAAAAGGACGAAAACTTGATAAAGATAATCAAAAGGATGATGTTGACCCTATAGCTGGAAAAAACATTAAATTGACAATAGACAGAAAAATACAGACTTTAGCAGAAAAATCTTTAGGAGAGAGAAAAGGCTCTGTTATTGTTTTAAAACCAAGTAACGGTGAAATTCTTGCAATGGTATCTTATCCATGGTTTAATCCAGGGGATTTTTACGACTCCTCAAAAAACGCTTTTGGTAATCTTCTTATGAATGAAGATAAACCACTATTAAATAGAGCTATTCAGGCCTATGCTCCAGCATCTACATTTAAGGTTATAATGTCAGCTGCTGTTTTAGAAGAGAAAGTTCCATCTGATTTTACGGTTGAATGTACAGGGAGAATTTTTTATGGTGACAGATATTTTGGTTGCTGGAATTTAGCTGGTCATGGAACTATGGATTTAAAGGGTGCCTTGGAGAATTCCTGTAATATTTTCTATTTTACAGTTGGAAGGGATTTTATTGGTATTGATAAGATTAATACTTTCGCCAGAGAATTCGGTTTTGGTCAAAGAACTGGTCTGGATTTACCAAACGAAGCATCAGGTCAGGTTCCTACTCCTGAATGGGTAAAAACTAAATATGATATATGGTGGACTCAAGGTGATACTATGAATGTTTCTATTGGCCAAGGGTTAACTTTAGCAACTCCATTACAAATTGCAGATGAATTGGCATTTGTATTAAATGAGGGAATTATTTATAAACCTCATGTAGTTAAGGAGATAATTGATCCAGTAACTGGACAGGTTGATGAAATAATTCCAAGAGAGGTAATTTTACAATCTACATATGAGAAAAGTACTTTTACTGAGATAAAATCCTATTTAAGAGGAGTTGTAACAGAAGGTACTGCTAAAAATGCCTTTTCAACCAGAGCTGTAGAGATTGCCGGAAAAACTGGAACCGGTGAAGTTGGTCTTAAAGATAAATTTCATGATTGGTTTATTTCATATGGTCCCTATGATGCCCCAGTTGAAGAGCAGATTGTAATGGTTGTAATGATTGAGGCTTCAAATGATCTTGATCGATGGCGTCCATGGGCACCTAAGGCTTCTAATTTGATATATCAGGGAATATTTGCAGACCAAACTTTTGAAGAAGTTGTTAAAACATTGAGACCTTATTATTTAAGGGAGTTATTTTAATGCGTAAAAAGTTAAACCTCGGAGTTGCTCTTTCCAGAATAGATTACTTAATGCTTCTGGCAGTATTTGTTCTTATGTTTCTGGGTGTAATATTTATATATTCTAGTGGTATCTCTTCGACCGGAGTGAATACATCAAATGAGTATATTAAACAACTGGCAAAGATTTTAACAGGTATTGTTGTTTTGCTGTTTTTTTCAATTTATGATATTGAGAAAATGAAAAACTTTTCCATTTTTGTCTACTATTTACTAATTGGAATGCTAATATTTACAAAATTCAAAGGAACATTGGTTAATGGTGCCAGATCCTGGATTTATATTGGAGGTTTTGGTTTTCAACCTTCAGAATTTGCAAAAATTTCTACAATTCTTTTTTTAGCCAGATTCCTTGATAATAATAAAGGTGAGATTAAATCTCTAAGTGTTTTTATAAGAGCCTTAGTTATTGTAATAATACCATTCGGTATTATTTTAATTCAGCCGGATATGGGTACTGCATCTGTATATATTCCCATCTTTTTGGCAATGCTGTTTTTATCAGGTTGTAATATTGTACATTTAATCTACCTTGTTCTTTTTGGTGCATTTACACTTTTTTTTACCATGCTACCAGGGTGGGAGGAGTTTATTCTTCAGAGTAAGAATCCATTTGTATCAGTTTTAACAGAGACAAGATTGCTGGTTTATTTAATTGGCTCACTAACTTTCTCAATTCTACTATCACTCATCGGGCTTTTTTATTTTAAAAAAAATTATTTTTACTGGATTATCTATCTTTTTTCCATAATCATATTTTCCTTAATTATTTCATATATTGCTAGAGCTTATGTTTTAAAAGATTATCAGATAATGAGGTTAATTGTTTTTATGAATCCCCAGGTTGATCCTTTAAATTATGGATGGAACATTATTCAAGCAACTACAGCTGTTGGATCCGGCGGATTCATGGGGAAGGGTTTTTTGCAGGGTACCCAATCTCATTATCAATTTTTACCAGAACAAAGTACAGATTTTATATTTTCCATTTTGTCTGAAGAGTTTGGGTTTATTGGATCATTTTTAGTATTCCTGCTATTTTTTATTATTTTAGCAAGAGGTTTGCTAATCTTAACCTATGCAAAGGATAATTATTCTATTCTTGTTGGCGTAGGTATTATTGGAATGATTTTTTTTCATGTAGTTTTAAATATAGGAATGAATATTGGTTTAATGCCCATTACAGGTATTCCGTTGTTTTTTGTCTCTTATGGAGGTTCATCATTATGGACTGCATTAGCAGGGATCGGAATTTTACAGGGTATTTATCAGAGAAGATATAGGAATTAGAATGGATAAATTTTTAGATAGATATAAATATGACTTACTAAATATACAGATGCCGGGTAGGTATATTGGGGGGGAATTTGGTTCAATATACCCTTCAGGGAATGAAGTTTTTAATATTGGAGTATCATTTCCTGATCTTTATGAAATAGGTATGTCTAACCAGGCTCTAAAGATTTTATATAATATTTTTAACTCTGTTAATGGAGTTAGCTGTGAGAGATTTTTTGCTCCAGCTCCTGATTTTGAAGAATTTCTTAAAAATAATAAATTATCACTGTTTACCCTGGAGAGTGGAAAGGCTTTAAAGGAGCTTGATCTTCTGGTTTTTACTATAGGTTACGAACTCTGTTTAACTAATTTACTTAATATGTTGGAACTATCTGGTATAAGTTTAAAAGTTGATAATAGAGTAGAAAATGATCCTATAATTATTGCAGGGGGACCTGCAGCAACAAACCCAGTAACATTTGGTGATTTTGTTGATTTTGTTTTTATAGGTGAAGCTGAAGGAGCTTATGAGAAACTGTTAAGTGAAATAGTTCAGCTAAAGACAAATGGTGCCGGAAAAGATGAAATTTATCAGCATATATATAAACAGGAATATATATGGCATAGGAACAAGATAGAGAGAGTTAAAAGGTATCTCTGGAAAGATTTTGGAACTGAAGCACAAAAAAGAACCCACTTACCTGTTGCATCAATTACCCCTGTTCAGGATCATGGTGTTGTTGAAATAATGCGGGGGTGTCCAAATGGTTGTCGATTTTGCCATGCAGGTGTTTTTTATAAGCCTTTCCGACAAAAGGAATTTAAATATATTGTAAAAGAGGTTGAAGACCTTGTTGATATCTGTGGCTACAGAACTATAACTCTCTCTTCCCTATCATCAGGGGATTATGACCATATTTATCAACTGGTAAGAGCATTGAACAATAAATTTAAAAAGAGAGGAGTATCATTTTCTTTACCATCTTTACGTGTGAATTCTGTATCCCTTCCTTTAATAGAAGAACTGTCTGAAGTTAGAAAGAGTAGTTTAACCTTTGCTCTGGAAACCCCTACACTGGAGTGGCAAAGATCAGTAAATAAAGAGGTTCCTAAAGAAAAAATTATTGAGATTTTATTAAAAGCCAAAGAGAGAGGATGGAAACTTGCTAAATTCTACTTTATGATTGGACTTCCCATAGCGGATGGTCAGGATGAAGTTGATCCAATTATTTCTCTTATAAAAGAGTTGGCAAAGGCTACAGGGTTGAGATTTAATGTCAATGTAGGTGTTTTTATTCCAAAACCACATACAACTTATGAGAGAGCTTCTCAGTTTACAGATTCTGTTGGTTTTGAAAAACTTGCAGCTATAAAGAATGGTTTAAAGGGTAATAATATAAAAGTTAATTTTCACTCACCATTTCTATCATTTTTAGAGGGAATTTTTACTAGAGGAGATAGAAGAGTAAATGATATTCTTCTTAGAGCCTATAATAAAGGTGCAAGACTTGATGCCTGGGATGAATACATTAATAGGGATATATGGAAAGAAGTAATTTCTGAGTCTGACTGGGATGTAGAAGATTCTATCTGTAGAGAGAGAGGTGTGGATGAGACACTTCCATGGGATAATATATCACTTCTTGAAACTTCAAAATTTAGATGTGATGAGCTTTCTAAATCCCATTGTCATGAATTAACAGCTGTCTGTTCAGATAATTGTGATCATAATTGCGGAGTGTGCAAAAAGGATATTTCTGTAAAGTATGCAGGGGAGATTCTTGATGATAATAATGAAAATAATTTTGAGATTGATAAATCTGAATATAGAAAAATAATATTTAAGTTTTCTAAAAAGGGAAGAGCAATCTATATTCCTCATTTAAGTACCATGACTATTATAGAGAGAGCTTTTTTTAGAAGTGGGATTGAAGTTCGATTCACAGAGGGATTTAATCCAAAGCCAAAACTGGAATTTGCAAATCCTTTATCAATGGGATTAGAGAGCGATTATGAAATTTTTGGAATTGAGTTATACAATGGGTTTGATGATCTGGATTATACCATTGAGAAATTAAATAGGAATTTACCAAGTGGTTTTCAAATATTAAAAGCATATCCAATGAATAAAATTGCCCCTGGTCGGGCACATAAAAAACTTATGGCACTTTATGCTGGTTCTGATTATGAAATAAACTGTTGTAATGGGAAATTGAACAGTTTAGAATTAAAAGAGAAAATTGAGAATTTTATTGAAAATAGTGATGTCGCATCAGATTATGAGTTAACAGTAATTGATGATAATTTTCTTAAAGTAAGATCTATGTTTAATAATAAGAAATGGAATAATTGTGTAAAAATGGTATCTGAAGCAATAGGAGATTCTGTATTAACTAGTGGATATGACTTTAAAAGGATTACCTGTTATGCAAAATCCAAAAAGGGTACAATAATACTTTTTTCTGATATGAAATAGGTTTATTTTTCAATATAAAAATCACCTAGAAGTATTGTATTACTGGCAGATGCTGGGAAATATAACTCAATCTTGTCCCAGGTAGAAGTTGGTTCTATAAAAACTTGAAAATTTGGTTCAATATTATTTCTATTTAATAAAGCGGTTTTAAATATCTTCTTTTCAATTGCTTCAGGAATAGATATATTATAGGTTTTAACAATATTACTATTCTCAATTATTCTTACTAAAACCTTCTGCTCTATCATATTAGTTGATGCTGCTGAAAACTGTAAATCTTTATAATTGTAACTATTATTTGTGTTTAATATTGAGATCTTTGACGAATCAGATAAAGTTAAATGTCTATAGAAACCTCCATTTAGAATAATTCTTTCCTGAGTTAAATTTCTGAATTCCAATTCTTCATTTCTTATTTTTTTAAAGCTGCTGTCTGTATAATCATTAATTATCTGAATATCCGGTATTCCTTCAATTTTCTGAGGATATATTAAAAAATCTACATCTTGTAACTTGTTTTTGAGTATTGAATTAAAAAAGTGTAAGCCTAGAATTTTAGCTATCTCTTGCTGATCTTTAGCTAATAAATTTTGTTTGCTTGAATAAAAAGCAGAACCAAGACTGGATGTGTCATTTTTCCCCCAGTCACTGTTAAACTGGGCATGATTTGCACCTTCTATGTAATAGCTGGCTTTTAAATTAAAGAGATCATTATTAAATACAACTCTGTTATATTGTGCTCTTCCTTTAAATGATGTTATATCTCCATCATTAGCACCCTGTATTGTAAGAAAGGATATATTAGTAAGCTCAATATTTTCCTTATATTGTCTATCTGTTTGAGCTAGAGTCATTACTGCTTTAATAGGGTAGTTATAACTATATCTAGCTGCTATAGATACAGCTTCTCCTCCTCTGGAATGGCCCACAAGGCCAATATTTTCTAAATCAATTTTATTGTAAAGTTTGGAGTTTTTATCACTATTCCAGCTATTAAATAATTTTATATGTTCTAGAATTAGAAATCCTCTGGCATCATTTTCAGAAGGAGTTCCAATCCCTAAATTAGTCCAGTTTCCGTTCAAAAAATTTTCATCAATTGAAACAGCAACATATCCATTCTGTGCTAGGTGTTTAAGAAGGTAGTCATAACCTTTATGGGACTCTTTTTCAGCAAGAGCATTTCCATGGACAACAAAAACTATTGGAAAAGAACCTTGTTCTTTTGGGAAATATACACGTCCATTAATAGGGAGAATAGTGGAGAATTTCCAGTATTGTTTATCATACCAACCAGATAAACCATTATTTCCACTATAATAATTCCTTGTATCCACTGAATAAGTTAAATTGTTACTATTCTGCCCATAAGTCATAAAATCATAACTATTTGTTGATTCCTGTCTTTTAATACCGGTTCTATATTGTAATTGTTTACCAGGATAGAGTGAAAGTATAATAACTGCCATTATAATAGATTTACCTAAAAACTTTAAAAGCAGATTATTGGAAAAAAGGAAAATTAGAGGAATTGTACTAAAGATAATTAGTGCTTTTGTAATTTCTGGTTCTAATCTTGCATATTCACCAATTATTAAAAAAAAACAGCAGTTAATAATATATAGAATTATTTTTTTTATTATTTTAATTTTTATTAAGTAAGTAAATAAAAAAAATAGAGAAATAATAGTGATAAAAATTGGTCTTATGTAAAATAAAGCTTTAATCGGTACAAGATAAATTATGAAATTTAAAAATGAAAAATAATAAAACAGGAGTATAAAATTCATTTGGGTAGTATACAAAAATATGTTTTAAATATAAAGAGAAAAAAAAAGAGTTAAGAAATATCTTAACTCTTACTTGGACGGTAGGATTCGAACCTACGAATGCATGGATCAAAACCATGTGACTTACCGCTTGTCGACGTCCAATTGCTTACGAAATGTATAATACATAATTATATTTTATTGGTCAACATAATTCATAAATATTTTAAAAAACTATAGATATTGAGTTGGGAATTATATATGTTTAAATAATGTTACAAGAGTATTTAGAAAAAAATATTTTAATAGCTGATGGTGCAATAGGTACATATTATTATAATTTATATAACACTACAGATACCAGTGTTGAAGAAGCTAATTTAACGAACTCCGCCGCTATTAGAAAAATTCATAAAGAGTATATAGATAGTGGAGCTAAACTTATACGTACAAATACCTTTTCAGCTAATACGGTTTCCCTTAACTGTGATAAATTTTATTTGAAATCTTTAATTGATGCAGCATGCAAAAATTTGAGGGAAGCATCAGGAAAAAAAGATCTTTTTTTTGCTGGAAATATCGGACCCATTTTTAATATTAATGGTGATGGTAAATACTTTTCTGATAGTTATATTATTGATGAATATAAGTATATTGTTGACCTTTTTCTTGAAAACAGTATTTCAATTTTTAATTTTGAAACTTTTAGCAATATAGATTTTTTAGAAGAGCTATTTGATTATATCAAATCCAGGAAGGAAGACTCTATAATTATGATACAGTTTTCAGTATCAAAAGATGGATATACCAGGAATGGAATACATTATAATGATCTATTTGAAAATCCAGCACTTTTAAAAAGTGATGTAATTGGTTTTAATTGTGGTTCCGGTCCAGCTCATCTGCTAAAACTGATAAAAAAATTAAAAATTACTAAAAAGATTCTATCATTCTATCCTAATGCGGGTTATCCGGAACTTGTAAATAATAGAACTTTTTTTAATACAAATGAGAGATATTTTGCTGAAAAATTGATTGAGTCTACTGAATCCGGAGTAAAAATAATTGGAGGATGTTGTGGAACTGAACCAAAACATATAAAAGCATTAAGCAATATTTATACTAATGGTTTAAAACCAGTAGATAGCAATTACTCTGCAAATGAGGACAATAATATAAATTCAAAGCCAAATAGTAAGAAATATTTACTGGCTGTAGAGCTTGATCCTCCGACAAATTATGATTTATCCAAAATTATACAAGGAGCAAAAAGACTTAAGGATATTGGTGCAGATATTATAACATTAGCAGACTCACCCTCTGGAAGAGTAAGGTTAAATCCAATAATAGCAGCAGCACGAATAAATCGAGAGGTTGGAATAAGAGTAATGCCTCACTTATGTTGTAGAGATAGAAATCTAATAGCACTAAAATCTGATATTTTAGGAGGTTATTCCGAAGGAATAAGGGATTTTTTATTTGTAACAGGAGATCCAATACCTTTGGAAGAGAAAGATGTTGTTAAAAAAGTTTTTAACTGTAATTCCACAACATTAATGAGTTTAGCTGATCAATTTAATAAAAACATATTTAGTTCCGATCCTGTAAAAATTGCTGGAGCATTTAATATAAATGCTCAGAATATCGATGCAGAAATTATTAAAATGAATAAAAAGGTAGAGTCCGGTGCAGAATTAATTCTGACCCAGCCAATATTTGATGATTCTGTAGTAACATACATAAAAGAGATTGTTAGTAGAAAAAACGTAACTTTACTAGCAGGAATTATGCCTATAGTAACATATAATAATGCACAATTTTTAAATAATGAATTCCCGGGAATTTCAATTCCAGAGAGAATTATTAACTATTTCAGACCTGATATGAGTCGAGAAGAGGCTGAAGAGGTTGGAATTGAGGTCTCAGTTAATATGGTAAACAAATTAAAACAGTGGGTTGATGGTTTTTATTTTATAACACCTTTTTTTAGAACCAGTATGATCGAAAAAATTATTTATAAAACTTCCTTAGTAAAGAGGTAATAAAAGATTATGTATAGAGAGTATTTTAATATTTTGACAAACGGAGAAGATATAAGTTCACTATTTACTAGCATTGCTTTATTAATTATTGTGGGTGTTGCTTTTTATTTTCGTATGAGAATTAAGTATACAAAAATGGCTAATTTAACACCATTTATCCTCATTTTTGGAATATTTTTAATTGTAATGCAGTATAATATTAAAACAAAAGAGTATAGAGCCCTTAAAAAGAAACTTCTTGAAAAAAAGCATAGTTTTGTTGAGGGAGAGGTTACCAATTTATTAATTGGGAGTCAATTTTCCCCTGAGTCCTTTACTGTAAGTGGTGTTGAATTTTCCTATTATGATGATAAATCTCCTGGATTTCATCAATATATTGTTAATGGTGGACCTATAAAAGAGGGACTTGATGTTAGAATTTTCTATTATGAAAATAAGATATTGGGCTTGTGGATTAAAGATTAATTTTGAAAATAATTTTATCCCCGACCAAGACACAAAAAATCTCCAGTGTAAACAAAGAATGGTCAACACCTTTTTTTATTGATGAAGCTAAAAATATACATTCTACTATAGAGGTTCTGGGCAAAGCTTCATTTCAGAAGATTCTTGGGATTAGCAATAAACTAATGGACTCAACCTGGGAACTAGTTGAAAAATGGAGAAAGTTTCCAAGTTCTAATGAAGGTTCTTTAGCTATCTATACATTTTGCGGTGAAGCCTTTAATTCTTTGAATCCTCAAACTTTATCCAGTGATGACATTGAGTATTCTAATAATCATTTAAGAATTTTTAGCGGTCAGTACGGTATTTTAAAACCACTGGATTTAATGATGCCCTATAGACTTGATGTAATTGATAAACTGCAGGTTGATGATTTAAACTTAAAGAAATTCTGGAGTGAAAAATTAACAAATTATATAAATAATGAGTTTTTATCTGGAGATATTCTTATTAATCTAAGTTCTGCAGAGTATTTTAACCTGCTAAACAGAGAGTGTATATCTGGAAGAATCATTACCCCTGAATTTAAAACTTTAAAAAACGGTGTTTTAAAAACAGAGGCTATGTGGTCTAAGAGAGCCCGGGGACTTCTTGCAAGAAAAATTATTGAGAAAAGAGTTAAAACAACTGAGGAGTTTGAGAAAATCAAGCTGGAGAATTATACTCTTGAAGAGATTCATAATGATAAATATCTATATATAAAAAGATAATAATGGAGGTTTTTATGAAAATTTGGAAATACAACAAGTGTGGTAGCTGTAGAAAAGCAATAAGTTATTTGAATAACCGAGGGGTGGAATTTGAAGCTCTGGAAATTCTGGAGAATCCACCTAGTGAAGTAGAGCTTAGAAGAATGCTTGATTTTCTTGGTGGAAATTTAAAAAGAATGTTTAATACTTCAGGTGTAGCATATAAAGAGGGAAATTATAAAGAGAAAATTAAATCTTTTAATGAAGATGAAGCTATAAAAGAATTATCCGGTAATGGAGCATTAATTAAAAGACCATTTGTTTTAGGGGATAACTTTGGAGTAGTAGGTTTTAAGGAAGAAGAGTGGGACTCCATTAATTTTTAGAGTCCCATTTTTAACTATTCAGCTTTTTTTGTTTCATAGTAGTTATAATCACCTTCATAAATATGTAGATGACCATGGTCTACTTCAAAAACTCTGGTAATAAAGTGTCTAAGGAAATATCTATCGTGGCTAACTATCATAACTGTTCCCTTATACTCCTTAAGTGCCTCTAGAAGTACTTCTCTACTTGCAATATCAAGGTGATTTGTAGGCTCATCCAGAATTATAAAATTATATGGTTGAGATAAAAGACAGGCTAGCATTACCCGGCTTTTCTCTCCTCCTGAAAGAACAGATATTGGTTTATCTATATCATCTCCGCTAAAAAGAAAAGATCCCAAAAGGTTACGAATATAACCAACTGTTTCGTTTGGTAAAAGAGCAGCAACCTCCTGATAGATTGTATTTTCAGGGTTTAGAGAATCAGATGAGTACTGGCTAAAGTAACCTATAGTGGTACTTTGACCAATAGTAGCTTTACCTTCGGTAGCTTCCAGTGAACCATTGATTATTTTTAATAGTGTAGATTTACCAGCACCATTTATTCCCGTAACAGCAATTTTGTCGGTTCTATTAACAACACCTGTTATTCCGCTAAAAACAGGGTGTACAGAACCATCTTTAAGAATATACTCTTTAGCAAGATTCTCCAGGGAAACAACAATATCTCCACCCCTTGTTATTTCCGGCAGTTGCAGTTTCATAACTTTGGGTTCAGGAGGTATTACAATTCTCTCTATCTTTTCAATTGTTTTTACTCTTGATTGAACCTGAGCAGCATGGCTTGCCCGAGCTGCGAATTTGGCAATAAATTCCTCTTCTTTTGCAAGCATGGCATCCTGCTTTCTTTTTGAGGCAATTAATTGCTCTCTTCTAATAACTCTTTCAGACATATAGAAATCATAATCTCCGGAATAGAGGGTTATTGAGCCTGGTGCAACTTCCAAAGTTCGATTACATAATCTAGTCATAAACTCCCGGTCATGACTTGTCATTAATATTGAGCCTTTGAAATTTCTTAGCCACTCTTCAAGCCATATAATAGTTTCAATATCCAGGTGATTTGTTGGCTCATCTATTAGTAATAGATCCGGATTCATAAGTAGAATTTTTGCTAAAGCTATTCTCATCTTCCATCCACCGGAAAATGATTCTACAGGTTCGCTCCATCTGTTCTCTCCAATTCCAAGACCAGATAGAATTGTTTTAGCCTGGGTTTCTAATTCATACCCTCCAAGATCCTGATATTCAGATTGAATTCTTCCGTAGGACTCCATTATAGAATCAAGTTCATCAGGTGTTAGATCCGGATCACACATTTTATGCTCTATTTCACTTAACTGAATTCCCAGCTCATAGGCATTTCCTGCTCCAAGTTGAGCCTCTTCCAGTGCTGTTCGACCCTTCATTTCACCTACATCCTGGGAAAAATAGCCAATTACAAAATTGGAAGGTGTTGTTATTGTTCCTTCATCAGCTTTCTCTTCACCACTTAAAATTCTAAACAGTGATGTTTTTCCTGACCCATTAGGGCCTACTAACCCAATTTTATCCTGGGGTCTTATTATAAAGCTACCGTTTTTGTATAAGTTTCTTCCACCATAGCTTAAAGATATATTCGTGACATTTACCATGAATCTAATTTATATGAATAAATTATCAACTTCAATGGAAAGAGTGAATTATAGAAATGTTTTTGCAAAATTTTTTCTTTACATATAAAATTGTAAATAAAAGAGGTAATAATGAATTTTGTTAAATATATAAAAAAAATATATAGTGATTCTGACTATAGTATTCAAAGAAAGGCTCCAGCCTTCTCGATATTTTCAATAACAAGCTTTTTTCTTTTAATAGTAGTCATAATATTAAAAATTCTCACTGGTGATGGTTTTATTGGGAATTTGAATGGTTACCTAACTATCTTGTCAATAGGTTTTTCACTTCTGTATCTATTTAAAGGTGAATATAATAAATCCACCCTTCTTTTTCTTTTTGGTGCCTATATAGGATTAACCCTTAATATGTTCATTGAATCGGTAAAAATAATTCAGATTCCCTACAGGCATGTGGTTAATTATGCTCTGCTTTTTGCCTCTGCAGGAATGATTACTCACCGACTTAGAAATCTAATATATATAAATGTTATCTCATTGATAAGTTTTATAACTTCGATGTCAATTTCTGCAAAATTAGGATTAATTGAGTCCCATGTTAAACCAGTATCAGTTCAGATAATACTACCATTTTGTATTCTTGTAGGTATTGCTCTAACCATTTACTTTATGAAGAAGATTGAATTGGAAATTACATTAGATATTAAAGAAAAACTTGAACTTGTTAACAGTGATAAAAAAGTTATTGAAAAATTGGTTGAAAACTCAAATAAACAGTTGGAGAAGAGCAGTGAACTTTTAAGTTTTTCCAGGGAAGCTGACAGAGCAGGAGAGGAGATCTCATTAAAAACTAAAGATGTTCAGAATCAGATGGATATTTTGAGAAATAGATTTGAACACTCATCTGATGCATTACAGATTATTTTTACAGAAATAAGTAATTTAAAGGATATAGCTGATGAACAGCTAAATAATGTCACTGAATCAAGCAGAGCAGTGGAAGACATGAATGCATCAATAATAAATGTAACAAATGTAATAAATAATAAAAAGCTGAGTGTTTCTAATCTTTTAAACTCCTCAAAAGAGGGGGAAAGCTTAATTAATAAAACTATTAAGTCTTTTGATAATGTAATAAATAATATTGAAAGAATAAAGGTAATGACTAAGGTTATAGACAAGATAGCATCACAGACAAACCTTCTCTCAATGAATGCAGCTATAGAAGCGGCTCACGCTGGAGAAGCAGGTAGTGGCTTTGCAGTTGTTGCCGCCGAGATTAGAAAATTGGCAGAAAGCAGTTCAAAAAATGCTAAAGAGATTGGTTTAACTATCAATGAGCTTGTGGAATCTATTAGTAAAGCAGGAGATGAGGTAAAAATCTCAGGAGACTCCTTTAATAATATTCATAACGAAATTATAGAAGTTTCAAATGCTATGGATGAAATTGCATCCAGTTCAGCAGCACTTTCATCAGGTAGTGGTTCAATAATGGCTACAACAACTGTTTTAAATAGTTTGACAAATCAGGTTAGTACCAGAGTTGATGAAGTTTTAAAAAACCACAAGATGATAAACGGGGATGTTGTTGATGTAGGGAATGCCTCTGAAAATATACTCACTGCTTTAAGGGTTATATCCAACGAGACAATTGAGATAAAAGATGATATAAAACTAATACTTAATATGGCTCTTGATATCGATTCATATATGAAGGAAATAAATCAATAAATTTGAATTATTAAAAAGAAATAATCTATATACATTATATGTTGCTTTTTCTTTTATGTTTTATATTTAATACTGTTTCTGATAATTTAGCCACTATTAGTTTAGGGAATGAACAGAATCAGATAGGTTTTGATATCAACTCTGATGAAATATGGTTTCCATTCCTGTTTGATGTCGATAGTTATGAAAATTTTTATATTCCGGATTTTTATAACAATAGAATAGCTGTGTTTTCATCCCATGGAAAATATATAAAGAGTATTTATACTTCCTCAATATCTCCAAGAATAAACTATTTTAAATTACTTGATAGTGGAGACTTTATTATATTTAACGATTATACATTCTATTTAATTGATTCAGAGGGCATTGAAAAAGAATCCCGGTTTTTAGGTATTGGAATAATACCCTCTATAATTGAGTGTGATGAAGATTTTATATATTTTCAAATTGATAACGGCATATTTAAAATGGATTATTATTTTAATCATATTATTCTTGACAATTATGAATTTAAAAATAATTACATAAACAGTATAGGAGAAAAACAGAAAGCCCTAACAGTTGTTTTGGGCCCGAATAAAATGATTTACTATAATTTAATAAAGGATAAAATAATCAAATTTTTTAGGGTTACTGATTAAATTATCTTGTAATTTTTTATGTTTTCATCAACATTACAAATAAAATTGGTTGAATCGATAAAATCTATACAAAGGATTAATATTTTTCCTCTATGATAAAATTGTTTTGAATAGGTTCTACAGGATTTCCCTGAAGCCTTTGAAATATATCTTTCTGTAATGTGAGAGCTGTGAATGGATGTTGGATCAATATAGTACTGTTTTAAGCTATGGTCTGTCCCTATCTGTGCCGGTTGAAATAGAAAGTGTTTTTCAGAAGATTCTTTATCCATAGTAATTGTATCAGTTATTTGAATTCCTGAGTTATCAAGAACAAAAATACAATCAATATCGTTATTTATTGCGATAAATTTTTCCAGAACACTATTGAATCTGCTAATAACAGCATTTTCCAATATCTGGGACAATCCATCTATACAGTTATTATGGTTCTGAATCATCTGCTGAATTCTTCTATTTTTTGAATCAACTCTGCTTTTTAGTTCACTGGAACTTTTAATAATCTTGCTTTCACATAGTGAATAAATGTCATTAATTGATGGATTAGGCTTACAGAAAAAGAATCCCTGAACCAGGACAGCCCCTAATTGAAGAGAGGTTAAAGTTTCATTAGATGTTTCTACCCCTTCTGCAACAACAATTGAACCAATATCATTAGCCAGTTTAGTAAGTGATTTAAATACTTTTCTTTTATAAAAATCCATATCCATATTTGATATTAATGATTTATCCAGCTTAATTATATCTGGTTTAACCTGGGCTATTCTTTGCAAGTTGGAAAAACCAACCCCTACATCATCCAGGGCTAGCAGATACTTTGATCTTCTTGCACTTATAAAAAATCTGTTACACTTCTGTGTATCTTTTAGGTTCTCTTCTAATATTTCCAGAACTACTCTTTGGGGTTTTATATTGTAGTTGTGGAGAATTTGTGTAATAAGAAATACACCCTCTTCACCTTTATTTACAATAACTGAACTTATGTTAATAAACAGCATCGTGTTTTTTTCACATACCGAGTTTTTTTTGAAATTCTTTGCTGCTGTTTCTATTAATAACAGGTCAAGATCCAGGAGCTCACTCTCTTTTCTAATTATAGACATTAATTCCGATATTGATTTAAAGGTTGTATCTAATGGTGTTTTAAATCTGCTAAGAGCCTCGAATGCAACAATTGTTCTATCTTTTAAAGATATAATTGGGTGAAAATAGGTCTCTATTTTAATATCTGATGATGTCTGTAAAAAATTCATTTTTGTATCCTTGTGTAATTTTTCACTCATTGTTATGCAATTTATATGCCATAGTAAATTCACTCATTTTTTATTGTATTTCATACATTCTTGTATGAAATTGAAAAATAAGCGACATTAATGTTGGTAACAATCATGAAATAATTTTTTAAATTTAATTGTCTAATATCCGATAAATTTATTAAGAAGAGGTTTTATATGGATATTAAAGATTTTCAGGAAAAACTAAACAAGTTGAATGCTTTGCAGAAAGGAGCAAAAACTGAGGGTGAAAAGCAGTCTGCTATAAAGGCAAAAGCCAGACTACTAAGAAAAATGAAATCCTGTAATCCTGATATTTCTTCCCAGGAGTATAAGTTTTCATTAAAAAATAGCACTAATCTTGAAATTTTTATTAATATACTAAAAAAATATGAACTTAATGAGTATAGAAAAAGTAAATACGGTGACCCTGTAATACTTGCAAAAGTTCCCGGTTATTTTGTAGATAATATACTTTGGCCTGAGTATAAATCTTATTTTAATAGTAATTATTCCTAATAAGCTCTTTTTACTATTGTCTACTTACATATAATACGTTAGATTATAACTAGAGGTGGAAATTATGAGTAGAAAATCTATCTATTTTATTCTAATAATACTTGCATCTTTTTTACTAAATTCCAAAGAAGTAAACTATGATGATTTTAGAAAAGAGGGTCTAAGTCCTATAAAAAAGATTGCTGATGCCCCGGATTTTATATTGAGAAACATGGATAATAAAAGTGTATCACTTAAAGATTATCGGGGAAAAGTAGTGGTTTTGAATTTCTGGGCTACATGGTGCCCTCCATGCCGGGCAGAGATGCCTGATCTTGAAAACCTTCATAAAAAAACCAAGGATCTGGATATTGTCGTTTTAGCTGTAGATGTTGGTGAGACACGAGATACAGTAGAGAAATTTGTAAAAGAAGAAAATCTTACAATGGAAATACTTCTTGATATCGGTAGTAGTGTAGGGCGAATGTATGGAGCAAATGCAATTCCTGCTACTTATATAATCGATAAAGAGGGTAAAATAATTGGTGGTAAAATTGGAGCCCACGATTGGGACAGTGATGGAGTTATTAAAATTCTTAAAGACCTTTTGTAGTTAAGTCTTAAATTTTGAGATTTCACTGCTTAGTTTTTCAGTTGTCTCTTCCAGAATATTATTGTATTCAATCATTTCTGTAATGGTATTTGATATTTTTTTAGATGAAGAGACAACTTCTTCAATAGAGCCAGTAACTGATTCCGTAACCAGATTTGCTTTTTTCATACTCACCTTCATAGATTCCGACATTTTTGTTAGCTCTTTTGATGTATCTTGTACCTCTAGGGATACATTATTTAAAAGATGGAGGGCTTCCAGAATCTCGTTACCCCCTGTTGAAAGTTCCTGGGTTGCCAAAGTAATCTCATTTAAGCCCCGAGCAAACTCCTTTACATCTGAATCAACCAGTTTAAATGCCTTTTTTGCTTCTATACTTGACTTTGAACTATCATTTATATTGATAGTTACACTTTTTATAACATTGGATATTTCTCCAATACTACTTGAAGTTGTAGTTGCCAGTTTTCTAATTTCATCAGCAACAACCGAGAAACCTTTACCAGCTTCCCCCGCATGAGCTGCCTCAATAGCAGCATTCATTGCTAACAGATTTGTCTGAGAAGATATTTTATTTATTATTGTTGTTATTTCCTTAATCTCTTCTAATTGATTATTAACAAGTTCAACAAGATGAGTACTGTTATCAATTAATTTACCACCTGTTTCTGTTTTGTTTAACAAGTGTTGTATTAGATCATTCTTAGATTTTGTAATATTTGAAACACTATTTATAGATGCAACCATCTGGTTTATAGCAGCTGATGATTCTTCTATGGCACTGGATTCATCTTCTACTGTTTTGTCCAGTACTTCAACTTGTTTAATAATCTGGTTTACATCCGAATCAGTTTCACTAATATTACTGTTTAAATTTAATATTAACTCTTTCATTGATAAAATCTGAGTATTTATATCCTTTATTTCTCCAGTTGTTGCAACTGTACTACTGCTTAAAAGATTTTTAATCTCAAGATTTTTCTGGCTGCTGGTTTTTATCTGATTAACTATATCCGTTAGCTTTTCCATAAAGTTATTAAAATTAACTGATAAATGACCTATTTCATCCTTGGTATGAGAGACTAGCCTATTTGTAAGGTCACCTTCCCCCTGGGACATCTGATTCAACATTTCCGATGAAATTCTAATTGGTTTTATTATCTCGTTAATTACATAAGAAGAAAAAATTATTAGCAGGACTGCTACAATAACTGCGATTGTTACAGTAAGAAGTGTAAGCTTAAAAAGTCTTTTCTCTAGTTCAACTTTTTTAGATTCTACGTTTTTGGAAATATCATCAATATAAAAGCCTGTTCCAACTATCCAGTTCCACTCTTTTATAAGCCGTACAAAGGAGAGTTTTGGTTCCTCTTTTGATATATTTCCGTCACTGGATGGCTTTGGCCACTGGTACTCTACATATCCTTCACCATTATTTTTTGCTACAGAAACAAATTCAGAGAAAATATTATTTCCACTGTTTTTTACTTTGTTATATGAACGATTATTTAACAATTTGCCATTTAATTCGGGAGATACAGGGTGCATTATCATATTGGGGATTGGCTCAAGGGTATCATTAATCCAGAAATATCCTGTTTGATTATCATATCTCATTGCAGATATAGTCTGAAGACATTCACTTTTTGCATCTTCAACTGCATCATCAATATAAATACCCGTACCAATAACCCAGTTAAACTCTTTAATTAATTTAACATAAGAAAGTTTAGGTCTTTTTTCTGTCAAATTATTGTTTATCTTTTTAGGCCATAAATAGTCAATAAAACCGCTTCCATTTTTTTCTGTAATATCTACTGCAGCTTTAAATAAATTTTCATTGGTTCCCAGTGCACAGTTGTAACTGCTATCATCAAGAAGGGTACCATCAAGTTCCGGTAGAATAGGATGCATAATCATTTTGGGAATAGGTTTTGTTGTATCATTTATCCAAATATAACCGGTTCCATTATCGAATCTAATATTTTTAATATCTTCCATAGCCTGTAGCTTTGCCTGATTAAGAGTAAGTTCTCCATTTTTATACATTTGCACTTTTTTATTAATTAAGGATTCACTGCTGTCTATTGTATTTTTTAATTGATCTCCATATTTTTCCTTTAGAAATTCTATATTTGTAGAATCTTCAATTTTCCTTAGTATTATTTGAGTTGAAATATCAAGATAGTTCTTTAGAATATCTTTAGCTTTAGTAAATTCACTTTCAGTAATTTTTTCTATATCGAATCTATTTTGTTTAACAAGATCAATATTTACCATTAATAAGATTGAAGAAGAGATAAGTAGAATAACTATAAGAATTATGGTTCTGATTTTTGTGCTAATGTTCATGGAAACCTCTTTGATAAATTTACTCTGTTTTTTTGCAAATCGCAATTTATTTATAAAATAACTAATAAAGAAAAGGTTTTCTATTATTGAATGAATCTTTGAAACTTGATATTTTAAAATATTAAGGAGAGTAAAATGTCAATAAACCCTTTAGCAGGAAAGAAAGCACCAAAAAGTATACTGACTAATATACCATCGTTAATTGCTGCATATTATTCAAAGCAACCAGATGTTACTAATAAGGATCAACTAGTTAGTTTTGGTACTTCAGGTCATCGAGGTTGTAGTTTTAAAAAGAGTTTTAATCAGAACCATATACTTTCTATTGTGCAAGCTGTGTGCGATTATAGAAGTGAGAAAGGAATAACCGGTCCATTATTTATAGGTATGGATACTCATGCTCTATCAGAAGCTGCCCAAATTACAGCTTTGGAAGTTTTAGCTGGTAACGGTATTCTAACCAATTATCAGGAAAATATGGGGTATACACCAACGCCAGTAATTTCCCATGCAATACTTACTTATAATAAAAACAGAAATAGTGATTTAGCAGACGGTATAGTTATTACTCCTTCTCATAATCCCCCGGATAATGGAGGTATTAAATATAACTCTATTGATGGAGGTCCGGCCGATACAGATATTACAGCATGGATTGCTAATAAAGCGAATGAGTATCTTTTAAATGACTTAAAAGGTATAAAAAAGGTGACTTATGAAGAGGCTCTTAAAAAGAGTTGCATTAAACCCTACGACTATATAACACCTTATGTTAAAGATTTAAAAAATGTTATTGATATGGAATCTATAAAGCAAGCAAATATGAACATTGCAGCTGATGCGCTAGGGGGTGCAGGTTTAGCATATTGGGAAGTTATTTCCAGAGAATATGGACTTAACATATCAGTCTTTAATAACTATCCTGATCCTACATTTCAATTTATGTGTGTTGATAAAGATGGGGTTATAAGAATGGACTGTTCATCACCCTATGCAATGGCCTCATTAATAGAACTAAAGGACAGTTACGATCTTGCATTTGGTAATGATCCTGATTTTGATAGACATGGAATTGTAACTCCGAGTGCTGGGTTAATGAACCCAAACCACTATTTGGCTGTTGCTATTCAGTACCTTTTTACAAATAGACCAAATTGGAACACCAATGCTGCAATAGGTAAAACTCTGGTTTCAAGTTCAATGATTGATAGAGTTGCAAAAGGTTTAAATAAAAACCTTGCAGAAGTTCCTGTTGGATTTAAGTGGTTTGTAAAAGGTTTAGTAGATGGCTCTTATGGTTTTGGTGGAGAAGAGAGTGCTGGGGGAAGTTTTTTAAGAAAAGACGGAACAGCATGGTCTACAGATAAAGATGGAATAATACTCTGTCTTTTAGCAGCGGAAATTACGGCAGTTACGGGGAAAGATCCGGGAATTCATTATCAGGAGCTTGTTAAAAAATATGGAAACCCTGTATATACAAGAATTGATGCTCCTGCAACAAAAGATCAAAAAGCAATTCTTTCTACTCTTTCTCCAGACAAGGTTAAAGCAAGTACATTGGCTGGTGAAGAGATAACTGGAAAACTTACAAATGCCCCAGCAAATGATGCAAAAATTGGTGGATTGAAAGTAACTACTGAAAATGGCTGGTTTGCAGCAAGACCGTCAGGAACTGAGGACATTTACAAGATTTATGCAGAAAGCTTTAAAGGGGATGAACATTTAAAATTAATTCTAAAAGAAGCTCAGATTATTGTTTCTGAAGCCTTAAAGGGATAATTAAAGATTATAGCTACCTCATATTTAAGAGGTAGCAACTCACCTTGCTTAGTTAAAAAACTTATTGAATCTTTTTATTTTTTTATCCCAGATAATAATTTCATAAAGATAGATGTTTTATTTAAATCTATTTACAGATATTTTTTATTAATATATAAAAATGGTTATTAGGGGAGTTTTGATGCGTAGAAAGGATAAAGAGATAACTGATAAGAAGGATCTTGAGGAGATTTTTTTTAACTCCCAGGTGTGCCGAATTGCTTTTTTTGATAACGACTACCCATACATAGTTCCTATGAACTACGGCTATAAAGATAATACACTTTATATGCATTGTGCACCTGAGGGAAGAAAGATAGATCTTATTAAAGCAAATAACCGAGTTGGCTTTGAGATAGACGACAGTTATAAATTAATTAAAGACCCAAATATTTCCTGCAAATGGACATCAGAATTCAGATCTATTGTTGGGTTTGGAAGGCTGAATTTTATAACAGATCATAATGAAAAAATTGAAGCCTTGGATATACTGATGAGACACCATGGAAGTATGGAAAACTTTTACAAACCAAAAGTGGTTGATTTTATTACAGTTTTAAAGCTGGAAATTGATGGTTTTACAGGGAAAAAATCCTGATTTTTTATTGTTTTTTACTCATTGGTTATTATAATTAGGTAAGTCAATTCAGAGTTTTATTCTATTTGATAAGTATTTATATTACAGGAGATTTATATGTCAGTAAAAGTACCAGCCAGAGATGAAGCCCTTGAACTTTTTAAAGAGTATAACAAGAGTGACAGCCTTTTAAAACATGCACTATCTGTGGAAGCTGTAATGCGTTATTTAGCAGAAAAGCATGGAGAGGATCCAGATGAATGGGGAGTGGTCGGGTTAGTTCATGATATTGATTATGAAATGTTTCCTAATGAACACTGTAAAAAAAGTAACGAGATTTTATCCCGGAATAGTTGGCCTGAGCACTATATTAGAGCAGTAGCCAGCCACGGGTGGGGAATCTGTTCCGATGTAGAACCTGTGTCACTTATGGAAAAATATCTCTATACAATAGATGAACTTACCGGCCTTGTAGCAACAACAGCTATGGTTAGACCATCTAAAAGTATTCTGGATACAGAAGTAAAGTCTGTAAAAAAGAAGTGGAAAGATAAGAGGTTTGCTGCAGGGGTAGACCGAAGTTTAATTGAAAAGGGTGCAGAGATTCTGGGGCTGGAGACATCGGAAGTTATTGATCTTACTATTAAAGGAATGAGAAGGGTAGCTGAAGAGATAGGATTGAAGGGTGATCTATAATGAAGAGTTTTATAACAATTGGTATTAATTCTGTTGATGAATCTATACATTTCTACACCGAAGTTCTCGGTTTTAAAGTTGAGAGCAGAGTAAAACCAACTGATTTTGTAGAGTTGATTTGGTTAAAAAACGAGAATAGTTTAATAGTTGAACTTGTAAAAAATGATAGAATGCCACCACCAGACAGGAGCCAGAGTTCTGTTACACTCACTTTTCAGTTTGAAAATCTTAAGGATAAAGTTGAGACGTTAAATAACTTTAACATTGAGTATAACTACTATCAATTGCCAAATGGTCTCAATGTATACAAATTCAAGGATCCAGATGGAGTATCCATAGCCTTTATGGATTTTTAAAAGCTATATATTATTTATATTATATTCATATTTTCAGTATATATTTTAAAAAGTAATAGGAGATATAAAATGAAAAAGATAATAATTTTATTTACAGTTCTGGTAGTAGTTAATGGTTTGGTTTTCAGCTCCGATTTTGGGGCAGATGGCGCATTAAAGAATAATAAACTCAGTCTTGAATCCATGCTTTTATATGCATTACAGGATGAGTATCTTGCTCTTACAGAGTATGAGACACTTGTCAAAAATCTTGGTGTATCCAAACCTTTTACAAATATTATAGGATCAGAAAAAACTCATATACAGAAACTTGAAGAGTTATATAAATCTTACAATATTAAAATTCCTAAAGTAGATACAAAACCCTATCTCTATATTCCTAAAACATCTTCAGAGGCTGGAAAAGTTGGAGTAGAAGCTGAAATAAAAAATATAGCAATGTACGAGAAATTCCTGAAAGAGAAATTAAATGATGATGTAAGGGCAGTTTTTGAATTTCTAAAATCTGCATCAGAAAATCATTTAGCTGCTTTTAAAAGATTAAGCACTAACACAATAGGAAATGGTTCCGGTTCCGGGAAAGGTCGAAGCTAAAAGGGGTGTAAATGTTTAAAAAAGTTTTTGGTAATATTAAAGAAGCAATAATCAGATTTCCTGTAGCAATTGCATTCTGTATAATATCTGTGATTCTATGGGAAATACTGGTTGATAATGAAATTGCATTAGTAAGAAATTTTACACTGGTTTCAATCTTGGCAATATTTTTGTTTACATTAATATCATTATTAGCAGAAAACCTAAAGATTAATAAAAAGAGAGAACTTTTATTAAATGTAGCAGGTTTGTTTTTAATAATTTTATATTATATAACAACAGATGGAAGTTTTTCAGAAAAAGCTGTATCAAGAGTTGTATTATTATCACTCTCTGTTATTTTTTTTATACCATTAACTTTTTTAATATATAGTCATAATGAAACTCGGGTATGGAATACTCTATTTATTATTGTAAAAAATCTTATAATATCTACACTTTTTTCCTTAATATCATATCTTGGTCTAATAGCTGCAATAGCAGCAGTGGATGTTCTTTTTAATCTAAATATTAATGACGAGATCTATTTTAGAATCTGGCTCTTTTTTGCAGGTTTATACGCACCGGTTCTATTTTTATCCCATATTCCCAAGGGTGAAGATTTAAATAATGAAGTAGTAATAGGTAAATTTCTTAATATTTTAATAAAATATATAGTTTTTCCATTAACATTAATCTATTTTGTAATACTTTACAGTTACCTTATTAGGGTTATTTTTAATAGGGAGCTTCCAAAGGGAACTATCTCATATTTAACAGTTAGTTTCTCCATGGTTGGAATCCTGTGTAATTTTTTAATATCAAAATTCAGGAAGTTTCATAAAGTTTATAATTGCTATTATAGATATACTTTTGTAATAATTCTTCCTTTATTAATAATGCTGTTTATTGCTATTTTAACCAGAATAGGGGATTACGGAATAACAGAGAACAGGTATTTCTTACTGGTAGCCGGTTTCTGGCTCACTATAATCTCTGTGGTGAATCTTTTTAAAAGTGAGAAGAGCTACATATTTATTCTGCTAATATTTTCTGCATTATCATTTATAATATCTGTTGGTCCATGGAACTTTTCCAATATTTCCACTCTTAGTCAGGTAAACAGATTTAACAGAATATTATCAGGCTATATTACTAATGAAGAGAGTTCTTTCCATATTAGTTCAATAGCCAATAAAATAACAGATGGTGATATAATTGAGCTTAAAAGTATTGTTAACTATTTGGATAAAAAAAATGATTCCAATAGATTAAAAAGATATTTTAAAGATCAAAACAGTTTAACAGCAAGTATAATAATTAGTGAATTAAATTTGGATAGAGAAGTTGTAAAGGATTCTAAATTTAACTATGGAACCAGTGAGTTTAAAGTTAATTATCTTAATGATGGAGAAGTTTTAATCTATTTAAATATATTTAAGGACAACATTGTTAATGGCTATACCTATAATTTAGATAAAAATTTAAGATGCTCTGTTAACAGTAGTGGTATAACTCTGTTAAATAAGGATAAAGAGGTATACAGTCTGGATTTTAAAGATATTTATTACAGTTTTAAAAACAGTAAACCTATACCCAATATTATTGTAAATGATTTTTCAGGTAATTATATAAATAGTGAGTTATCTATATCAAGAATAGAGATAACCATGTTAGTAAAGGGTATAATTCTTGAAGATTAAAATTGCCTATTTTTCTGGAACCGGCTGTACAGAACTAGTTGCTAATAATTTAAACAGGGAATTTCTGGGGAGAGGGCATCTTTCAGAGTGTTTTAAAGTAACAAATAACCCTTCAATTGATAATGATATTGATCTTCTTGTTATCTGTTTTGTAGTCCATGCATGTAATGCTCCGGAACCTGTGTTAAATTGGGCAAAATCTTTAAAAACAGTTGAGTCTACAAAAGTAGTGATAATCTCTGTATCTGGGGGAGGTGAAGTTACACCTAATCTTTCCTGTAGGGAGCCTCTTAAAAGGATTTTAATGAAGAGAGGATTTAATCCATTTTATGAGACAATGATTATAATGCCATCTAACTGGATTGTACCAACAAAACATGAGGTAAGTAAAAAGTTATTGGAAGTTCTGCCATCTAAACTCTCATATATCGTAAATGATTTAGAAAGTGGAAAGATTAATTTAACTAAACCACTATTAGGAAACAGGATTCTTACATTTCTTGGAAAATTAGAACACTTGGGAGCACCTTATTTTGGAAAAAAAATAAAGGTAGACCAGAATTGTAATAGCTGCGGTATTTGTGTTTCTAAATGTCCTGTTTCTAATATATCGATTGTTGAAAAATATCCAACTTTTGCAAATAAATGCGTACTCTGCTTAAACTGTATATATTCCTGTCCACAAAAATCATTGAAGCCTGGAATAATGAAGTTTGTTGTTATTTCCCAGGGATTTAATTTGAAACAGATAATAAAAAGTGATTCCTTGGATTGGGATATTGATTATAATAGGGATTTAAAGGGTTTAACATGGAAAGGTGTTAAGCAATATTTATTAGAGGATATAAATTAATTGGATTATTACACATTAAAACATAGATTCGAAAATAACTATCTACTTAAGTTGCTTAAAAGCAGATCAGCCCCTCTATACTTATCCTTTATATATAAAGAGTTTAAAGTTAACCACAATACTACAGTAGAATTTAATGACTTAATAGTTAAATTAATTAATCATCTTGAAGAGATAACATGGGAAATACCAGAAATGCAGAGTGTTGAAGAGTATGGTAAAAAACTTATTGAACAGTGGTGTAGTGAGGATTTTAGGCTTCTAAGAAGATTTTATACCAGAGATGGCGAGATGTTTTTAGAACTGACATCGGACTCGGAAAGAGCTCTTAAGTGGATGGAAGAGTTAAACCCAAAAGAGTACGTAGGCACAGAGTCAAGATTTAACAATATTTACAGACTCCTAGAGGAGCTTTCTACAGGAGTAAATGAGAACCCTGAGGATCGGATTAGGGAATTAAAAGAGGAAAAAAGAAAAATAGATTCTGAAATCAGGGAGATTGAGATAAGCGGAAAGGTAAAAACATTGAATTCATTTCAAATAGAGGAGAGATTTTATCAGGTTTCAATGGCAGCCAGAGAGCTTCTGTCTGAATTTAAATCAGTAGATGATAACTTTAGAAATCTTGTTCATAATTTTTACATAAAGGGGTTAAAAGAGGACTCAAGAGGGGAACTTCTCGGGGCAACTCTGGACGGATACTCGGAACTGCTTGATTCTGCCCAGGGAAGAAGCTTTTCAGGTTTCTGGAATTTCTTAATATCCGATATGGGAAGTGATAATATAGGTAAAATGGTTAGCCAGATTTATGAGAATCTTAAAGATAGTAATCTTCATGAGGATAGGTTTCTAATGAATTTAAAAAAATATCTTCATGACTCTGGGCAAAAAGTTCTGGCTACAAACCATAAATTAGCCGCAAAACTCAATAGAGTTTTGTCTGATCCTAAGAAAAGGGAGAATAAAATGCTAAATTCCCTTATACAGGATATAAAAACAACAATTTTACAGAGTAGAAGTGATTTAAATATAAATGAAAAAGATTTTATGTATATAGATGGGGAGCCGGATATCTATCTTCCAATGGAGAGACCATTAACACTCCCACAGATTACAAAAGTTTATGAGATGCCTGAGTTACAGACCAGATCAATTACTGATTTTGCAAAATTGTTCTCTTTCCACTCTATAGAGAGAGAAGAGGTTTTAAAAGTTATTAAAAACAGTTTAAAATGTAGAGATAGAGTATATCTAAGCCAATTGGTTCTGGATAAACCGGTAAAATACGGGCTTGAAGAGATATTAACATATTTTGATATTGCATCTTCAAATTCCAGGTATTCAATCATACCTGAGAAAAAAATTGCAATAAGTTATCAGATTGAAGATAAAGTAAAAACCATAGAACTCCCGGAGATACTATTTTGCAGCTAGAGAGATTGAATTCGAACATATTAATTAAACTTTTAACAGGCACAATCTATTATGATGACCCCCATTGGCAGGAGTTAATTAATACAAAATCCCAAATTTTAGAGTATTTTTCTCCCCTGGGACTTGCTCTTTCACTCCATGAAACCGATGGATTTGCATATCTGGAACAGATTGAGACAGAAAATCAGGAGGATAGTGTGCCTCGTTTAATTAAAAGACACCCCCTTAGTTTTGAGGTATCATTATTACTTGTTATTATTAGAGAAGAGTTGGAGTCTTTTGATTTAAAAGGAACCGATGAAGCTGACCTATATCTAACAATAGAAGATATAAAAGAGTTGGTTGAAGTCTACTTTAAAGAGAAAAAAGATGAAGTTCGGTTATTAAAAGAGCTTGAAAGATATATCAATGCTGTTGTAAAAATGGGATTCCTTAAAGTTATAAATAGCGGAAGTGGAACACTTTATAAGGTTATGGGAATAATTAGAGCAAAAATTAATCCGCAATTTATGGAAGAGTTTAAGAGGAGATTAAATGAGTATCTTGCCACTATTTGATGAAGAACCCAATGGCGGATTCAGATTTTTATATAGTGAATTCCTGAATTGGGGTACTTTTGACTCTCTATGGAAAATTGAACCCAAGGGAAAATCTTCCTTACTTACCGGGGCAAACGGTTCCGGGAAGACCACTATAGTTGATGTTATAAATACACTTTTAGTTCCCCCAAATGTTAGGCACTACAACCAGTCATCAGGTGCAGAGAGAAGAAGAGAGAGAACAGAAGAGAGTTATGTTCTAGGGGCCTATGGAAATATTAAAGATGAGGATAGTAGTTTTGTAAAGGTTCAGAATCTACGTGATAAAAATACATACTCAATTATTACAGGAGTATTTAATAACAAAATAAATAACTCTTTTGTTACCCTTGGGCAGATTCGGTATTTTAACAATAATGGTCTTAACAGTGTATATTTTATATGCGATTCCCCACTGGAGATTAATAGAGATATTCTGCCTTTCGATAACAGTGGTGAGTATAAGAGAAGGTTAACAAAAGCCGGTGCAAAATTTTTTGATTCATTTAAACAGTACTCAGCACTATTTATTAAAAAGTTTGGTTTTAAATCCGAAAAAGCACTAAATTTGTTCTCTCAAACTGTTGGTGTTAAGGTTTTAGGCAATATAAATGATTTTATTAGAAATCACATGCTGGAAAAGGGTAGGGCTCAAGAAAAATTTGATGGTGTCTATCAGAATTTTCTTCACCTTTTAAATACCCAGAAACTTATAGAGAAGGCAGAACTTGAGCTTGAAATGCTTCAAAATATTAAATCCAGAGGGGAGAAGTATCAAAGGTACTTTGATGAGTTGTTGGGTTTTGATGATAAAATTAAACTGTTCTTATACTTTGAGTCCAGTAAAAAACTTGAATTTATAAATTTTCAGGAGAGTAGCCTTAAAGGTGAACTGGAGAATAAAACATACTGCCTGAACCAGATATTAAAGGATTTTGAGACTCTTTCCAATCAGATTAGAGAGACACAGCGAACAATAGATTCTAATACTAGTGCAGAACAGTTAAGAAGTCTGGATGCTAATATAGCCAATTTAAAGGATAAAATACGGGATAAAAAGAGGAGTTGGGAGCAGTTTGAACATCTGGGAAGAGTGATAAAAATTCATGCACCGGTTGACCTGGACTCATATACCGAAGTTCAAAATCAACTTGCAAAATTAAGCATAAAATATTCTGCTCTGGAAAAGGATTTTCAGGAGGATATATATAAAAGCAGAACATTAATAGATCTACTTAAAAATACATTAGATGAACAAAAGTCTGAATTTAACTCATTAAAAAACAGAGATAGTAATATACCTTTAAAAAATATTGAAATTAGAGAGAGGATAGTTGAAGGTTTAAAATTAAAAACCCATGATATACCCTTTGTTGGTGAGTGCATCAGAGTCCGGGAAGAGGAGAGTTTATGGGAGAAGAGTATAGAGAGAGTTTTGCACTCTTTTGCACTATCTTTAATTGTTGATCCATCAATCTATAGCAGAGTAAATAGTTTTATTAATGAGAATAATCTAAAGGGAAGAATTGTCTACTTTAAAGCAAATGCAGGTAATTTACGTTTTAACAGTAAAATTGAGGATGACTCTTTAATAAATAAAGTTACAGTAAAATCCACATCCCCATTTAAAGAGTGGATAACAAGTATGCTGTACGATAATTTTAATTACAGGTGTACAAATGATTTAACTCAATTCTCAAGATTGGATTATGCCCTAACTTCAAATGGTTTAATAAAAAGGGGCGATAGACATGAGAAGGATGACAGAAATTTTAACAGTTTTGTGCTAGGTTGGGACAATTTAAAGAAAAGAGCAAAACTGGAAAAAAGTATAAACTCACTAATTGCAGATATTGACCAGAAAAACAGTGAATTAGCTAATCTAATGGAAGAGTTAAAAAGATGTAGCGATAATATAAAGGTTATATCTACATTAAATAACTACAGCTATGAAAATATTGATTATAAGGAGTATGAGGGAGAACTTATTACACTGTCTAAAAGTAGAGATGAAATATTAGCCATGGCTACTGATCTATATAAACTTGAGAGTAAATTAACTCTGTTAAAAGATCGTGAGAGTGAGTTAAAAACACTGGAGATGGAGTTGAACAGAGCAATAGGAGTTTTGGAGAACAGCATAGAAAACAGTGTTAGAGATAAAAACCGTTTAATTACTATTATTGAAAGCTATACTATTAATGATGAGAATAAAAAAACTCTGGATAAACTCCATAGTGATTTTAAAAAAGTTTTTAAAGAGGATATTAATAAGCTTGATGAGTTTAAAGACTCAATTCAGCAAACTATAAGGAACTTGCAGAACAAGAGGGAGACTGCACACTCAGCTGTAATAAACTCTATGGCATCTTTTATAAATCCAAGTAAGGATATTATTATAAAGTATCCATCATGGAGTGAGGATATAAGGGATTTAAAACCGGATATAAATTATTTAAATGACTTTACTGAGCTATATAAAAGAGTTTTAAAAAATGACCTGCCAAAGTACAGAAAAAGATTTAAAGAGTTTCTGAACCAGAGAGTAATGGAGGATATGGCAAGTTTTCAGCAGACCCTCCATGATGAGTTAACATTAATTAAAGAGAGTCTACTTGAGCTAAACCGGTCTTTAAAAGGTATAAGATATCAGGAGAACCCAGGTACATACTTAACCCTTAATAGTGAAAATTCAAAGGATGTTTTTATAAGAGACTTCCAGAGGGATCTGAAGAATACTTTTGCAGATGCATACAAACTGGCAAGTGGTGAATTTTCGGAAATGGAGCTCTTTTTTGAAAAATCAAGAAAGCTTCTGACTAAATTAAAAGATGATGACAATATAAGAAAAAAAGTTCTGGATGTTCGTAACTGGTTAAATTTCTCTGCAGAGGAGAGATTTATAGAAGATGGGGCTCTAAAACAGGTTTATCAGGATTCCCAGAGCCTATCCGGAGGTGAGAAGGCAAAATTAGCCTACACAGTTTTGGCATCGGCTATTGCATATCAGTTTGGGCTTGAATCCAGAGGTAACTCATTTAAATTTGTTGTGGTTGATGAGGCCTTTAGTAAGGTAGACCCATCCAATTCCCGGTTTGCAATGAATTTATTTAAAAAACTTGATCTCCAGCTTATGGTCGTAACACCTCTGGATAGAATTAGTCTTGTAGAGGAGTATATAGACTCTGTTCAATATGTAGAGACCGGGAGTGGAAATAAAACAATGGTATACAATATGGAGTTAAAAGAGTTCAGAGAGAACAAAGAGAAGTTTAAAAATGATAAACTCTGAGGAGATAAAAGAAAAAGCCTTTAAACAGTTTCCAAACTATTTATCATCAATATTACAGGAAACAACAATATTTCCTTTAGTTATTAAGGGGGATAAGGGAGTAAAATTATCACTTTTTAAAAGGCTTGAAGGTATGAAGAACCTTTATAATAACTCTCGGGATGTTTTGGGTTTCGGATATGCCCTGGAGACGATATCGATGAATACCAAACATGAAGGTGTTCAGACATTTATTTCTAACATTATTTTTTATACTGACACAGATTACCTGAAATTTATAGGTATGGAAGATGCAGTTAGCAAATTTATCATAAATACCAATAAACTCAGGGTATACCAATTAGAAAGTTTGATAATAACAAATCCAATGCTGTTTATAAATAATCAGGATATTATTGATGATAGTATAAAAGTACTGGATTATTTTATAAATAATTCTGTTTCCGACTTTTACATTAGAGAGTTACCCATAGATGTTCACACAAAGTTTATAGAGAATAATAGCTCTTTTTTATCCACACTTTTAGATCAAGTTCTGCTAGATAAAGGAAAAACAGACTCAGAAGAAAAGGAATTTTCTAAAAGATACGGATTAAAGGTTGATGATAATTTTTACATATATATAAGAAGCCTTGATAAAAACCTGAAATTAAATGGTTTTTCGGAGTTGGTTTTACCATATAGAGAGATAAAAAATTTACACTCCGAACCCCAAAATGTTTATATCGTGGAAAACCGGACAAACTATCTGCTTTTCAGGTCAGTTTCTGATTCTGTGGTAATTTGGGGGCAGGGAAAGGCTGTAACCAGACTTCAGGGGATTGATTTTATAAAAAGAAGTAATATTTACTACTGGGGGGACATTGATCCAACAGGTTATGAAATTTTAAGCAGTTTGCGTCAATTCTATCCACAGGTTGAGTCAATTTATATGGACTTTGAAACCCTCAATGCCTATAGAGATCTCGTAATTAACATTACTGGCTTTAAAATGATTGAACTAAATTTTTTAACTCCCCAGGAGAATGAGATTTATAAATCACTTTTTTGTGATGGTTATCAACTAAGGTTGGAGCAGGAGAATGTTCGGCAGTGAATAAAAATTACACGAAATCATGATAATCTTTCATCCTCTTATGATATATAATTCCTTTTTTTTCTCGTTTCCCAATAGCATTAAGTAAAATATTAATTCATTATTAATGACCTGATATGCAAGTCTATATCCTGAGAAGCTTAGTTTTATATCTGAGAGTAGTTCCATCATTTTTTCATAAGTTTCTGCTGGAACAAGATAAGCTGTAGGTTTATTATTGTTTAATATGGCAATTGCAGATCCATGGGATTGTTCAATCAATTACATAATATTACACCTGGTGAATACAGAAATCGTTATATAGAAAAAAATCTTGAGTTTTAGTATTTTTTAATTTATAAAGTAATTTTTAATCCTGATTTTTATAGATAGGTGGTAAAAGTGGCTAGAGATGCTGTTATTCCAATTATGACAGAACAGATAAAAAAATTACCTATTAGAATAAATTCATTAGCAGTTGATTGGGATCAATGGGATTTAAAAAGGGATAATGGTGTCGATTATTATTTAATAATGCAATGTATATCTGGCAATGGTTACATTATTCACAATGGTTTGGAATATAAGGTAAAACCGGATATGTTCATCCTTTGGGCTCCCGGAGAACCTCAATATTACAAAAATACTGGCACAGAGGATTGGGTTGTAAATTGGCTCAGTTTTAATGGAAAAGATATTCCTCTGAGTTTTGATTATCAATTCTTTATTACAGACAAGGTTCCAGCAAGTATAGGAATTTCTAAGTGGGATACAATAATTACTTTAATTAGAGAAGGTTCTCCATCTAGTCAAATTAGAGCAGTATCTGTACTATATGAGCTTCTTTGCGAAATTAATATTGCCAGTACAGGATTAGACTATATTTCAGACAATTTTAAAATCTCTAAGATAACCAGTTATATGAGTCAAAATTTGACTGTCAATTTAACGTTGCATCAACTAAGTAAGCTCTATAATATTTCAGAGTCCTATTTATGCCGTATGTTTCAGAAGCATTTTCAGACTACTCCAATTCAGTATTTTACTGAACTAAGAATTAACAAAGCTAAAAGATTACTGGTTTTTGATCCTATAATGAAAATATATAAAATTGCAGAAATTTGTGGCTATGAGGATTCTGTCTATTTCTCAAGAATATTTAAAAAACACACAGGAGTGAAACCGGGAGAGTATCGAAAACAAAATAAATTTTAGAACTTTCTATTTAGTTCAATTTTGTCCTGTAAAATGGCTCTTTTTATCTATCTATTTATTTAATTAATAAGAGTATAATAATTTTATTTATTACAACAGGAGATTAGAAATGAATAAACCAAATATTTTGTGGCTAATGGCTGAGGATATGTGTCCCAATCTGGGGTGTTATGGTGATATTGATGCCTTCACACCAAATCTTGATAAGCTTGCTAAGGAAGGAATTCGATATGAAAATTGTTCCAGTGTAGCTCCTGTTTGTTCAGCAGCCAGAACAACATTGGCCCTCGGGTTGTATCCACCAACTGCTGGTGTTGGGAATCATAGAAGCCATGTAGCTATTCCAGAGAATATTGAAATTTTTTCTAAATATCTCCAGGATCAAAACTATTATACAGCTATTAATAAAACAGATTATAATTTTGTTGAGAGATATAATGGAGATATGATCAGAGGTTGGGATACTGTACTGGATGTAAATTATGCATTAGATACTATAGATATTACCAATAAAATGTCAGAGAAATGGAATAATAGACCAGAAGGAAAACCTTTTTTCTTCCAAAATACTTATGCTGTAACACATCAGTCAAGATATGGATATCCTAATAATGCGACTCTTCATAGAGAGACATTTATACCTAGAACTAGATCAGAAGATTATAGAGACAGAAGTAAGTTAACAATTCCATCCTATCATCCAGATACTCCGGATATTCGGGAAGTATGGGGCCAATATCACGAATGTATCACTGCTATGGATAGAATGGTTGGCGAAACTATAAATAAATTAAAAGAAGATGGTCTATATGAAGAAACTATAATATTTTTCTTTGGTGATAATGGAATGGGCATGCCTCAAGGTAAGTTTAATATGTGGGATGAAGGTACAAGGGTTCCATTAATTGTACGAGTTCCACAAAAATATCAGCATATGGTTAAAGGTTATACAGCAGGTAAAGTTGAATATGGAGGAGTTGACTTTATAGATATAACAACAGCTACATTAGCTCTAGGGGGAGCTGAAATTCCGGAGCATATACAGGGGCGAGATTTTCTGAATTTACGAGATAATGAAGTAAAGGATGAGAATTACTCCTATAGAAATCGAATTGATAATAGTTGCGAAGTTGTTAGATCCGTAAGGGATTCAAATTATATCTATATTCGTAACTTTTACCCTCAAAAAGGGTGGCGATATGCAGCTTATAGTGCTACAGAATCTCCATGGATGAATATTAGTATGGAAGTAGAAGCAAAGAAAGAGTATACACTAAATAGTGATATTAACCGGAAAAATGCCTACTTTATGCCAAGAAAACCTATAGAAGAATTGTATGATATTAAAAAAGATCCTGACCAGATGAATAATTTAGCTGGAGAAGAAGAGCAACAGGAACGATTGCTAAAAATGAGAGACAAATTAAAGACCTGGATGCTGGAAATATGTGATGGTGGACTTTTAACTGAACAGGAGATGAGAAAACAGGCAAAAAAACTGGGTTTAACTGCCTATGAGGTTATCCGGGATAAAAAAATTAATCCATTAGAGGAAATTATTAAAGTATGTGACAAAATGTTTGATGATAATCTTTCCGTAGAATCCTTTTTCCAGGATTTGGAAAGTGAAAATGGGACAATAAGGTATTGGGCTATTCAAGGTATACATACAAAAGCAGATTTTAAAAAAGAGACTATTGATGTATTAATCAAAGCACTTAATGATGAAAGTGAAATGGTTCAACTTGCAGCAGCTGAAGCTTTGGCAGATTGGGGTAAAGATGATAAAGGTTCAGCTTTAGCTAAAGACAAAATTATTGAATTCTTAAACAATAAAGATGATGTAATGTTACCTCTAGAAGCTATAGATTGTCTTGATCGTTTAGGCAAAAAAGTGTCAGAAGCGTTCCCTCTAACTGAAGGATTAATGAAAATTGATCAAATTAGTGATGAAGCGGATTCAGAGAGATATCGACAAGCTGTAGTTACAGTTGCCAGATTTATCAGTGAAAAATACAGACTTCACCATGATTATTCCGAGTTAGATGAACAGACTAAAGAACGACTTTTGGTTATTAGGGAGTTAAGAGAGCAGAATGACCTGCTGGATTTAGCTATTATGTAGATAAAATGAAAAGTATGCCTTTATGGCATACTTAAACTATGTTGACATATAGGGATCCTCTATAATATGTAGTGAATTTTATTGAATAATACATATATAAAGATAATATTCTCTATTGTTTTAGTACTTCTATAATAAATGGGTCATATTTAAACAGATACTCTTCAGAGGAATAATCTCCACTGAAGCTGTTAAGTCTAATAAAATCATCAATCGTTAGATTAAGTTCAATTTCTAAAGAGCTATGAAGAATGTCAATAGCTTTACTGCAATTTGACATATCAATTAATGGTTCAAATGAAAAATTAATTTTACTATTAGGCAAAGTAAAAATAAGCGGATTAATTCCTGCACCTAAAAATTTATTGGTACGTCTTCCAATTGATATTAAATTATCATTCTGTTCTGCATATTTTACTAATTGTCCAGATGAAGAATATATGTTATCACAAACTATGTAAATATTGCCTTTAAAGCCTAAATTGCTAAATGGAGGTTGAAATTTTTCGATATGATTTGTGATTATAAACTCCTCATTATTTAAAAATGAAATATTTTTTTTAATACCAGCAAAATAACTGTCTGGTAGTCTTTCACGTAAGAAGCTAGAATCTTTAATGCCAAACTCAGTCGTATAAGAAATTTCCTTTCCTGTTAGAAAAGTAATAAGATCTAGCCAGGCATTATCTGATCCACCAGGATTATCACGAATATCGATAATAATTCTCTCTATATCATCTGGGATCAGAGAAAGGTTTTTTATATTGTCAATAATTGACTTACTTAGTTCAGGCTTCATATTATCAAGTTTTATATATAAAACTCTATTTGAATTAAAGTATTTTACATTACTTGAACGATAGATATTTGTTTTTTCTCTTCTATTTATTTCCTCAGAGGTGAATAACAAGTTTTCTCGCTCAATTTTACCCTCAACTTTGTTCGGCGTTATATAAGAAAAACTATGTAATCCTTCATTTGCCATAAATGTAAGCCAAAAAAAGGAGGTTGTTGAAAAATGATTATTATTTAGATCATAAGCCATATCAAAGTGTGAAAGTTCATTATTTATATAACTATGAATATTTTCTCCATCAATTGCATAGAATTCAGATCCTGCAGGGATTATATCACCAAATTTATATTCATCTCTAATATTATAGTATTTTCCATTGATATATTCAGTTTTAAGGTCTGACCAAAAGTACCCATCTAAATCAATTGTTGGAAGTATTTTTTTGTATTGATTTGAAGATTGTATTTTTGTAATTAAAATACTGTCAATTGTATAATTTAGTGGTGTTTCAGGCACATTGGAATTTGTAAAAAGGTGGTGTCCATGAATGCGTCCTAAAGTTTTATCAATAATATCATAAAAATCTGCAGAAGTTGTTTCTTTTGTAATTTTTGTTCGATTCGCTGATAGAACTTCGTTAACATCTATATTATATATTTCTTTTATAGCTGAATTGTGAGGATTTGAACTTAGTATGACTTTAGTCATATAATCATAATCTTCAAATAGTTGATCCTGATTATTTTCACTAATATTATAAATATCCATATTTGTATATAAATCAGAAATAATTGAGCAAGAGTTTATTAATAAACACATAATTGCAACATAATAATTATTTTTTTTCATTTGTACCCCACAAGAACGAGAATCTAAAACCTGTCTGGAAATGCCATTTGTAATTAAATTCAGTATCTCTAAAAAGAGGTCTAATAAATATATTTATAGGTTCTATAATAAAATTGTTATTCTTATTTTTTATAACATACCGTATATTTAAACATGGGCCATAAAGAGTGTATAAATATGGCGAAAATGATAAATAAATTCCTGGATCAATAGAAAGTATATGATAATTATTATTTGTTTGACCAAGTTTTAAATAAAACCCTAGTCCTAACTCCTGAGAAAAATGAAACCACTGACGTAATTGAAAATTTAAATATAAAAGAGAGTGCCCAATTGCTGTGGTTGACTCTAGATTCAAAAAATCATTAATATTATACTTAATCCTGTACCCTAGAGAGTTCTCATTGATAACAAGTAGTGGTGATATTCCTATATCAGGCTGTATTGATAACCCAGAGTGAATTTCTTTACTAAAGATAATGTTATGACTTAATATAAAAATGATAAAAATACTTATTTTAATAACTTTTTTCATGAGTATAAATTATAATAAAAATACCTTAATATCAAGCAAAATTTATTTATTGTGAAATTCATAAAATGAAAATTGTTTAACAACATTATGATGTTTTGAGAAATTGAGCTTTTATATCGATATAAAATATATAGTCTTAGTTCAATAGTAAAACCAAGAATTTAAATTACACAATATTTAAACTTTTTCTTAAGGCTTTACAGGCATCACATGTTGAATAGTAATTTTCAATATTAAAGTCTACATTTTGCTGTACCAATATATTTTTTAACTCTTCAATGCCATTAGTCAGAAAAGAATTTAACAACTTGTCACTAAAAGGATTGTAAGAATCTAAAAAATCAGTAATTGACATATCTTCTCCATAACACAGCCCTCCAATTTTTCCATCGGGGTTAACGCATATTGATTCAACCATTTGTGGATTATCTGTATATGGCATTGATCCACATACTATTTCATTAATATCCTTTAGAGCTTTGAATTTATCTGGAAAATTTGTAATTGCAGCACCAGCTGGAAACAGTATATTACCTTGACTAATTTCAATATTATATTTTGATAGTTGATTCAGGAAGTTGTTAGTTTGAATATCATATTTATTCTGTGAATCCTTAGATTCAAACCAGCAAGGATGAAGTTTTATACTTTTAAAATTTAATTTTGACAATTTATTTATAGTATAATCTACAATTTCAAAATCCAGATATTCCTGATGAAATGAGTCTACTGACAATAATAAGTCATTAACTCCGCAATCGACTAACATACTACAAATTTCATTTATTCGCTTTATATTTTTGGACCAGTAGCAGTTAGTAATTAATTGCCTGTTGGGAATTTCTAAATCCTTTGCATATTTAAATATTGAAGTAGTAATCTCTGGATAGAGTAGAGATTCTCCTCCAAAAGTCATAACAGAATCAATTTTGTAGTTTTTAACGACAGAATCAAGTATGCCCTTCGTTGTAACTTCATCAATTACTCTATTTGTATTTTTATTGTCAATATTTGAGCAGTGTATACACTTTGAACTGCATTTATTTGTTATAATGAACTCTACTCTTTTTAAATCTATATATTTATTTTTCATAAATTAGATCCTTATTATATTTATTAATAGTCCTATTTCATAATAATACTAAACTTTTTTATCATTGTGAAAAAAACTATTTATTTACTTTTAGAATTCTAGAGATTGCAATTTAATACATTAATAAAAAAAAGGGAGATTCACAATGAAAAAACAGGTGCTTTGGAAGGCATTGCATATGATATGATGAATGAACTTGCTAAAAGAATGGGAACAAAGGCTACTATTTAAGATGTTCCATGGAAAAGAAGAGTGTTAATGCTGGAGACTGGGGATATAGATTTTTGTCCAGGAGCTTATGATGACCAGGAGAGAAGATCTCTGTATATATTTTCAGAACCCTTCTTCCAGAATGAAACTAAAGTTTTTGTTCTTAAAAATTCCCAATTTCCTTTGGAAAAATCTATTAATACCATTCATGTATATAGTTTAATTTCAAAAAAATCAGCATACAGTAGCCGTGTAGATGAGATAAATTCTAATACTGAAAGTATACAGTGTCAAACTAGTAAACTGGATGTTATTGTAGGTGATACCACAAGTAGTGTTAATAATATCTTAGATAGAATAAATAAACTTGATAGCCTAATAGCAGATCAAACAAGTTCTGTAGAACAGTCCACAGCATCAGTACACCAGATGGTTGTATTTATAGATGATGTATCTAAAATTGCTAATATGAAAAAAGCTAATACAGACAATCTTGTAAAAACTGTAATAAGTGGCGGTGATAAATTAAGAGATACAACAGCAATTATTAAGAATATTTACGACAATATTAGCCATGTATCAGAAGCTTTAAATGAAATATCCGAATCTACAGTTGAGTTATCAACAGGGGGGGAAGAAATTTTAGAAGCTATGATTATATTAAATGATGTATCAACAAATGTAAAAGAACACTCAAACTCAATGGAGAATGATGCACACAGTATACATAAGTCAGTAGAGAATTTAAGTAGAATTTCAAGTGAAGTATTATCAGGTATGAGCGAGATTGCATCAGGAACTAACGATGTTACCAACTCAATGACTGAGGTTAATCATCTTTCTGCTGAAATGGGAGAGATTGTTGACATAATGGATAAAATTATTCATAGATTCAAGACAGAATCCTACACTTAATAAAATCATCTTGACAATTTTTTATACTCTACTTATTTTGTAGGGATATATAAGAGCGGAGAGAAAATGATTAAAATAGATGAGAGTAAGTGTATTAAGTGTGAACTTTGTGTAATGAGTTGTGCTACTAATGCAATTAAACCAAAAGAGTATACAGTACGGCAGCACAGATGTATGGGTTGTTCCCACTGTGTTGCTGTGTGCCCTAAAGATGCTGTAACCCAGGATGATAAAATAGGGGAGTTTATTGAACCCCACAATATAACTCCGGGTAATTTTGAAAATTTAATTTATACCAGAAAATCTATAAGAAATTACAGTAAAAAAGGAATTGATAATGAGACATTAGCTCGATTTCTGGATCTAATGAAGTATGCCCCGACAGGAACTAATTCCCAAAAAACTTTTGTTACAGTGCTTAAAGATAGAGATTTTATCTCCGGTTTTGCTGTAGATACAATAGAATTTTTTAAAAAACTGACAAAGCTTGCTTTTAACCCTGTAACCTATATTTTTGTAAGGTTAATTATGGGGAAAGACAAATGCAAAAAGATGTTTAGCTATAAAAAAGCACTGCAGAGGACACCCAAGGGTAAGGATATTTTAACATTCAATGCTCCTTTAGTAGTTGTTTTTCACGCATCCCCAGAGTCAACCACCCCGGATATGGATTGTAATATTCAGGCATCTTACTCAAGTCTTCACGCTGTAACTTTAGGACTTGGAACCTGTTTTAACGGTTTTATTACCAGAGGGCTAAATGCCAACAAAAAATTAAAAAAGCAAATAGGAATCCCTAAAAAGAACAAGGTTTACAGTACTCTTGTAGTTGGTTATCCAGAACTTGATTATAAAAAACGAGTAATCAGAGAGGATTTAAAGGTTAACATAATCTAAGGCATTAACTTGGATTTCCGGTAGTTGTTTGGTGTTATATTAAAATGGGCCTTAAACATTTTAGAGTAATAAAACTGATTACAGAAACCAACACTACTGGATATTTCTTCAATTGACAAACTTGTTCTTGTTAGTAGACTACAGGATTCATTTAGCCTTTTATGAAGAATGTACTGATGTGGAGTAATATTAAAACTTTTTTTAAAGAGACGTAAAAAATACTCGGGACTTAAAAAAATTTTCTCAGCTATCTCTTTTAGGCTTAAATTTGTTATATATTTATCATCCATGTACTCAATTGCTGGCAAAAGCTGTAAATACTTGCTATAGGGCAAACTGGAGAGTTTATCCTTCTGATCACTTAACATTTTTGATAAAAATTTAAGCAGTATTGACTGTATTGAACATGCAACATCTATACCGTGGTCACCTTCAAAAAAATCAGGAATACATTGTAGATTAAAGTCTAAAAAAGCTGGATCATCTAACCTCCAGGATTCAAAATCTTTTAGTTTTATAATATGCATATTCAAGTAGAGGGAATCCGGAATAAAATGAACCCAGAACATATCAATATAATCGGGGCATATATTCTCTTCCAGCTTGTGGGTGTCCATATAGTATATATTTCCCTTTTCAAGTTTGTGTTTAACACCATTAATAACAGTTTCAGCATAACCATCTGTAATAAAGTATATTTTATAACACTTTTCACCGTTACTGAACTTCATATTCCAGTACTGTTCACACTTGTCAAAGCCACCCTTCAGAAGGCGTAAATTAAGATTTTCCATAAGCTCTAGATATATTATATCAATTTTACATATAAATTTGTATAGATTATCTATACCAATATTATAAAAGTGGGTTTATCTTACACTAAGTGAGGAAACAATGGAATTTAGAAGAAAATTTGAGTTAGATTGGTCAAATCTTGAAAGAGAGTGCCCCCAGTGGTTTAGAGATGCTAAGTTTGGAATTTATTTTCATTTTGGCCCCTACAGCGTTCCTGCCTATGATAATGAGTGGTACTCAACATATATGTATAGAAATACTCCAAGTCATCATGGTTTGGATTTAAAAAAATACCATGAGGAGACTTATGGGCCATTAAGTAAATTTGGATATAAGGATTTTATTCCAATGTTCAAGGCCGAAAAGTTCAATGCTGCAGAGTGGGCAGATATAATGGTAAGGGCAGGAGCTAAATATGGAGGACCTGTTACAGAGCATGCTGATGGTTTTGCTATGTGGGATAGTGAAATAAACAGATTTAATGCAGCAGATATGGGACCAAAAAAAGATATTGTTGGTTTAATGGAAAAAGAGATCAGAAAGAGAGGAATGAAGTTTATTGCTACATTCCACCACCAATGGAAGTGGGGCTGGTACTCATCAAATGACCCTATGGCAGACAGTTCCGAACCGGAAAATTTCGATTTATATGGAGAGGTTACACCAATTAGTGCCTTTAGGCAGAAAGAGGAGATAAACCACCCAATACCAATGCCAACAGAAAGATTCTCCAGACAGTGGTGCGATGAAGTAAATGAAGTTGTAGATTTATACAAGCCTGATTTGGTATATTTTGATAACAGAACAGAGATAATTAGTGAAGAACACCGTAAAAGAATGATGGATCACTATTACAGCAGTGGTGATAAAAACAATCAGGAAGTTATTGTAACATATAAATTTAAAGACTTCCCTAAATCTACAGCTGTTGAAGATTTAGAGTGTGGTCGAATGGCTGAAGTTCGGGATTTTGTTTGGCAGAACGATGATAAAATGGAGTGGGAATCATGGAGTTATGTGGAAAACTCCAGATTTAAAGAGCCATTTAGAGTTATTCACTCATTAGTAGATGTTGTTAGTAAAAACGGTAATTTACTATTAAATGTTGGTCCAAAAGCCGATGGAACAATTCCAGAAGAGGCTAAAAAAATTCTCTATAGAGTAGGGGATTGGTTACAGGTAAACGGTGAAGCAATTTACGGAACCAGACCATTTACAATAAGTGGAGAGGGGCCAACAGAGGTTATAGAGGGGCATTTCTCAGAAGATAAACAGAAGGATTTTACTGAAAAGGATATAAGATTTACGACAAAAGGGGATGTGCTATACCTGTTTGTTCTAGGTGTGCCTACAGCTGATATAAACTCAGTAAACTTATCCCTTGCTTCTTATGGAAAAATTAGAAATATTACTACTCTCGGAAGTGATGAAAAGGTAAATTGGGAACAGAAAGAGTCGGTTTTAACAATCAAAAAACCTGAATCAGTTCCATTTACCGAGACAGTTGTATATAAAATTATAAAATAATACAATTAATTAAAAATTAATATATAATTGCAGTATGAAAAGAAATCTCTCTTTAGTTGTACTGCAATTATTTATATTTAATTTAGTTCTATTCGCAAATGGTTCAGAATCGGATAAATTCCTGATTGGGATAAACAGGCCAGAGAGTGATCCATACTATACATGGATTGTTGATGTTTATACTAAAATTTTTAATAATTTAGATATAGATGTAGATTTTAAATCAATGCCTATTGCCAGGGCGAGTATTATGCTAAGTCGGGGGGAGATCGATGGTGAACCTGGGAGAATTTATGAATATTCTGAAATATACCCTAATACTATTAGAGTCGAGGAACCTGTTTTTTACATGACCGTTGCTTCTTTCTCAAGTATAAACAGCAATCTAATTATAAACAGCTGGGCAGATATAAAAGAGAAGAATTTAAGTGTAGCATATCCTAGAGGTATGCAGATGGCAAAGATAAATCTTGAAAACACTACTCCATTAAAAGATATAATTGATGTATCCGAGGTAAAACTGGGTCTTAAATTAATAACAACAGGTCGAGTAGATATATATGTTGATGATTTAAACGCTATACTGGGTATTATTAATATTTCTGAACCTGCCCTTGGTGATGGAATTAAACAGGTTGGTGTACTGGATAAAGTTCCATTATATATGTATGTGCATAAGAAAAATGCGGGTATGGTAAAAGAACTTGAAGTAGAGATAAAAAAACTTAAAGACGAAGGGGTAATTGAAAAATTCAGAAAAAAAGCATTTAAAATCGAGTAATCAATCTTTGGATGTAAACCCAGAAGTTATCACTTTTTCAGAAACACCAATATTTTCAATAGCTATATTTTTAAGGTTATTAAGTTCATGCAGTGATAATAAATTGTCATTCGAGTAATCCCAACTCATATTCAATTTAATGTATTTATCACTAGCTAAAGGGTTAAAGGCACAAAGTTCCCACCGGCTTATGTTATCTATCAGGTTTTCTTTAATAAATTGTCCTATATGTGCAATATTTTCTTTAGTTGATGTAGCTTTTGGAATTAATGGAGTTCTAATCCATATTTCTGCCAATTTCCCAATTTTTTTTAAATTTTCAAGGATTAACTTATTTGATACTCCGGTATATTCTTTGTGTAATTCATCATTATAAATCTTTAAATCGTATAGAATCAGGTCAGTATATGGTAGTATAGAATTCAGTTTGTCCCAGGAGATAAAGCCACAGGTGTCTACAGCTGTATGAAGGTTAAGACTTTTTAGGTTTTTTAAAAGTTCAATTAGAAAGCCGCTCTGTAGAAGTGGTTCTCCACCACTAATGGTCACTCCACCTCCCGATTTTTCCATAAAGGGTATCTCTCTTTTAATAATCTTTAATAATTCTTCGACAGAGTATGTTTTACTAACTGATGTAATTGCTTTGGGAGGGCAAATTTCACTGCACTTTAGGCAGTTAATGCAACTCTCTCTGTCTAATATAATTCTGTTTTCTACCATTTTTAGGGAATTTGTAGGGCATTCCAGTATACATTTGCCACACTTTATACATTTTAAGTGGTTTATCCATACCTCTTTATTGGTTTTAAAACTTTCAGGGTTGTGACACCATTTGCACCTTAGTGGACAACCCTTTAAAAATATAACAGTTCTTAATCCCGGGCCATCATGACTTGATAATCTGTAAATATCAAAAACTTCTCCATTCATAAGAACTGCTCCTTTAATCTATAGTGATGCGTAGTTTACACGCTGAATAAACTCTTCCTGGAATTTCCTGTCAAGAACTACAAAGTGGGCAGAATAACCTGTAACTTTAACAACCAGGTGTTTGTACTCCTGTTTTGTTGGGTTTTCCATTGCATCTTTTAGTTTTTCAAGATCTATTGTGTTTAGATTTATCTGAACACCACCTTTTTCAAAGAAAACTTTTGCAAAGGTTTCGACCAAATCCCCTTTTCTGCTACCTTCTGGAAAGAAGGATGGTTGAATCTCAACCTGGAAAGAGCCACCCTGATACTTTGTATAATCCAGTTTACAAAATGAGTCCATAGTTGCAGCCATTCCCTCTGTATTTCTTCCATGCATTGGATTCATACCATGGGCAAAGGGCTCTGCTCTCTTTCTTCCGTCTGGAGTTGCTCCTAAAAGCTCACCTGCATAGGTGTGTCCCATATACTGAAAAAGACTAGGTCTAAAGTTGAAACCCTTTATATTTCTCTTACTTTCAAGAATTTCTCTTATATGTTCTGATATTCTTACGCCAAGTTCATCAACGTCATCAATATCATTACCAAATTTATTCTGATGAAGGAAGTCGTATCTCATTATTTCATTGGATTCCCAATCAGATTCTACAGCTTCAATAAGCTGTTTTAATGTATATTTCTTTTGTTCAAAAACAAGTTTTTTCATTGCAAACATTGAGTCTATAACATTGGGAACACCTAAAACATTAACAGAAGTGAAGTTATATTTTACAGCCTGTATATCTGTTACATCTCTACCACTTTCAATAGTTCCATGCATACAGAGTGATGTTACCATCTCCGGCCAAACTTTTGCCTGCCACTTATAAGTCTCGTTTTTAAAATCTTTAAGAATCTCTGCAGTTTTATCAACTTCTGTATCGTATATAGACCAGAACTCTTCAAAATCTGTAATATTTTTATCCTCAGCAATTTTCATTGCCTTCTGCATTGGTTGAACCAGAACAAAGGAGTTTAAATCCTGATCGTTATACTCGTTACCAACAACACAGTACCATTGGCAGCCTGAGTATGCCATATTCCATGCATCTTCCTCTTTTACTCCGGATCTTAATTGACTATCTCTTAAAACATCAAAATTTACTAATGTTGGAGTCCCACAGTTGTGTCTAGCCAGTACATCACATCCGTAGTTAAAAAACTCTTTATCTATATCTTCGTGCCACATTAATCCCAGGTGGTTGTATCCTCCTGTAATATCATAAGCATGTAGGCAGACCCAACTCATCTCATTGGTTGCATCTTTACTATTAATATCCCTTCCACCAAAGGACCAGTAGTTCCCTCCGTATTTAAGGTAGAGTTCTGCAATTAAAGATACTGCTTCATCCTTTGTCAGGATTCCATCTTTTATATCTTTTCTATAAAAATCAATTAATAATTGGTCAAGTCGACCATAGCCATTTCCATGACCATTAATTCTCTCTACAGTTGTAAAAAGTTGTATCCACTGGACTGCTTGAGCAAAGGTTTTTGGGGGCTCAGAGATAATGGCTCTACAGTTTTTTTCAATGAAGTCATAATTGCTTCTGTTTTTTGTATCTGTCTCATTCTCAAATTTATCCTTCGCTACATCAGCATGTTTCTCAACATATCTCATAATAGCTTTTAAAACTACTTCTGATGCTGCTAAGTATTCAGCAGATGGGATATTACCGTATTTTGTGAATTTTTCCCTGTTTGCTTTAACTTTATCAAGAAGTCCGCCCCATCCAAGTTTAAGACCAATTCCTAAATCAGGACATGTATGTGTAAAACTTATTCCACCTGCTCCCAATTCTCTGGCATCTCTTCCAAGCTTTCTTTGGGCCTCAGGATATTGAAAAAATCTGGCCTCTTCCAGCATCCAGTGAAATTCTCCAACAACTCTCTCATTTTCAAGAACTTCTGCAGGACTGTGATCCAGAAAGAAAGCGTAATCTTCAGCCCAATTTCCGCAACTGTACTCAAATCCCTTAACCTTGGAAGGCATCTCTTTTGCAAAGGGGAATGGACCACCAACATCTACTCTGGCGTTATGGTCACCAATATTTATTCTAGTATCTTCAGCTGCGGATAACTCACCGGTATTAGGGCTAAAGGCTGCAGCCTCACCGGACCAGTGATAGACCAGAAACTCAGGGTTATCTACATATACGTTTCTCTTGTTTTCAACTGCCAGGGTATGGCTTCTTTCTATTAATGCACCAATTCTCTCTTTATCATATTTAAAATCCATAAAATAAAACTCCTTAATCCCTATGTTTTAATGTTACCATTCATTAGGAATTTTCCAAGTTCACAAATTTAGAATTGTTGTTCAAAAATTATGATTAGGATATATACACGTAATACATTTATTGACCAATGCCAAATTCTGCACTTAAGATAAAGTATGTATAAGTTAGTAATGGCAGATGATGAAGAAATTATAAGAAGGGGTTTTGAAAAAAAGATTGACTGGAATTCTAGCGGTTTTGAATTTCTTCCCCCATGTAAAACTGGAGCAGAATTAATAGAATCTATCAAATTAAATAAACCGGATGTTGTATTTACTGATATTTGTATGCCAGAAGTTGATGGTCTTGAGGTTGCAGCTTTTATTTCCAACAATTACCCAAATATTTTTTTAGTTATTTTAAGTGGTTATGATGAGTTTGATTACGCTCAGAAAGCTATAAAAAATCGTGTTTATGAGTACATTCTAAAGCCAATTAATAGCAAACAGTTACACCAAATTGTTGATAATTTAAAATTAAATCTTGATAAAGAGACAAGTAAAAAAGAGTATTTATCTAAGCTGAAAGAAATTGAAGAGGAGAATAAAATTCTTATTGTTGAACAATTTCTACTAAGTCATATATATGGGAATGTTAATAGTTACGAGATTGATAATTTTCTTGCCACAATCGGAAAAGACTATTGTAATAAAGCACATTCAATAATTACCATAGAACCTGATAATAAAAAAGAATCTCTTCAGAACAGAATGACTATTCAATTGCTATTTTTATGGATAAAAACATTATTTGAAAATAATTTTTTTAATTGCAAAATAGATTGCCTTTTATCTCCAAATGGTAATGTTGAATTATTATTATCCGGTATAAATCCTTCTGAAATTTATTTAAAGTCAAGGGAAGTTCCTGAGCTAATCCTTAAAAAACTTGAAGAGGTTGGTGGAAATTTAGTGACAATAGGTATTGGTAAAACTTATAAAAGCTTTTGTAAAATACCCATGTCTCACTCCCAAGCAATTGATGCTTTAAAGAATCATTTTATTTATGGTCGTGGTGTTGCAATATACTTTAAGGATGATTGTAATCTGATTGAAATTGACTATGCAATTATAAATAAAAAAAGGGAAATATTATTGGATTCATTTAGATCTGGCTCTGTTGAAGAATCAACTGAAAATATTAATAATTATTTTTCAGTGTTACTTCAAAGTAATCTTCCTGTAAGAAGAGTGGAATTGGAAATAAAAAAACTCTTTTTATCAATATTAAATATATTAGAGGAACTCAGTATCCATACAGATATTTCTAAGGATGATATGAAATTGATAGAATTATATGAATCATTACCTACTATAGAAGAATCAAAAATGCTGGTAGAAAGAATATTAAATGTTATTTTTAATACTCTTAAAGAGCAAAGAAAGGATTTTTCAGAGCAAAAAGTTGTAGAGGTAAGGCGAATAATCGAAAAAAATTATCAAAACCCTGATTTAACCCTGGAATCTGTTTGTATGGAGTTATATATAAGTAATGGATATTTAAGTAGAACTTTCAAAAAATATACAGGGATAACTTTTATACAATACTTGACTGAGTTTAGAATTAATAAGGCTAAGGAAATTCTTAAAACAACAAATACTTTAAGTTATGAGATAGCTGATCAGGTTGGTTATAAAGATCCCCAATATTTTTCAACAGTTTTTAAAAAGATAACAGGTAAGACTCTTTCATGTTATAAAAAGTCCTTGGATTTAAAATAATGAAAAAAAGAAGCCTTAGAACAACTATAATTATCTCCTTTTCTGCATTAATAACATCTGTAATACTTATTTTAAGTTTTTCTTCTTCATATATAACAGGTAATATGCTAAATGACATTACAAGTAATAATGGATATCAGGCTATTTCGCAACTCAATTTAATAATTGAAAATTATATATCATATATGGATGATATGGCTCATGTTGTGTTATCAAATACCAATGTTAATAGAGCTAATGATAATCCACAGGAGTTTTTGTCAACTATAATCAGTGCAAGAAGGGATATAGAGTCAATTATATTAGCATATGAAGATGGGAATATTTATACCGACAATAGTATGGATCCTATTAATAAATCTTTAAATCTAAGAAAATTAGATTGGTATATATATGCTGCTACAATTGATGAAAATGGATATATTAGTTCAGCTCATGTTCAAAATATAATTGAAGATCAATTCCCATGGGTGATATCCTTAAGTAGGGAGATTGTAAATCCGGAATCAAGGGAGAAAACTGGAGCAATACTCGTCGATCTTAATTATGCTGTAATTGAGGAACTATGCAAAAATATAAAACTTGGTAATAAAGGATATGTCTTTATAGTAAATAGTTCTGGTGATATCATTTACCATCCCAGGCAACAGCTAATATATAGTAATCTAAAAACTGAAAAAATAGATGATGTTTTAAAAAATAATAATATGAGTTTTAAAGCAAAAGTGGATAATCAGGATTTAATTTATTCATCAATAACATCTGATAAAACAGGTTGGACAATAGTCGGGGTTTCATTTTTAGATGAGTTAAATAGAAATAGGGATAGGGTAATTATAGTTTTTGCCTTTATCGGAATGCTCTGTTTTATTTTTTTAATGGCAATATCCTTTATTTTATCCAGAATGATAACAAAACCAATACAAGTTTTAAGAGATTCCATGGTTAGGGTACAGCATGGTGATTTTTCTTTTTCCCTTCCGGCCCTAGGACATTATGAAGTTGCTGAATTAGCATATGATTTTAATATTGCTATAAAAAAGATTGGAGAACTCATTGAAGAGAATAAAGTCGAACAGGAACTTAAAAGAAAGCATGAATTACGTGCTTTACAAGCCCAGATAAATCCGCATTTTTTATATAACACCCTAGATTCAATTATATGGATGATTGAGTGTGAAGAGTATGAAGACGCTATAGATATGACAACAGCCCTTGCACATTTTTTTCGTCTTGGTATAAGTAAAGGAAAGGATATAATTAGTATTAGAAGTGTAACAGATCATATAGAATCGTATTTAACTATACAAAAATTGAGATATAAGGATACTCTTGATTATACAATAGATGTAGATCCTGAGTTATACGAATATCAGACTCTTAAACTTTTAATACAGCCATTTGTAGAAAATTCAATATATCACGGAATAAAAAATAAAAATGGTTCTGGTCAAATAGAAATCAAAGGGTATAAAGAAAACAACCGACTGGTTTTTACTGTTTCTGATAATGGGGTTGGATTAAGTGAAGAGAACATAAAGATGCTTGAATCTTTTAAAAAGCCAACATTAGGAACAAGTGGAATTGGAATATATAATGTACGGCAGAGGATAAAACTATTTTTTGGAGAAGAATTTGATGTAAAGTATACTAGTAAACTAAATGAAGGTACTACTGTCAAAATAATTCTTCCATTAATATTGGGAGGTAAAATTTGGTAAAGGCAGTGAAAGTTATTATTATTAGTTCTATTATTCTTCTTTTTTCAGTAATAATTTACTTGAAATGGATAAGTATTAATATTGATCAGAACAGTAATTATAAAATTATTGTAGTCTTAAAATCAATAAAACAGGATAAGTCTTCTATTTGGGTTTCTATAATAGATGGATTAGAAACAGCAGCTACAGATTTTAATGTAAAACTTGAAGTAATGGGTCCTGAAAGAGATAGTGATATATTTGGGCAGATAGATATTCTGGAATCTTTAACAGAGAGTAATGCAGATGCAATAATTGTTGCAGCAGCAGATAATAAGAGAGTTATTCCAGCTCTTTCCAGACTTGAAGAGAAACATATTCCCTTGATTTTTATTGATTCATTTTCAGAAGAGGTTTTGGGACAGAGTCGTATAGGTATGGATAACTATACAGCCGGATTTACTGCAGGAATGAGAGCAATGGAGCATATAGAGAAAAACTCTCTAGTTGCAATACTTAGTTTTATACAGGGATCTTCAACGGCAATCGAACGTGAGAATGGAATATTGGATGCTTTTGGTGGTGATATGAATTTAATACCAACTTTTTATAGTGGTGGAACAATTGAGGTTTCATACAATCAGACATTAAAATTATTAAACAGAATTCCAAATTTAAAGGGAATAATCACTCTTGATAATACTGTTACCACTGGAGCAGCTATTGCTTTGGATGAGATGGGTATTGGGGATAAAGTAAAGCTTATAGGTTTTGGGAACTCCCTGGAAATTCTTGGTTATATCCAAAAAGGAATTATATTGGAGACAATTGCCCAAAAGCCCTTTAATGTTGGTTACCTTGGTGTAAAAACAGCACTTGAAATAATAAGAAAAGGTAAATATTCACAGTTTATTGATACAGGTCATATTGTAATTAATAAATCCAACATGTTTACCCACGAGAATCAAAAAATCCTTTTCCCAGTGCAAAGTAGATAGAAATCTACAAAAATGGTCAGAATATTAATAATTTTGGTCATAAATTTCAATTCTTTTAATCAAATTTCGACCTTAATATAGGATAAATCAAATGAAAAGGATAAATAGATGTCAGAAGATCAATACCTAATTGAGATGAAAGGAATTGTCAAACGGTTTCCTGGCGTTCTAGCCTTGGACCATGTTAATTTCCAGCTTAAAGCAGGTGAAATTCATATGTTGCTGGGGGAGAATGGCGCAGGAAAAAGCACGTTGATAAAAGTTCTTTCCGGAGCACATCAATTAGATGAAGGTGAAATATTTATAGAGGGTAAAAAAGTACAGTTTAATTCACCTCAAGACCCTCTGGATCTTGGATTAAGATTCATTTATCAGGAAGTTAATCTGGTACCCGAATTAGATATTGCAAGAAATATGTTTTTAGGTATTGAACCAATGAAAAGAGGTTTGATAGATACAAAAAAATTATATTCTGAAACTGAAAAATACTTAATGAAATTTCATATAGATCTAAAACCAAGAGCTATTGTGGGTGATTTAAGTGTTACACAACAGAAATTAGTTGAAATTGCAAGAGCCCTCGTAACTGATGCTAAGGTTTTAGTTCTGGATGAACCAACAGATGTTCTTGAAGATAGATCAAGACAGGATCTTTTTGAATCTATTCAGGATTTAAAAAATCATAACAATGTTGGTTTTATCTACATCTCCCACAGATATCAGGAAGTTCATGATTTAGGGGATAGAGTTACTATTTTAAGAGATGGTAAGAATGCAGGTGTATACAATATTTGCGATATAACATTGGACGAAATGATTGAAAAAATGATTGGTCAATCTGTTGAGAAACAGTATCCACATTTAAATAAGCCACAAGATGAAGAAGTTCTTAGGTTAGAAAACATCCGTCAGGGAAAAAAGCTTAATGGAGTTACATTGAGTGTAAAACGTGGGGAGATTGTTAGCGTTACTGGCTTAATGGGAGCAGGAAAAACTGAACTAGCTAGAGCTGTTTGTGGAATTGACCCAGTGGATTCCGGAAAGGTTTTTATAGAGGGTAAAGAGATTGATTTTTCAAGTCCTATAAAATCTATTGAGGGAGGTATGGCATATTTAAGTGAGGATAGAAAGGGCCTTGGATTAATACTTCCTCACTCAATTATGGACAATTATGGTTTACCAAACTCCCCGCGACTTAGCACTTATGGCCTTGTGAATAAAAAACAGATTGATAAAGAGATTTGTGAATATATGGAAGCTCTTAAAGTTAAAGCTCCAAGTAAGCACACAAAAGCAGGTCAATTATCGGGAGGTAATCAGCAAAAAGCTGTTATTGCTAAATGGCTTGGAACTCAATCAAAAGTACTGCTTTTTGATGAGCCAACAAGGGGTATCGATATTATAGGTCGATCGGGAGTTTATTCTTTAATGAATGAACTACTTGATCAGGGAATAGGTATTTTAATGCTAACTAGTGACTATACCGAAGCTCTTGAAATGGGTCATAAAGTTGTTGTTCTTTACCACGGGCAGATAAAAAAAGTTTTTGAGCGTGGTGAAGCTACAGAAGAAGATATTTTACGTGCTGCAATAGGCACACACTAAGTCGAGGGGAAAAAATGAAACTGAGTAATTTAACTGATACACAAAAAAATATGCTTAAAGGTATGCAATCTCTTATTGGTCTATTTTTTATATACATTCTTTTTATGTTATTGTCACCAACTTTTAGAAGTTTTGACACATTCAAAACCATCTTAACACAGTCAACAATATTAGGTGCGATGGCAGCAGGTACAACAATTGTAATAATCGCTGGAGGGCTGGATTTATCGATTGGTAGTATTATGGCTTTGGTCGCTGTGGTAATTGGAAGTATGCTCACAGCTGGAGTTCCTGTAGTTGTTGCCATTTTTTCTGGATTAATAGTTGGTGTTTTATGCGGCTTTATTAATGGAGCAATAATACAATATACCGGAATTCCATCGTTTATTGGTACTTTGGGTATGATGAAAGCCTACCGAGGAATTGCTGAAATTATGGCATCAGGAAAGGATATGTCTGCATTCCCTGATAGCTTTGGAAAGATAGGTAGTGGCTATTTTATCCCAATTTCAATAATGCTGGCCTGTTTTCTCTTTGTCGGTTTCTTTCTGAAGAAAACTAAACCTGGGTATAACAGCTTTGCAATAGGTGGAAATACAGAAGTTTCAAGGTTAGCTGGTATCCCGATAAAAAAATACAATATCCTTTTTTATTCAATGGGAGGCATTTTTGCAGCCATTGGGGCATTAATTCAATCAAGTCGTCTTGATTTTGTACAGAGTACATGGGGGAATGGTATGGAACTTAATGCCATTGCTGCTGTAATTATTGGGGGAACCAGTATGTCAGGGGGAATTGGAGGAGTTGGTAGAACCGTTATTGGTGTTCTAATTATTAACACATTAAATGCCGGTTTAAGTCATCTGGGTGTTGGTTCATCATGGCAACGAATCAGTATCGGAATAGTTATTATTCTGGCAGTTTGGTTTGATACTATACAAAGAAAAAAAGAGGGTAAAGCCTAATAAATTGGTTAAAAGTCCGAATAATCGGATAAATATAATAGGAGAATTAAATGAAGAGAAGTCAAAAATTAGTAGCGTTGTTATTGGTAATGTTGTTAAGCAGTTTTTCAATGTTTGCAAATGGTCAAAAAGAAAAATCAGGAGATAAGGTAATAACTATTGCTTATATTGGTTATTCAAATACTACTCCATTCTGGATAACTTTAGGTAATGTCGCAGAAGAGGCTGCAAAAGCTCAGGGAGTTAAATTTATAAACCTGACACCAACAGAACCAGATGCAACTTTACAAAAAAACGCATTTGATAATGCAATTTTAAAAGGTGTAGATGGTATTATTATTGGTTCCGTTGATAATAGAGCATTTGATGATTCTTTAGCGAAAGCAAAAGCAGCAGGTATTTTTGTTGCAGCTGTTGATACAAAAATTGACAATCCACAAGTTACAAGTCTTGTTCAAACTGACAATCTAAAATCTGCAGCAGTAGCAGGACAATATATAGTTGATCATACAAAAGTTGGAAAAGTATTAATCTTAGGTGGAACTCTTGGTCATCAAACAGGTAACGCTAGAAGAGATGGAGTATTGGAAGTTGTTGAAAAGGCAGGGTATGAAGTAATTTTCAGAGCTTGTGATTGGGATGATGCGATTGCTTATGAAACATCAATAAACGAATTAAATGCAAATGGTGATATTGTTGCAATATTTTCAGCATGGGATCCAGGAGCTCTATCAGCTTTAGCTGCAGTAAAAGAGAAAGGTTTATTGGGTAAAATTGTGATTGTTGGATTTGATGGGAATCCTGCAAACTTAAAATCGATAAAAGCTGGAGAGCAGACAGCAACAATAAAACAGGATAATGCAAAGATGGCTACAGAGTGTGTTAATAACTTGATTAAGCAGATAAAAGGTGAATCTTTTAACGAGTTTTTACCAATCGATGGATTTGTAATTGATAAATCCAATGTTGGAGATTATCTATAATTTAAACTAAATAAATATTTTTCCCTGGGAAACCAGGGATTAATTATTTATAAAACTGCTAAAATATGATGTAACGATATTGTGCTGTTCTTTTTCAGATATTGTAGCGTCAAGATCCCCTTTTTGCTTGCCATAGGAACCAAATTGTGCATGGTTCCCTCCTGGTATAATTTTAAAAATTGAACCTTTTGGAAGATTGTTTTTACTATTATTAAAATCATTTATATCTACTAATCCATCATTTGAACCTAGTATGGACAGAACTTTTAAATTAGTATCTTTTAAAGATTTCTTTTCCACTGGATAAGAAGCAAAAAGAATTAAACCTTTAAAAGTTCCTTGATTTTCATATACATATGATGCGGCCATTACACCACCAAGAGAGTGGCCTCCTATATACCAGGTTTTGATATAGTTGTAATCTTCAAGAATATTTTTAGCTCCATTTGGGTTTAAAACAGCTAAATCAAAGGGCATTTTTTTTATAAAAATTGCTATATTTGCGTTTTTTGCGATGTCTGTCATTAATGGTATGTATGATTCAGGGTTTACAAGACCACCAGGATAAAAGATAAAACCTTTTTCCATATTGTAGCAATTTGGTACTATAGAGTAACCACCCTTTATCTGGGTTACAGTTACTTCTTTTGATAGTTGATCATTGCTGAATTTTGGTGTGCTTGAGCATGAAATGATTAAAAAAAATGAAATTATTGCAAAAAATTGTCTCATAAATAAAATATACTAAAAAAAAGCCTCCAATAACAATATGGAGACTTTTAATTTTAGCCTAACTCCTCAACCAGTTGAACTACCCAATCTTTTATTCTCTGGTCAGTTAAATTAACCTGATTTTCATCATCAATTACCAATCCAACAAACTTATCATCAATAACCGATGCTGAATATTTGAAATTGTACCCCTCCGTGGATGTTTTTCCTATTACTCTAGCCCCCTTACTTAAGACCTTTTCATATATATAACTAAGACTTCCTGCAAATGAATCCGGATATCCTAATTGATCTCCTGTTCCAAAGATAGCAATATTCTTTTTTGAAAGATCAATATTATCAAGCTTATTAATATTGTCCTCCCATTCATCCTGGAGATCCCCGAACCCTGCTGTTGATGTTCCAAAAATTAGTAGATCATAATTCTCAAGCTCATCAAAGTTAAATTCACTGACATCTACAACCTTAGACTCCTTAAAGCCCCTGCCAATCGCCAGAGCTGTAGATTTCGCATTTCCGGTAGTAGAACCATATATAATAATTGTTTTCATAAAAACTCCTTAATAGTAATAATTACTATTATATATTTGTTTCAATTTTTGTCAATATTATTGTTATTAATCATTGAAAGAGGTTAATATAAATTAGCAGGAGTTTATGGATAACAGTTTAGAAATATATAGTGGTAGAGAGATTATTTATACAAATACCGGACATTGGCTTTATCCATTGTTCGATCTGGAAATTTTTTTAGAAGAAGAAAATCTGAATATTGATGGCTTAATATTAAAGGACAAAATTGCAGGAAGAGCTGCAGCAAGTATAATAAGTTATTTGGGATTTAAAAAAGTTCATATCGGCCTGCTAAGTAAATTAGGACTGGATGTTTTTAACAAATATAATGTGGAAATAACCTGGGATAAATTAATTGACAGAGTTAAGTGTAAAACAGAGAGTATTTTAGAAGGTATTGATTCTATTGAAGAAGTTTATACCATTTTAAAAAAGCGGGCTGGCCTATTTCATGGTCTGGAAATAAACTGTAGGGAGTTAACATGCGGTTACTCAAATATTCCTGTTCTGGAGAATATATCTCTTACTTTAAACGAAGGGGATACTCTGATTCTTAGAGGAGACAACGGTTCAGGAAAAACCACACTCCTTAAATCTATAGGAAAACTTCTGCCTATTATAAATGGACAGATTGTTTTTAAAAAGAATTCCGAAGAATATAGTTTACATAAAGGAGAGATAGGCTATCTGGATCAAAGCAGAAACAGTAAAAATATGCCTATTCTTGTTAAAGAAATAATGGAATCTACAGCCGATGTTTTAGGTTTAAAAGGTGAAGATAAACAGTATCAAATAGATATATCTTTAAGGAGAACAGGTGCAATCGACTTAAAGGATAAACTCTATTATGAACTCTCAGGGGGAGAGAGACAGCGGGTTAATTTAGCCAGATTAATTTGCCAGAAAGCTAGAGTTTTTCTTTTAGATGAGCCCACTACATTTTTGGATTCAAATGGTATAGAAACTTTAACAAATTTACTAAAGGATATACATAAAAGAGAGAGACCAACAATAATTATAGCCTCTCATGATAGAGAATTTATTAAAAGTTTAGGTTGGGGAACTGTTTTTATTCAAAATAAGGAGATTCAATATTAATCAGATTATAGAATTACTCATGCTTCCACCCATACAAAAAGGTCTTTTAGCTCTTTTGGTTGCAGCCATAGTTCTTCCTGTTTGTGGTATACCACTTGTTGAACAAAATTTACTACCATTAAGATTAATGTTAATGCATGGAGCTCTATTTGCTGGTTCTCTGGCAATTTACACAGGGATCTCATCAACTCTCTTAATAGTAATAATAAACACTTTTTTTGTTATTATTATTACCTGGCTTGGTGATAAAAAACAGATAGATTTTGGTCGTATAAGCTCATTTTTTATGATCTCATCTTTAGGTGGGGCTGCTATTCTTACCCATTTGGGATCAGCATCAAGTCAGAGCATACTGTCAATATTGTGGGGAAGTCCATATCTTTTAACACTTCCGGAAATCATATTTTTCTTTTTTTGGTCTATACTCGTTCTAACTCTTTTTTATATATTCAGGTCAAGGCTTAAACTTTTTCTGTTTGATTCTCTATTGGCAAAGTCTTTGGGAATTAATACAAAAGTTATGAATTATCTTATTAATATATTTATTGGTATAACTGTTGCAGTTTCTATGAAATTATTGGGAGCATTACTTGTAGATGTTCTATTAATTTTACCGGTTGTTCTGGCAGGATTCTGGAAGAAGGGTCAGAATTTTTACTATAAATTGAGTATAGTTCTAGGCCTGATTCTTGTAGTAACTGGTAGTTTTGGATCACTAAAGTACGACCTTCCCGTTAGTGGTGTTATGGCAGTAGCAGGAAGTGGTTTTTTTTTAATTTTATTAATTTTTAAGGAGAAGAAATGAAAAAAATATTTTTATTACTATGGATAAGTACAGCAATTATCAGTGCCCAGAGTGTTTTAACTACAACCTCATGGGTTAAAGCCTATGCTGATGCTGCAGGGGTTAAAGATTCCTACAGTTTTGCACCTCTGGAGATGAATCATCCACCGGAGTATGAACTTATTCCATCAGATATAAAGAAAATCTCAAGGGCAGATGTTATTATTTATGCTGGTTATGAAGGAATGGTTAAAAAATTCAGGGAAGTATTAAACATACCTGAAAATAAACTTTTACAGGTAAAAACCGGATACGATATGGCTACAATTAAAGCAACTGTTAGGTCTATAGCCGACTTTTATGGAAATATGGACAAAGCTGAATCCAGTTTAGAAAAAATTGCAGAGCTTTATAAGTCCTTTAAAAGCAGATATAACAGCAGTGGATTAGATACTAAAAATTATATTGTTAATTTTCATCAACAGTCACTAGCCAGGGAGATGGGGTTAAATGTTGTAGGAGTCTTCGGCCCTGGACCACTTAATCCTAATCAGCTATTGGAATTTAAGAAAAGCGGGGGTAATATTATAATCGATAATAATCACGCTCCAATAGGTAAAGCATTAAAAGAAGTTCTGCCAGAAGCAGAATATTATCAGTTTATAAATTTTCCAGGTAATAGTGGTACAAAAAGCTTAGAGGATGTAATAAATTACAATCTTGAACAGTTGTTTGATTAGTAAAATAAACGATATTTTTTGTTGATTAACGTTGACATTTATAGCAACATTGAACAACATTAATAAACTAAATATGAAGATAAGGTAAATTAGAGAGTATGTGTTCGATTGTAGGAGTATTTGATACTAGAGAAGATGCTAGTCTGTTAAGAGAACAGGCTTTAGAGATGTCTAGACGATTAAGACATAGAGGACCCGACTGGTCTGGGATTTTCTCGAATGATAAAGCTATTTTAGCCCATGAGAGATTATCTATTGTCGGTGTAGAAAACGGTGCACAACCACTTTATTCTGATGATAATAATCAGGTTTTAGCGGTTAATGGTGAGATATATAATCATCAGGAGATTAGAAATAGCCTAAAAAATTACAATTTTGCTACACAATCTGACTGTGAGGTTATTCTTCCTTTATATAAAACAAAAGGTACAGATTTTTTAAATGATTTAAACGGAATATTTGCCTTTGCATTATATGATATTACTGACAACAGTTATCTTGTTGCCAGAGATCCTATTGGTGTTATCCCTTTATATTATGGTAGAGATGAGAAGGGTGTATTTTATGTAGCTTCAGAGATGAAGGCTTTAACAGGTTTTTGTAACCAGATATCAGAATTCCCTCCTGGACACTATTTAAGTTCAAAAGATGGTGAATTTGTTAAATATTACAACAAAGACTGGTTTGAATATGATAATGTTAAAGATAATACAACCAGTGTTGATGAGATTAAAAAGGCATTAGAAGCAGCAGTTCACAGACAATTAATGTGTGATGTTCCCCACGGTGTTCTTTTATCAGGTGGTTTAGACTCATCAATTACCTCTGCAATTGCTAAAAAATATAATTCCATGAGAATTGAATCTGGAGATTTGGAAGAGGCTTGGTGGCCTCAACTTCACAGTTTTGCTGTAGGTTTAAAAGACTCTCCAGATTTAGTTGCAGCAAAAAAAGTTGCTCAGCAAATAGGGACAATTCATCACGAAGTTCACTTTACAGTTCAAGATGGTTTTGATGCATTAAGAGATGTTATTTACCACCTGGAAACATGTGATGTAACTACAGTAAGAGCAAGTACTCCAATGTTTTTAATGGCAAGATTTATTAAATCAATGGGTATTAAAATGGTTTTAAGTGGAGAGGGCGCTGATGAGATCTTTGGTGGATACCTATATTTCCATAAAGCACCAAACGCAAAAGAACTTCACGATGAGACAGTAAGAAAAATTAGTAAACTTTCAAAATATGACTGTTTAAGAAGTAATAAATCAATGGCTGCCTGGGGTGTAGAATCCAGGGTTCCATTCCTTGATTTAGAATTCCTTGATGTTGCCATGAGACAAAATCCACAGGATAAAATGCCTTCTAAAGAGAGAATGGAGAAATATATTTTAAGACAGGCATTTGAATCCTACTTACCAAAAGAAGTTGCATGGAGACAAAAAGAACAATTTTCTGATGGAGTAGGTTACTCCTGGATTGACGGATTAAAAGATAAAGCAAATGCAGAAGTTTCAGATGCTGAACTGGAAAATGCTAAATACAAGTTTCCAATAAACACTCCTAGAACTAAAGAGGAGTATCTTTACAGATCAATCTTCTCTGAGCTGTTCCCTGAAGATGATGCAATTAAAACAGTTCCTTACGAGGAGTCAGTTGCTTGTAGTACAGCAATAGTATTTGAGTGGGATCAGACATTAAAAGAGATGGCAGACCCATCAGGTAGAGCTGTTAAATCTGTTCATGAAAAAAGCTATAATTAGTAAATAAATAAAATTCTTCCAACCCCATGGCAACATGGGGTTTTATATTTTATAATTGATTTAAGGAGATTATTATGAATTTAAAAAAAGTTATTTCTTCTGCAATTATATTTATGTTACTTTCTTTCCCTGTTTTTTCAGCTGATGAAGGTGGTGATAGTCTAAGTTATAAGGGTTTGGATGTTAAATGGACTATAGAAGATGGTTATATAGTTTTTGATTTAACAGCAAAAGCTACCGGATGGATATCTATAGGTTTTGAGCCTACAAGTATGATGAAAGATGCTGATATTATTATTGGATATGTTAAAGATGGTATTCTTGTAATAGAAGATCAGTTTGGAACATCATTTACATCTCATAAATCTGATATTTCCCTGGGAGGTACAGATGATATAGTTCCTCTATCAGGAAGTGAAGTAGATGGTACAACTAATATAAAGTTTAAAAAACCAATGAAATCTCAGGATAAATTTGATAAGAGTCTTAATGTAGGCAAAGCTTATAAATTTATTGTTGCATATAGTAACAGGGATGATTTTAAATCCATGCATGTGTTTAAAAAAACTTCTTTAATAACTCTTAAATAATTATTTTTGTTAACCATAACAATTTATTACTGTATAATATATATGTGATTTCATTAGAAAGTATAAAAAATAATATTGATAAAATTATTAGCAAAAAAAAAGTTGAACCAGTAGCCTATTTGTCAAAAATTATAGAAACAATAGATACTCACATAGCCCAGGATATCCATTGCAGACCAAAAGACAGTAATGGAAATCCTGGAGGGTTGATTTTTTTAAAAGAGGATATTCCAACAATAATTATACCAGATCTCCACGGAAGGTTTAATTTTCTCTACAGAGTTCTGAAATTTAAAATTGATGAATTAACAGTTTTAGAGGAACTCTATAAAGGAACAATTCAGATAGTTTGTGTTGGTGATGGTTTTCATACAGAGAGACAGAATAAAAACAGATGGATTCTTTCCGGATTTGAATACGATTCAGACTTTAAAACCCATGAGAATATAGATGAAGAGATGCTTGATAATCTAAAGTTAATGGAAATTGTTTTTGAGCTAAAAGTGAATTTCCCAGAAAATTTTCACTTTTTAAAAGGGAATCATGAAAATATTCTTAATGAAGAGGGTGATGGAAACTATCCCTTCGGAAAGTTTACTTCAGAAGGAGCTATAGTAAAAAGCTGGGTAGAAAAGTTTTATGGTAATAATTTTTTGATAAACTTCTCTAAATTTGAAAAAATACTACCAATTGTTACTGTAGGTAGAAATTTTATTATATCCCATGCAGAGCCTGCTACCTACTACACATCGGATGAGATAATTAATTATCACAGTAATCAGGACATAATTTACGATTTTACCTGGACTCGTAATGGAGATTCAGAAGAAAATGTTATTAAATTAATGTATTATGATTACATAGATAGTGAAGTGGTATTGAATCCCTACTATTTTGCAGGTCATACCTCACTAAATACACAATATAATTTAAGAGAGAGTGATAATTTTGTTCAATTTCATAATCCGGAGAAATACACATATATTTTAATTAAAGTAGATAGAGAAATAGATTTAAAGAGGGATATAGGAGAGTTAAATGGCTAAAATTCCATCAAAAATTGGAAAATATGAGATAGAGTCACTAATTGCTGAAGGTGGTATGGGTGCTGTATATAAAGGAACTCACCCAACTCTAAATACTCCAGTAATAATAAAAAAACTAACTTTAAAAGATGATGATCAGATAATACAGAGATTTAATAGAGAAGCTCGCTTAATGATGAATTTTAACAACTTAAATATTGTTCAGGTTTTTGACCATTTTAAAGTAGGGGATTCCTATTATATCGTACAGGAATTTATAGATGGAATTAATCTGGATGCATTAATAAAGCAGAACGGATATTTGAATAATGAAATGGCACTCTATATTACATCTGAAATTTCAAAAGCACTATATTATGCTCATTCAAAGGGTGTTGTGCATAGGGATATTAAACCTGCAAATATTCTAATATCCAGAGATGGTGAAGTAAAGCTTGTGGATTTCGGTATTGCTTCAATGGAAGACGACGATATTGATAATGATATAACAACTGTAGGTGTAACACTTGGTACTCCAAGCTATATGGCTCCTGAACAGTTTGAAAATAGTAAAAGTGTAGATAAACGGGCCGATATATACTCTTTAGGAGTTGTTTTATACGAGATGGTAACAGGTATAAAACCATTTGAATCCGGGCTTACACCTCAGGGCCTTGCTAAAATACAGCGAGGGAAGTATGTTAAACCAAACAAGATAAATAGCAATGTAAGTAGAAAAATTATTAATCTCATAAAAAAACTTATGCACCATAAACTGAAATCAAGATATCAGGATTTGGGAAAACTATTAAACTACTTTAACAGCAGATACACACTTACTAGTTCTAAAAGAGAGAAAGAGATATTAGCTTCAATGGTTAATGGTGAAATTATTGAGAATGTAAAAAGTAAAAAGAGAATTATTTTATTACTTCCAGTTTTAATAATTGCTGTGTTGGGAATATTGTTAAAAATAGCATACGATAAGGGATATTATTATGAATATATACAATCTGGGAATTTTGGAGCAATAGAAATTAATCTTGAGGTTGCTAAAGATTACTACAAGGAAGTAGATGAGATTTTTATTAAAAGCAAACTCTTTTCAGAAAATGGCCCAGAATTAAAGTTAATAGAGAATTCTAATTATCATTTTAAAATAGATGATGAAGAGAGTAACACTGTACATAAATATAGCAGTGACAGAATTTACCTACCTGTAGGGAATTACAGATTGAAATTAATGGTGGATGGGAATCTTTTCTGGAGAAATTTCTATGTTTTATCCCGAAAAGAGCAAAAAAAGATCACTGATGAAACTCAAAGCAAAAAAATTATATTTATCCATAAAGAACCTGATCCTCTACCATTAAAACCAAGTTTTAAAATAGTTGATCAATTAACCAAGGAAGATATTACCGGTAAAACAACAATATATATTAGAAGAAAAGATAAATTTGAATTATTTAACAGTTCAGATAAAACCCTGAAAACAGGAGAAGTTCAGTATTTTCAATTTTCAAAAAAAGGTTATTATACTAAGGATTATATATTAAAAATAAGTCCGGATCAGACTGATCTTAAAATTGATGTTGAACTTTTTCCTAAGCCAGGGAATTTAATTATTAATACAAATATTGAAGGTTTAAAACTTTTGATCAATGGTAAGAATGAATATATCACCGGGGATCGTTCTTTTACGACCCTTAAACTTGAAAAGATAAAAGAAGCAGAGACTACATTAATTTTAAGTCCTGGGAAGTATAAGTTAAATATAATCTATAAAGGGAATAATCTGGAGAAGGATATCCTGATTGAAAGCTCTAGGGATAATAATTTAAGTGTAGAATATAATAAGGAGAGAAAGTCTCTTCAATTAAAATAGAGAATCGGGACTATAAATATAGTCCCTCATTTTTAATCTTTTCCAAAAATTTATTAAAAAGCTCTTCAGTTTCCAGATTAAAGAATTTTAAAACTATTCTATTAATATTTCGGTATAACCCTTTGTTTTCAAGTATGTGGCTTATCTCATTACCTAAATAAACACAATAGGTTATTATTTTGTAATCACTTTCTACTTTCATAGGAGAATGGTGGTATTTAATAACGTTTATGTACTTGTTTGGGAAATTCCACTTTTTACAAAGTTCCGCACCAACAGCAGAGTGATTATACCCATCAGTTAAATCATCCATTATCTCTGCGGGAATCATTTTATTACTGCAGAAAACTTTAATTTTTTCTGAAAGTTCTGGAGCAAGAGCTGTAATAATAATTTTCCCAAGATCGTGCATTAATGCCGCCACATAAATATCTTCTGCAAAATTATTTAACTTTCTGAAATTAGCCAGATAACTGGAAATAAGAGCTACTTTGAAAAGATGCTCTTTTAACTGATCCATCTTGTTTATATTGTATTTTGAACCTAGAATTTGTATTATACCAAAATTGTAAAGTATAGCCTTTAGCCCGGTTAAACCAATAATTTTAACAGCTGTAGAAACTTTGTCTATCTCCTCAGTTACTCTGTACACCGGTGAATTTACAAGTCTTAATATTTCTGCAGTAAGGTTTGGATCCGATAAAATATAATCAGTAATTCTTGAATAGTTCCATTCTGGATCCATTAATTCCTTTTGTAACTTCTGTATACTCTCAGGAAACTGTGGAAGAGAATCGATCTCATTTATAATTTCCTTTGTAATATCAACTTTATTAATGCTAGTAAGTGTGTTGAATTTAATATTGAGTTCATAATCAGATTCATCTTCTAAATTAAAATAGGTAAAATTTTCAAAGTCAGCACTTATGTTTTTTAATAGCATAAGAAGAAACATTAGATTAAATTCAGGGTTGTCAGTAGTTGAACTATAGTTTTCCAGAAATATATTTATATTTGCTATATTATCAACAATTTTTATTGCGTTTTCTATCTCTTTTATCTCATTTAGTGCTAATTCATTACTGTTTATTATTTTAATATTAAAAAAATCTTCAGTTATTCTAAGTTTTAACTTTATATAATTTTTCTTTGGTTTATTTTGTGTAGAGTTCATATATTGTGAATAGAAGTTATCAATAGTCTCAATACCCTTAAAATAGTCTGCAGAATTATTTATATCTAGATTATTTATGGAAAAATACTCCCGCTTAATATTTAGCTTATCAATATATGTTACAAGTTCATTGATTATAACAGAAAGGATTGAACTGGAATCATCTTGTGAAACTTTGTGGGTTAGTTTGTGTATAACTCGAGACAATAGCAATTCTGTTGTGGTATCGTAGTGGGGAATAACACAGCTGTATTCATTACTCTCCCCCAAACCACTAACAATATTCTCAATATCATCACTTTTAAAATAGCTGTAAAATATCTTTCCCATTTATATGCACACCCTATTTTTTCCAGTTGCTTTTGCTTCATAAAGTTTTTTATCAGAATTTATTATTAATTCTTCAAGAGTATCTGATTGTCGATAACTTATTCCAATACTAACTGTAACATTTATTTTTTTATCACTTAGTTCAATTTCTCTATGTTCTATTAATACTCTTAAATTATTAAAGAAATCCATAGCAATTTTTGTATCTAAATTATTTGCCAATATAAGAAACTCTTCGCCTCCAAATCTTATAACAATATCAGACTTTCTCATAAAGTGCTTTAGCTCCATGGAGATCTCTTTTAAAACTGTATCTCCAGCATCATGACCGTATGTATCATTTACTAGTTTAAAATCATCTATATCAATCATGGCAGCAACTATGGATAATTTATGTCTTTTTGCATTCTCAAAAAAATAGCCACCAATCTCTTTAAGGAAGTGTCGGTTATTTAATGTTGTTAGCTGATCAATAACTGCTAACTGTTTGATCTCCCTAAAATACTCTATTATTTTTATGTTTTGGGTAATACGGCAGTAAAGAAGTTCGCTAATAAAGGGTTTAGAGAGAAAATCATTTGCACCATTTTTGATAAAACTTATTTTTAGAGTATGATTCCCCTGGGCGGATATTCCAATTATTGCAAGTCTGTCAACCGGATACTGTTTTCTTATCTCAGCTGTAAGTTCAAGCCCATTCTTATCTTTAAGGTCATAATCTATAAGAACAACAGATATGGTATTAAAGTTATCATTTATAATTTCAATAGCATTATAAGAGTTATCTGTTTCAAAAATTTTGTATCTGTGAAGAGATAAAAGACTTCGTAAATGATCCCTTGATTCCAAAGAGTTATCAACTACCAATACTCCAATTTCAGGATTATTGAAAAACCTTTTTGTTATATCAAAAACAGTCTCCAGAGAGTAATTATTTCCTTTTAAAATATAATCAACAATTTTTAAAGTCCAGATTTTCTCCTGAATATCATGGGTTATAGTATCGGCCAGAAGTACAATTGGAACATTCTCGCTATGACAATAGTCCAGAACTTTATTTTCATCATTTCTGGAGATATCATAATCAATTATTGCCAGATCAATTTTATTGAAATCATGATTAGTACTAATAAACTGTTCATAGGATTTATACCATAATACTTGAAAACCTAATTTTGTCTCAATTCCATATTTTATTGATCTTCCTAAAAAAAAGTTGCTTTCAAGAAGAAGAATTCTCTCATCCATAGGGTAATTATATAATATTTTTATTTGTTATACGAGTAATTTATTAATTAACTTTAATTGTTGACCACAATTAAATGAAGCAGTATAGTAGGAGTTAATATGGAAAATAAAGATTTTAAAAAAATAATTTTCACAAAAGCAGCCGCAGCATTAAGTTACTGTGGTTATTAAGATATAGAAATACTATAAACCACAGTCAAAAGGCTGTGGTTTTTTTTTGCCTGTTCTTTTGACTGTGAAAGTAAGGGAGAACAATATGAGAAGAGAAATTGTACACGAAGGTGCCAAAAGGCTAACCTATGAAATTCGGGAAATTGTTAAAATAGCACGAATTGTTGAGTCTATGGGTCAGGAAATTTCATGGGAAAACATTGGAGATCCAGTTCAGAAAGGCGAAGAGGTTGCTCCATGGATTAGAGAGATTGTTTCCGGAACAGCAAATGAAAGCTATAGTTTTGGATATACAGACAGTCAGGGAGATATCAATGCCCGGGAGTTTATAGCCCAGGATGTAAATAACAGATCAGGAATAGAGATTACCAGTAATGATGTTATTTTTTTTAATGGACTTGGTGATGCTATAAGCAAAGTTTATAATTATTTAAAGCGTGAAGCCAGAATAATTGGGCCTTCTCCTGCATACTCTACCCACTCCTCAGCAGAAGCAGGGCATTCCGGTTATCAGCATTTAACATATAAGCTGGATCCGGATAACTATTGGTTCCCAGACCTTGATGATTTGGAGAATAAAGTAAAATATAACGACTCTATTGCCGGTATTTTAATAATTAACCCGGATAATCCTACAGGCTCTGTATATACTAAAGCAATACTAAAATCTATTGTCTCCATTGCAGAGAAGTATGATCTTTTTATAATATGCGATGAGACCTATGCAAATGTAACTTTTCCAGATACTACATGGACTTTTCTTAGTTCCGTAATAAATAATGTTCCCGCTATTTCTATGCGAAGTTTGTCAAAGGAGTTACCATGGCCAGGTTCCCGTTGTGGTTGGATTGAAGTATATAATAGGGATAAAGATGAGGAATTTCATAAATATATTGAGTCTTTAATAAGTGCAAAAAGGTTGGAAGTTTGCTCAACTACACTTCCTCAGCTTGTTCTTCCCAGAATTCTGGGGGACTCAAGGTATAAAACTCATTTGGTTGAGAGGTCAAAAAAGTTTTATAAAAGGGCAAATGATGCCTGGGAGTTGTTGTCAGTTATTCCAGGTGTAAAGTGTGTTAAGCCTAGGGGTGGGTTGTATTTTACAGTTATATTCGATGACATACCCGGTGATGGGGTCCTATATATAAAGGATGATAAAATTAAATCATTTATAGAGAGTGCTGTAACAAATGTCCCAAAAGATAAAAGATTTGTATACTATCTGCTAGGTGCTAAAGGTATATGTGTTGTTCCTCTTTCCGGGTTTTATTCGGAGCTGGAAGGTTTCAGATGTACTTTACTTGAAGATAATGATAAAAAAAGAGATTGGATTTTTAAAACATTAGCCAGTGCCATAGGCGAGTATCTTAAAAAATGATAAATGTTAATGTAAATTTTTTTATAATAAGCTACAATATTAGTTAATGTTTAGTAAATTTAACTTGACTATATATTTATCAGTAATAATAGTCCTTTTAGCTTTAATGGTTTTAGGGGCTATTGTGATAAATTCTCCATATTATCCAGGGTTTGAAAGAGGATTAAATTATCTGTCTTCCGATTTAAGTGAGTATAGAGTTGTAATTAGAGATAAGATTTATCTAAAAAGAAAATCAAGGATAAAACTTGTTTTTGAAAAAAAGGCTGGATACAGTAACTATGATCGTGATGATATTGAGGAATTTCTAAAGGATTTAGAAGTTCAGGTCTGGAATGAGTCAGAGTTCTTTATTTACAAGAAAAGTGATATTAGTAGCTACGTAGACAATCTTGGTTCTTCTCTGTTTGAAATAGATCTGGGAGAGGTTAAAAGTAATGGTTTATACTTTATTTACATAAAGTCTGACCAGGGTATAAATGCATATTATCATATAGGAGTTGGAATCGGTCGTGAGAAATTTTTATTTCATATTGGAAATAATGCACGACGTTTTTATTAGTTTTTAAAATGAAAATAAAAAGAAACAGTTATAAAATACATAAGGATTACAGATTAATCTCACTAATGAATATTACTCTGCAGGATGAGAAAAAGATTCGAGTTAGTAATGCTTTACTTAACAGAGTAAATTTCCTGAAAGTTGATACTGATATAAGAGCCGAAAAAATTACAATACCAGGCTATAATGGTTTTAATATTGATTTATATATATATAAACCAAAAGATTCACCAGAAAATATTCCTTGTATGATCTACTATCATGGAGGTGGATTTTTTATGAAGGGAGATGCCTTATCTCCTAAAATCCTTACTGAGTATATAAGAAAAAATAGAATAATTGTTGTTTATGTTGATTACAGGCTCTCAATTGATTATCCCTATCCAATTCCTCTGGAGGACTGTTACTCTGGCTTAAAATGGGTTTACGAAAACAATCAATATTTGGGAATTAATAAGGATAAAATTTTTCTGGCAGGTTTTAGTGCTGGTGGGGCTCTGGCTGCCGGAGTCTCTCTTCTAAATAGAAATAGAAAGTTCTGTAAATTAGTTGCTCAAATTTTAATATCACCTGTAACAGATCATAGACAGATTACTGAGTCAGTAACCAATTTTACTGATACTCCAAATTGGGATAGTGGAAAAAACAGATATATGTGGGAACTTTACCTTAGGGATGTTAAAGGAGAGGTACCATTTTATGCATCACCTGGAACATCTCCTTCATTTAAGGATCTACCTCCAGCTTATATAGAAGTTGCTGAGTTCGACCCGCTACATGATGAGGGAATTAATTATGGAATATCCCTGAAAAATGCAGGTATACCCGTTGTGATAAATGATACTAAAGGAACTATTCATATGTCATCAATAGTGCTTTCATC
>QKAW01000039.1 GCA_003247135.1 Spirochaetales bacterium | reverse complement strand
TAATGTAGTTTTCTCCAATGGTTGGGTTTGTAAAGATAACGGTGACATTTTTATCTATTATGCCTCATCTGATACAAGAATGCATGTTGCAACAACCACAGTAGACAAGCTGATAGATTACTGTATAAATACCCCGTCAGATCCATTAAAATCCAGTGAATGCGTAAAGCAGCGATTAGAACTGATTAAAAAAAATAGAGAGATCTAGAAATAACAAAATTTAAAAAATTCTCTATACAGCTATCCATAATTTTTGTGGGTTATGTATAGGGAATTTTTTAGTTATTTATATCAATAGCGAATAGTTCGCTAATTCATTTCACCACAGGACTCTCTAGGTATTATTTGAGTCCCATGAATTATCTGGTTGGTATCAGGTTGTCCATTTTCAATTATCTTGCACACCATATCAACAGCACTTCCTCCAAGCTCTTTAAATGGCTGCTTTAGTGAAGTTACTTTTGGAGTTATATAATTCATAAAGTGATAATCATCAAAGGATGCTAAACCAAGTTCCGGAATCTTTATTTTCATTTTAACTAACTCATCAATTGTATCAAATAGAAATTCTCCACCGGCACTTAGAAGAATCGCGTCTGGATTTTGACTTAAAATAAGGTCAATAGCTTCCAGAGTCTGTTGTTTTTCATATTTACTGGAAGTGGTAAAAGAGAATTCCAGTTTTGCATCCTTTATAGCATTCATGTAGCCGTCAAGTCTGGACTTCATGTAAAAAAGATTTTCAGGACCTGATAAGAAGGCAATTTTTTTATAGCCATGGTCAATCATGTATTTAGTTAAATTGTATGAACCGGTGTAGTTATCAACATCTACATGAAAGTGATTGATTAATTGACTTTGCCCAAGAAGAACAAAGGGTATATTTGATAGAAAAAGTGCGTTTATCGATTTATTATCCAGAAGTTCGGTACTAATAATAAAACCATCAACTCTTCGTCTTTTTAAAAGTCTGTTATATGTTTCGTAAAGGTCACTTTTTTTATCTATAGTAATTAGCAGCAAATTATATCCCATTGCTTCAGCTTTTTCTGCAATTCCGGAAATAATTGCGGACCAGTATGACCCACTTATCGTATCATAGGGAATATGGGGAATTATTAAACCAAGGTTCTCGGTTTTATTTGAAGCCAGAGCCTGAGCAGCTGAATTAGGGTGAAAATCCAGCTGTTAACAAGCTTTAAAATTCTCTCTTTTGTTGCCTTTCCAACCCCGGGTTGATCATTTAAAGCCTTTGAAACAGTTCCCTTTGAAACCTGGGCAATTTCGGCTATATCTTTTATTGTCAGCTTGTTATCCATAAAAAAATGATAGTTGAAAATAAGTAAAAAATCAATAAAACAAGGGAATACCGGTTTCTTTTTTCTGTTATAAGGCTTTTATGCTTGACAGTTAAAAGTGTAAGCGGTTACATTTTCTGTAGATGGGGGTTATCATGGATAGATTAAACGCAAAATTTTTTAATAAACCTACTTATCCAGTAAAGATTGTTCAGTTTGGTGAGGGCAATTTTTTAAGAGGTTTTGTTGATTGGATGGTACACAAGTCAAATAAGGAGAATCATTTTAATGGAAGCATAAGAGTAATTCAGCCAATAAACTCGGGAATGGTGGATGTTTTGAATGAGCAGAATGGACTCTACACTTTAATAAGTCGTGGTATACAAAATGGAAAGCTCATTCAGAACAAAGAGATCATTACTTCAATAGAGAAGGGAGTTAATCCTTACACAGATTTTGATACATTTCTAAAAACTGCGGAACTTCCTGAATTAAGATTTGTAATTTCAAATACAACTGAAGCGGGTATTGCCTATACATCCGGTGAGTCAATAAATGATAAACCCCAGCAATCCTATCCTGGTAAACTTACATCATTTTTATATAAGCGGTATAAGCATTTTTCAGGGGATGTTAAGAAAGGTTTAATAATTATTCCGTGTGAGTTAATAGATAGAAATGGGGATACATTAAAAAATATAGTTTATAGATTAGCTCAAGAGTGGAATATGGAAAAAAACTTTATTGAGTGGCTGGATAAAGGATGTGATTTTCTAAATAGTTTAGTTGATAGAATTGTAACTGGATACCCGGGAGATGAGATTGAGAGTTTAGCCAAAGAGTTAAACTATGATGATAGATTAATCGATACATCAGAACTGTTTAATCTATGGGTAATAGAGGGAGACTCTAAATATGCAAGGGAATTTCCTCTTCATGAATCGGGCTGTAATGTGGTATGGACTGATGATATGACACCATTTAGAACCAGAAAGGTTAGAATCCTAAATGGTATTCATACAATGATCTGTATGACAGCCTACCTCTATGGCATAGATACTGTGGGGAACTGTTTAAAAGATGAGTATATTAGAAAATTTATAGACAAAGGACTATATGAGGAGATTATTCCAGCAGTTGATTTTGACAAGAATGAGTTAATATCCTTTGCTGAAGATGTTATTGAGAGGTTTGAGAACCCTTTTATTGAGCACCACCTTATTAATATAAGCCTGAATTCAGTCTCAAAATTTAAAGCCAGAGTTCTTCCTACTGTCCTGGAATATGTTGAGCAGTTTAACAAAGCTCCGGAAGTTCTAACTTGTTCACTTGCAGCACTTCTGCACTTTTATGGTGGATTAAAAGAGAACGGGGATCTTATTCCTGTAAAAGATGATAAAGATATACTGGATAAATTTAATGATTTTTGGGATCAACTAAGGGGTAACAGAGTTAGTGATACTGAATTTGTCACTATCATACTATCAGATAAAACTATGTGGGGGCAAGATTTATCACTTAATCAGCACATTTATGACTCGGTTTTAAAATATTTTAACGCTATAAAGCACAGTGGAATATCAAAAACGATAAGAGGTCTGTTTTGAGTAGTATTATAAGAATAAATATATTAGACAATGTTGCTGTTGCTCTTAAAAAACTGGACAAAGGTTCAATTATCACTGTAGATAATAGAAGTATTAAGTTAAATG
>QKAW01000050.1 GCA_003247135.1 Spirochaetales bacterium | reverse complement strand
GGTTGAGATATAAAATACTCTGCTCCAGCCTCTGCTTTCTGGAATGCTCTCTCTATCTCCCTATCAATAAATGGTGCTACTGGATTTATTCCAGCACCTTTAACCATGGATGTTCCTGATTGTAATAATTCTCCACCAATATCAATGGATCCATTTAATCTGGTTACCATATTTAGCATTCCTATAGAATCTACATCAAATACTCCTGTTACATCCGGGTATTTTCCTACTTTAGGAGGATCTCCTGTTACCAGCAACATATTTTTAAGACCAAAGGATTCTGCTCCTAAAAAGTCAGCTTGCATGGCAATAAGATTTTTGTCTCTTCCGCAAACATGTAGTATAGGTTCTATATTTGTTGAGTTTTTAATATGTATTGCAGTAGCAAAAGCTGACATTCTTGATGAAGCTCTAGGCCCATCCGGTATGTTCACATATTTAACTCCAGCACTTTCAAGCCCTTTAACTCGTTCAATAAATTTACCAATATCTGATCCCATTGGGGAAACAAGTTCCACTGTCTCTATCCATCTTTTTTCATAAAGATCTCTACCAAGCCCACTTCTATCTTTCAGGGGTAGTTCAGGTAAAGATTTTACACCATCTTCAATTTTTGCAAGTTCAATATGCTTATACCCTCTGTCAAGGGTTAATACTGCATCCGCCATCTTCTTAATATGCTCAGGTTTTGTTCCACAACAGCCACCTATAATCGAAGCACCTCCATCAAGGAATCTTTTTGCATATTCAGCAAAATATTCCGGTGTAGAGAGATACAACTGTCTGCCATCTACCACTTTAGGGTGTCCAGCGTTTGGAATCACAGAGAAAGGCTTATGAATAAAATTAATTGTATCCTGTAAAATATCCAGCATTTCCCCTGGCCCCATTGTACAGTTTAGACCTATAACATCAGTAAATTTTGATCTATCAAGTCTCTGGGAATAGAGTCTACCTAGTTTTTTATATTCGCTTGGAGCAACAGGTGGAAGTGTAAACTGTGCCTGAACAGGGATATCACCTAATTTTTTTGTTATTTCACACATCTCAAGTAAAAGATCTATGTCTGTAAATGATTCAAATAATATAAGATCAACTTCCTGATCTATTAAAGTTTCAATTAATTCGGTTAAAGCTTTAACTTCTTTATCAAAAGGGGTGCCTTCCGGTGCTCTACCTACAGACCCGGCAACATAAACTTCATCTCCAGCACACTCTCTGGCAATTTTTACACCTGCTATAACTATATCTTTTACAGAATCTGCTAAATTATATCCATTTAGATTAATCCTGTTTGCACCATAGGTATTAGTGGTTAAAACCTGAGCACCTGCTTCTATATACTCATTATATATGGATTTAACCAATTCCGGGTTTGATATATTAATCTCTTCAAAGCATCGATTAATAAAAACTCCCCTATCATAGAGCATTGTTCCCATTGCTCCATCAAACAGTGTAATCCCACTAGCTACTTTTTTGAGATAATCCGGTTTTAACATTAACCTTCCCTTCTCTTAAGTTCAGATAATACTTCATCAATATTTACACCTGACTCTTCTAAAAGAACCATCATATGGTAGATAAGGTCAGCAGACTCGTAAATTATCTCTCCTCTTTCTGTTGCTAGTATTAGCTCAATAGCCTCTTCTCCTGTTTTCTTCTTGATTTTTTCCAAACCTTTCTGAAACAGGTGAGTAGTATATGATCCCTCGGGCATATCTATCTTTCTTTGGTGAATAACTCTGCTTAAATGGTTTAAAATCTCGGGAACTTCAATTTTATTGCTATTCTCTATATTTTTTGCTTCTTCCGAAACTGTCGATTCCTGTTCAAGAACAGCACTATACCATGACCCATGATCCTCTACAGAGATAAATTTACCTCTGTTTTCATAGGGTAGTAACCTGCCAGTCTCTGGATTAATTACCCAAAGCTCACTATTCTCTATAGATTTTCTAAAACCTTTCTCATTCATTAACAAAGCAAAAAGCAACTCCCCATTTGTATTATTTACAACAAGGGGAAGTGTTAAACCATCTCTCACTATTTTCACCTCTCTAGAAAAATATCTTAATGGAATTTTTAATAAATATAAAGAGTATGAAATTACTCCACTTGAGGATCAATACTTTTTGGTATTCTAAGAACAAATGTAGCACCTTCACCTGGAATACACATGGATTTTATAGACCCTTTCAGAGTAAGAGTAATCTGATTATATACTATAAACATACCTAACCCAGTTTTACCCTCACTTCTATCTGTTGTATAAAATGGCTCAAAAACCTTGTAAATTACATCCTGATTCATTCCTACACCATTGTCAGAGTAGATGATCTCCACAACATCACCTAAGTCGGATATTGATATATTTATAGTACCTGAATTACTTTCAGGAAAAGCATATATGTATGAGTTAATTAGCAGATTGTATAGAACCTTATATAAAGCCCCGGGGTATGTATGGAGAGTTATCTCTTTTACGTAGTTCAAATTAACTGTTATACTCTTTTTTAAATATTTCTGTTTAACATTAGTTATTATTAACTCTATATAGTCAATCATATCAAAGTCTCTAATGTCATCACTCTCCTGGTCTCTAGCAACCATTTTAAAGTTATTAATAAGATTTTTTACCTTTATACTGTTAGATGTAACCAGTTCAACTGTATCTTTTAGTCTGTTAATAAATTCTGTAAGATACCTTCTGGTTACGCTGTTTTCTATAAATGCTTGTTCCAGCTCATTAATCTCATCCTGCATAAAAGTTATTCCGGTTACAATAACTCCTAGTGGTGTATTAACTTCATGAGAGATTCCGGTAACAAGAAACCCTAGGGATGCCATTTTTTCAGATTCAACCAACTTTTCCTGCATATCTTTTAAAGAGTTAACAGTTTCTGTAAGTTTTTTTGTTCTATCAAGTACTTTCTCCTCGAGAATTCCTCGGTATTTTAAAATATCGTTCTCTCTTGTCTCGATAAGGTCAGCCATAATACTGAAGGATTCCGCTACATGATAAAAATCACTTAATTCTATTTCAGGTAACTGAAATTTATAATTTCCAATACTTATATCCTTTGAAATAGATAAAAGACTATCCACTGTTTTCTTTAAAGTAGACTCTATATTTCCAATAAAAACCATGGTTCCTACAAAAACCAGTAGAATAAACAGAACAAAAATTACAGCAATCGGTGTAACAATTAGTGGTGGCTTTAATTGATAAAGTTGGAAATTCCATTTCAATCTTTCTGAGTAATATTGAACAGGAAAATAATTTTTGGGAACAAGGTATCTGTTTGCAATAACAGAACCATCAGATGTTTCTATTTTTAAAAAGTAATCATTAACATCCAGCTTAAACCTTAATATATAATCATCGTTTATTTTGTATGAGATAACCCCTTCTCCCCAACCAGAGAAGTCCCTGTTAAACCCATACTCCATAATATACTGATTCTCAGTTAAGCTGGAGTCTATAACCAATTTATATATTTTCTCATCAACATCCGGGTAGAGAGTTTTTAGAAAATTAACTGTTTTTTCAACTGAGATAACTTCTTTTTCGATACTCTGACAAAAAAGAATACCTTCCAGCCTGAGATAGTTCTTGCCTTTTGTATAAGTATTACTAAGTGTAAAAAAACCAATAAGAAGAGATGAGACTAAAATAGGCAGAAAAATTACTAATACAATTTTTCTAATGAGAATCTGTCTTAAACTCTTGTTACTGTTAATATAGAGCAAAGTATCTACCCTCCAGTACAGGGTCTTTAATTTTAAAAATGTATTTACTGCATGTTAGATCTTCAGGAAAAATATCATGAATTTTATTAAAAAGTTTTAAAGCTTCTTCATTATTTCCTGCTTCATAAAGGGCTATAGCATTCTCAAAATCATTTTTTAACATATTTTTAAACTGAATATGTTCCTCTGGATCCAGATTATAAAGCTCATATACTGAGACTGGTGTTCGTTTACCTTTTAAATATATTTTTCCAATATTTCTTATCTGGAGCCTATCTTTTCTAAACAAATTTGAGTAAGTCTGCTCACTTATTGCGATACATAGACCATACTCTTTTGTTATAGACTCTATTCTTGAGCATATATTAACAGCATCAGAAATAACAGTTCCATCCATTCTCTGATTTTCCCCAATTGTACCAAGCATTAATGAACCTGTGTTAATTCCTATTCCCAGCTTTATACTCTCATATCCTGAATTTTTCCTGTGCTCATTATATATTTTTAATATTCTCTGAATACTAAAAGCAGCATCAACTGCGGTATCTGCACCCTCAGGAAATATAGACATAAGTCCATCCCCCATATACTTATCTATAAATCCACCATGTTCTCTAATTACAGGGCCTATCCTTTCTAGAAATGAGTTAATAAACATAAAATTCTCTTTTGGAGTCATTCTTTCAGACAGAGAGGTAAAATCCCTTATATCACAAAACATTATTGTCATATTTAATTGAACATGGTCACCGAGTTTTATTTCAGTTATTTTTTTTTTACCAAGAATATTAAGAAACTCCTCTGGTACAAATCGTTTAAAAGCTCTATTTGCCAATGTTAAATCTTTTGACAAGTTTTCCGCTTTTAAATACGACCTGGCAATACCCCAGCATAACAGAATTCCCTGGCTAAAGACGAAAAACAGCATTCCAAAAGGGGTTAAATGGGTTGTAACAACAACTTCCTGGGAGAGTAGAATATCATTTATAGCTGTTGCGAGCAGCACAAAAAAACCAATTAAAGATATTATGGCTGCACTGTTTTTTTTGACAGCACGTCTAATTAAAACAACTATTGCTATAGTAGAAACTATTAAAGTAAATATCTGGTAATATAATAACAACTGAATAAGAACTCTATGAGGGAATATAATAGCAAAAGCAACATAGAGTCCGGAAACCAGATAAGTAGCTTTTAGTAACTTATCCGAATTTCTGTAGGGAAATGCTTCAGCCAGAAATTTCATAAAAAGCGGTACTGAAATGTAAAAGGTTAAGTGACCAAGGGTTGCTTCCAGTTCTAATGAAAAGTATGCAAATACCATTAAAAGTATGTGCTCTCCATAAAGTATAGTTCTTAAACCTAAAACAAGGGAGAATAGACCAAGATAGAGTGTTGGCTTATCGTCGGGCTTACTAATATAAAAACTCAAAAACAGTAATCCTGTTACAACCAGAGCACCAAAAAGAATACCTTCTAGAATTATTGATCTGTTGTGGCTTCTGTTAAGACTTCGTAAATTTCCTATTATTGGAGGAAGGGCCATTCCTCCATGATTATCATCAAAATTTGTCACCTGTATAACAATATCTATATCCTGGGATTTAGGTAAAGAAATTACTGCGGAACTATCCCTTCTTATATTTCCTTTATTTTTTATGTAAAAGTAATTCTGATATACAAGTACTCCATTTATATATACTTTACAATTATCCAGAGTATACATAAACTTTATTCCCAGGGGTTCACTATTTTTTGGTAGTTTAAGATGAGTTCTAAAAGTCCCTGAACCCCACATAGAGTAATTTTTACTCCAGTCAAATGGAAATGAGACAATCTCATCAGGATTAATAAATTCATCACTAGGCTCAAGAGTTGTATCCCAATAAAATTCAATATTTTCATCTATTTTAAGAGAAGTTGAACTAAAATCTACATCAGAAAAATCCTGCCCGTAATTTAAAGCAGAGATATTGTATAACTGACACAGAGCTAACAAGATACACACAATTTTTAATTGCATAAATTTTTTATCCTTATACTACTTATTTATAAATATTAGGATAAAATTGTTTTAATCGCAAACGAAATATTTTAAGTTGTAAACTTATTTAGGCGTCTATGAAGCTTTTCCCCCATCTCTTCTAGTTCTACAGAGGATTTTGAAACCTTCTCCATATAATCTGTAATACCATTAATTTGCAAGTGAATTTCACCTATAGATGAGACATAACCCAAAGTTATATTTTCTGTATTAATCATGGATTTTTTTACTTCGTCCGACTCATTTTTAATGGAATATGTTTTTTCTTTAACTTTATTTGATATATCCTGTAATTGGGTTATTGATTTAAATATATCTTCTCCACCAATTCTTAAATCATCAGTATTTCGATAAATATCTTCAAGGGCAGAAACTATCTCATTTATCTCATTCTTAACTAGGCCAAAACTCTGGCTGGTTTTATTACTTAAATCCTCTGCGGTTCGCATTGACTTTAATATATCTTTTAAAGTTGTTGTAATCGCATTGGAATTATCACTTGCCAAATCTGCAAGCTTCCTTATCTCTTCTGCGACTACAGCAAAACCTTTACCTGCATCTCCTGCATGGGCAGCTTCTATTGCTGCATTCATAGATAAAAGATTAGTTTGTGAAGCAATTTCTGAAATAACCAGTGCCATTTCATCAATTTTTGTTAATTTACTACTTACTAGCATAACTGCATCGAGGGTATTGGATATTACCATGTCACCTTCGTTAGTTCTATTAATAAGTTCAACTGCAGACTCTTTCTTTCTGGCAGTAATTTGAGAAACACTGCTTATTGAAGAGATCATTTGCACAATTGCTGAGGTGGAGTTTTCCAACTGTTCATACTGCCTGTCGATTGAGTTATTCAGATCATCTATATTGCTATTTATGCTATTAACAGCTTCTGAAGAGAGTTGAACGTTCCTGTTTAAATTTTCAGTTTTATTTTCAATATCATTAATGCTATCAGTTATCTCTCCCAGAGCCTCTGTTGTATTGTGAATTCTGGATAAGATTTTATTTTTTATATTTATTATAATCTCTGCAGTTCTTTTAATATTTACAATCATTGTTTGCAGACTTTCCAGAAAAATATTAAAAAAAGAGACCATTAAGTTAATTTCTCCGGATTTGCTGCCACTTTTTTTAATTACAATTCTTTTAGTCAGGTCACCCTCACCCTGGGAGATTTCTTCAATTTTTCTGGTGAAATTTAGTAGCTGTCTGGAAACTGAGTGGGATACTATATATATTACAATGGAAAGAAATATTGTTAGAAGTGATCCAAGAACAATAATTAATTGAGTAAGATTTTTTGCAATGTCAAAAAACTCCGAAACACTTCCTGTAACACATATAATTAGTTCTGAGTTTACTTCAACTTTATACTTTACAAACTTATCTTCAAGTCCGGCTTCATTACTGTTTTTATATAAGAGGTAACCATTTTTTTTGCTAAGAATCTCTCTAATAAATTCCTTATTATCAGAATCCTTCAGTTTAAGAAGTGACTTGTTAAGAAGATTCCTATCGGGGTAAGTAACTGCCACACCGGAAAAATCTAGAAGAAAGGGAAAGCCTGTTTTTCCAATTTTTATACTGTTTAGTGAGTTATTTAATTCATACAGATCAACGGCTTCCAAAAAGTCTTTTGTTGAGGCAGAAATACATATATTAAGATCAAAATTTTCATCATAAAC
>QKAW01000002.1 GCA_003247135.1 Spirochaetales bacterium | reverse complement strand
TTTCTTCTGTTTCTTCTGTTTCTTCTGTTTCTTCTGTTTCTTCTGTTTCTTCTGTTTCTTCTGTTTCTTCTGTTTCTTCTGTTTCTTCTGTTTCTTCTGTTTCTTCTGTTTCTTCTGTTTCTTCAGGTGAAATTTGATTTAAGTTTATTGAATTACTAAGGTTTTCACTTTGTAAGGTGGCTAAATTTTCTGAATCATTAGCAATAGATGTATTTGCTTCTGCGGAACTTAAATTTCCGGATAATCCATCACTTTCTATATTATAATTTTTAATACCTTCATTATCTGAGATAAATTCTGTATTTGATTCAATACTTCCAATATTCTGATTGTTCTCGTCTGTAGTAAATAAAGCGTTATCATCAGTTTCTATAAAATCTGTATTATCTTCAACAAAATCGATAGGGGAGTTTCCTTCTCCAACTGCAACATCATCACCTGATGAAACTAAATTATCTACCTTGCCAAACTCTTTAGCATTTAAAATTTCCTGTATATCTCTATCTTTATCTTCTTCTACTTTATTATTTAAATCAGTAAACTTTGCCATTTTATTCACCTATGGTTCATTAAAGGAGTTTGTCCTAGCAATTTTAATTGGAATAATTAAATATTCTAAGAGACTTTTACTCCCTATATTAATTTCTCCTGTCAAAGTCATACCTGGTAATATTGTTAGTTCACTATCGTCATCACCAATATACGATTTTGGTAGATCCACATAAACTTTGTAAAAGGGTCTATTGTAACTATCTGAAAATGTTTTAACAGAAATTGATTTAATAACAGTTTCAAGACCTCCATATTTTGCATAATCATACGAAGTAAATTTCAACTCTGTTTTTTGTCCAATAGTTATTTTCCCTCTATCTTTAGCTGCTAATTGTAGTTCAGCTATATACTCCCTGTTGTATGGTATAATTTCAAAAATTATCTCTCCAGATCTAATTATAGACCCACTGGCGTAATTTTTCAAAGTATGAACATAGCCATATATAGGAGAAACTATATTTATATTACTATTTAAATATCTTAAACTCTCAAGTTTATAATATGCCTGAGTTCTTTCACCAATGGACTCATTATAATTACGCTCAAAAATTAAATATGAAGTTCTGGATATTAGTTCCTGATCTAATAAATTCTTTTTAATATCAAGCTCTTCTTTTAATAATAATATTCTTCTATTCAATGTTGATATCTGAGCTTTTACTTCCAGTATTTGAAGACTTACTACATCATTGTTAAAAGTTAAGAGAGTATCTCCAACATCTACTAATTGTCCATCTTTTACTAATATACTATTTATTATACCACCTTGGGGGTGCTGAATTTGAGCAATATCATCTTTTGTAAGAACTTCACCCCCGGTAATTATTACCTGATTGAGTTTTAAAACAGATGCCCAATAAATAAAAAAAGAAATAATTAGTATAAAAAACATTAATACAATTCTTAATAAGACTGGACTACCAGACTCTTTCAATAATATTGAATTTGAGAGATGTTTTGATATTTTATTAGATTGTTTATTCATTTCAAACCTTCTTTACCTGGGTTATTTCTTTAATTCTACCAGAGTCCATTGTAATTATTTTGTCTCCAAGAGAGAGAAACTCTGGTCTGTTTGTAGTTAAAATGATTGTTGAAGACTCTTTTAAATCGTTTATTAAATCGTAGAAAAATTCATATTCTGATTCATCTAGTCCCTCTTCAATTCCATCAATTAAATATATAGGAAAGTGACGTATTAACATCATGGCTACATTGATTCTTTTAATAAATGAATCTCTTCTAAATTTGGCAGGTAAATCTTCAATATCCGTTTCAAGGCCATCTTTTAATTCCTTTATATCTTTCAGAATTCCAGCCTTCTCTAATGATATTTCTAATTGACTATCTGAAGCATCTGGTTTTCCAAGATAAAGATTAAATTTTAGAGTTCCAGGAAAAAGGTAAGGTCTAGAGGGCAAGTAAGAAATGGATTTTCTTAATTGAATTTTATCTAATTGTAGAATATTTATATAATCTGCAGTTATAGTCCCGCTTAGAGGTTCATAAAGTGCTAGTAATAATTTTAAAATTGATGATTTACCACAACCACTATGCCCTGTGATAACTGTTGTTTCTAACATTTTCTGACTAAATTTGATATTTAACAAAGCAGGTGATATTTCTTGGCCATACTTAAGAAAAATATTATTAAATTTAATTTCACCATCCAATTCATGCTGTATTGATCTTATGGAAACTGGTCTGTCTTCTATAGCAATACCCATAAATTTATTTAATTGTGTTAAACTTTTCTTAATTTTACTAAACTGTGAAATAGTTGAAAAACCGTTTTTTAAAGGTGCCATAATTCTACTAATAATTATAAATGATGAAAATAGAGCACCACTATTCATACTTCCATCAATAATTTTTAAAACACCAACTGATATGCTAAGTAATAGGGTAATATTTACAATACTTTGTGATACTGAGTTTACAATAATTAAAAAGTTGGAGGATTTATATGAATTTATTAAAGCATCTGAATAATATTTTGAATATTCTTTAAACCAACGCTCCTGATTTCCCGTTAATCTAATCATAGACATTTTTTCAAGCATCTCATTTTGAAGTTTATTTTTTTTGTTTATACTATCAACATCTCTTTCATTGATTTTTTGAAAAGTAAAATATGAAGCAAACCCGATTATAACCATTAAAAAATATGAAGTTAGTGGAATAAATACTATGTTTCCACTAATAAAAATTAAACCAATCATCATTATAAGTGATAAGGGGATATCAATAATTGATGTTAGAGCAGAGCCTGAGAAGAAATCAGTTATGGATTCAAAATCTCTTATTCTATTCAGTTGAGACCTTACAGATGAGGTTTCAATATATTTGGGTGGAAGGTATAGAAGTCTTCTAAAAATCTCCTTTGTTACCACATTTCCTATTCTTGTGCTTATGTAAGTAAGTAAGTAGTTTCTTAAATATCTAAAGCCAGCATTCCCGATAATAAAAATCAATGTTGCAATACCTAAAAATGCTATATTTTCCCACTTTTGAGCTATCTTTATCTGAGAATGTATAAGCATTATAAAAAGTGGTGTAATAAATGCTGTAAATGTTAAAAGAAGAGATATTATTAATACATAAAAGAACTCTTTTTTTAATCTGGATATTAAATTAAAGAACCAGTTTTTTTGCGGCTTATGAAGACTGAAATCTTCTGAATCTATTGTAGTAAAAAGTAGAATCTCTCTACCTTTTTCAAACTTTCTTATTTTTCTGTATTCAGTTTTTAAAGTATCATAAGCTAAGAAATTCCCTTCTCGAACATTCAAAATTATATATATATTTTTTTTTGTAACATATAGTGAAGGAAAAAGAGTCGTTCTATTATTCAACCTTTTTAATTTAGAGGAGAAACATTTAAATTTTAAGTTACTTAAGGTATGAATTAATCCATCCTTATCCATATCATTTGCATTATCGACTAAAGCTTCTATCAGGTCAGTATTACTGCCATTCCACTCCAATGCATCTAATATTGGTATTAAGGATTTTGCATATAATGATTTTGGCTCAAATCCACCAATTTTTATGTTAATCATAATGAACTCCAAAAGTTGCAGTATCAGTATCATTTATATGACTAATCCAAAGCTTTAATATTTTTCTTTTAAAAGCACTTGATAAATCTACTTTCCCATTAAGATTAAGTTTATTAAACTGCTTAAGTGAGTTTAAAATTGAAATATGCTCAAATTTATGCTGTTCTCTGTCCAGAACATTCTTAGTTTGCATTATAGTTTCTTCTCTTTCAAAATGATTTTTTGCATAAATATATAATTCGTTAAGAGCCTGAATTCTTTTTTCTTTATTGCTACTGTTTGAGTGATCAAAAATGTCCACATTTTCAAATAATATATCAATAAAGTGTTTATGGTCACTATCAACAGATTCAATGCCCATTCTGGGGATTAACCATGATACATCTTCAACTTTACGTGATTCTATTAGAACTTTTTTTAACCAGTCATTTTGTCTGAATGTTTTATAATCAAAGATATTTATATGTTGTATCCACCATAAAAGAAGTCTTTCTTTCATATCTTCAATACCTTCAATATTTTTATTCTTTAAATCATTAAGTTTCTCATTTAAAAATTGAATAAAAATAGTGTGCTGTTCTTCCTGTATATCTTTACCAGGAATATTGTATTTTTTTATAATTGCTTCTTCTGTCCTAAAATGTAGCTCAGAGTATGCAATTACATCTTCAAGAAATTTGATTTCTTCGATTGTAATTATTCTACTTTTAGTGGTTTCATTTAACTTTTTTATTAGCATTATTATCATTTCAGTTAATTTCTTATGTTGCTTATCAATTAATGGAACATGAATAAGTCTAATAAATGTATTTATATCATCCCAATTATCTGCCAGAATAATTTTCTGTGAGATATTACTGTATTTAAAAACCTTATTATCTATAGTATTTATATGGTTAACAACAAGAGATAATAGTTTTATTCTATGCCTAAAAGCTGAAGTAACCCTTCCTGTTTCAAACTGGAATATTATCTCATTCATTAAAGATAATAGTTTCTTATGCTCTTTTTGCTGAAGTTCAAGACCATCAATATTGTATTTTTTGATAAAAATTTCTTCATTTTTGCAATGTGTAGCAGTATATTGATAAAAACTGGTCATCATTCTACGTTGGGTATCAAAAACTTCGACACAGAAAGACTTCTCAAGCTCAAACAAAAGTTTATTGATTTCAACCATATAATCTGTCATTCTTTTATGTTCATGATCAATGTGAGCTATACCTGTTTCGTGAATTACAAACTTCATATCTTCCCAGGTTTTTGCCGTTTGAAGAACCCATCTTGTCCAGTTTTTATCAGCTTCCATAAATATCGTCCTGTAACTTAATAAGTTTGCTATCTTGCAGCAAATACAAATGATCAACATCATTTAAAATATCTAAATTATCAGTTATCATAATTATTGCAGTATTAGTACTTATTTTTTTTAAAATATCAAAATACATCTCTTTAGTTTCATCATTCATTGCTGTATCTGCCTGATTACTAATAATTACTCTCGGTCTATTTATTAGAGCACGAACTATTGAGATTCTGTGAATAAGAGATGATGTTAGTGTTTTTTCTGATTGAGCTGTAATTTCTGTATCATAACCTTTTGGAAGTTTTGATACCAATTCATTTAAACCAAGAAATGCAGCCGCATCTAATGCTTGAATTGTATACTTTTTGTTAAAAAGTGTAATATTTTCTAAAATTGTACCCATGAATAATTCAGCTTTCCGTGGAATTACAACAACTTCTTGAATATTCATAATTTTTTTATAATCAGAGATAATTAAACTATCCAGCATAACATCTCCACTATCTGGATTTTCAATTCCTAATATAACATCAACCAATATACTGGCTGCACTGGTATCTTGGCAAATAATGCCTGTTATTTCACCTTGTTCTGCTGTTAAGTTTATATTTTCAAGATTTCCAAAATTTGAATTGCTTTTTTTAAGAGATAGATTTCTGATTTCAAGATATCCATCTATACGTTCCGGAAGATCTAAATTTTCAGAACCATAATCTCTTTTTGAATTGAATATTTTAAGCCTTTCAAAATCAATTTTTGCTTCGGATAAGCTAACTGACAATTTAGATATACTCAATAAAGGGCCAACAGTTCTTCTTGCAAGCATTGTTGTTGCACTAATTATACCAATTGAAAGCTCTCCATGAAAAACTAAAATTCCTCCAATAACAATAGTTCCATAAATCATTATTTGGGATATTAATTCTCCAAAGGCAGTAGGTATATGTGATTTAGATTTCATTTTAAAAAAAGATGAGGAATATTCTGATTGCACAATCTCAAGTTTTCTTAATAACATTTCCTCAAACCCCTGGGCTTTTAATGGATGAATATTCTTTAAAATTTTTGATAAATAGTCATATCTTCTATTATTTGAATCCAGACATAGTTTATTGTACTTCGTATTAATAAAGTGATAAATCATATTAAAAATTGTATATATTAGAATCACAGAGATATGGAAAACTACTAATTTTCCACTTATATAATAAATTGCATATAAAAAAACAAAAATAAACGGAATATCCATTAATGTTTGGAAAAGAAGGCTGGAATATATTCTTTTTAGTCTTTCTATTGATTTAAAACTTTCATTATACTGGGATATTTTATTACTGAAATACTCTTTATTTGTAAAGCTAAAAAGGTTTTTCATAAGCTGATACCCTTCTATATATGAGAATTTGCTGCTATACCAGTTAAGAAGAATTCCTCGGGAAATTGTTATTATCAGATCTACCAATATTAGTAATACAGCAAAAACTGTTGTTATAATTAATGTATTTGTAGATTTATTTGGAATTATTCTATCATAAACTTGCATAAAGAAAACTGGAATAATAAGTGATAATGTGTTTGATATTATTGATGCTGGAATAATCCAGACAATAGACTCAAGTTTCTTTGGAAATTTCTTAATTAATAAAAAAATTGTTGGTATCTTAATTTGGAGCATTATTAAACTCTCCTGTTAGATACATATATTCAAGTTTAGCTCGGAAAAGATCATTTTCAGATTCAACTATGTATTTTTTTATAGCTGCTAAACTGTTTTTAGCATCTATAACATCAAAAACTGTGCTTACTCCAGCTTTAGATTCAATTAATACACCATCAAGATATATTTGTGACTGATTTAAAGACTCTTGGTAGATATCTTTTTTTAATTCAATATTAGAAATCTTTTCATTAAGAAGCTCTATATTACTCTTTTTATTCTTTATCAGGGAATTCATCTGCTCAACTTTACTTGTAATATCATATTCATATTCTTTTTTTGTTATTGAATCATAAACTATTCCGTAAATAGGAAAAGTAATATCTGCACCCAACTGCCAGGATGATGATGTATCAAAGGGAAATTTTAATCCAGCTTTAAGATTTACTTGGGGATATGAATTGTTTGTTATATTTTCACTTAAAAAAATGGTATTATCAATCTGAAGTTTCATCTGAAGTATTTCCGGATTATTTTGAATAATGTTAAGATAATTAAGATCCTTTTTATAAGTCAATCCAAGCATTTCAATATCAATTTCCGGGTCTAGTATTTCTCCAGTCTCTTTAGAATATTGAGACAGTGATTTTTTTACATAAAATTCTGAGTCTATAATTACTGCCTTATTTTTTAAAAGAATTGATTCAGCATAAGCCTTTTCTGACTTTGAAATATCACTTCCTGTAAACCTTTTTTCAATCAGCTTTGTATAGTTTTCTATTGATGTAAAGTTTTCTACAGCCAAATTATGCATACGTTTATTTATAATGTAATCAAGTATTAATTTATAAATATTATATTTTAGGGATTGATAGATATTCCTTTTATACTGTTTTGAACTTTCTAAAATCTTATATTTACTTACATAACTGTTTTTTTCTTCATACTTTAGTAAAGGGTAGTTAAGGTTTACACCTAGTGAAAAATTAATTGAAGGATCAACTATTGAGCCGAAGGTATTAATTGAAGCAGACCCTTTAAGGGGAAGATACAATAATTGCTCTTTATCTATACCTGCTTCAATACTATTAATCTGGGCAACTGCACTTAGATATAAAGGGTGCTCAGTTATAATCTGATCAAAATCAATATTAATTCCAAAAAGTTTACTTTGGAATAAAAGAAAAATAAGGATAGATTTTTTAATTTTAGAAAACAATTTTATAACCTGCATATATTTATAATTTTATATAATTATATAGAAATTACAAACTATTTAACATTCTCTTTTAGAAACTTTATTTGAGCACTGTATAAATTAAAGTAATGTCCCTGGTTACTCATTAACTCATCATGATTACCAATCTCTTCAATTCCTTTATTATTAATTACAATAATCCTGTCAGCATTTTTTATAGTTGATAACCTGTGGGCTATGACAAATGATGTTCTGTTTACTAATAACTTTTCAAGACTTTCCTGAATAATTTTTTCTGTTTGGGTGTCTATACTGGATGTTGCTTCATCTAATATAAGAATTTTAGGATTCATTAATAGCGCTCTTGCAAAAGATATTAATTGTCTTTGTCCAGTAGAGAGCCTGGTTCCTCTTTCGTTAACCTCTGTATTATATCCGTTTTCCATTTGAATGATAAAATCATGGGCTTTTACAGTTTTAGCAGCTTCTATTACCTCTTCGTCTGTAGCATCAAGTTTTCCATACCTTATATTATCAATAATGGTTCCAGAAAAAATAAATGTATCCTGCATCATTATTCCCATTTGACTTCTTAAGCTATTAATTGTTACATCCTGAATATTATGACCATCAATAGTAATTGCACCACTTTGTATGTCATAGAATCTGCTTATTAAGTTAACAACAGTCGTTTTTCCAGCTCCGGTTGGACCAACCAAGGCAATTCTTTCTCCTGATTTTACATGTAAGTTGAAATTTTCAAGAATAATATGATCTTTCTCATATCCAAATGTAACATTGTTAAAAATAATTTCACCACTTATTGCAGGTAGTGTATAGGCATTCTCTTTATCTTTAATTTCTGGTTTTATATCAATAGTCTCAAAAATCCTTTCAAGGTAAGCACTTGAAGATACTAACTGGTTATAAAATTCACTAATATTTAAAAGTGGCATCCAGAAATTTCCGGAATATCCTAAAGCAGCAACAACTACTCCCGGTGATATATTGCCCTTAAAAATAACTAAAGCAACAATCATCATAATCCCTTGTGATAAAATTGAAATATTTTTAACAAGAGGAAAGATTAAAGCCATATAGTGTCTCGATTCAATCCATTTGTCCTGATACTCATCCATTATATCAGTAAATATCTTTAAATTAACTTTTTCTCTGGTAAAGGATTGAGTTACTTTCATTCCACTAATGCTTTCGTGGATATAGGCATTCATATTAGCTTGCTTTGAACTTACTTCCTGCATTGATTTACGTTGTCGATTTTTAATGTAAGTAATACCTGCAAATGCAAAAGGAATAAAGAGTAGTATTACAATTGTCAATCTAAAATCCAGGGTTATCATAATAATAAGTGCAACTATAAATGAGAAAAGATCTACTATCAGATTTATTAACCCATTAGAAATCAGATCGCTTAGAGAGTTTACATAATTTACTATTCTAACAAGAATTTTCCCATGGGGTCTATTATCGTAAAAAGTAAATGGTAAGGTTTGAATATGGGTAAAAATATCTGTTCTAATATCTTTTATTACTGATTGGCCAACTTCAGACATAAACCTGATTCTAAATTTCATGCATATACTGCTAATTATTATTATTGCAATAAAAATTGTGGAAATTATAATAAGCCCTTTTATATCATGACCAGGTATTATGTCATCTATAACAAATTTCATAATTAAAGGAGTAACCAGATTGGCTAATGAGGAGACTAATATTACAATTAATGCCATTAAAACTTTACTACTGTATTTAGCTAAATATATAAGCAGTTTTTTTAGCTGTTCTTTATTAAATTCCTGATCCAGCATTTCATCTTCTGCAAAGGTATTTCTCTGTTTTTCCTTAGCCATTAAATATACTCCTCAACTACTTTATCAAATTCTCCCATTTGCTGAGTAAAAACATCGTAATAATATCCTTTTTCCTCAATAAGTTCTGTATGGGTTCCACGCTCAATAATTCTTCCGTTATCCATCACCAGAATAAGATCCGCATCTTTAACGGAGGATATTCTGTGAGCAATAATAAAAGTTGTTCTGTTAGTATTTATCTTTTTTAACTCTGTCAGAATTTTATACTCTGTTTCCATATCTACAGCAGATGTTGTATCATCCAAAATTAAAATTGAAGGGTCTTGAATTATTGCTCTGGCAAGGGCAATTCTCTGTTTCTGTCCTCCGGAAAGCCCAACACCTCTCTCTCCTACAATAGTATTATAGTCATCTTCAAATTGATAAATAAATTCATTTACTCCTGCTATCTCAGCAGCAAGTTTGACCTTTTTTATATTAGCATTAGGAACACCGTAGGCAATATTACCTTCTATAGTATCTGAGAAGAGAAAAATATCTTGCATTGCAACAGAAATATTATTTCTAAGTGTATTAATGTCAAATTCTGAAATAGGTTTTCCATCAATCAATATCGATCCTGAAGTTGGATCATAAAATCTGGAAATTAGAGAGATTAGAGTTGACTTTCCAGAGCCTGTAGAACCAAGAAGTGCTACGGTTTGTCCCGGTGAAACATTAAATGATATGTTATCCAGCACTGGAAGATTCTCGTAATGAAAGGAAACATTATTAAATGATATATGTCCATTTATTGTATCAGTAGAATCGGACACAACAGGGGAAACAATGCTGCTTTTTTCATCAAGTAATTCTTTAACTCTTTCGTAGGATGCAATAAAATTTTCTGTACCATTTATTAACCACCCTAACATTCTAAGAGGGTTGTTTACCATCCATAACAGTCGGTTAAAGGCTACAAGTTCACCTATTGTCATTTTATTATTCATAATCATGATACTGCCAATAAAAAGAACAACAACATTAAAAAGTATAGAAAAAGCATCCAGTGCAGGTAAATTGCTCTCCCATACTCTTGATGCATCCATATTTCTTGCCATAAAAGCCTCATTTTCCTTCTGAAATTTCTCAATCTCATAAGGTTCTCTTGCAAAAGCCTTTACTACTCTGTTACCACTAATATTTTCCTGTACAACAGTATTTAATTTCGAAAACTGCTCTCTAATTTTAACAAAAAGTGGTCTTACTGACCTTGATAATCTTAATGAAAAAAAAGATATAAAAGGAACAATGATCAATAAAGTTGAAGTTAATACTGGGTTAATTAGAAACATTGATACAATTGCAAAAAGAAAGATAGACCCATGAAATATTGATACATGGGTTATCCAAGCAAAAAAATGCCTTATTGCTTCAAGATCACCAGTCATTTTAGACATTATTTTTCCATTTGGAGTTTTATCAAAATAGTTAAAGTCAAGATTTTGTAGTTTTACATACAGGTCTTTTCTTAAATCATAAATTATTTTTTGAGAGTATTTTTCAAACCCCATAAAGAACCCATATCGAATAATTGATCTTATAATTGTTACTCCAAGAATAATTATTGAACCAGTGATAACAAAGTTATTATTATTTCCATTTAACACATCATCAATAATAATTCCCGTAATATACGGATCTATCTGTGCAAGTAAGGAGAATAAAACAGTAAAAATTGATCCCCAAATAGCGTATTTTTTGTATGGTTCCTGATATTTTTTTAGTTGTTTTAAAGTTTTGAACATTATCACTCCAGAATTATTTTTATTTTATTATAGGTAAAATTATTAAAAAATGTTATTTTGGGTAAAAAAGATGTCATTTTTGGTATTATACTAATTATGGCTAATAAACTCTTCCAAGTCTTCGTGGGTTATATATCCTAATTCTATGGCAATCTCACCAAATTTTTTTTGACTGTTTTCCTGTTGAATAAGTAGTATCTCTTCAGCCTGTTCAAAGGATAAAATATCAAGATTAATTAAATATTGTCCAATTTTCTCTTTCATAGATAAAATATACTATACTTTAACCATGAGAGGAATATTTTTTGTAATTTTAACAACTTTTATATCTTTTTTTTGTTTAATGGCTGATCCTTCAACACCTTCTGATGGTAATTTATACGTTGAAAATATGATGTTGTACAGATTTACATCATTAGAGATTTATTCAATTGATGATCTAAAAAAGTATCACCTAGTAATAGATAATAATCGTATTTTTCAGCAGGTAGATAAATTAGAATCTATAGTTAAATATACAAAAAAAACTAATAAATCAGATATTGTTTATAAAAATAATATAACTGTTGTATTAACAGGTAATAGTAATATATATAACCATGGTATTCTTGGTGATAATGTAGAAAGTGATGGTTTTGAAGTATATATCGATGACCTATTATACAGTGAATATAGGTTAGGCAATAAAGATGTTTTTGAAACATTGCGACCTACATTAGTTGATTATATAAGTGAAAAAGCAGGCCTTGAGATAATTCTTACAATTAGCAATAGTTTAACAGGTTCCAGAATTGGAGTATTCAATCAATCAGGGGCTTTATTAGGTGAGTCAGAACCTATTGGTAAAGGTTTCAGATGGCTTCATATATTGGGAGTATCGACTATAAAAAATGGTGAAAAAAGAGTTCTGGCTGTTGAAACTCCACATATAGGAGGTATTTTAAAATCTTATAAATGGGTTAATAATAAATTAGTTATTTCTGGTTATTTTAAAGGTGTTTCAACCCATAAAATAAGTTCAGATAATCTAAATATGGCACTAATTTCCAATGAGTATTTACTTGTACCTAGACAGGATTTTAACTCTCTTTTATTGCTAAAAATAGGTGAAAGAGATGTAGATTTAATTAGAGAAATTACTTTGCCTTCAAAACTGATAACCAATCTGTTTGTTGATGATAAAAAAAATATATGGTTTAAAGTACAAAATGATTTAATTTTTAAACTGAGTGCTAAGTGACCATCTGTTAAGAAAATCGGAGTTTTCCAGAATTTTTGCACCTAAACTTAGTTTATAATCCATATATGGATGCCCAAGATTCCAGAAATCCAGTCCTCTTTCTTCTAAATATTTTCCAAGAAGAAACAATTGAAATGAACCCCAGTTTTTATAATTTCTATTAAAAAATCCGGTTAAACTTGTATAGGTCTTTCCTATAAAATAACCAATTTCTCCTGCTGTTAGAGTATTATTGCTGTAAAGTAGAACTGTTGCCAGTTCAAAATTATCCTTATCTAAAGAATAATTTAATAGTTTATACAACATTTTTATATAGCTTTCAGTAAGCCAACACTCTTTACCGTGATGCTCTATTAGTTTAGGAATAATAATATCAAGATTTTTATTAATTTTTAGAGAGTAATCAGATTTTAATAAACAATTTAACTTTTTTCTTTTTCTTAAATTTTTAAAATCCAATACTGCATAAGCACTTTGCATTTCAGGTAGCAATATATCCTGTTTTTGTAAATTGCAACTTACTGAGATAAAACCTTTTTTAGCTAGAGCTATATAGATTTGGGGAGAAAAACTCTCAGTCCAGTAATATTGAGGGGTAAAGAAATCCCTATATTCAAGATCATTTTCCGAAATATATTCTATTCTATCAGACAAAATAGGTTCTCCTTCCATTGATGCAAAAAAAAATAATAATTATATTAATAAAAAAGGAGATTTATTTGAAGCTTTTATTACATGTTTGTTGTGGTCCATGTGCGGTTGGTTCAATTCCAAAAGTTAAAGATTGGGATATAACCCTCTATTTTGCTAATTCAAATATTAATTCAAAAGATGAGTTTTTAAAAAGATATGATTCAGCTTTAAAAGTTTCAGATTATTATAATAATAGTATTGAAGTTGATAATTATGAACATGATACATGGTTGGAATATATAAAAGGTTTGGAAAGTGAACCGGAAAAAGGGAATCGGTGTCTAAAATGTTTCGAATTCAGTTTTATAAGAACTGCAAAAAAGGCCAGGGAGCTTGGAATTAACTATTTTTCATCAACCTTAACAATTAGTCCTCACAAAAATTCAAAAACTATTATGGAAATTGGTAATCGTATTGCTGAAGAATTTGGAATTAAATTTCTGGCTATAGACTTTTGTAAAGAAAATGGCTTTAAATTGAGTTGTGATCTGTCAAAAGAACTGGATTTATACAGACAGAAATATTGTGGTTGTGAATATAGTATCTGGTTTTAAAATACAGAAAAATAATTAATTGAAAGGGGTATTTAATGTTGAGTAAAAATGAATCTTTTAAGCCACCAGAAGAACATGAAGAGTGGTCGAACAGTGAATATGCAAATATACTGGATTATATAAGTGAAAAAAAGATCAATTATAATGGGTCTATATTTTTAGAATGGCTTGCAGTTCCTTATATATCAATATGGTTTGCAAGATCAACAAAGAGTGTTAGTGACAGAATTTGGATAATGCATAACTCTGATTTTACTGATTATATTGTATCCTCAGAACTAAAAAATCCTAAAGAAGTAATAGAATCATTTGGTAAAAAATGGAAAAGTGAAGATATTGATAGTTTAAGAATTCGAAATATAAATATGGATAGAGAAAAAGCTCTTGAAAAAATAAAAAAATATGGAGATATGCTGATTAGCGTTAGTAATGATAGTGAACTTTGGGGTAGTTGCTAATGAAATTAATTGGTGCCCATGTATCAGCCTCTGGAGGAGTAGAGAATGCTCCATATAATGCTTCATTAATAGGAGCCAAAAGTTTTGCTCTATTTACAAAAAATCAGAGACAATGGGAGGCTAAAGATTTAACAGATAGTAATATTTCAATTTTTAGAGAGAGAATGAATAATTACGGTTATAAACCAGAGCATGTTCTGCCCCATGGAAGTTATCTACTTAATCTTGGTAATCCTGATAATGATAAAAGAGAAAAGTCTGTTAATTCACTTATTAAAGAGCTGGAAAGATGTAAACTATTAGGTTTAGACAGATTAAATATACATCCAGGTAGCCATTTAGGTGGATATTCTGAAGATATGTGTCTTAATAAAATTTCTGAAAGTATAAACAAAGTTTTAAGTAATACTACCTGTGTCACTTTAGTTCTGGAAAATACAGCAGGACAAGGTTCTAATATGGGGTATAAATTTGAACATATAGGAAAACTTATTGAGTTAACAGAGGATAAAAGCAGAATCGGTTTTTGTTTGGATACATGCCATGCTTTTTCCGCAGGATACGATTTTAGAATTTATGATCAATACAGAAAAACTGTTGATACTATAGAGGAATTAATAGGATTTAAATACCTGAAAGGCGTTCACTTAAATGATTCCAAAACAGAACTGGGAAGTAAAAAGGATAGGCATCACTCAATTGGAGAAGGTTTTCTTGGTCTGGATGCATTCAGATATATTATGCAGGATGAAAGATTCGATAATGTTCCAATGGTTCTGGAAACAATTGATGAATCAATTTGGGCTCAAGAGATAAAACTACTCTATTCATTTATATAAATAGACCAGGAAGTTTATTATCACATTTTGGACAATTACTGTTTTTAAGATAATTTTTTATGTTATACCCATCTCTGTGTATTAATTTGTTACCGCAATTAATGCAGAAAGTTGAAGTTTTGTCACTAATTCCTATATTCCCTGGATAAATGTATTCGATACCATTTTTTTTTGCTATATCAATTGCTGCAAAAATGGTCTCCTTTGGGGTACTGTTTTTATGATTATATTTGTAGCATGGGTGGAAGGCAGAAAAATGCAGTGGAATATTACTACCTAAGTCGTTTTTAATCCAGTTGGAAAGTTTATCAATCTCTTTTGTTGAATCGTTTAAATCCGGTATTAACAGTGTTGTAATTTCCAACCAGCAATGGGATTTTGACAGATATTTTAATGTTTCTAGAACTGTATCAAGATCACCCCCAATTATCTTACTATAGGTTTTATGATTGAATGATTTTAAATCTACATTAACAGCATCTATATTTTCATAAAATGGTTCTAAATATTTACTTGAAATATATCCTGAAGTAACAATATTCACTTTAAAACCTGAATCTTTTAGGACTTTGGAATTTTCAGTAATATACTCATAGGATAATGTAGGTTCATTATATGTAAATGTAACAGAGTCCAGACTGTTTTTATCCAGAATATTTATTAAATCTTCAACCTTTAACTCTTTTAATTCAAATTCATTGATTTTAACCCTGCTTATCTGCCAGTTTTGACACCATGGACAATTAAGATTACAACCGATTGAACCAAGAGAGAGGGTTTTACTCCCGGGATAAACATGATAGAGAGGTTTTTTCTCAATTGGATCAATATTTACTGCAGAAAATTTACCTAAATTATTAATCCTGTATCCGCAAAAACCTAACCCATTGTGATGTAAGTCACAATTGTGTGGGCAAATATCACACTTCATTAGAAATTTTCTCAACATAGTAGTAATATACCTTCATATCTTTACTAAAAAAGTTACTAGGTAATCCGGATTTTAATTTTAAGTGGTAAAGAAAATCTTCAGGAGATGGGTAATGTTCCCAAACCTGGGGTAAGAAAGTGCCTCTTTTGTATCCATGTTCCAGAACTAGTCCCATTTTATAGGGCTCTAGCAGGTTTATAATATCATGCTCTGTTTTGAAATGTAGTTCCTTTAATTCCCCAAGTATAGAAATCTCAATTTCTAGATTATTAATCTCATTTAACTGTAGTGGCGGGAATCTTGGGTCTTTAAAAGCAGCAAGTAATGAATTATTTATTACATCATTGTATATAGAATCTCTTGGATAAAGTGAGCCAATACAACCTCTTAATTTTTTATCTATAGTTAAGGTTACAAAAGTTGCTCTCTCTTTTAGCCAATCATTATTTATTTTTATATCCCTTGATGGTAAACCCAACTCTTTTTTAATGGTTTCCAAAGCCAAGTTAATTAGAGTGTCACTCATTCTATAATCTCCATTGCACAGTAACCTACAACACTATCCTTACTTCCTGCTGTATCTCCAGAGTTTCTATAGTCCAAAAGCTTTGTTCTGTATCTATTAAAAGTATTAGACTTGATAAATCCATTAATAACTTCATGCCCACATGCATCTTTATCATCTATTAGTTTGGATAACTCAATTTTTTTCAGAGTTTGACTATCCTGCTTTTGTGCTACAAAGTAATTCTGATAATGGCTCAGATCTGAAGAAATAACTGTTAAAGAATCTTTGTCATTCAAGCATAAATCTATAATTTTAGAAAGTGTATCTGAGGATCTAAAACCCGCGACTATAGGAACTATTGTTGAATCAGGATAGTAATATTTAATAAACTCCAGCTGAACTTCAAGTGAGTGTTCAAATTTATGTGCATCATTGTTAATTAATACATTTTCTATGCTGGAAAACTCTTTCTGTAATTCAAAATTAACACTAATTTGAGAACTTATGGTCTTTAATGCTGTATAATCAGCTAATGCTACTCCAATAAAAGGAAATCTATGGGATGGTCCAATAAGATAAATATTATCAATCTTCCTGTTTGTTTTTACACTGTATCCTTTTAGTGCAGTAATTCCAGAGTAAACCCAGCCTGCATGGGGTACTATTAAACCTACTAAATTATTGTCAAACGATTGAGCCGGAGCATTGTTAAAAATAAAGTTTTCTACAGCATCAATTTTTTCTGGATAAAACTGACCATTAAACATTAAATCTCTTACCATATAACATCCTAAAAATTTTTTTTACTTTTTCTATTAATATATTATAATTATTATATGAAAAGAGTGGGGATAATTTTAACTAACTTATACGATTTTTCACAAAAGGCATTTTTAAATGGATTTGATTCTTATTGTAAAGAGAAAAAAATCAAAACTTTTGTTTTTGTTTCAAACTTTAAAAAAGATTATCATAAAGATAAAATTCAACACAGTTCTCTTTTTTCACTGATCTATAAATCAAATGTTGATATTATTATTATTTTATCATCACCAATATCTTCTATAATAGGCAAAGAAGGATTACAGGACTTTGTTAGTTGTCTCCCTAATGTTCCAATAATTAACTATGGAGTAGAAATACCAGGTCTAGTTAATATTATAGTTGATAATAAAAAAGGAATTTCCCTCCTTATGTCCCATTTAATTGAAGGTCATGGTTTAAGAAAGATTGCGTTTATTAAAGGGCCGGATACGAATCAGGAAGCTTTAGATCGTTTTTTTTCTTATAAGGAATCCTTATCAAAATATAAAATTCAGTATAATTCAAAACTGGTAGCTCCCGGCTCCTTTTCTCCTGGTGATGGGAGAAAGGGTATATCACTAATTATGGATGTACGTCGTGAGACATTTGAAGCAGTTGTTTGCTGCCATGATCTTGCCGCATTTGAGGTTATTAGGGCTTTAAATTCCAGGGGATACTCTGTTCCGGAGGATGTAGCTGTTGTAGGTTATGATAATTTAGATATAAGTAGTTGTTATAGCCCATCATTAACTACTGTTTTACAGCCATTTTTTAATATAGGTCTACTTGCAGGAACATATGTGGATAATATTCTTTTAAAAATCAAGAATCAAGAACTCTCTTTAGTTGACGTAAAAATAATGAATCGAGAATCCTGTGGTTGTATAAGAAGTACTGGTTTTAAAACTGGAGGTGATATTGCTAACAATGATCAACCATTAATCGATGAGATTATTTATAATGCCAGAGACAGAATTATTGAAGATAGGGAGTTTGGGTATGAAATTGGAGAGTCCGGAATTTTATTAAGGCGTTCAATAGAGCGGATTGCTGATAGTATAATTTATTGTGATATTAGTCAGGATGGCGATGATTTAACCCGGGTAATGGAAGATATTCTATTAAGTACTTTATCTATACAGCTGGATGCTGCATTCTGGAAGTACGTTCTTGAAGAGTATTATATTGATATAGTTAACAGAATTACCTACAAAGATAGACAGATTTTCATATCATCAATTATAACAAGGTCTATTCTCACACTATATGAGGTTGAGAAAAAAATTGATGATTATAGAAATATTGATAACCTTTCACTTATTCAATATATAAATTTTATTGGTGACAGACTGCTTACTTCAAATTCCGATGAAGAGTTGAAGGATATTCTAAAGAACAATCTATCAAATATAAGAGTAAAAAACTGTTTTATTGTTTTATATACTGAAACCCCAGGTATTGGAGAGTTGTTTTTTACCAGAAATATGAAGAATCTTCTTGATGATGAAGTTTACAGATTTAATCTTTCTAAACTACTTCCTCAGAAAATTGATGATCCTGATAATATTATATATATTACCAAAAGCATTGTTATTAATGATGTTGAAGTTGGTTACATACTTATAGAGAAAGCAGAGGCTCCTGAAATTATTTACACTTTTTTATCAGAAAAGATCTCCTATGGGTTTAAAAATATTCAGATAATAAAAAAAATGAAATCCTATACAAATGAGTTGGAAGATGCTGTTAGGCTTAGAACCCAAGAGCTACAACAGGCTAACAATCAGCTTCAGGATAGATATTTTAAAGATCAGCTTACAGGAATTTATAACAGAAGATTTTTGGAAGAAGTTTTAATACCACAGACAAAAACATTTGTTGATATGTATAAAAATGATTTAGTCAAAAGAGAGAATTGTTATGCTATGATAATTGCAGATCTGGATCATTTTAAAGAAGTTAATGATATTTACGGTCATAGTTCCGGGGATAAAGTGATAAAGGAGCTGGGAAGAATCTTTTCCTATGTAATTAGACCTGAGGATTATGTTATAAGGTTAGGAGGAGAGGAATTTCTTCTTATATTAAGAGAGTTTGATGAGAATTATATTCTAAATATTGTAAACAAAATTAGAAAATCAGTATCAGAATCTGGGTTTCAAATGGATAATGGAGATACTATTTTTAAAACCTGTTCTTTAGGTGCAATGATGTTTCCATCTACAACCGCGGATTTATTCGATTTTAAATCAGCTATTTCCATAATTGACAAATGTTTGTACAAATCTAAGGAAAATGGACGAAATAGAGGTTATGTAATAAATATTGATGCAGAACAGTTCCGAGGATGTGAAAATGTTACTGAATATATAACAAATAATTTTGAAAAATGCATAATAGATAAAAAAATTGAATTAATGGAATGTATTTAGTAGACTCAAGTCCCAAACTTATGTATATTAACAAAACAATTTGTATTATACACAATCTGTGGTGTATATTTATTGTATTGAGTTAACATAAGCACTAGGGGTGATGAGATGAATATTGTAAAAAGAGATGGTAAAATAGTAACATTTGATCGTACTAAAATAGAAAATGCAGTGTTAAAGACATGCTTAACCCTGGGGTATGAATATAGTTCAGAAATTTCAAACATTGCTACAAAAGTAGAAAATCAGCTTTTAAAAGATAAAATAATTCAGATTGAAATAGAGAAGATACAGGATTTGGTAGAAAAAGAGTTAATGCACATTAATGAAGAGATTGCCAAAGAGTATATTCTTTATCGGAATAAAAGAAACAGGATTAGAAGAAGTAAGGTTTATCATCAGATTGATGAGATGATACAAGCCAAAAAGAATGATTTAACAAATGAAAATGGTAATATGAATACTGAGACACCTTCAGGTATGATTTCAAAAGTAGGTTTTGAAAGTGCTAAAGAATTTGCCTTGGAAAGTTTATTAAGTCATCAAGACAGAGTTGCCCATGAAAGAAAGGATATGCATATTCATGATCTTGATTTCTATTTAACCAAATCACTTACCTGTATACAAACCGATCTTGGTAAGGTTTTTAAAAATGGATTTGATACTGTAAATGGTGGAGTTCGATCCCCAAAAAGAATTTCAACAGCAGTAGGACTTACTGCAATATCTATACAAACGTCACAAAACGAGATGCATGGAGGACAGTCTATACATGCTTTCGATTTTAATATGGCGCCTTTTGTAAAATTATCCTTTAAGGAGCATCTTAAAGAAGTGGCAGAATTTATGGAAATGGATTTAGAAATTGATAGTGTAGATATAGATGAATATAAATTCAAAAGTCTGGATGGGCTTAAAGGTTATGACAGAATTCTTCAGCAAGCTATAAATAAAACTGTAAAAGAGACAAAACAATCAATGGAGGGTCTTATTCATGATTTAAATATTATGAATTCAAGAAGTGGAAACCAGGTTCCATTTTCATCTCTTAATTTTGGAACAGATACATCAGCAGAAGGGCGATTAGTAATAAAAAGTTTTCTGGAAGCTGTTCAGAATGGTGTAGGAAATGAGAAGAAAACCGCAATTTTCCCAATATCTATTTTTAAAGTTAAAACTGGCATTAACAGATATGAGAGTGATAAAAATTATGATCTATTTCTCCTGGCTCAAGAAGTTACAGCACAGCGTTTTTTCCCTAATTTTATTAATCTTGATGCCCCATTTAACCAGAGTGAGCAATGGAGGATTGATGACCCAAACAGATGGTATTATGAGCCAAGTACAATGGGGTGTCGTACAAGAGTTTTTGAAAACCGATTTGGAGATAATAGCTCCGTTGGTAGAGGGAACGCATCATTTACTTCAATTAATATTGTAAGAATAGCATTAAAATCACTTACTCAGGGTTCTGATTTAAAAAGCAGATTAACCTTTTTTTACAAAGAGTTAGATAAATTTATGGAGAATGCAGCAAGACAATTAATAAATAGATGGAATTGGCAAAAAACTGCTTTAGCAAGACAATTTCCATATGTTATGAAATATATTGCTGAATATAACCAAGGTATACAACCAAATGATCGGGTCGAAAATATTATAAAGCATTTCTCTTTAAGTATCGGCTTTATTGGTTTGGCAGAAACACTTGTGGCCCTTACCTCTACTCGGGATCAGGAAGGTAATTATGTAAAAGGTAAACACCATGGTGAAGATGAAACTGTACAGGAACTTGGATTGGAAATAGTAACTTACATGTATAACAAGTGTAAGGAGTTTTCTGATAGATTCGATAAGAATTTTGGACTTTTGGCAACACCTGCAGAAGGTTTAAGCCATAAATTTACAGATTCTGACCGGAAAATATTTGGTATAATTGAAGGTGTAACTGACAGAGAGTACTACACAAACAGTAATCATGTTCCAGTTTACTATAAATGCTCAGTTTTTCATAAAGCTAACATAGAAGCAAAGTATCATCCATTAACTCCCTCCGGTCATATATTTTATATTGAGATGGATGGAAATCCTGCTGATAATCTAAAGGCTGTAAATAAGGCAGTTAATTATATGCTGGATATTAATGTTGGTTATGTATCTATAAACCATTTTGATAATAGTTGTCTTGATTGTGGAACTCATTTTTATAACAGGCAACCGGTTACATGTCCTAAATGTGGTAGTAAGAATATTGATATTACAGAACGTATTACTGGTTATCTTGTTGGTACACTGGATAAATGGAATAGAGGAAAACTAGCAGAGCAAAGGGATAGAGTTTCCCATGATTTTAACAACTAATGCTAAATATCTCAGGATTCTATGATTGCAGTTCCACAAATGGAGAGGGTTGGAGATCGGTTATATTTTTTTCCGGATGCCCTCACAGATGTTATAAGTGTCATAATCCTGAAACTTGGGATAAAAAATCCGGTGCAGATTATACCGTTGAAGAATTAACTCAGATGGTTCTTAAGAACAAAAACTTTATTGATGGGGTAACTCTAAGTGGAGGTGAACCTTTTCAAGAGGAAAATATTGATGAAATATTAATCTTTGTTAATAATTTAAGGTCTCATGGGTTAAATATCTGGTGCTATTCCGGCTATATCTATGAGGATTTACTAAAAAACAGTAAATACGTAAAACTTTTGAATATGGTTGATGTCTTAGTTGATGGTCCATTTATATACGATTTATTAGATCCAGAGCTAAAATTTAGAGGTTCTTCTAACCAAAGAATAATTAAACTCAATAAAAATTTGTAGATGACGATAAATAAATAAAATAATAATATGAACATAAGTTAATAATTCTTGTCATATATATTATCTTCAGTTAATATAAGTTATTCTTGGGGGATAAATGAAAAATAAGATAAATTATCTGTTATTAATTCTATTTATTGCAACTTTTGTTGCCTGCGATTTAGTAACATCCGGTTTTGGAGAGAAGGTTGACTTAAAAGAACCTGTTCTTACTATAGATTCACCTGTAAACGGACAGTATGTGAAGGATGTTTTTACTTTAAAAGGTAAGGCAACAGATGATACAAGCATAAAATCCGTAAATATAACTTTTACAAACTCAATTACTGGAGCAGTCGAGACCCAAGCAGCAACTGTTAAAGATAGTAATTGGTCTTTAGATATTAACTCTAAAGATATAGGTAAATATACAGATGGAGAAATTGAATTTACAGTTACTGCTGTAGATTCTGCAGACAAGACAACTACAAAAAACAGAATTGTTTATATTGATAATACACTACCTGTAGTTCTGGTATCCACTCCTGGAGTACAGGACCTGGATTTAATAAATGGTCTTCTTACTGTTAAAGGTTCAGTTCTGGATCAAAAAGTTGATAAAGTAGAAGTTTATATTATTTCAGAATCCGATCCAAACAAAAAGTTTGGTGGTACAGCACAAGGTACCGGAGATTGGACATTTCAACTTGATACAATAACCAATAATATTGGAAATAATGGTAGTGAAAAATACTATCTGGTTATTAATGCATTTGATATCGCTGGAAATCAAAATTCATTTTTTTACTTTAACGATGACTTAGGGGCTGTCACTCCTTCATTGGGTGTTTCCAGAGTTACAATTCAACATCTGGCAGATTCCCAATATTGGCCCGTTTTAACAACAATTAGAAGAAACTATGATTCTTTTAAGTTATATCTTAATATAGATCAGAATTCAGATAGACCTAAAATAATTCTTCCTGATTGGGATTTAAGTGAAGCAGAAAACTATAAAGCTTTTTCAAGTTCTGTTTTTCTCTCGGGTAGAATTACTGATGACGACGGATTAGACTCCGTCGTTTTATCTGTTTATAATAAACAGTCTAACACTTTAATTCGAAAAGGGACTGCATCACCCTCCGGCACAAGAAGTTTTAATCTGGATGTTCCCCTTGAAAGTAGTCAATGGCCAGGTTTTGTAATGGAGCAGAGTCAGGATAGTAGTGGAATCGATGAAGGTTTGTACTATTTTACTATTGATGTGAAGGATGTAATTGGTTCAGTTACCGGTTTATCGAATCTAGAGAATAATGCAATTTTTGGGCTAGATAAAACAGCACCTGAAGTAAAAATCTTAAATCCAGTTAGTAACAGCTCTTTTAATTCAGATTTTACAATTTCAGGAACTGCATCAGACAAGGTTTTTCTTGAAAGAGTAGAAGTATATATAAATGAAAGTTTATTAGGGAATGCTGTCTTAGGTGCTGATAATACCTGGTCATTCCTGGTTCCTGTTTCACAACTTCAGGGGAATGTTACTATAAAAGTTATTGCTGTTGATGGTAGTAACAAGCAAACACCTGAAACGATTAATTATTACGTTGATGGCACAAAACCGATACTTTTGGGTAGCGATATAAGCATTCCTTCTCTAGTAAATGGGATTATTACTATTTCTGGTAAAGCTACAGATAACCAGTTGTCGAAAGTTCACTACAAAGTTGATAATATTGAAGGTGATGCAATTTTAGATGGTAGTAAATGGTCTTTTAATCTGGATACACGAATTTTTTATCCAATTGATGATTCAAAAGTTGAGGTTAACTTTGATGTAAAAGCCTATGATTCATCTGGTAATGTATCTGTGGATCTGGAAGAAAAATATAAAAAAATAACTATAGATAAACTTTCTGACAATCCGGTAATTACCTTTGGTTCTTCAATAAATAGTAAGCTTGAAAATGCGGATGCAGTTGAAAATTTATTTACTCAGAACAGTAAAATTTCAGGGTCTGTTTCCGACGATGATGGAGTAAAATCCGGTTCGATAATAGTAAAAATATATGATGAAAATAAAACCCTAGTAAAATCAATAATTGCTTCTGAAATTAGTAACAGTGGTGATGGTGCTAGAATTGATTGGGAAGTTCCATTAAAGGATATTCCAGAAGGGCTTTACTTTTTTACACTAAATGTTTCAGATAATTATTTAAAGAAAATTAATGGTGTTATAGATGATGAAATAAATAAAGTATCTTCTGAGATTAAATTTTATATAGATAATGAAAATCCGGAAATAACAGAAAATATAATAGCTACCGAGAATCAGTTAATAAAAAAAGGTGATGTTCTTTTTGGTGGAACATTAAAGGATACAAATGGAATACAACGTCTTAATGTAGATGTTAACGGTGTAATAACAGATATTTCAGATAAAATAGATTCAACAAATTCTGATAATGTAAAATGGACTTATACACTACCTGAAACAGTTGATGGAGAATATACACTTAAATTTACTGTTTTTGATATCTCAGGTAAGAGTTTTTCAGTAACAAGAAAAATCTTAAAAGATACTACATCCCCGGATACACCTGTTATAACATCAACATTTGGTAGTTATGAAACTTCATCAATCTATATTTCTGGAACATCTAATGATAATATTGCAGATGGTGTATCAAAAGTTGAATACTCCTTTGATAACAGCAACTGGACTCAGGTATCAGGAACTAAAAACTGGTCTAAAACAATAGATATTTCTAATCAGGTAGATGGTTTAAAAACATTATATATTCGTGCTACAGATCAAGCTGGAAATATTAGTGAAAACTGTATAACAACATTTGTTAAGGATAATGTAAATCCTGCATTAACAATTTCTGGCTATGTTGAGCCTGTTTACAGAAGTTCAGACTTTATTATTACAGGTAGTATTTCTGATAATCTTGATTTAGGGTCAAATCCGATATTAGTAACATCGTCATTAAATAATACACAAATAGATCTTTCTGATTATCCTGTTGAAATTACAGGTAGTGGAAAATCGATGGATTTTAGTCAAACAATACCAATTTCCGGTGGAGAAGGTTCATATTCTGTAAATATATCTGGTAAAGATGCAGTTGGCAGAACAGTTTCTCTTTCTAAAAATGTAATTGTAGATACAAAGGAACCAATTATTTATGTTGATAATTTTAAAGATTCTCAACTAATTACCGGGTCTAGCTACGTAATTTCCGGTAGAGCCGAAGAAGTTGGTGTCTCAGGATTAGATAGTATTCTATACTCTATTGATAATGGAATAAGTTGGGTTTCTGCATCAACAACCAATTTGTGGCTAGATTGGTCGATAAACCTTATTGGATTGACAGATACTTTACAGGGATCAATAAAAATCAAGGCCTTGGATAAAGCCGGAAATGAAAGTTCTGAAATTATTTTAAAAGATATAAATGACAATGAAATCTCATTGAATAAAATAAGTTACAAGGTAAGTACAGCAAAACCTGTAACAACAATATCTGGAGTAGGAACTTCTTTTAGCTATGTAAAAGATGCAGTTTATTTAACTGGTATAGCTTCAGATAACAATGGAATATCTTCTGTTGAAGTAAATTACTCTCTAAACGGTGGAGGTTCAACAGCTCTAACTGTAACAGGAACAACAAACTGGAGTGCATCTCTTCCATTAACTGAAGGTTTATATGATGTAATTATAAAAGTAACGGATGGAACATTAGAAGAGACAACATACTCAAGAAGTGTAGCAATTGATACAACTTCTCCAGATTTAGAGATAACAGCTCCAATAGCTACTACAATTGCAGAATCAAGTAGTTTTACAATCCGAGGAACAGCAACAGACAACGGCGGAAAAGGTGTAACAGAACTTTCTTATAGCCGAGATAATGTAACTTGGGTTCCAATAACAATTTCCGGTCTTAATTGGAATAAAATAGTGGATTTCAGTCCTGTAGTAGGAACTGAGACCGTCCAGGGAGCAAGAAAACTCTATGTAAAAGCATCTGATGGATTAAACCCTGAAGTAGTAAAAACAGTAAACTTTAACTACGATACAGCTAATCCGGAATTAACCGAGACAGCAGTAGGAAGTTCTGCAGAAAAAATAACAAATAGTAATGTAATTTTTACAGGTAAAGCGTGGGATTCAAATGCTCTTGCAAGTTTAAAAGTTAGTGTTAATGGTGTAGTAAGCGATCTTACTGGAGTAATAGATTTAGATGGTGTAGATAATAATCTGTCAACAACTGCAGACAATAATGTGTGGAGTTATACACTTCCGAATACAACAGACGGAACTTTTACAGTAATTTTCACAGCCCTAGATGCCGCAGGAAGAACTACAGTTTTAACCAGAAACATTGTAATGGATGCAACTAATCCTGAACAACCATCAGTTACCTCTAACCCCGGGGACTATATAGGTAACAGTTATACCATATTTGGAACAGCTTCTGATACAACAAGTGGAATCAAGAGAGTAGAGTACTCACTTGAGTAGAGTACTCACTTGATAACAGTAACTGGACAAGTGTAAACGGAACAGATAACTGGTCTAAAACAGTAGATTTAACCTCATTACCAGAGGGTTCAAACTTAATCTACTTTAGAGCAACAGATAAAGCAGATAATACAACTCTTTCAAATAGTCAAACAGTAATCAAGGATTTATCAGCACCGGTACTACAAGAGAGTGCAGTAGCAACAGATAA
>QKAW01000049.1 GCA_003247135.1 Spirochaetales bacterium | reverse complement strand
AGTTTTCCAGAGTTAGCCTCTCTAAGTATGGACTGATATGATGGATATAGGTGATACTGCTCTGCAATTTGAATTTTTGCACCTGAGTTTTGCTGCATATTCCATAATTTATTAAGATCGTCGGGATGGATTCCTGCAGGTGTTTCTGCCAGGACAGGAATTCCCAGGTCAGAATACTCTTTTGTAACATTAAAAATATCGTCTTTGCTAACTGCAACAACTATAAAATCCGGTTTAGATTCCAAGAATTCATTTTTTTCTGTTGTTACATTAATTCCAAACTCTTTTTTAAATGACTCTGCTTTTTGACTGCTTCTTACAAGCATGGCTGTAACTTGAAAATCATTCTGATATGCCTGGGCAATCCGTATATAAAATTTTGATCTCCATCCGGATCCTACAATTGCATATTTAATTTTATCCATTTACTACCTCCAAATCCCTAATTTAAAGCATTTTAGTAAATAAAGATACAAATAATTGTGAATTTATCCTGTTATTAAAAATTAATTGCTACAAATTTGAAACTTGGAATTGAAGGACAAACATTATTGTTATTTTGGGAAATTATATATTTTACACTGAGGTAAAACCTGACTAAATTAACCAAACTATTTCTACTTCAATGTAAAAAGAGGGATAAATAGTGAATAAAAATCCAATAATCAGAATTTGGCATGGGCTTTGCAATAAATATTAGCAAAGGGGATTTGATATGAGTTCGTTGTTATTAAATGAAAGAAAAGATCAGGTAATGATAAAAACTGAAAATAGCGGTTCTATATCTTGCGAAAAAACATCTTTGGCAGGTTCTGTTAGTCAGCGAGCCTGTGTATTTTGCGGTTCTCGTGTTGTACTGTATCCGGTTGCAGACGCTTTACATATAGTTCACGGCCCAATAGGTTGTGCATCATTTACATGGGATATTAGAGGAAGTTTAAGTTCAGGGCCAGAGCTTCACCGTTTAAGTTTTTCTACTGATTTACAGGAGAAGGATGTTATTTATGGCGGAGAGAAAAAACTTGAAAGTGCATTAGAGAAGTTAATTGCAGAGCATAAACCTAAAGCAGCCTTTGTTTTTGCAACCTGTATTACAGGAATAATTGGAGATGATATTGGGGCTGTTTGTAAAAAAGTCTCTGATAAAGTTGGGATACAGGTTATTCCTGTCCATTCTGAAGGGTTTAAAGGTACTAAAAAAGATGGATATAAAGCTGCTTGCGATGCCTTGGCAAAAATTGTAGGAACCGGGGATACAAGTAATGTTCCAAAACTAAGTATAAATATTTTAGGAGAGTTCAACCTTGCCGGAGAAGCATGGCTAATTCAGAACTACTATGAACGTATGGGTATAGAGGTTGTTTCTATAATGACTGGAGATGGAAGGGTAGAAAAAATTGCTAAATCCCATGGAGCCAGTTTAAATGTTGTTCAATGTTCAGGGTCATTAACCTACTTAGCAAAGCATATGGAGAAAGAGTATGGGATTCCCCACATGAGAGTTTCATATTTTGGAATAGAGGATATGTCCAAGGCTTTATATGATGTTGCAGATTTTTTTAGTGACTACCCGGAAGTAAGGGAAAAGGCAGAAAAAGTTGTAAGTGAAGAGATTTCCAAAATTATGCCGGAAATTACCAAGTACAGACAGGCTTTAAGTGGAAAGAGGGCCGCAGTCTATGTTGGAGGGGCATTTAAGGCTTTCTCTTTAATAAAAGCCTTGAGACTAATTGGAATGTCAGTTGTTGTTGCTGGATCTCAAACAGGGAACAAATCAGATTATGAACAGTTAAAAATGCTGTGTGATCCAGGGTGCGTAATTCTAGATGACTCAAACCCTCTGGAGCTGTCCAACTTTGTAATTGAGAAGGGTGCAGACCTTTTTATTGGTGGAGTTAAAGAGAGACCAATAGCTTATAAAATCGGGATTGGTTTTTGCGATCACAATCATGAAAGAAAAATAGGTTTGGCAGGGTATGAAGGAATGATCAACTTTTTTAAAGAAGTTTACAGCTCTGTAATGAGTCCTGTTTGGAAATTTGTTCCAAGAAAATTTGGAACACTTAGGGAGGTTATATGATTAAAACATCAGAAAGTCCTGATTATGTATCAACAACTAATCCATGTAAAGTTTGTGCTCCATTAGGGGTAAGCCTTGCAATAAAGGGTATAGAGTCGGCAATGAGTATAATGCATGGATCCCAGGGGTGTGCCACTTATATAAGAAGATATATGATAAGCCACTTTAAGGAGCCTTTGGATATTGCATCCTCAAGTTTTAGCGAAACATCAGCTATATTTGGAGGGAAAACAAACCTAATGGCTGCTATAGAAAATGTTAATGCCAAATATGAGCCTAAATTAATTGCTGTAGCAGCTACATGTCTGTCAGAAACAATTGGAGATGATGTAAAGGCATATTGTGCCGAGTGTTCCAAAGAGAGTAACACAGAAATTATATCCATAACACCTCCTCCATTTGGTGGTGCCCATCTCGACGGGTTTTATGCTGCAGTTACAAGTGTTCTTATGGGGAAATCCAAAAGTGATAAAGTAAGACAAAAGATTAATATTTTTCCATCAATCTACTCTACTGCAGATTTACGTTATATGCATCAGCTTGTTTCAAGTTATTTTGGAGAGGATTACATGCTTCTCCCGGATTATTCCCAAACCTTGGATGGAGGAATATGGGGAGAGTATGTTCCAATTGCTCCGGGGGGAACTCCATTAAAGAAGATCTCTTCGGCTCATTTAGCAAAAACATCTATTGGGTTTAGCCCGTTTTTAAAGGATGAGATTAATCCCGGAAAAACCCTTGAGAGTGAGTTCGGTGTAGATTTCTTTGGTCTTCGTCCTCCAATAGGGATTAGGGGGTGTGATGATCTAACCCAGCTCTTATGCAAGAAAAGCGGTAATAAGACAAATGATTACTATCTTCAGGAAAGGGCAAGACTGGTAGACGCCTATGCAGACTGCCACAAATATACCTTTGGTAAAAGAGCTGTTGTTTATGGTGATGCAGATTTTGTTGCGGGAATAGCATCATTTTTAGATGAGGTCGGTATTACCCCTGTAATTTGTGCCTGCGGAACACCATTTAATGAGTTTGAAAAGTATATAGATAGTTGTCTTGAGTTTACTAAGCCGGAAATTGTGAGAGCTAATGTCGACTTCAAGACTCTGGATGAATTGCTGGAAGGAATGGATGTAGATCTACTTATTGGAAACAGTAAGGGTTACAGAATATCAAGGGATAGAAATATTCCTTTGGTAAGATGTGGTTTCCCAATTCACGATAGAGTTGGAGGGCCAAGATTTCAGCACATAGGTTATGGGGGAACTATGAATTTACTAGACCATGTAACAAACACAATTTTAACAACAAAACAGAACGAATCCCCTGTTGGATTCTCTTATCAATAAAATTTTGGAGGAAGATATGAGTGTAAAAGTTAAGAAAACAAGTCAGGATCTGGCAAAGCATCCCTGTTTTAATAAAGAAGCTGCGAAAAGTCACGGAAGGGTTCATCTTCCTGTAGCACCTGAGTGTAATGTTCAGTGTGGATTCTGTAACAGGGATTATGACTGTGTTAACGAGTCACGGCCTGGAGTTACAAGTGGAATTTTATCACCGGGACAGGCCGCCTGGTTTTTTGATGAGATTTGCGAATCTGCTCCTATCTCAGTCGCCGGAATTGCAGGTCCGGGGGATCCATTTGCAGACCCTGAACCAACCTTGCAGACAATGAGACTAATTAAAGAGTCCCATCCAGAAGCACTTTTATGCTTATCCTCAAATGGATTGAATATATTAAATTCAGTAAATGAAATTGCCAAGATAGGCGTAAGCCATGTAACTATAACGGTTAATGCTATAGATGCAGAGATTGGGGCCAAAATTTACAGCTGGATTAAGGTAGGTAAACATATATTTAGAGGAAAAGAGGGTGCAAATCTTCTACTGGAAAATCAGTTAGCTGCCATTGCGTCTCTAAAAGATCATGGGATTACCGTAAAAGTTAACTCTATTGTAATTCCCGGTATAAATGATCATCACATAGTAGATATTGCTAAAGAGATGGCAAAAAGAGGTGTAGATCTTTTTAACTGCATCCCGATGATTCCGGTAAAAGGTGCTGCATTTCAGGATTTGGAAGAGCCAAGCAGAGAGTTGATTCATGGAATTAAAGCAGAGGCTCAAAAGTATCTGCCACAAATGAAACACTGTCAGAGATGTAGAGCAGATGCTGCCGGATTAATTGGTGATAAAGACCCGGATAAGTGGTCAAATTTAATGGCTACAGCATCAAGTATGTCAATTTTTCCAAAAGAGAACAGACCTTATGTTGCAGTAGCATCCAGGGAAGGAATGTTAGTAAATCAACACTTGGGTGAAGCCAGTAGTTTAGCTGTATATGAAAAAGTTGATGGAATGGTAAAACTTAAGGAGAGAAGAATAACACCTCCCAAAGGAACCATGGATAACAGATGGGTAGCACTTGCGAATACATTTAAAGATTGTCGTGCAATTATTGTTAATGGTATAGGCCAAAAACCAAGAAAAGTTCTTGAAGAGCAGGGATTAAAGGTTTTTCAGATCGAGGGCCTTCTATCAGATGCTGTAGAGAGAATTTATGAAGGAAAATCTCTTGCTCCAATGATATGCAGAAGTAGAGCCTGTGGGGAGGCCTGTGAAGGCTCCGGTGGGGGTTGTAGTTAGTAATTTATTAATTAGGAGATAAAATATGGAAAAACCGGCAAAACACATTTTTTTATGTGCAAGTTTCAGGGCAAATGGAACCCCACAAGGGATCTGCGACAAAAGCGGAGGTGTTGAACTTATACAATATCTTCAGGAAGAGTTACAAGACAGAGGTATGGATGATGTTATGATCTCCCTTACTAGCTGTTTAAAAGTTTGCGATAGAGGTCCGGCAATGGTTGTCTATCCCGAAAATACCTGGTATGGCGGAATTACTTCCGAAGAGGATATTGATAATATTCTTGACAGTATGGAAGAGAATGAAGTTAACGAGGACTATGTAATATCATAAGGATTAAAGGTATGAAGTTCAGAACAGCATTTATGTATCTTTCACTATTAATTGTCTCAAATTACACTCTAGCTACCAGCAAAGACTCTCTAAGAGTTTTTGCTGCGGCAAGTTGTTATAATTTAATAGAGGAAGTTTCTGAACTTTATACCAGTAAAACAGGAGTTAAAGTTGTTATTAATACAGCATCCAGCGGGGTGTTGGCAAAACAGATTATAAATGGTGCTTCCGCTGATATCTATATTTCTGCTTCAGTACAATGGGTCGATTACCTTACTGATTTTTTAGTCTCCAAGGATTCCTTCTTGTCCAACACACTAGTACTTATTAAGTCAAAAAAGGTAAAAGATGCAGTTTTTACAGCTAATGACTATCTTCCGGATTTCTTTGTTGGTCGTTTATCTATTGGAGATCCTAACCATGTACCGGCAGGGTCTTATGCAAAAGAGGTTCTGGAATATTATAACTGGTATAGTAAATTAAAAAAGAGGATTCTTCCCGCAGCAAATGTAAGAGATGCATTAACAATGGTAGAACTTGGAGAAGTGGATTTTGGTATTGTATATAAAACAGATGCATTAATAAGCAGTAAAGTAGATATTGTTTATGAGTTTCCAAAGGATTCTCACTCTCCTTTAAACTATTATTCAGCATTAATAAGCAATAATTTTATGGCAAATAATTTTTATACATTTTTGTTAGTCGATAGTGAAGCTGAAAAAATTTATAAAAATTATGGATTTTCCAGTGCAGTTAGTAAGGAGTAAAGAGTGAGTGAATCAGTATTGGTAACAGTTTTAATCTCAATAAAAATCGGAATCCTTGCAACAGTTTTTAATATTCCAATTGCGGTAATAATCTCCTATTTTATGGGCAGATATAATTTTAAGGGGAAACAGATAATTGATGGTATTATTAATCTGCCTTTGGTCCTTCCCCCTGTTACAACAGGTTACATATTAATTCTAATTTTTGGGAAATATGGCATAATCGGATCCCTGTTATTTAATTTAACAGGAATCAGGATTGCTTTTACCCAGACTGCAGCAGTTATATCCTCTATGGTAGTATCTTTTCCTCTAATTGTTAGAAGTATAAGAATCTCCATTGAGATGATAGATCAGAAACTTGAAGTAGCATCCATGACCCTTGGTGCAAATAAAATTGAGACATTTATAAGAATAACCACGCCATTAATTCTCCCGGGATTAATAAGTGGATTTATACTTGGTTTTGCAAGAAGTATGGGGGAATTTGGAGCAACCATTACTTTTGCCGGGAATATAGAAGGGGAAACAAGAACTATACCCCTATCTGTTTACTCCTTGTTACAGGTTCCGGGAAGAGAGAACAGCGCCGCATTATTAGTAGTTATATCAGTTTTAATATCTTTTTTAGCAATGTTCGGTTCCTCTGTTATTAATAAAAAACTCAGTAGTTGGAGGGTAAAACAGTGAGTCTTATTTTTGATTTTTTACAACCAAGAAGAGAGTTTGATTTAAATCTCAAGGGAGATTTTGATAAGGGGATAACCGGAATATTTGGTTCCTCCGGTGCAGGAAAAACTTCTTTTTTTAATATAATTGCGGGTATAGAAAAGCCCAAAAGTGGTTATGTTGCACTAAATGATCGAGTTTTAACCGACTCCGCCAGAAAAATTCATGTACCGATTCATAAAAGAGGAATTGGTATTGTTTTTCAGGAAAATCTTCTTTTTCCACATTTGACAATTAGAGATAACTTACTCTATGGCTATAAGTACTCCAGGGAGAAAAGGGTAAAACTGGATGAAATAACAGACCTACTGGATTTGTCAGGAATTCTGGATTCAAAACCTTATCAGATATCCGGTGGGGAAGCACAAAGAACAGCTATAGGAAGAGCAATTTTAACATCACCTGATCTGTTACTTCTGGATGAGCCATTTAATGCAGTAGATTATAAACTTAGAGCAAATATTCTGGATTATATAAAACGTTTAAATGGTGTACTGGATATACCTGTCTTGGTAATAAGTCACGACTTTTCCGATCTGGAAAAACTAACCAAGAATTTTTATTTTATAAATCGTGGAAAGAGAGAGAGGTTCGATAGAGATATATGTTTTCAATGTTGCTAGGCACTGGGGATATAACAGATATCTCTGCTAAAAGTGTAAATTTATTAAGTGAATCATGTTCCGAGAATCATTATACCAGGTTAGGACTGGAGGTTGTTCTTAATTTAAGTGGAGAAGTGACAACTGCAGCAATTAGCAGAGCCCACGGAGTTTCTCTTAATATAGTACAAAATAGTATGGATTTTCTTGAATTGGCCAAAAGTATGGAGTCAAACTTCGGTATCCCCTATATAATAACTGATTCAGCAAAAAAAGGTGTTGAGGATTTAATACACAACCTCTATATGGTAGCTGAATTTTTTAATATTAAAGAGAGTGTCTCCAGAGAAATTAGTAAAATTGTTTCAGATGAAATCGATTTTATTATTCCTCAGATAATGCAATTCAGACGATTACTTGAAGGGAAAAGTGTTTTTTTATCCGGAATAAACAGAAGAAACAGGCAGTTGGTAAACATAATTAAAAACGCCGGAATGAATGTTACAAATAGCGAACAATCAAGTGACCTTATTATTAGTGACGACTCAGATAAAAGCAACTACATAAATATAAAATACGCAACAAGAATTTATAAATCAGGATATATTGGAGTTCTGAAACTCTACGATTTTATGCTACAACAATGTGATTCCAA
>QKAW01000051.1 GCA_003247135.1 Spirochaetales bacterium | reverse complement strand
CCATAATTTCACCTGCAAAAAAGAGATTTGGAACAATTTTAGACTCCATTGTTTTTCGATCAATTTCAGTCAGATCAACTCCTCCGGCTGTAACCATAGCTCCATTAAATCCGGTAATTCCTGAGATCGTAAATGGAAAGTTAAGTAGGGCATTTATAATAATCAGTCTTTCCTTTTTACTAATTTCACCACTTTTTTTTTCAGATTTTATAGATAAATAAGTTAATAATTCCTCTGTTAAGGATGTTGATAACCTAGTATTTTTTAATACTTTCTTGAGAGAACTATTTGGAGATTTATGAGTTCTTCTCTTTTTAACTCTTTGTTGTTACATGGAACTAGGGTTATACAAAGCAGGTCTCGGTTTTCAATGAATCTGGAATTATCAAGTATAACCGGCCCTGATACTCCCTGATGTGTAAAAAGTAAATCTCCATTCCCTACCATATACCGCTTGTTCTCTCCACTTCTAAAAAACTCAACCATGGAATTTCTTACTGAGTTTCCTGCCAGGGATTTAAAGGGATAGTTATCAATTAATACCCTTGTTAAAGCCGGTTTTAGAGGAACTATTTTATGTCCCAGATTTTGGGCCAGTGCATAACCTGATCCATCTGATCCGGTTTGGGGAAATGATTTTCCACCGGTTGTAAGAATTACATTCTGTGAAGAATAAGTCTCTCTTTCACTCTTTATAATAAAATGTCCTTGTTTTTTTTCTATTTTGATTACTTTTGAGTTATATTTTATTAAAAAGTTTTTCTCTGTAATTGCTCTTTGCAGGGTATTTACTACTGTTTGAGCCTTTAAACTTACAGGAAAGACTTTTCCATCATCTCTTATTACAGTTTCCAAACCTATGGATTCAAACCACTCAATAGTTCTCTTTGTACCTAAATTTAGTAATGATGGTTTTAAAAAGTTGGCTCTCTTTTTATCACCGAATCTGGTAAGAAACATATCGGTATTTTCTGTGTTAGTTAAATTACACATACCTCCACCGCTTATCAGAATCTTTTGACCAATTTTCCCGGTAGACTCCAAAATTAATGTATCTGAATTGAGATTTGCCCCGGCAAATAATCCTGCAGCCCCGGCTCCGATTATAATAGTTTTATACAATTCTATACCTTTTTAATATATATCCTAGAATTTCTCTTCTCATTATACTTCTCTCTCTTCCATTGTGGTAGGTCATTTACAGTTCCTTTTGTAAACCCAATTGATTCAAACCAGTCTGAGGTTCTTGTTGTAAGAACAAAAAAGGATTGAACACTGTTTTGAAGACCTTTATTTATTAAGTAGTCTACAATTGCCTTCCCTGAACCCATTGCATGGGATGTTGTATCTGTTGCCAGTGCTGCAATTTCTGCAATGCCATCACTTTTTATATGTAATGCTCCACAGGCATGAATTTTTTTATCAATTTCATAAACAACATAGTCTGACAGTAAATCTTTAAATTCTGATTCAGTTCTTTTAATGAGTATTCCTTCATCAATATATGGTTTCATAATTTGTAGAACTTCTGTTATATCCTCTATTTCCATAGGTCTTATTTTTTCATAGGCATTTGAGTGTATCATTGTTCCTACCCCGGAATTTGAGAAGATCTCTTTAAGTATAACCCCTTCAATACGTCCATCAATTAGATGAACTCTCTTTACCCCCTGTTCACAGGCATCTACTGCCCTTTCCACAAGAGATTCTCCATAGCCCCTGTAACTTTTTGCATCTTTTAGATTAAGCTGGTTGTTTCCTCCCAACTTATCGTGCTCCCCAATAAAAAATAGTTTGCTTGATTTTAAAGTAATACTTATTGCTGTAGCTAAATCCCTACTACTTATATTGTATGGTTTCCCTAGGGAATTCCAACCTATACATGGAAATATAGGTACCAGACCATCACTAATAACTTTATCCAGAGGTTCCTTTGAAATTTTATCAACAACACCTGTCTCCTGGTAGTCTATACCATCTATAACACCCTTTCCTCTGGCTGAAACCCAGTTTCCAATAACTGCGGGTATTTTGGATCTGCTCAGTGATGTCATTACACTGTTGGCAACATCAAATGCTGCCATTTTTATAAAAGGAATTGTTTCAGGAGTAGAAATTCTTATTCCATTAACTAAACTTGTCTTTACATTGTACTGTTTTAGAATTTTATCAATATGATCATGAGCTCCGGGGACAATCACTATATTTATTCCAGACTCTTTTAGCATAGCGAGATCCCTTATTAACCCATGGAAATTGTCGCTTTCTATTATGCTATTTTCTATCTGGATTACAAAAGTGTCATTTTTAAATCTTCTGGTATAGTAAAAGACCTCCCTTATAAGGTCTACACTCTCTTTTAGTTCATCTCGTTTCATATTTCCCTCAAGGGAATTATCATTTAAACATCTAATTTAGTAAAGCTATAAATCTCTGCATATAACTTCTATTTCTACATCATAGTCCCAGTTTATTAATTCAGTGTTTCTTTTAAAGTTTAATTGGGCATTTGATTCATTGCAGTTTATATTAATAGGGAAAAACCTCTCTTTTAAATAATTCTCTGAATCATAGGGTGTTGATTTAGATATAGAGTCAAGGACAACTGGTATTAAAGAGGAATAAATATCATCATTTTTAAGTTTTATCCTGTCTGTTTCCAGCTTAATCTCTTCAGATATTCTGGAACAGTTCTCAGGAGCAATTCGCCATGTGTTCTGAAGATATTCATCAAATGCCATTACATAGAAGTAGACTTTTGAGTCATCATCTATCTCGCTGGTAAAAATTATACTTTGATTATTTACGCTATGTTTATTTATAAAAGCCCTGTTATACCCTAGAACAACTTCATGGGGCTCATTAAATGTTAAACCACTTAACATTTTTACAGGTTTTGTTTCAAAAGCAACAGCTCTGGTGATTGTATTATCTATTACTGTTACACCTATTAGATAGAAATGATCAGGATTCTTTTTACCATCAATTGAGTTACAAGTAATTGATTTTAATTTTAATTCTAAACTTTTCATATTATAATTCCCCCTGTTTTAATTATAATCCAGAGTGTTATCGATTTCCAATTTTGTTAAAGTAGCTATTAATCATATCCTCTTCAAATTCTGTATTAGATTTGTACTCTCTATTAAATACATCTTTCCATAGTTTTTTATCTTCCATACACATATAGAAAAAAACCTTGTTATGCCAGGGTTCGAAATAATGAAAAAGCTTTGAAAACATCAATTTTTTTGTCTCATAATCGTAGGAAAATTTACCTTCTGCGTCTGAAAGTGGGATTTGAAGTATTTTCGTTTTAAAATCCCTCTCTCTTATCTGTTTAATTACAGGTTTAATAAATGTTAATGTTCCAATAGAAACTAACGCAACACTCTCTGGTTTAAAATTAATAACAAGACTTTTTGCAATTGAGGCATATTCATCTTCCCAACCTTTATAATAAACCATGGGATGAAAATGAAAACCCACGAGAATTCCACTCTTTGACACCAACTTTGCTGCTGTTATTCTGTCATTCAGACTTGCAGTCAGATGTTCTTCCTTATCAATAACTGTTTGTGTGTTTAAAGACCAGGTACAGATAACATTAGGAGGAATTCTGTTATTTAATAAGTAATCGATATTAGCAGATTTGGTCTTTAATTCCAGAATTACATTTGGATTATTCCGGGCGAAGTCAAACAGGTTTTTTAAATTATCACCTTTGTTTCCCCACATTAGGGAATCAGAGGATTGTCCTGTACCAATGTGATATTTTTTTAGGGGATCCAGGGAGAGTTTATCTAGCTTCTCTTTTAAATTCTTTTCAAATATAACTTTTCCATCTTTGTAAAATGACTGAATAGTACAGTAACTGCAGTCAAATCCACAGTTTATTACTGAATCCAGGGTTTTTAAATTACAGCATCTTGTTTTATCAGATGCTACAGGGCAGTCCCCCAGGATTGTTCTTTCTTTATCTGATTCTATAAAGTTTATATTCTGTTTACTGTTGTCTGTTGTCGGTTGGAAAGTGGAGTAATCTGTCTCATTTTTTTTAAGAAGTTCCCATGACTCTTTAATTCCATTTAAAATATGGACTTTTAACTCTCTGTTTTTTAAGTTCGGTTTGGTTATGGGGAGAAAACTGCTTAAGTTTCTTTCATCCCAGGATTTAAGATCCAGGGAAATATCTATTAACTGCTTAATATCCTGATAAGTAAGATGGAGTTCGTTACACAATCTTTCAATTTCAGATTTGTCAGAATCTCTTATTATACTCCAATTTTTTTCGGATTTAAACTGTAAAATTTTGCTCATAAATATACTATAAAGTATAAAATAGAAAAAAAATACCTACCTGTAAATAACAGATAGGTATCCGATGGTTAAATTCCGCCCCCCTCTTGGAAGACGCAATCGGTACACTCCTCTTTAGCAATAAAACCAAATTTAATAAGCAAACCAAAAATCTTGCATCCTGCACAGAATTTAAAAAATGATTCAAGGAATGAGAAAAGAGATAAAATTGAAATAATTATAATTGCAACAATTTTTTTATCATTTATTAAAAATGCTAATGCCAATAGGGACATAAACATACCAATACCTGCAGCAAATCTTTTAGGTTTAAAAACCACAAATCTTTTTCTGAATTTTGTTATAGGCAACAAAATTCTTGATAAAAATACCAGAGGACTATATATCGGATTAATAAAAACCCTTATGGAAAAGTCTGCAAATAGAACGATTAAAGGTATAATACTCTGGGTAATTAATGCCACAACAGATAACAAAAATACCTGTAGTGCTACTCCTCTTATAATTTCTTCTTTTGCCCTGAATGGGTGCTCTAATATCTTCATGATTCAATATTAGTAACTATTACTGCTAAATTCAATATAGAAGCTCCATATTTCTTAATTTTTTTTTGTAAAAAAGAGAAAATTTAAATTGACAACTATAAAATATGTGCTATTGTTTAATGGTACCGTTACCGGAAACGTTACCAATAACGGTACCAGGTCGTGATCAAAGGAATGAGTTGTGAAAAATGTAAACATAAAAGATGTTGCCAAAAAGGCGGGAGTAGCAGTAAGTACTGTTTCCAGGGTTTTAAATGATCACTCTGATGTTAAAAAAGAGACAAAGGAGCATGTTTTAAATGTGATTAAAGAACTTAATTACATCCCTAATAACAGTGCAAGAAATTTGAAAAGATCCTCCTCTAATAGTATAGGAGTATTTGTTCTAGGTGAATATAACCCATTTTTTGGGGAAATAGTTGAATACCTTGAGAGTGAAATTTCTTTACGAGGGTACTCAGTAATGATTCACTTTCACCACAACAATAGAAATGATCTTGAAACTGCGTCACAGTTTATTCTGGAAAAAAAACTTTTAGGATTAATCTATTTAGGAGGTTCAGTTTCAAAGGATAAAGAGGGGTATCTGGCTCAGATGGAGGCTCCAGTTGTATTTACATCAACAGTAGTTGAAGAGGGTGTAAATCCCGAGCTCTTTTCCAGTGTAAGGATAAGTGAAGAGGGTGCTGTAAGAAATATTCTTAATCATGTTTTGTCTTTGGGACATAAAAGAATTGGAATTATTACTGCTGAAACAGAGGGGTTATGTGCCTCTCCCGAGAGATTCTCTGTTTATAAAAAAATATTGCAGGAAAATAACCTGGTTTTTAAAAATGAATATCTGGAGTGCGGGGATTACTCCATAAAATCAGGATATGACTCAATGAAGAAACTTCTGGGGAAGCAGTTAGGGTTAACAGCTGTTTTTGCTGTGAATGATTTAATGGCTATTGGTGCAATTAAGGCAATAACAGATTCAGGGCTCTGTGTTCCAGATGATATCTCTGTTGTAGGTTTTGATGGACTGGATTACGGCCAGTATTACAGTCCCGGGTTAACAACAATTAAGCAACCAATAAGTAATTTTGGGAAAAATACAGCCCAAATAATTTGTGATCTGATAGATGGGAAAAGTGAGCAGAGCCATATAGTACTTGATACAGAGCTTATTGTTAGAGAGTCCTGTAAAGGCATATAGATAAGTTTATTAGTGCATGTAGGGTGCATTTATATATTAGAAAAAAAATGGAGTGTGAGATGAAAAAATTATCAACATTGTTGGTTATGGTGTTAGCATTATCTGTATCGATGTTTGCTAGCTCAAACAAGGAAGGGAAATCAGAATCCGGAATGGCTGCAAAACCGGAGAGTAAAAATGTAGAAGTAAATATCTTTCAATTTAAAGTTGAAATTGCCCAGGAACTGGAAGCTGCAGCAAAAATGTATGAAGCTGAAAATCCCGGTGTAAAAATAGTTATTGAAACAGTAGGTGGTGGGGATGACTATGGTGCAGCTCTTAGAGCAAAGAATGCATCTGGTAATATGCCGGATATATATAATATTGGTGGACCACAGGATGTAAAAGACTGGATGAATAAACTTGAAGACCTGTCTGATCAGCCATGGGTTAATTTAGCTATGGATGGAATTTTGTCCGGTGTAACAGTAGATAATAAAATTTATGGTCTACCATTTAACATGGAAGGTTACGGTTTTGCCTATAATAAAAGAATTTTCAAGGCAGCAGGTATCGATGCTTCAAAAATTGTAGATTACGCTTCACTAGAGAAAGCTGTTATGCAACTTGATTCAAAAATTAAAAGTGGCGCTTTAAGCAAGGAGTTTCCACTGTTAAAAGCTGTTTTCGAATATGCAGCTAAAGAGACATGGGTTACAGGATTACACACATCCAATGTTGCTCTATCCCAGGAATTAGGTAATGTTATTGCAGCGGCAGATGCTAAGACAATTGACTTTAAGTATGCATCAGGCTTAAAAAAACTAATTGATCTGCAAGCTAATTACAGTGAAAGTGCTGGTAATAAAGGTCTTTTAAATGCTGTTGATTACTCAACTCAGGTTGATACAGGTTTAGGTATTGAGAGAGTAGCAATTATTCAGCAAGGGAACTGGATTTATGGGGGTATAAATAACATAGATCCCGAGGTTGCTGCAAATCTTGATTTCTTACCAATGCCAGTTGTTGGAGCTAAAGAGGATTCAATCCCGGTTGGTGTACCAATGCACTGGTCTGTAAATAAAGATGCTCCTGCAGATGATAAGGCTGAAGCTAAGAAATTTATTAACTGGTTATATACTTCTGACAGAGGAAAAGAGATTGTTGTAAATAAATTCTTCTTTATTCCACCTTTAAAGGGTTATGAGAAGTATCAGGTTGCTGATCCTCTTGGACAAGCAATTTTAAGATTTGCAAGTAATGGAAAAATAATTCCATGGGTTTTCATGGGGTATCCATCAGGTTGGGGTATGGATATTTTAGGTGTAAAAATCCAGGCATATTATGCAGGAACAATGAGTTGGGATCAGGCAATTTCAGAAGCGAAAGCTGAGTGGGAAGCTGCAAGGTAGTCATTTAGTCCCGGTTTATCCGGGACATATACATAAACAATAAAGAGGTATAGATGAAAACATCGAAATTGTCCTTTGTTCTATTTGTTGCTCCATGTTTAATAGCTTTTTTAATGGTTGTAATAATTCCAACTTTTTCCGGAATTCTTATGTCTTTTACTGATTGGAATGGTATTGATCCAAACCCTGCTTTTGTTGGTTTAGAAAATTACGTTAAGGCATTTACGGAGGATGTGGTTACTGTAAATATTCTCTCGGTACCTTTAAGTATGCCAAGATTTGTTAATGTTTTCCTGTTTACAGCAGCTTTTGCTACTGTTTCGGTAATACTGATTAATGCCTTTGGGTTTGGCCTGGCAATGCTTGTTACAAGCGGGTTAAAGGGAAGTAATGTTTTAAGAAGCATTTTCTTTATTCCAAATCTGATTGGTGGGTTAATTCTTGGGTTTTTATGGCAATTTATTTTTACAAAGGTTTTTAATCATATAGGAACTGTTTTTGGTATTGAATTTCTAAAAGGGTGGCTTTCTACCACTGCAACGGGATTTTGGGGTTTAGTTATCGTTTTATCATGGCAGATGTCAGGATATATGATGATAATTTATATTGCAGCTATACAGAACATACCCGATTCTCTTTTTGAGGCTGCTGATCTTGATGGAGCTAACTTTTTTCACAAAATGAGAAATATAATAATGCCCTTGGTTGCACAGGCATTTACTGTTGGTCTTTTTCTTACTCTGTCTAACTCTTTCAAACTATTTGACCAAAATTTAGCACTGACAAATGGTGGGCCATATCTTTCAACTCAGATGCTGGCTTTAAATATATATAGAACTGCATTTGTTATGCAGGACTTTGGTCAGGGACAGGCAAAAGCCGTGCTATTTTTAATAGCAGTTTCTGCAATAACACTGACTCAAATGTCATTAAGTAAAAAGAAGGAGATAGAATTCTAATGAAAACTGGAAGAAACAGAATAATTCTCGGGTTTATCGGTATAGTTTTGGCATTGTTATTTTTATCTCCATTCTATCTTGTAGTGGTAAATTCCTTTAAGACAATGAAAGGTATCTTTATAGATACTATGGCTCTACCTTTTGGGCAGTATCTTGATCTTAAAAACTATGCAATAGCTTTTGACAGGCTTGGTTTTTTAAGGGCTTTTAAAAACTCTTTAACAATTACCATTATTAGTACCTTTCTTCTGGTTCTATTTGCCTCAATGGCTGCCTGGGTGCTTGTAAGAACAAAAACATGGTACAGCAACCTTATTTTCATGACTTTTGCAGCAGCTATGCTGATTCCTTTTCAGTCAGTAATGCTTCCTCTTGTAAGTTTAATGGGTAGAATGAAATTTCTAAATCCTCCGGGGATAATATTTATGTATCTGGGCTTTGGCTCAAGTTTATCAATAATTTTATACCATGGATTCATAAAGAGCGTTCCACTGGAACTGGAGGAAGCAGCTATTATTGACGGTTGTAACAGATTCCAGGTCTACTCAATAGTTGTATTTCCATTATTAAAACCGATAACTGTTACAGTATCAATTCTAAATGTTATGTGGATATGGAATGACTTCCTGCTACCACAGTTAACAATAAATAAGCCTGAATGGGCTACCATACCTTTAAAAATGTTTTTCTTTTTTGGACAGTATTCAAAACAGTGGCACTATGCCCTGGCTGGACTTTTAATAACCATGCTACCAGTAATTATATTCTATTTCTTTGCACAGAAACAGATTGTTAAAGGTGTAATGCAGGGCTCAATAAAATAATAAAATCAGGAGAAAGATTTGATTAAGATAGAATTTGGTAACTCTTTTGTTACCGATGCAGTTGTTGATATTAACTATGTTAAGGTAGTTCCCCAAACCCAATTACCGGAATTTATAGCAGTTAACCAGGGTGAAAACTTCAGTATCTCATATGGAATGAAAAAGAAAGATATTGTGTTTGGCCTTGGAGAAAATGTGGGAGGGATGAATAAAAGAGGAGGAATTTATGAATCCTTCTGTTTTGATGAATTTAATCATACCCCGGATAAAAAATCCTTATACGCAGCACATAATTTAATTATTGTAGATGGCGAAAGAAAGTTTGGTCTTTTTATAGATCATCCCGGTAAGGTAAGGTTTGATGTAGGGTTTACTGATATAGATACACTTGAAATATCCATGGAAAACCCTAATTTTAACCTCTATATTATTACAGGTAACAGCTTAAAAGAGATTGTAAAGAAATTCAGAAAAGCGATAGGAATCTCCTACATTCCACCTAAATGGGCATTTGGTTTTCAACAGAGCCGTTGGAGCTATCCGGATATGACCTCTATAACTGAAATTGCTGATAAATTCAGAAATAGTCAAATACCATGTGATACAATTTATATGGATATTGATTATATGGATAATTATAAAAATTTTACTATAGACAAAGCAAAATTTCCTGAATTCTCGGAGTTTGTAAAATTTATTAAGAATAAAGGTTTCAGGTTAATACCAATAATTGATGCAGGTTGTAAAAAAGAGAAGGGTTATGATATTAGCGATGAAGGTATTGAAAATGGATATTACTGCTTAGATAAAGATGGGAAGCCATTTGTTGGAGCTGTATGGCCCGGCCATGTCTACTTTCCTGATTTTATGAATTCAAAAGTTAGAACATGGTTCGGAGATAAGTATAAAATTCTCATCGATCAGGGTATTGAAGGTTTTTGGAATGATATGAATGAACCTGCAATTTTTTATTCAGAAGGTGGGATTAAAAAAGCCTTTGAAAAAATAAAAAGTATGGAAGGCAAAAATATCGGAGTAGATCTTTATTTCCAGATGAAAGACACAATGGAGGGAATTTCCCATAGCATTGAGGATTATAAAAGTTTTTATCATAATGTAGATGGGGAACTGATAAATCATTATGACCTTCACAACTTATATGGTTATAATATGACAAGAGCCGCAGGAGAGAGCTTTGTAAAAAATTATCCGGATAAAAGAATTCTACTCTTTTCAAGAGCATCCTATGTTGGAATGCATAGATATGGTGGTATCTGGACTGGTGATAATAAATCATGGTGGGAACATTTGCTACTTAATATAAAAATGATGCCATCAATTAATATGCTTGGATTTTTATATTCAGGTGCAGATGTTGGAGGTTTTGGTTGTGATGCATCAGCTGAACTTGTAATCCGATGGACTCAGTTTGGGGTATTTACTCCACTTTTAAGAAACCATACAACTCTTGGAACAAGGGCTCAGGAACCATTTGCCTTTGATGTGGAATCTACAGATATTTTTAGATCAGCAATAAATTTAAGGTATGCTTTAATCCCATATATTTACTCAGAATTTATGAAGGCTGCAAAAGAGAGTGAGTGCTATTTTAAATCACTTGCCTATGAATTCAGTGATGATATATCCAGAAGAGTAGAAGATCAGGTATTAGTAGGGGATTCTGTAATGCTAGCTCCTATCTATACTCCAAATACATTCTCCCGAAATGTTTGGATGCCGGAGGATATGCTTTTATGGAAAGTAGGGGATTATACAGATTTTAATTACTCTTTACATCCAAAGGGACATCATTTTATAGATATAGAATTGGATGAGATACCTCTATTTATTAGAAAAAACAAAATTCTTGTTATTGGAAATCATAGTCATAATATTGACTCTATTGATCAGAGTGAAATAACAGTAATAGCCTATGTTCAGGATTTAGCTACTTACAGGTTATATAATGATGATGGAGTTACAACTAATTATATGAATGGTGACTATACAGAACTGGATATTACTATAAAAATTCAAGAAGATAGTAAACCCCAGGTTTTAACTAATTTATCTGAAAACAGTATAATAAAGAAAATTAATTACCTAATTGTTAACTCTAAGGGGCAACTGTTTAAACTTTAATAAACTTAAGTAGAACAACAAATCCGTTACCATTGGGAGGGGTAAAACAGTACATATCCCCTCCCAGTCTGTTTTTTACAGTAGCGTAGGAGAGGCTAAGACCAAGTCCAAGATGTCCATTTTTTCTTACAGTTGTATAAAAAGGTTCCATACAAAATTTTAACTCCTCTTTGCTTAGGGACTTTCCGGAACTTTCTAATTTAATAAACCACAAGGATTTTGTTTCAATATAAGTTATTTTAAAATTATCCTCTTCTAAACTATTATGATCCATCCAGTTTTGAATCACAGGCTTTATTGAAGTTAAAAAATTAATCGGATTTGACTTAACAATAGTATCTTTCTGTATATCGATAATGCAGTTTGCAGGGGGATATTTAAAGATTTCATTTATACCTAATGAAACTAACTCTAAAAGATTAATGGAAATTTTATTATTATCATTAGTATCGTTTACAAAACCCTTCAATGTTTGTACAAGTGAGTCAATTTTGTACAAATTGTTGTGTAAAAGAGTAAATAGATCATTCAGGTTCTGCTTACTACTTGTATCCGGGAGTTTTTCAAAATAGCTATTTATTAAGTCGTAGGAGTTAAGAGATATACTTAAAGGGGTATTGATTTCGTGGGCAATTCCCTTAATAAGATGCAGAATTGATATTTGAGTTTTTGCATTCTCCAAATCTTTCTGGGTTTTTATTAACTCTTTGTATCTTAGTTCCAGCTCACTAGTCTGCTCTTTTATTTTTGCAGACATTATAAAATTTAACCTGAAGATATTTCTTAAAAAAAGTGCAGTTAATGGCAGAATAATTAGGAGCATAAGGATTATAACAATCTTGAATTTTGATATTCTGTTCTCTTTAAAGACTTCTAGAGCGTTAATCGAGTTATTAATAATTTCATCAAAAATCTCGCTGGTTGTATTTAAAAGATTAATAGATTTTTGCAACCTGGAAATAGAGTAATAATCCTCATCTGTATACTTACCATTTAAATAAGCCAGATAAACTCTGTTTAAAGCATAACCTTCAGATGAAATAAGATTCTGACTTATAGGGGAGCTTTTTATATTTTCAATATCCAATGAGATTGTGTTTAGATGATCCTGAACAACAGTCCATGTTGTTAATATGTTTAGGTAGGATTTAAGAAGATTATCATCAGTTATCATCTGTTCCTTAATAATAATATTTATATTGTTTATGGTTATCTCTATATCATCCCAACTTTTATACCACTCCTTTTCAAGGGTATTAAAATTCTTGTTTGAGTAATAGAGATTATTGGACTGTTCGTTTAGATGATCCCAGCTGGATAAAAATATAATAGATTTTATCTCTGTATCTTGCAGTTTTAAGTACATATTAAAAAAAAGACCAAGAACTGAAATTAAGAGAATAAAACAGGTAATAATTGATATGAGGTAAAGAGCAAAATTATTCTGTAAGGTTTTTTTTAACATATACTATATTTTAATTGTTAAAATTACCGGAGTCAAAACAAAAAATAAATTTGAAATATAAACTACAATTATTATAATTAAATTAAGAGGTGGTTATGTTAAAAAAGTTTCTATTTTTTATTTTATTGTGTTTAATTGTGGGGTGTAAAAAAGATTCAGCGGGAAATGAGGATATAAGTAATTCCAATGATGAGAAGATTAAAATAATCTTCAATATTGAGAATCAAATGGATAATCCGGATATTATGTCAGGGATAAAAGATTTACAGACAGATCCAAAATATTCCAATTACATAATAGACGTTTGGGAAAAACCTTCTGATTATGCTTCAGAGATGCCATTAAGTGTTGCTTCCGGGGTTGCTCAGGATATTATTGCAATTTATAACCCTTATGAAATGAGCCAGTATAATACCCAGGGAATTATTTTACCTCTTAATAAGTATTTTGATGAGTTGGGCATCGATTTTGACAATACCTTTGGGAATTATGCAAAAATGTCAAAAATTGATGGAAATACTCTTATTGTGCCTTATAATCCAACAAAATGGGTTCTTTTTTATAACAAAAATGTTTTTGATCATGCAGGTATTCCATATCCGGATAGTGAAAAGCCAATGACCTGGAAGGAGTATAGAGAACTTGCTAAAAAATTAACATTTATTGAAAATGGAGAAAAAACCTTTGGAGCATTACATTTTAACTGGGGCATATTCTGGTATGGGGAAGCATTAATGAGGATAAATGGAGGCAGAAATTTTTATAACTCAAAGGGGCTTTCAAATATTGATGATCCAAGTTTCAAAACTGCCCTAATAAGAACCTACGAAATGATGCATGTAGATGAGAGTATACCAAGTTTTGCAAAAAATGTAATTGATGGATTAAAACCTACAGACTTTATGTCTGGTAAGTATGGAATGTTTATTCAAGGACCATGGGTTCTTAACTTTTTAATTGATAAAGTTACCTACCCAAGGGATTTTGAAGTGGGAATAGCACCTCTGCCGGTATTTGAAGGTTCCAAAAACAGAATAACCTGGGGAGTTGTTTCAGGTTTTGCAGTATCAAAATCCTCACCTCATCCGGAAGAAGCAGCTAAAATAGCAGTTGAGCTTGTTAAACTTGCAAGTAAATACGCAACTGTAGCTCCATCCACCTATATCTCTGCTGACTCAAAAGATCTTTTTGCAAGAATTTATGATGTTTTGGGTGTTGAAGGTATAACTAAAGAAGTTTTAAATTATAACTACTCCAGCCAGGAAGTATTATTTCTTGACGAGAAGATCACAGGTGTAAAATCTGTAGAGTATAATAGTGTTATGCATGAAGAGGTTGAAAAATTTCTTACAAAAAAACAGAGTGTAGAAACAACAATTTCCAATATTAAAACACGAGTTGATAAACTTTTATCCCAGTAAATGGTAACAATTGGTACAACCTGGATCAACTTATCCTTGATCTTTGTTTTGAATTGATATATTTTTATCTTATCTGAGTAAAGATTTAATATCTTTGCAAGGATTCATAAAAAATCTGAACCCAAGGAAAATCTAAGGGTTAAGGAGTATCGATGTTTCTCAATGTAGATAAGCTAAAGAAGTTAGCAGATAGACCTGGTGTATCCCAGGAAGAGTTAAATACTGTATTAAATAAAGCCAGGGAGCTTAAAGGTCTTGATTTAGAGGATGTTTCCAAACTTTTAACTGTCGAGTCCGGAAGTCAGATTCAGGCCTTACTGGAGACAGCATCCTATGTAAAACGGGAGATTTACGGAAACAGGATGGTTCTGTTTGCACCACTGTATACTGGAAATTACTGTTCCAATAACTGTCTTTACTGCGGATTTCGGGCAGCAAATAAAGATTTAAAGCGTGTTACACTTACAAAAGATGAATTAATAAAGGAGAGTGAGGCTCTTATTCGTGAAGGGCATAAGCGAATTCTACTTCTTTGCGGTGAGTCTAGTAAAACTCCACTAAAAAATACTTTAGATGCACTTGAAACTGTCTATTCTGCCAATGTTAACGGACAAAGTATAAAAAGAATTAATGTAGAGATTGCACCGCTGGATGTTGAAGAATTTAAAGAGTTGAAAAAGGCAAAAATAGGAACCTACACCTGTTTTCAGGAGACTTATGATCCGGAATTGTATAAAAAATATCATCCAACAGGCAAAAAGGCGGATTATGAATACCGTTTAAATGTTATGCACAGAGCAATGGAAGCTGGCATAGATGATGTTGGTGTAGGTGTTCTTTTTGGATTGGCAGATTATAAATTTGAAGTACTATCCATTCTGGAACACGCCAAGTCATTAGAAGAGGAATTTGGTTGTGGGCCTCACACTGTAAGTGTTCCACGAATAGAGCCAGCACCAGGGGCCCCATTAACAGAGAATATTCCATTTCCTGTATCAGACAATGAGTTTAGGAAAATTATCTCGATTATAAGAATGGCAATGCCATATACCGGAATTATTCTTTCAACAAGAGAGAGTAAAGAGCTAAGGGAGGAACTTATGAAGTATGGGGTTTCCCAAGTCTCTGCCGGTTCTAAAACCAGTCCTGGAGGGTATTCCGAGAGTAAGGATAATATGCAATTTTCTCTCGGAGACCACAGATCCCTTGAAGAGGTTATAAGTGATATGACAGATGCGGGGTACATTCCGTCATTTTGTACAGGTTGTTACAGAAAAGGGAGAGTTGGAAACGACTTTATGGATCTTGCAAAACCAGGTCTAATAAAAAAATACTGTGTTCCTAATGGTTTAACCTCATTTTCTGAATATCTCCACGATTATGCAACAGAAGATACAAGAAAAAAAGGTTTAAAACTTATTGAAAAGCTAACTAATGAGATCCCTTTTGAAGAAGTTAAAAAAAAGACAGAGAAAAGTTTAAAGGATATTGAACAGGGAAAGAGGGATATTTATTTATGAAAACATTCACATTAGATGAAATTCTTACTTTATATAAAAAGAAAGACCCAACTGAACTTTTTAAGGCAGCCTGGGATACAACAACTGCCAATCATGGAGAGAGTGTCTATCTTAGAGGCCTTGTAGAGTTTACAAACAAATGTGTTATTAATTGCCAGTACTGTGGTATTCGCCGGGATAATAAAAATGTAAATCGATATAGTCTGGAGTCTGAGACTATTGTAGATGTCTGTTTAGATGGTTTTAATAAGGGGCTTAGAACCTTTGTTTTACAGGGTGGTGAAGACAGGGATATTTCTGTTAAGGATATTTGTCAGACAGTTAAGGACATAAAGAGAAAAACAGATAATGAAGCAGCAATAACACTTAGCTTTGGTTCCAGAACACTGGATGAGTATAAATTAATGAAAGATTCAGGAGTTGACAGGTATCTTTTAAGGTTCGAAACCAGCGACCAGGAGTTATATTACAGATTAAGAGGAATGCCCCTTGCAGATAGATTAAAGAATCTGGAGGATATTAGAACTGCCGGTCTTCAGGTTGGTTCCGGGTATATGACTGGCCTACCAGGTGAGAGTGAGGAGACCAGAATCAATAACGCTCTTCTCTCTAGGGATTTGGAACTGGATATGGTAGGAATAGGACCATTTATCCCTTCAGATGAAACACCTCTTGCCGGGTCAGTTCAAGAGCCTATTGATTACGCTATTAAGGGTACAGCTCTTTTAAGGCTACTTCTTCCTAAAGCCCATATTCCTGCAACAACAGCTGCAGGTTCACTAAAACCCACAGGGAGAGAGGATATGATAAAAGCCGGGGCAAATGTTTTAATGCCAAACTTGACTCCGGTAAGTGTAAAAAAAGATTATCTTCTCTACCCCGGGAAGATTTGTTTAGACGAAACAGGAACACAATGTATAGGTTGTATGAGTATGCGTGTTAAAAGTGTTGGTAGAAAAATAAACTTTTCAAGGGCAGATGCTCTAAGGTTAATGAATGGCAAAATTTAATGGAGTTGAAACAGGGAAAGCCCAGATAAATTGGGGAATTGGTGTTACTCCTCCAGCCCTTGTAAAAGCCTACGGCCAGGTGAAGAAGGCAGCCATACTGGCAATTAACGAAGTTAGCACTGTTTTTTCCCTTGACGTTTTTAATACATTAATGGAGATTCTGGATGAAATAATATCGGGACAGCATAATAATCTCTTTTCTATTCCATTAAAACAGGGTGGGGCCGGAACCAGTCTCAATATGAATATGAACGAGGTAATAAGCTTTCTTGCAAATGACAGGCTTCAAACTGAAACCCTAAATTATCTGGAGGATATTAACAGGTTTCAGTCAACAAATGATACCTTTAATACAGCAGTAACAATTATCTATCTGGAACACCTTAATGAGATCGAAAAAAAGGTTATTGAACTTCAGGAAATTCTTGTAGAATTTGAATCCCGTTTCTCGAATACTCTAATCACAGGTAGAACAGAGATGATGAGTGCATTACCAATAACATTGGGGCAGGTTTTTGCATCATATTCAGGATCTATAGAGCGAGATAGATGGCGTTTTAATAAGGTTAAGGAGAGGGTAAGAGACTCTGTTCTGGGAGGTACAGCAATAGGCACCTGTTTCTCTGCACCTTCAAAATATATTTTCTCCTGTGAGAGACATTTAAGGGCTGTTACAGGACTTCCTCTTTCCAGAAGCCAGAATTTGACCTCTGATATCTCAATGTGCGATAAATTTGTTGAAGCTTCATCAGTCTATGATATTCTTGTAAATACACTGTTTAAAATTTCATCGGATTTTACATATTATGTTTCACGGGGAGAATTTATTCACCCTGAACTGCAGTATGGATCAACAATAATGCCAATGAAAGTAAACCCTGTTCTTCTTGAATTTGTAAAAGGACTCTCAATTAATATTAGCCTAGAAGTAAGGAAGATTAATGAGTATTCAAGAAATGGACAGCTTCAGTTAAATGCATTTTTGCCCTTTATTCTAGAATCGGAAATTGAGATTTTTGACTCTATTGTTAAAGCTATAGATTCAATAACTCTTTTTATTTCGTCTTTTAAAATTAATCAGGGGATAATAGACCGGAATTTACTGGATTCCGGGGTTATTATTAATAGTCTTAGACCCTATTGTTCATATGAAAAACTTAAAGAACTTTCTGTTTTGTTTTCAAAAGAAGATATTAACTCATTGGAAGAGATGATTCTCTTTATTTCAAAAAATACAGATTTATCAGAGGATTTTCTTAGAGAGTATATACAACCAGGTGGATTTACATCTTTTTATAAGGAGATTACATGACAACACCATTGGCAGAGTCAGTTAGAGTAGTTATTACCGGCTTAAGAAACGCTGGTAAAAGTTCAATAATGAACAACCTGTTTGAAAAAAATGTATCAATAATTTCAGATGTTCCAGGAACAACAACAGACCCTGTAACCAGAAAAATAGAACTTGGTAACTTGGGACCATGTGCTGTAACTGATACCGCCGGCCTGGATGAATCAGGGGAATTAGGGTTACAAAGAAAGGGTAAAAGTCTTGAGAGATTAAAGACATGTGATGTTGTTATTTTTGTTTCCAGAGGGGATAAAGGGGTTGATCCCGAAGAGAGATCAATTTTAAACAATATAATTTTACAAAAAAAGAAGTTAATTTTTTTGCTAACCTGTAGTGATCTTGAATCAAATCCTGAAAAGAGAGAATGGGCTGATGATTACTATCCTATTTTAATAAATAATATTAATGGGGATGGTTTTAAAGAGTTAAGAAAAAGACTTGATAAAGTAAAAATTGAAGATAATCATGAACTTACCCCGGTAGAAGGTCTTGTAAATGAGGGTGACTTCGTTATTTTAGTAACTCCTATCGATCTGGCAGCACCAAAAGGTAGGCTTATCATGCCCCAGGTGGAGACAATAAGGGATCTGCTTGATAGGGATTGTGCAACTCTTGTAGTTAAAGAGCGGGAGTTAAAGCAGTTTTATGACAAGTTAGGAGTAAAGCCTAAATTAGTTATTACTGACAGCCAGGCCTTTGCCCGGGTTGCTGCAGATATACCACATGATCAGCCTCTTACATCATTTTCAATCCTCTTTGCCCGTAAAAAGGGAGACCTTGATCTGTTCATTCAGGGTATTAAAGCTGTTGAATCCACGCCAAAAGGGGCAAGAATTCTTGTTATGGAATCTTGCGCCCACCATAGACAGGCTGATGATATAGGTACTGTAAAAATTCCAAGACTTTATAAACAACTTGTAAGGCAGGATGTTCATTTTGAATTTACCAGAAAGATGCCTAGTGACATTGAATTAAAGGACTACTATATGGTCATTCACTGCGGAGGTTGCATGATAACATCCAATGTTATGAAGGATAGAGTCGAAATAATTAAAAGGAGTGGAACTTATATAACAAATTATGGTCTCTTTTTAGGCTGGGTTAATGGCGTTTATCCTAGAGCTATAGAGCCCCTCTATAGATGATTTACCCGTAATCGGGTAAATATTAACCAAAATTGGATGGTTTTGTTTTTTTTAATTGATAAAATCCTGAAAATACCCGATTATTACACTGTATTTGAGGTTAATATTGAAGATAGCTAAGCTTACTGAAGAGTTTGAAAATTATCTCCTGTCATCATACTCACTAGAGAAAAATGAACTCGATAGACTCATTGAGGATCTTTCCGGTGCATTTTCAGAAACTGTAGATGAATTTATACATAAAAGGCATATACAGCTTCAATCCGAGGGTTTGAGGAATGGAGAAATATATAAAATCCTTCAGAAGGAGATAAAAACAAGGCTTTTTCATGGACCTAATCTCTCCGAGAGACAGATACGAAGAGTAATATATGGATAATAAAAGGGGAATTAAAAAAAATGTGCGGAATTGTAGGTTATATAGGGCCTAGACAGGCAGTAACAGTATTAATGCAGGGACTAAAACAGCTGGAGTACAGAGGATATGACTCGTCTGGTGTAAGTATATTAAATTCAGGTTCTATTAAAACATTTAAAAAAATTGGTAAACTTCATAATCTGGAATCTATTGTTCCCGAGTCCAGTAAGGCAAAATCCGGAATAGGACACACCCGGTGGGCAACTCATGGTAAGGTTACAGATGTAAATGCACATCCACATACGAATAAAAGTGGGAAAATTTCACTGGTACACAATGGAATTATTGATAATTATGTAATCTTGAAAGAGGAGCTTGAGGCGAAGGGATATGAGTTTATATCTGAAACAGATTCTGAAGTTCTTGTTCATCTAATTGACTCATATCTAAAAGACGATCCAAAGGAGGCTGTTAGAAAAGCCCTTAAAAGGGTTGATGGTACTTATGGTATAGCAGTCCTATTCTCTGACTATCCTGACCAGCTTATTGGAGCCAGAAATGGAAGTCCATTAATCGTTGGAGTTGGGGAAGGGGAGATGTTTCTTGGATCTGATGCTACAGCTTTTGTTGGTATGTCCAAACAGGCAATATATTTAGATGATGGAGATATGGTTGTTCTAACTTCCAAAAGTTACAAAACATACAATAGGCATAATGCAGAGGTAGAAAAAGAGTTAGAAGATGTAAAAATTGACTCAACAGAGACAAAAAAAGGGGAGTTTCCTCACTTCTTTCTTAAAGAGATACATGAACAGCCGGAAGCAATAAGAAGGGCTATTGTAGGTAGACTTCTTCCTGAATTTGGAACTGCTAAACTTGGTGGTCTAAATCTGGAAAAAAGGGATTTCTTTGATATTAAAAGAATACACATTATAGCTATGGGCTCTGCTTATTATGCAGGTATGGTTGCTGCAAATACTATTGAGACACTTGCAAGAATTCCAGCACAGGTTTTCGATGCTTCTGAACTTAGATATTCAAATCCTATTGTTGATAAAGAGACTCTCTTTTTGGCAGTTAGTCAGTCCGGAGAGACTGCAGACACTATTCTTGCTGTAAAAGAGATTCAGAATAAAGGTGGAATTGTGCTGGGAGTTGTTAACAGTGTTGGTTCCACCCTTGCTAGATTAACCCATGGGGGAATGTATATCCATGCAGGACAGGAAGTTTCTGTTGCATCTACTAAAGCATTTTCCAATCAGATAACAGTTATGACTCTTTTTGCTTTGGTTTTAGGACGAATGAAGGATGTTCCTCTTAGCAGAGGAAAAGAGTTAATTGAGCAGATCTCTACACTTCCTGAAAAAGTTGAAGAGACACTTAAATGTGCTTCCCAGATTGAAGAGATAGCTAACAAGTACAAGAATTCCCAAAGTCTTCTGTTTTTGGCCAGGGGGATAAACTACCCAATAGCCCTGGAAGGAGCATTAAAGGTTAAGGAAGTAAGCTACTTACATGCTGAAGGATTCTCTGCAGGAGGTTTAAAGCATGGGCCTTTAGCACTTGTCTGCCCTGAAACACCATCAGTATTTATTATTACAGAGGGTGAGTATTTTGAGAAGATGATAGGTAATATTCAGGAAGTTAAAGCAAGAAACGGTAAAGCTATTATTGTTACTACTTCAAATGATAAAAGGTTAATTGATCTGGCGGATGAATATGTAAAAATCCCTGAAATTGATGAAATCCTGTCACCACTTCTAACAATAATTCCAATGCAGTTTTTCTCATATTATATCTCTTTAGCTCTTGGAAGAGATATTGATCAGCCAAGAAATCTGGCAAAAAGTGTAACTACAGAGTAAAATCAAATCCGTTATAGGGGATAATTTCTCTATAACGGATTACTATTACAAATAATTAACTTGCAGGTTATGCTTCAAATGAGTAAACTATAGTCAATTTAAGTTAAAAGAGGCTATAAGTTGAATTTAAAAGCGTTTTATTCTCAGGTAAGTATACCAAATGGTGAGAAGCAAGAGAACAAATGGTTCTTTCTGCCAGTTATTCCATCCATCTTATGGATAGTTTTCTCCTTAATATCACTATTTACTATAGATTTAAGTGTAATTAAAGATCCATTTGTTATCTTTTCAATATTATCAAGACTTCTTTTTCCTCTATTCTCTATTTATTTTATAAAACAGTTTTATATAGAGAGAAAATTAAAGTCTATTAATTACAACCATATGTTAAATTTTATAGGTTATAGCATCTCTCTTACCTATGTTTTATATATGCTCCCGGGTGTGGTTCTGGATTTTTATCAAAGTGGAAAATCATCAATAATTTTTACACTGTTTGTTGTACTATCGGCACTATGCCCACTAGCTCTCTATCTGCTTTTAAAGAACAGAAAGGTAAAACTTGCTTCAAGCTATTTTACTGTAAAAGAAGTAGATACTGAAATAAAGATAAAGAAGGATAAAAAGCTTAAAAAGGCACACCAGAGAGTTTTAAGAGCTGAGAGAACAATGCTGCAAAATCTATGGTTTGAAGTTTTTGATCCACTTATGTGGGCAATATTATGGGTTCTTTTAATAAATAATACCCTGTTTCAGCTTTATGAAATACCTTCCTCCTCAATGGTTCCCGAGTTTCTTGAAAAAGACAGAGTTGTAGCGACAAAACTTTTTAGTGGTCCAGCTCTACCTTTAACAAAATTCTATTTCCCGGAAATTGATTCTCCTTCAGCGGGGGAGATTGTAACATTTAACAATCCTAAAGTTGATGATCCAAATTCATCCCTTCATTATAAGAATGTTTTAACCAGAATATTACAACCATTTGTATTTATGCTTACCTTTTCAAAAGTTGATATAGATACAGATGAAAATGGAAATCCCCAGGCAAGACAGCTTGTTAAACGAGTTATTGGTGAACCAGGGGAAAAAATATGTATGGTTAATGACAAAATGTATAAAAAAGTTGAGGGGGGAGAGTGGACCCTCATGAGTGATATTCCTGGTCAGAAAGAGTGGGGTCGTGCAGATTTATTCTCTCTGGACAGCAAAAATAGTGGTAATCAGTATATAAATACAGAACTTAGGAAGGAGCTGGACCAAGCTGCAAGGCTTGTTTTTGAAAGTGATCCTGCTACTCTTGAAAGAGAACTTGTTAAAGAGAAGAGTTTGTTAATTGAAAGTATAGACAGAATTGATGTAATACAGTTTTTAAATACTCTTATGTCCTATAACAGAAAAAATATTAGTGATGTAACCAGGGTTATTGATGATATTGAAGAAAGTTACAGAAATATGATGCTGATAAACAGATCTTCCAAAACTCTTGCAAGCAAGAAAAAAGATGTTGAAGAGTTTAATAAAAATCTTGAAGATTATGAATTATTTACAGTATTTGATAAAATAAACGATCTTAGGGATATTCTTCAAATGGATAGAAAACATCTTGTGGATTCACTTTCAACAGGAGTAGTAATACCAAATGATGCATCTCCCTATACCGGGTTTACAACAAAACTCGATGCATTAATTAAATTAAAATCTCTACAGTTTTATAATAGAATACTCTCTGGTGGAGATTTTGCTACTAGAGATAGTTTAACAAGAGAGCTTAAACTACTCTCTGTATATACATCAGGACTTCAGTTCAGGAACTATATTCAACCATTCTTTGGGGCAGGAAATTTCCCTGAATATCCAGAAGAGGGTTATATCCCTGAAGGTGAGTATTTCCTGATGGGTGATAACAGATACAACTCACTGGATAGCCGAATGGGTGAAACATATTATCAAATTTCCCTTGATCCTATAGAAAATCCTTTCTCTGAAAAGATAACTGTAAGTTGGGAGCCTCATACAATTAATAAGAATTACATCCATGGTCGAGTAGCCTTTATACTCTTCCCTTTCTCACATTTTAAGTTTTTTTATTAAAAAGTTGATTAATTTCAACTTTTTAATATTTAATTAGTTGACGTTGGAAACTTATTGATTCATTATAGATATATAAGATAAAAATTAGGAGTATACATGAGTATTCAAGCAGATAATGATTATGGTTATTTTGATGATAAAAATAGAGAGTATGTTATCACAAGACCAGATACACCACTTCCATGGCTAAACTATCTTGGACAGGATGATTTTTTTGGACTATGCACAAACACAGCAGGGGGATACTCTTTCTGGAAAGATGCAAAACTAAGAAGATTAACAAGATACAGATACAACAATGTTCCTTACGATCTGGGTGGTAGATATCTTTATGTAAATGATGGAGACTCAGTGTGGAATCCGGGATGGAAACCTGTTAAAACCAAAGATGTAAAGTATGAATGCCGGCATGGGATGGGATATTCAAAAATCAGTGGAGAGAAAGATGGTTTAAATGTTGAAACAACCTACTTTATCCCGGTACAGGAAAATATAGAACTTTGGAAGGTTAGAGTTTCCAATAATTCAGAGGTAAAAAAAAGAGCATCAATCTTCTCTTATCAGGAATTCTGTTTTTATGAAGCCTTAAATGATATGAATAATCTTCAGCGAACACTCTCAATTGGTGAAGTTGAGGTAGATGGAAATGCAATTTATCATAAAACAGAGTATAGAGAGAGAAGAAATCACTATACACTTTTTGCTGCAACTAAAGATATTTCCGGTTTTGATACTAGTAGAGATGCATTTGTTGGTATTCATGAAGGTCTCCATGAAGCAAAGGTTCCTTTTGCAGGGAAATCTTCCAATTCAAAGGTTTTTGGTTGGAATCCAATAGCTTCTTTGCAACATGATTTTGAACTTGAACCGGGAGAGAGTGAAGAGTTTTCATATATACTAGCCTATGTTGAGCAGGGGGAAGAACCTAAATTTTCATCCCCTATGGTAATGAATAAGAGTGTAGGTAAGGCTATAATTGAGAAGTATTCCAAACCGGGAGCTGTTGATAAAGCCTTTGCTGAATTAAATACTACCTGGAGTACACTACTTGATAAATTTCAGGTAGAGACTCCTAATGAACATGCATCCAGAATGGTTAATGTATGGAATCAGTATCAGTGTATGGCCACATTTAATATGAGTCGTTCAGCATCAATGTTTGAAGTAGGTATTGGTAGAGGAATGGGGTTCCGGGATTCTAATCAGGATCTTTTAGGTTTCATCCATATGGTGCCTTCAAAAAGTAGGGATAGAATACTTGATATAGCGGCTACTCAGCTATCTGATGGAACTTGTTACCATCAGTATCAGCCACTAACAAAAAAAGGTAATGCAGAAATCGGTGGGGATTTTTATGATGATCATTTGTGGTTAGTACTATCAACAGTTGCTTATATTAAAGAGACTGGAGATGTATCTATACTGGATGTTCCTGTTGGTTATGCTGATAAAGAGTATGACGATAATAAAACAGGTGCAGAGTCTCTGTTACACCATCTTGAAACATCAATTGCATATACTATGAAAAAGAGAGGCCCAAATGGTCTTCCGTTAATAGGTCATGCAGACTGGAATGACTGTCTTAATTTAAACTGCTTTTCAACAGAGCCAAATGAGAGCTTTCAACTGGCAGGAGATGTAGAAGGATCCAATGCAGAATCTGTACAGATTGCAGGGCTATTTCTTTACGCAGCCAGAGAGCTATCCAACCTTTATACATATCTGGACAGAGCTGGTGATTCAGCAAGAATTATGGATAATTATAATACAATGCTTGAAGTTGTCGAGACTAAAGCCTGGGATGGTCAGTGGTATACAAGAGCATTTGATGCATCAGGTCAACCTGTTGGTTCCCATGTAAACAAAGAGGGCCAAATTTATATTGAAAGCCAGGGATGGTGTGTTCTTGGTGGTGCCGGTGTTAGTGGTGAATATCAGGGCCGGGCTAAACAGGCATTGGACAGTGTACATAAGCATCTGTTTACAAAAAATGGAATAGTATTACAACAACCTGCATACTCAGAATATAATCTTAACTTAGGAGAAGTAACCTCCTATCCCCCAGGAGTTAAGGAGAATGCAGGTATTTTCTGTCATAATAATACCTGGATTCATCTTGCATGGTGTTTACTTGGTGATGGGGACAGAGCTCTGGAGTATTACCTGTCAATATGCCCTTCTGCTAAACAGAGTCAGATAGATACCTACAGATCTGAGCCCTATGTATACGCACAGATGATTGCTGGGAAGGATGCATCATGTTTTGGTGAAGCAAAAAATTCATGGTTAACAGGTACTGCAGCATGGACCTTTGTTTCAATAAGCCAGGGGATACTAGGGGTAAAACCTCAGTTTGATGGATTAAAAATTGAACCATGTATACCTAAAACATGGGATGGATACACTGTTCAAAGAGAATTCCGTGGTGCAGTATATCAAATTAAAGTTGAAAACCCAAAAGGGGTATCAACAGGTGTTAAAAGCTTGATTGTTGATGGAAAAGAGATTTCCGGGGATACAATTCCTGTTTTTAATGATAATAAAGAGCATAAAGTTACAGTAACTTTAGGATAACAACCATTTGCCAGACCTTGCCAGTCTGGCATTTTTTTTCTGGATAATCTTTATTAATCCCTTTTTTCCCGGTTTATATATTCATTTGGTGAACAGCCAACATACTTCTGAAATGTTCTAAAAAAATAGTTTGATGTTGTAAAACCTACATCAATCCCTGCCTGACTTGCAGTTATTCTGCTTTTCTTTAACAGCTCACAAGATTTGTTTATTCTGAATTTATTTAGATAAGATGAAAAGGATTCTCCATTCTCCTCAATAAATATCTGTCCAAGATATTGTGCTGATAGGTTAAAATGCTGAGATAGAGTTTTAAGTGACATAGGTTCACTATAGTTCCTATTAATAAACTCCATAATCATCTCTCCAATTCCTTTTGGAACTTCTCTTCTGCTTAATAAATTAGTGCATAATTTTAAGGATAGTTCTTCTAGCCAGTTAAAAACTGAAGGAACTGACCTTTGCTTAGTCAGATTTTTAAACATACTCTCGTAAGAGATAATATAGTCCTGTTCATTTAAGTTCTCACTTTTTATTATTCCTATAATTATTGCCAGAATTTCTATAGAGAATCCCTGTATATACTCTTTAGATATCCTTGGATTACTGTTTGTAATTTTTACAAGTTGAGTAAAATAATTATGTATCCCTTCCTTATCTAGCTCTAAAATAGCTCGGGAAAGGTTATTACTACTCCATAAAACAAAGGGCTCACTATTTTGTAAATAGTTTTTAATATTATCTTTATCAAGAATAGTAACTGGAAGAAAACGATAGGGGGATATTTCAAGGCCATTAAACCATTCCCCAGCAACCTGAATAGGAAGTGTTCCATCCATTTCCGGTTCCTGCCAAGTTATCGCATCAATTTTCCCTGAATTGATTAAATCTATACCAACAGCAGTACTTCCGTTGGCAACACAAATTATATCGTCTCTGGAAAATTCCATTAATGCATCAAGGATTCCTAACTGGCTAACATTATCATCGGCACTAACAATCCCTTTTATATTTTTGCCAAATTCCAGTAACCACTTTTTAACAACCTCTTTAGTTCTTTTTCTACTTAGGCCTCCGGATTCCGCTGCCAGACAGCACATTTTAGGATATTTTTCCTCTATTTCTGATAGTACACCATATTTTCTTGCATAATATGTAGAGGTATTATCTATATGGCAAAGTATACAATAGCCACCGGATTCATTCATTAATGATGCAAATTTATTAGCTAGTGATCTGCTTTGAGACCAGTCATCCGGTCCGGTATAGCATAATACATATTTTAACCCGTCTTTATCTGGGACCATATTTGCAGCGATTACAGGAATACTGTTTTCATACAGTTTTTTATACAGATAAGAGCTGTCACTACTGTTTTCAGGGATTAGTATTACCAGATCCGGGTGATCTGTTATAACACTTTCAACCTGTTCTTCCTGTAGAGCAGGGTCCCATTCTGAATTTAATATATTTAGAGAGATACCTTGTCGTTTTGCCTCATTTATTAAACCTGTAGTGTAGGATATAAGATATGGGTGATCACCTGAAAGCAGAGCCGTAACTCTTCTTTCTCTATTTTTTGCAGATGATGGAGTTAATAAAGGAGCTTTTTTTATATTCCAATTTGTAAACTCCATCTCCTGTAAATTATAGGACATATTAATTTATTTGTTTTCACCATCCAGATCAAAAGGAGTCATCTGGTATACATAATAATTAAGCCAATTCAGGAAAAGAAGATTAGCATGTCCTCTCCATTTTACAATCGGCATTTTCGATGGATCATTATCTGGAAAGTAGTTTTTAGGGATAATAGTTGCTTCAGGATTAACTTTCATATCTCTTTCATACTCCTCTTTTAGGGTAAGAGGATCATATTCAGAGTGACCGGTAACAAAAATTTGTTTCCCATCTCTGGAAGTTACAATATAAATTCCTGCTTCCCTGGATTCTGAAACAATTTCAAGGTTATCAATTGGCTCTATTTCCCTTCTTAAAATTTCTGTGCAAGAAAGAAATCATCAAAACCTCTAGCTATAGGGATATGTCTGTTTTCTACCGTATGCTCAAAAATACCAGAGATTTTTTCCGGAGTTTCATATTTTTCAACCCCATAGTGGTAGTATAGACCGGCCTGAGCACCCCAGCATATATGAAGAGTCGATGTTACATGATTTTTAGACCAATCCATTATCTCTTTAAGTTCATCCCAATAATCGACACTTTCAAATGCTAAGGTTTCTACTGGAGCACCAGTAATAATAAGCCCATCATAGTTGTGATTTTTTATATCAGGGAATGTTTTATAAAAAACTTCAAGGTGCTCTGCATCTGTATTTTTTGATACATGTGTTACCGGGTGTATAAGATCTACTTCAACTTGTAGCGGAGTATTTGATAAAAGCCGTAAAAGGTGAGTCTCTGTTGTGCATTTTTTAGGCATTAAATTCAATATTGCTATTTTTAGTGGCCTAATATCCTGAGTCATTGCCCTGGTTTCGGTCATAACAAAAATATTTTCGTTGTTTAAAATTTCTATAGCTGGTAATTTATCTTTAATCTTAATAGGCATAAAAAAATATTAACACAACTTAATCAATATTTCTATATTAAACAGTTAATGTATTAATTATATTGCTACCGGTTACCATAAGGTGCTACAAAAATGAAGTTTTATAATTACTCTTTAAAAGTAATAAGTTCTTTACTGGTTTTGAAAAAAGAGACAATATCCTTAAGTATTTCAGATTGACCATGTAACTCTTCAGCCATTGATGAGGACTCCTCAGATACAGCAGAGTTTTGCTGTATAACAGAGTCTAGCTGTAAAATCGCAGTATTAATCTGCTCTGCCCCGGAATTCTGCTCATTGCATGAGGCTGTAATCTCTTTAACTAACTCAGAAGTTTGCTGTATATTTGGAATCATATTCATAATTGTACTGCTTGCATTTTCAGCAATAGTAACACTGCTAGTTGCCAGTTCATTAATCTCAGCAGCTACAATCTTACTCTTTTCAGCAAGTTTTCCTACTTCAGAAGCTACTACAGCAAAGCTTTTTCCATGCTCTCCGGCTCTTGCAGCTTCAATGGAAGCATTTAGGGCTAAAAGGTTTGTATTTCTGGATATTTCTCCAATAAGGGATATTTTTGATGCAATATCTTTCATGGCATTTAATGTTTTAGTAACTGCTTCTCCACCTGTTACAGCATCTGTTGATGACTTTACTGCAAGTCTTACAGTTTGGTTTGCATTTTCAGCATTTCGCTGTATATTGGAAACCATCTCTTCCATAGAGGATGAAATCTCTTCAATAGATGATGCCTGCTCGGAAGCTCCCTGGGACATCTGGGTCGAGGTTGTACTCAGTTGGGAACTTTCTGATGCTACATTATCTGAACTTTCCCTAATGTCAGTAACCACCTGTAAAAGTTTGTTCACCATTTTATACAGGGATTTATAAACACCTCTAGGTGTTTTCTTTGTATTGAAATTAATACTGAGATCTCCATTAGTTATAGAGTTGGCTATTGATTCCAGCTCTGTAGGGTCTACACCCAACTGTTTTAGTATGCTTGATGAAATTGTGATGCTTAACAAAATAGAGGTAATAGTTATTATAATAAGAACAATTAAAATAACATTACTCTGCATTGATAGGCTATAATCCAGTGACTCTTCAGTGATTGTTTTCTGTTTATTAAGTTCTGCTGTAGTTAGGTTCAGTTTGTTTAAAACTGCATCCAAATATTTCGTTGTACTGTTTTTAAAAGTATCTATAGCCTTTGTCTGGTTATTTTTTAACACGGTCTCATTTTCTATAATAAGAATAATATTATCTGTAATAGATTTAAGCAGGGGCTCCAGCTGATCTCTGTAAACCTCTAACTTATCACTCTGTTTTGTAGAATTATTTATTACTGGTATAATTTTGTGTAAATCTTCATGATCCTTTTTAATTAAAATCATTTGGGATTTATATAAAGGCCATTGAGATTCAATATTCAAACTGGCTGAACTTTGCAGAAACTGTCCAAAATCACATTTTGACGAATCAGCCTGAACACTAATTTCTTCATCTTCTATAATAGAGGATATAACACTTAGAGCCCACTCTTTATGCTGGATTAATGACAGCTGAAGTTTCTCCAAAAGTCCGGTATGTATAGGAGCCCAGTATGAATTTATCATTTTTATAGAGTCGTGTAGTGCTAAGTGAACATCTTCTGCTTCTGATAATATTTTGCCGGCTGCAGGTGAAGTTGATAAGAGATTCTCCATATCTTCACCATATAAAAACTTTCCAAAACCGCATAAATGACCGTCTTCCTGCACATCTATATGATTATTATTAAGAATAAAAGTGTTTTCCACACTATTTTTCCATATTAGATGAGATTTATATATCTCTTCAATATCGAAGCTGGCATGAACAACGTCTGTAAGTAGCTTATCTTTCTCCTTTACTTGCTGTGCTATAGCCAGAGCGGTAATGCCCATGATTAATACTGATATTAGCAATATGGAAAAACCACCGTATAGTTTACTTTTTAATTTCATCTTTTCTCTTCTCGAACTTTTTTTTAATTATATACAATTTGCCAGATAAATCAAAAAAAATAATTTTCTAAATTTATAATTGAGTTTAATATTGGGTATGAACCAGATTGTTTTAAAAGTTTTAATTATTTTTATCCTCTCTCTTATTTTTGGAATAGAGAGACAGTTTTCAAATAAACCTATAGGTTTTGGAACCTTTATCTTTGTTTCTATAGGATCATGTGGTTTAGCCATATCTGCAATAACCCTAAACAGTGAAAACCCTCTTCCCTTACTAAGCGGTATTGTTACCGGTATAGGTTTTTTAGGTGCAGGTGCTCTTATTAAAACTTCAGATAGAATATTTGGTTTTACCAGTGCAGCAAGTATCTGGCTTTTTGCTATTATTGGATTATGTGTGGGTATTGGTGCATATCTTTTAGCTTTATCCCTATATCTGTTAATATGGATAGTAGTATTAATAGATAAGCAGTTTGAGGCAAAAGGTTTAGGGTTATATCAGAAAAAACTCACCCTTGTTTTAAAAGACAAATATTCTAAAGATGAGATAAAATCCATAATAAATGCAAAAAAATATAAAACACTCTCAATACATGGTGATAAACATAAGAATATATACACCTTTGTTCTAATTATTGAAAACAGTAAAAAAAATATGGATAGGTTACCTGAAATTCTGAATGCTCATAAAGATATTATTGAATTCAGCATTAATTAAAAATAAAAATTTGAATATTAATTTTCTAGCATCTAAAATTATAGTTAATGGAAGATGAATTATTAGCTAAATTAAGAAAAAATCTATTAGAAGCAATTTTGGAAGGGGAAAAAGATAGAGCCTGCTCTATTATAGCCCAATATGCAAAAGAGTATAGTTATACTGACTCATTACAAGCTTTAATAGAACCATGTCTTGAAGATTTTGGTAATGATTGGGGAAATGGGGAAAGAGTCAGTTTAGGTCAGGGGTATATCCTGAGCAAAGTAGTTGAGGATACATATAATCATATCGTTGAAGAGAGAAAAAGAAATAATGTAACCCATAACTTGAAAGGTCCAGTTGTTATAGGAAATATTCTGGACGATTGCCACAGTTTAGGCAGAAAACTTGTAATAACATTTCTAAAACTTGATGGTTGGGAGGTAATTGATTTAGGTGATGATATTCCCCCAAAGGATTTTGTGGATGTTGCAGTTGAACACAATGCTCCAATAATTGCAATCTCGGCAATGATGTTAAAAAATGCTCTAAACATAAAACTGGTAAGGGAAGAGATTAACAGGAGAGGACTAAAGGATAAAATTAGACTGGCTGTCGGTGGTGCAATTTTTACCCAGAGGAGAAATCTTTATAAAGAGGTCGGGGGTGACGGTTCTACTATGAATGCAATTCAGGTACCGGAAATGCTTGACAGGTTTATGAAGGAGCTCAAAGGTGACTAGTCTTGAACGAGTTTTGGCTTCTGTTACTGGAGAAAATTTTGACAGACGTCCATTCTCCCTAATGACGTCTCTTTATGGCGCAAATTTTACAGGTAGTAATCTTGAACATTATTACACAAATCCGGATCTTTATGTTTCCGGGCAAATTGCAGCTTTTGAAATATTTAACCAAGATGTTTTATTAAACCCTTTTTTATTGTCATATTTAGGTGCTGCTTTTGGAGGAGCAATTCGCAATTACGATAAACAGCCTCCATTGATGTATAAGCCAAATCCAAATGTCCTTGAAGGATTAGATCTTTTGGAAAAACCTGATATAAATGGGAACAAATATCTGGATTATTTAAGCAATACCCTTATTCTTTTAAGAGAAAAAACCGGAGATACACCTATAGCAGTAACAAATCTTAGCCCCATTGATCTTCCTGCAATAATCCTGGGGATAGAGGGGTGGCTTGAAACACTTATATTTAAACCACAATATGCTGCAGAGCTTTTAGAAGTTACAACTGAATTTTTTATACAGTGGTCAAATAAAAATTTTAGAGATGGAGCTACATTTATAGTACTGCCTCTTCCTTTCTGCAATCTAAGAATAATTACACCTAAACTATTAAAAGAGGTGGCAATACCTGTTTTAACAAAGGCTTTTAAACAGGTTAATGGCCCAATTGTTCTACACCATGTAGGAACTTCACTTATAGGATCTCTGGATTCATTAAAAAACCTTCCGAATGTTGTCGGATTCTATGTTGGAAAGGAGGATCAATTACACAGCTGTAGAGAGAAACTTGGAAGTAAAAAACTTATTGTTGGGAATATTGATGGACCCAGCTTGTACAGGAGAAAACCGGAAGAGGTAAAAAGACATGTACATGCTATTCTGGATAAAATGAAAGATGATAACTCATATTTACTTGCAACAAGTGCAGCAGATATTGAACTGGATACCCCACTTGAAAACATTCGTGCTGTAAAAGAGGGTTTATTTGAATTTTATGGAGTAGCAAATGGATAATAACAAAAGTAAAGAGAGAGTAATAATTTCATGTTCAATATTTAAGAAGGAGCTAGAGTATATTCTCGCAAAAGATAATCTTGATATAAAAATTGAATTTGTAAATTCCATGCTGCATATGAAACCCATGGCCCTTGAAAATGCAATAGACAGCAAAATTGAAAAACTAAATGAAGAGGATATTACTATTGTTTTAGGGGAGTGTCATAACAATACAGATAAATATAAAAATATCAAAAACATTCATAAAATACCTGGAATAAACTGTATGGAAATTGTTTTAGGTTCAGAAAATTATAAAAAATTTAGTAGAGAGGGCGCTTTTTTTCTGCTACCTGAGTGGGTTACAAGATGGAAAGAGGTTTTTAATATAGAATTGGGTTTAAATGATAAAATTGCCAAACCATTTATGAGAGAGATGCATAAGTATCTTTGTTATATAGATACCGGCTTTTATGATGTCCCTGTAGATCAATTGAATGAGATCTCTGAGTATGTAGGACTTCCCTATGTAATATTTAAAACAGATCTTGGTAATTTGGAAAATGCTATTAAAAGGACAATTGATGAGTAGTGATAATATTCATGGTTCAAACGCTATAATGATTCTGGAAATTGTCGAGAGTATATTAAAAAGTTCTGACAATCCTGTTTTAGCCGGGGAGATCTTTGCAGATAGTTTAAGGTCTTTAACTGGAGCAAAGATTACGGCAATTTTCATATCCGAGGGAGAGCATAAGTTAAAACCAATTACTATAATACCAAAAAGAAGAGAGAGTTTTTTCTATCAAAAACCTGTAGAGGAGTTTATTGAAGCTTCTTTTTCTCTTGATATTGTAACAGAGATCTCATATATGAGTATTAATAAAATCCATGGATTATCCGACATTATACGGGTTAATGAGTTGGATAACAGTATTATTGCCCCTCTTAAAGTTGGAAATACAAATCTTGGGTCTCTTATGCTTCTTGGATTACCAGATGATAAATTCGGTATGGCTAGACTTGTTAATGTTATTGAGATGCTAACAGGGGTTCTGACCCTTATTATAAACAACTCAAAACTCTTTCTTGAACAAGAAAAAATTATTGATTTAAGGACCAAGAAGTTACAGAAAGAGATTGAAAACAGGAAAAAAATTGAATTAGAACTTGCTGATTACCAAGCTCACCTTGAAGAGGAAGTTGAAGATAGAACCAGAGAACTTAGAAAATATGTAGATGAGCTAACCCATACACAGAGAAGGTTAATAGATTCAGAGAAGATGGCCTCTTTAGGTAATTTGGTTGCGGGTATTGCCCATGAAGTAAATACCCCCTTGGGAATATGTATAACAGCAGCCTCATTTCTGGAATCGGAAATGAAGAATTTTGTTCAAATATATCATAATAATGGTTTGAGTAAGTCTATTTTTGAGAAGATTACTTCCGATCTGCAGAAAAGCACAAAAATCCTTGTTGGAAATCTTTCCAGAGCTACAGAGTTAATGGGAAGTTTTAAGCAGCTGGCTGTTGATCAGTCTAATGATGAGTTAAGGGAATTTGATTTAAAAGAGTATATAATGGATATTCTTTTAAGTGTGGAAGCAAGTTTTGTGAGTGACAGTTTTAAAATAGAGTTTAATTGCCCAGATAAGTTAAAGATTGTAAATTACCCGGGAGCTATGTACCAGATATTAATGAATTTGTTACAAAACAGTATCATTCATGGCTTTTCGGAAAAGAATGAAGGCAAAATTACACTGGATGTTAAACTGAATGAGAATACTGTTTACTTAACCTATAATGATAACGGGGCAGGTATTAACTCCAGTAATATTAGCAAGATATTTGAACCATTCTTTACTACCAGAAGAAATAAGGGAGGTAGTGGACTTGGATTGAATATTGTGTATAACATTGTTACTCAAAAGCTGAATGGAAACATTTTATGTGAAAGTATAGAAGGTGAATTTACCAAATTTTATATAGATTTCCCGAGAAATATATAGTCTTAATTTTTATCTTTTAAATTGCCGATAATTTAGTAAAAGGAGTTAATTATGACTAATCATGTTCAAAGCAAACAAAGTTTATTTTGGAAAATAAAAGTGACTCTTGAAAATTTAAAAAGTGAAATATCAATTATTTCCTATGCTCATAGGTATAAAATTAGTGTTAAAGAGGCAAAAGAGTTTAAAAACTGGTGTAAAAAGATCTATTATTGTAAATCATACAAAAATAAATAGTGAAAATATTTCAGATAAATTATGATCTGATTTGACTAATATTTGCCAGAAAACATTCTTATGCTGATTTAATACGAATAAAACAAGTGAATACGGGTTTTGTCGAATAAAATTTGATTTTTATTGTTTTTTTTAACTTTATTCGTTATTATGCTTTAATAAATTAGGATAAGGTGAATATATGAGCAATATAGAAGAAGAGACAGTACAGATACAGAGAAAGGGAACCTGGCTCACTGTAAGAGATGATGTAAAAATAGTTGATTGCACTATACGAGATGGTGGATTGGTAAATGACTACCATTTTAGTGATGACTTTGTAAAAGCTGTATATAATACCTGTGTTGTTAGTGGTGTAGACTATTTTGAGATTGGTAAAATTGTTTCCAAAACAGTTATGAGTCCCGATGAGTATGGTCCCTGGAATTTCTGCGAAGAGGAAGATATAAGAAGAATAGTCGGAGATAATAATACCGATATGAAAATAGCTGTTATGGCAGATATAGGAAGAACTTTTAAAGAGGAGATAAAGCCAAAATCTGAAAGTGTTATTGATATGATTCGTGTTGCCTGTTATATACACCAGATACCTGCAGCATTGGAAATAATTGAGGATGCCCATAGAAAAGGTTATGAAACAACTCTAAATTTAATGGCTATATCGAAAGTAAATGATTCAGACCTGGATGAAGTTCTTGAAATAGTAGCAAACTCTAATGTTGATATAATCTACCTTGTAGACAGTTTCGGAACATTCTATTCCGAGCAGATAAGAAGATTAACACAAAAATATATATTATTGGCTGAAAAAAATAAAAAGAGTGTTGGAATACACGCTCATAATAATCAGCAGCTGGCTTATTCCAATACAATAGAGTCAATGATTTGCGGAACAAGTTATCTTGACGCAACAATTGCTGGACTTGGACGAGGTGCAGGGAATTGCCCAATGGAACTCCTTTTTGGTTTCCTTAGAAATCCTAAATTCAGAATATTACCTCTACTGGATTTTATTCAGAAACATATTATTCCATTAAGAAAAGAGCTGACTTGGGGATATGATATTCCTTTTATGATTACAGGCCAATTAAATGAGCACCCTAGATCAGCTATTGGATTTAATAAAAATAAAAGAACTGACTACAGTAAACTCTATAATGAACTAACTGATGCTGAAGAGTAGTAGCCGCGCCTTCATAAATGTAGGAAAAATTTAAACCATCCTACATTTATGTTTTAATATTTAATAAAAGGGTTTTTATTTCTGTAATTTATTGGCATATTAATTGCTTGTAAAGAGTAAGGAGAGTGTCATGTTTCAGTTACGTAAGAAAAAAATCGAGAAGTCAGAGGATTTTGACAAACCTGAAGTGATTGTTCCTGAGGAAGAGCATTTAGTCTTCAAAGATTTCTTTAGTTATATTCTACAAAAAAGTATGGATGTAACAAAAAAGATAGATGTGTCCAAAGGCGGAAATCTTGGAAGCTTAATTAATCAGATGATGGATAAAGTTCATATAAGTATAAAATCAATTATTTCCCAAATAGTTGATGTCTCACAATCTGCATTTAATCTTGGTAATTCTGTGGACGAGTTACAGGAATCAATTGAAAATCAGAGCATATTAATTAGCAGTATAAGTGAATCTACTACACAGTTATCTGAAGATATACAGAATATTTCTGATAAAACCAAGCACTTGGCGGAACAATCAGCTAGAGCAATTATGTCTACTGAAAGCGGAAATTCCAGAATGATGGAGTTTACTACTACTTTAAACAAAGTAGGAGAGGAGATTGTCTCTACTCAGAATTTTATGGAAACATTAAAAGAATCTACAGAATCCATACACTCTTTAACTGAGCTTATAAATGATATAACTTCAAAGCTTGATATATTATCTATAAATGCTTCTATAGAAGCTGCAAGGGCTGGATTTGCAGGTAAGGGGTTTGCAGTTCTTGCAAAAGAGATTAGAAAATTATCATCTCAGTCGGAATCAGCTGTTAGCAGAGTTAATAATATTGTTGATACTGTAATTCAGGATATGTCTGTTGTTGATTCATCATTATCAAAGGCAGGCACTAGTATTAATAGTTGTCTATCCAAGTCCAATATTATTATTGAAGATTTTAAGAATATTAGTTCTATTAATAAGGATTTAAATGTAGAAGTTGAGAATATTTCATATCTTCTTGAATCCCAGGAGGCATCATCTTCAGGGATTAGAGATGCAGCTGAGACATTAAGTATGCAGGAGAAACCGATCCTTTCTCTTGTAGCCCATGCTGAGGATATGAGTAAACAACTCCACGATACTGTAGATAATGTTTTAAACAGTGCTTCATTTAAGCTGGATTGGCATAAAATAGCTGAAGATTCTCTATTAGGGCTAAAACAAAAACTCAAGAATTTTTACAGTAAAGATGTTGAAAGTTTCCTGATAAAACAGTTTGTTGCTCTTCCATTTGTAGAACTTTTTTATGTTATGGATAAGAGAGGGCATCAAATAACCTCAAATATTGTAAATCCAAGGTTTGAGTCTATTATTAGCCGTAGCGGTTTAGGAGAGGATAGATCCGGTAAGGATTATGTTAAACTTCTAAATTCTAAATGCAGATCCTATGTTTCCGGTATATATGTCTCATCAGCCAGTCAGGATCTATGTGTTACTGCATCAATTATATTTGAAGTTGCTGAAAATCAGGAACTTATTTTAGCCGCTGATATGAATATTAAAGACTTTATTAAACTAAAATAATGAAATTAACTAAAACCTAACAAAACCGTAACTATTTTTTAAAAACTAGTTAGTAATTTTAGCTTAATTAAATTACTTAGGAGTTTTTAAATGAAGAAAATTATTCTATTAAACTTGCTTTTAGTTTCAGCACTGGTTGTATTTGCAAGTTCAAACAAAGAGACAAAAGTTACTGAAGATAAATCATCAAGCTGGCAGATAGAATCAGAAGATGGTATCTTACCGGGTGTTAACCCTCTTAAAGTTGAAGGTGATATTATATCTGCAGGTTCTTCAACAGTTTTCCCTCTTTCTGAAGCTATGGCTGAAAGATTTAAAGATGAAGGTTATGCTTACAATGTAACAGTTGACTCAATTGGTTCCGGTGCAGGTTTTGAAAGATTTACAGTAACAGGTGAGACAGATATAGCTAATGCATCAAGACCTATAAAAGAGAAAGAGATTGCTGCGGCTAACAAAATTGGAAGAAATCCTATTGAGTTTAGAGTTGGTACAGATGCTTTAGCTGTAACAGTTTCAAAAAGCAATACTTTTGTTAAGGATTTAACACTTGAGCAACTGGCAAAAGTATTTGTTTCAGATAAGTGGAGTGATGTTGATGCATCATGGCCTAATGAAAAAATCTTAAAGTTTATACCTGGAACAGACTCAGGAACTTTTGATTACTTTGTAGAAGAAGTGTTTAAAAAAGATTCTGCACCACTATTAAGTGCATCTAATGTTCAAATGTCAGAGGATGATAATATTCTTGTTCAAGGTATTGCTGAATCTCCATATGGTATCGGGTTCTTTGGATTCGCTTACTATGTTGAAAACAAGGCAACATTGAATATTCTTAGTATTGATGGTGTAAAAGCAACTAAAGAAAATGTAGATGCAGCTAAATACCCACTTGCAAGACCACTATTTATCTACTCTGATGCTAAAATTATGAAGGAAAAACCACAAGTAGCAGCTTTTATAGCTTACTACCTAACTTATGTAAATGAAGAAATTACAAGAGTTGGTTACTTTCCTGCAAATGATTCAGTTTTAGAAGCTGGAAAGCAAGCATGGTTAGAGGCTATGAAATAAGCTGAATTATTTTAGTGTAAAAACCTGCAGTAATAATGCAGGTTTTTTTGTTTAAAAAAAATTAAAAATCATCGTATTTAACCAAATCTTAACAAAACTCGAACATAATTTTAAATATACCAGACTAATGTATCGTATAAAATTACAGGAGTTTTAAGTGAAAAAAAACAGTTCATTAAAAACCATAGGGATGTCCCTTAATGATTAACCCTAATTACAGTGAATCCGTTATGAAAAGAAAAATCACTGAAGGCGTAATAAAGGTAGTGCTAACAATCTGTGCAGTAATAACAGTATTAGTAACTATTGGAATTGTCGTAATTCTCGGAAAAGAGTCCTATCTGTTTTTTAAGGATGTTAGTATAGTTGAGTTTTTTACATCAACTAAGTGGCAACCTTCTATAGAACAGTTTGGTGTTTTACCTTTAATTAACTCAACATTGACAACAAGTTTTATTGCTATGCTTGTTGCGGCACCCTTAGGCTTGTGTGTAGCAATTTATTTAAGTGAATATGCAACTAAAAAGACTAGAAGTATTTTGAAACCAATTCTAGAAATTTTAGCAGGAATACCAACAGTTGTATATGGTTATTTTGCTCTAACATTTATGACCCCATTTTTACGTTTGGTGTTTGGACAGCACAATGTTGAAGTGTATAACACAGCTTCAGCAGGTCTTGTTATGGGAATTCTTATATTGCCTCTAGTATCATCAATAACCGAGGATGCCTTAAGTTCTGTTCCAAATGCCTTAAGGGAAGCATCTTATGGTCTGGGAGGGAATAAATTGCAATGTACACTAACGGTAGTTGTTCCTGCAGCTTTTAGTGGAATTGCAGCAGCTTTTATCCTTGGTTTAAGCCGAGCTATTGGTGAGACCATGATTGTAGCACTGGCGGCTGGAGCTGGTCCCAATTTTACCTTTAATCCATTTGAAGCTGCAGAAACCCTTACAGGGTATATAGTTAGAATATCCGGCGGAGATGTTAGCTATAATACCGTTGATTATAACAGTATTTTTGCTCTAGGTCTGTTTTTATTTGTAATAACACTGACTTTAAACATAATTAGTAGGAAAATTGTTCAAAAATTCCAGGAGGAGTATGATTAATCTTATATTTAAGACATCCACACTATTTACACTATTTGTTCTTTTTTTACTGTTAGCAAATATTGTTAATGATGCATTTGGATATGTTGCTATTGTAAACACTGTTGATCCCCATGAGTTAGTGGAATCAGGAAATCTTGACTCTCTGAGTAATAATGAACTGATAGGGATTTTAGAAAAGAACCTGTCTAAGGGACTTATCAGAAGGTATAATTTTGAAGAACCACTTAATAAGAGAACTCAAAAAGAGCTTGTAGAGTTGGTTTTTAACAGAGTTATTGAACCAAGAGTGGCACAAAGCTGGAATTTGATAACTTCAATTTTTCATAGAGGTCAGATAAATTCTGAAGTTCAGAGGGATTTTCCTACTGCAACAGTACAGTTCAGAGCCTGGTTAAATCCTGATTTTCTTGTTAACCCACAATCAAGTGTACCAGAATTGGCTGGAATAAGAACAGCTATACTTGGGAGTTTACTTATTATATGTATTACAGTAATTTTCGCTTTTCCTCTAGGAGTTGGTACTGCTTTGTACCTTGAAGAGTATGCTAAGGATAATAAAATTAGTCGTTTAATACAGGTTAATATTTATAATCTGTCGGGAGTTCCATCAATAATTTATGGGCTTTTAGGTTTAACTGTTTTTGTTAGGGGAATGGAACCAATTACAAGTGGTGCAATATTTGGATTTAATGATCCAAGTACTGCAAATGGTCGAACAATCCTGGCTGCAGGTTTAACCCTTGGGATCTTAATTCTGCCTATTATTATTATTAATACTCAGGAAGCTCTTCGTGCTGTACCTAACTCATTAAGACATGCGGGTTATGGGATTGGAGCTTCTAAATGGCAAGTTATATGGTCCCATGTTCTACCAAATTCAATGGAAAGAATTTTAACTGGAACAATTTTAGCTGTTTCAAGAGCAATAGGTGAGACAGCGCCGATAGTTGTAATTGGTGCATCAACATTTATAGCAATTGATCCTTCAAATATATTCTCCAAATTTACAACACTGCCTATACAAATATATCAATGGACAGCTCGACCCCAGGTTGAATTTAGAAATGTAGCAGCTGCCGCAATTATAGTTCTATTAATATTGCTTCTATCCATGAACACTATCGCAATATTACTTAGAAACAATATAAGTCGTAAAAGGAGTAATGGATAATGAGTATTGAGATAAAAGATTTAAATGTATATTACGGAGATTTTCACGCTGTTGATAGTGTAAATCTTCATCTGCATAAAAATAAGGTTACAGCATTAATCGGCCCTTCCGGATGTGGAAAAAGTAGTGTTCTTAGATCTGTAAACAGAATGAACGAACTTTTAACTAACACAGTAGTTAAAGGTGAGATTAATTTTGAAGGTGTTAATATAAACCAGAAGAGTATTGATGCTGTTGAAGTTAGAAAAAAGATAGGTATGGTTTTTCAAAAGCCAAACCCATTCCCTAAAAGTATTTATGATAATATAGCTTGGGGTGTAAAAGTTCATGGTTTTAAAGGGACTAAAGATGATATGGATGAAATTGTTTACTCCTCTCTTGAGAAAGCTGCCCTTTGGAATGAAGTTAAGGATAAATTAAAGCAGAGTGCATTAAGACTGTCCGGAGGACAGCAGCAGAGGTTGTGTATAGCAAGAACAATTGCAGTAAAACCAGAGGTTATTTTAATGGATGAACCTGCCTCGGCACTAGACCCGATTGCAACTGGAAAAATTGAGGAGTTGATTGCAGAGCTAAAAGATCAGTATACTATAGCTATTGTTACTCATAATATGCACCAGGCAGGTAGAGTTAGCGATTACACAGCCTTTTTTCTGGTAAATGAAGAACGAAGAGGTCATCTGGTTGAATTTGGTGATACTAATCAGATCTTCTTTAATCCTTCGGATAGAAGAACTGAGGATTATTTAAGCGGAAGATTTGGTTGATAAGAGGATAAAATGGTTAGAAGAACACAATATCAGGAAGAGTTAAAACGAATAGTTGAAAATGTTGTTGAAATGGGGGATTTAGTTATTGAGTCTCTTAACAGAGGTCTTAAAAGCCTTATTGAAATGGACAAGGATTTAGCTGTAGAGGTTATAGCTGATGATGAAAAGATAGATAATAAGCAACTTTTAATAGAGGACAGAGTAACACTGCTTATTGCAAAAGAGACTCCAATTGCTACAGATTTAAGAGAAGTATTAACAATTCTCAAGATTATAGTTGAATTGGAGCGGTTAGGTGACCATGGAAAACATCTGGCAGAGAGAGCAGGGAAAGTTAGTAAAGAGGGTTTAAGAGCTGCAACACCATTTTTAACTGATATGACAAATTTGGGTTGTCAGATGGTTAAAGAGGCATTAGAGTCTTTTAGAGTACAGGACTCTGAGTGGGCCATGGAGATTGCTAAACGAGATAGTTATATTGATGATAAGTACGTTGATTTGTATAACAAGATTATTGAAATAATTAAGGAAAAACCTAATAAAACCGAGAATCTGGTACCGTTGTTATTTCTTAACAGATATCTGGAAAGAATTGGCGACAGAGTTACAAATATATGTGAAGCTGTTGTATATACTATAACTTCAAAGCACACTTATCTGAACTAAAAAGATACGGCCTGAAGTAACACTCCAGGCCGCAGTTTAGAAGAATAATATATCTATTAATTATCTTTGAACAAAACTGAAGCTGTTTTTATATTCAAAGTAAGTTAATCCTATTTATGAAAGTAGCCAATAGCTCTGGAGATTTCCTGAGCACAATTTAAAAGAAGTGGAAGGTATTTGCTCTTCTTTTTCTCGTAATCACCGAAAAAAGGGATGCTTACAGCAGCAATTACCTGGGAATTTGAGTCATAAATTGGTGCAGCTATTGCAAAAATACCTGTAGACTCCTCTTCTTTATCACAGGAATACCCATCAAGAACAATCTGATCCAGTAGTGAATATAGCTCTTTTAAGTCTGACACCGTATTCTCTGTATATTTTTTTAGTTCTGTAAAAGGTAGTACATTTTTTTTATACTCCTGTCCAGCACTGGATAGACTAAGGAGAACTTTACCGGCAGCTCCAATATATGGAGGGAAAACCGTCCCTGAGTCCAGTGTAATACGTATAGACTTTTTACTCTCTATTGTTATTATTGGATATATCAGATCTCCACGAATTATACTTAATTTAACCATTTCACTTATTGAATCTGATAGTTTCTCCAGATATGGTTTTGAAATAGTATTTAAATTTAGCCGCTGGTTAACTATATTACCCAGCATCAGCAGTTTTGCCCCCAATGAATAAGTTCCCTCTTTACTGTCTTGCTCCAGGTAGCCCATTCCGTGGAGGGTGTTAATAAGTCTGGATACCGTTGCTTTAGGAAGGTTAAGTTTAGTACAAATTGCAGCTTGGCTCAAACCTCTGTGCTCCGAAGCAAGTAAATCAAAGATTAAATTCAACTTATTTATAGCAGGGACATCACTACTTTTTTCGATCATATAATATTAATAAACCTATAATTTCTATCTGTCAACAAGTTTCCTATATAAAACTATGTTTCATATAGGAAATTGCTTTTTTTATGTTATCATTTAGTTAAAAATATAATTTCTTGCTTGCCTAAATGCGTATTTTACATCATGCTGTTTTATTATAAATTAAAAGATCACTAAGGAGCATATTCATGGCTGAAGGAAAAGGATTAAATAAAAATGTAACATTAAAAAGTGAGTTAGCTGCATTTTTAGGAGTTAAGGAACTACCAAGAACAGAAATTACAAAAAGAATTTGGGATTATATAAAAGCAAATGGATTACAAACAAAAACTGCAGATGGTAAACCAGAAAACGCAGGAAAATTTATTGTTGCTGATGCAAAGCTTTTACCTATCTTTAAGAACACAAATTCTACAAGTAAGTCCGGGAAAGTAACTGACTTAAGAAATATGTCTGAAGGTCAAACAATTGACATGATGCAAATGGCAGCTATTGTAAGCGCAAATGTAGAGTAAATAACTAGTCCTCTTTTGAGGACTAGATTAATTATCTATAGTTTTTCCAGAAAACTACCTAATCCACCAAGGACTGAACCTTCACCCTTGGTTGAACCACCTATCTGAGGTGCATGTTTTAATATTCTGTTAGCCATTCTTGAAAATGGAAGACTTTGAAGATAAACAGTTCCATAACCTTTTAGAGTTGCCAGAAAAAGACCTTCACCACCAAAAATCATTGATTTCATATTTCCAGCCTGTTG
>QKAW01000046.1 GCA_003247135.1 Spirochaetales bacterium | reverse complement strand
AGTGAAGATGAAAAAAAGTTAATCCTATTCTCAGAATTTAGAAGAGAAAGAATCCCTGCAAAGTGATCATCATGTGAATGAGTTACAAAGACACCCTCAATCTCATTAGGTGTAACACCTAAATGTTTTATTAAATCAAGTGATCCTGGACCTGAGTCTATTAAATATCTATTTTTTTTATTGGTGATTAAAGCCCCCATACAAGGAACATTTGGATTCCAGCCGTTTCCATCACCAATTGTTGTAACACTGAAATCATTAAATTCAACTAGGTGATTTACTATATTATAAGGAAGGCCAACACCTTTTGAATTACTATCTAAATTAATATCAACTTTAATAACTTGATCAAGATAATAAAATTCAAAAACATTAACACCAACTCGTTTAACAAACAAGTTCCCTTTTACCTCTGTTTTTCCGGCTAAATATTTTTTTATAATAATATCAAAAGGTTTATTATATCCTCTATGATAGTCGCCAATAGCTAGAATTTTGTTGGCAATATCCTCAGTTACACCAGTCTCTAATATCTCATCTTTAGTAAATAATCCATGCAATCCACGTTCTATATAATTATATTGATCATCTACCATCTTCTTATTACCGATAAGGATAAATTTTTCATCAGTTTTATTAAATGCAGCACCCTGAAAATATTGCTGATGTAACACTGGAAATTCTGAGAAATTAAGGTAATGTGAATTTAGCACGGAAATATCATTTAAAAGTATTGCATTAGGACCACTAACTAACTTCATACCATTTATATTTGTAGGAGGAGTTAGCCCATGTTGCATTATAAACTTAATACTATTTTCAGGACACCCACACAATATTCTTAGATTTTCTTCTGGTACTTCTAAATAACTTAAACCTTTTGTGATATTAATTAATTTCATTAGAGATAATTATAGATTAGTTTTACTCTTTTTTACAACAATAAAATATTATTCATTTAAATTCTTTAATTAATCTGTATAATTTAATTATGGAAAAGTTTATAATTTCCCTTGATCAGGGAACAACCAGCTCAAGAGCACTTTTAATAAATAAAAATGGAGATGCAATTTACTCTAATCAGATGGAATTTGGTCAAATTTACCCGAAAAACAGTTGGGTTGAACAGGATCCATTAGAAATCTTTGAAACACAGCTAAATACACTAAAAAATTGTATTGATACAAATAGTTTAATTAAAGGACAAGTTGTCTCAGTAGGTATTACAAATCAGAGAGAAACTACCATATTGTGGAATAGGATAACAGGAGAGCCTGTTTGTAACGCTTTAGTCTGGCAATGTAAAAGAAGTCAAAATATAACAACTGAACTAAAGAAACAAGGATATCAGGATCTTATACATAAAAAAACTGGTCTAATTTTAGATCCATACTTCTCTGGAACCAAAATCAAGTGGGTTTTCGATAATGTAAAGGGTGTAAAAGAGATGGCTTTAAGGGGAGAACTTCTATTTGGAACCGTTGATACCTGGCTTTTGTGGAAATTCACTAAGGGAAAAAAACATGCTACAGATGTATCAAATGCATCAAGAACAATGCTTTTTAATATTATTGAAAAGAAATGGGATGATGAGATTCTAGAATTACTTGAAATTCCCAAAAGCATCTTACCAGAAGTATTACCTACTTCAAGCAGTTTTGGTTTAATTGACAGCTCATATTTTGGATACGAAATTCCAATTAACTGCTTAATAGGTGACCAACAGTCTGCTCTTTTTGGACAGTTATGTACAAATGTTGGTGATATAAAAAATACTTATGGTACAGGATGTTTTACTTTAATGAATATTGGAGACAGACCTATTTTCAGTAAAAATGGATTACTAACAACAATAGCATGGGAAATTGGCAACATTTGCTGTTATGCTGTTGAGGGAAGTGTTTTTATTGCTGGGGCAATTATTCAGTGGTTGCGGGATGAATTGGGACTTCTAAAAACAGCGGAAGAGAGTGAAGATCTGGCATTGTCGGTTCCTGATACAAATGGAGTAACATTCATTTCTACTTTTCAAGGTATTGGAACACCATACTGGAATAGTGAAACAAGAGGTGAGATTACAGGGCTTACAAGATCTTCTAAAAAGGCACACATTGTAAGAGCAGCCCTGGAATCTATAGCATTTAGATCTATGGAAGTAATAAATACAATGAAAAATGACTCTGGGATTTCGATAAACTCAATAAAAGTTGATGGAGGTGCCTGCAAAAACAACTTTTTAATGCAATTTCAATCAGATATATCCAATGTTGATATAATAAGACCATCAAATGTTGAATCTACAGCACTTGGTGCAGCATATATAGCAGGTTTATTCTCAGGATTTTGGAAGGATCTTGATGAGATTAAGAAGATAAAAAAGAGTGATAAATTATTTAAACCTTTAATAACCTCTGAAAAAAGAGAGGATCTAATTAATCAGTGGACAAATGCTTTAAATAAAGCCCTAGGAGATGCATAAAATGGATAATAACCACTATAATAATTGCAAATGGATTCAGTTTGACAAGCTGGAAAAATTTATGTTCTCAGCACTAAGAGCCTCTGGTATTAAGGCAAAAGATGCCAGCATTATTTCTGATGTATTAATTACTTCTGACAAAAGGGGTATTGATTCTCATGGGATTGGCCGTTTAAAACCGATTTATATAGACAGAATTGATAAGGGTATATTAAACCCCATAACCAAAATTGATATAAAAAAAAATAAAAAAGGTACAACAATTATTGATGGAAATAATGGGATGGGACATGTAGTAGCATATAAAGCTATGGAAATTGCTATAAAAAAAGCAAAGAAATATGGAATATCCATGGTTTGTGTAACTAACTCTACACATTATGGAATTGCTGGCTACTACCCGTTAATGGCGATTAAAGAGAATATGATAGGAATAACAGGAACTAATGCCAGACCAAGCATTGCTCCAACTTTTGGTGTTGAAAATATGTTAGGGACAAATCCTTTAACCTTTGGCTTTCCAACTAATGAAGAATTTCCATTCGTACTTGACTGTGCGACAAGCATTAGCCAACGTGGTAAAATTGAAGTATATGCCAGAGAAAACAGAGATGTCCCTGATGGTTGGGTTATAGATAAAAACGGAAATACTATGAATAACAGTAAAGATATTCTTAAAGCTTTAACCTCAGGAGATGCAGCTTTAACACCATTGGGAGGGATTGGAGAAATTACAGGAGGATATAAGGGCTATGGTTATGCCACTGTTGTAGAAATTCTTTCATCAGCTCTTCAAAAGGGAAAATTTTTAAAAGATTTAAACGGTAAAGATAAGAATGGTAATCCGATTCCAATGCCTTTAGGCCATTTTTTTATAGTAATAAATCCTGAGTTTTTTATGGGTATTGACGTATTTAAAAGTATCGCTACTAATATATTAATTGAACTTAGAAACAGTAGGAAATCCCCAAATGAACAAAGAATTTACACAGCAGGTGAAAAAGAGTGGGAAGCCTGGAAATACAGAAAAGATAAGGGTTGTCCAATTCCTCCTGCTCTGGAAGATGATATAAATAATTTAGTAAAAAGATATAATTTAGAAAATCCACTATTATAAGGAAATTAACTTGAAAAAAATAACAATACTGCTTTTAACTCTTTTTTTATTTTCATGCAGTGATAAACGGGAGAATTTACAAAGTTTAAATAATGTAATATCAAATATACAGATTGCTTTGAAGTCTTCAAATGAAGATCTGATATACAGAGTTTTAAATGAGATAGACTACGTTGAAAAACTTTTTCCTGAACATCAGTCTTTAAAAGAACAGAAGTATAAATTACAAATTAAATTAAAACACTATGAAGACGCTATAAAAACTATTGATTCACTATTAGAAATATCACCAGATGATGTTGATAATAGAGTTGTAAAAGGAATTCTTCTTGAAATTATAGGAAAAAATAGAGAGAGTAAGATTGTGCTTGAAGAAACATTGGAACTAATCGAGAACAAGATTTTAAAAATGCTAAAAGTAGACAAGAAAAAAAGATTAAACCGAGAAATAAACAGACTTATGATTCTAAAACTACTATATAGGGACAGTCCAATCGAATATCAAAATCTTAAGGATGATCCTGATTTTAAACTTTATCCAGATAACTATAAAGTTCTTCTTATTTTAGAAGCAGGAAGTCGAGATTCATTAATTAATAATTTCAGATAATTATTTTCATTTTATCTTTTTTGTTAAATAATACACTAAATCAACTAGGAGTAGAAATTGAATAATCTAAAAGAACGAGCTTTAAGCTATCATGAATTAAATAAACCCGGGAAAATTGAGGTAATCGCATCAAAACCATGTGTTACTGCCGAGGATTTGTCAATGGCATATACACCTGGAGTAGCAGAACCAGTATTAGAAATAGATCAAAATCCTGAAACTGTTTATAAATATACCTCAAAGGCAAATTTGGTAGGAGTTGTTTCAAATGGAACAGCTATTCTTGGATTAGGGAATAGAGGAGCCTTAGCAAGTAAACCTGTTATGGAAGGTAAAGCTGTTTTGTTTAAACGTTTTGCTGATATTGACTGCTTTGATATTGAATTAAATACAGAAGACCCGGATAAGATTATTGAAATTGTAAAAATTATGGAACCGACATTTGGTGGTATTAACCTAGAAGATATAAAAAGTCCTGAATGTTTTATTATTGAACAAAAATTAATTGAAGAGTGTAAAATTCCAGTTTTTCATGACGACCAACATGGTACAGCAATTATTACAACGGCAGGTTTAATTAATGCTGCAGAAGTAGCTGGTAAAGAGATAAAGGGATTAAAAGTTGTTATAAATGGTGCCGGAGCAGCAGGTATCTCTGTTGCAAAAATGTTTGTTAAAGCAGGAGTACTGATAGAGAATCTGTTTTTATGTGATAAAAATGGAATAATTTACAAAGGGTCTCCAGATTGTAACAATATACATAGAGAACCATTTGCCAGAGAAACCAATCTACGAACTTTAGAGGAAGCTTTAGATGGTGCAGATGTATTTGCGGGATTAAGTGCTGCAGGAGCCTTAAAGCCTGAATTTCTAAAAAAAATGGCCAAAAATCCTATTGTATTTGCTATGGCTAACCCAACTCCTGAAATAGATTATAATCTAGCAAAATCTACTAGAGAAGATATAATAATGGCTACAGGGAGAAGTGATTATCCAAATCAGATTAATAACGTTCTAGGTTTTCCTTTTATATTCCGAGGAGCACTGGATGTACGTGCGACAAAGATATCAGAAGGAATGAAAATGGCTGCAGCAAAAGCTTTGGCATCTTTAGCCAAAGAACCTGTTCCTAGGGAAGTAATTGATGCATATGGTGCGAACTTTAGTTTTGGTCCAGACTACATCGTTCCAAAACCTTTTGATCCAAGGGTTATAGAGTGGGCTAGTGTTGCAGTAGCAAAAGCAGCATGCGATGAGGGCTTAGCAAAATACCCAATAACAGATTGGGATGGGTACAAGAGTGAACTAAGAAATAGAATGAAAAAACACTGGAATTAAAATCAAATTATTAATATTTTCATATATATCTCCGATAAAATAGTAGGAGATTTTATGAAGATATTAAATGTGTGTATATTCTTTTTTATATTATTAAATATTGCATATACAGATGATACCTCAGACTGGAGGCTAATTGATAGCAAAGTAATATATAGTGGAGAAGAGAGCGACTATATTAACTTATCAGCAAATACTCAATGGGTTAAACTAAATAATATTGATAAGCCATTTATTAATGATTTTCCACCTCCAGCCCCTGGTTATATTCGAAAATGGAGAGTAGCTGCAAAATACTCAGATTCAGACCCATCTATAAAAACCAGCTTTCAGATAAAATTTATGACTTCTTCTTTTAATAGACCAACATTCAGTTTTACAAGACCATTAGGGTATAATGGGAAGCTTGAAGGATTTTCAGACTGGTTTCAATTTGAGGATGGAAGTAAGGAGAGAATTTATAATGGTAATGCAGCAGTTTATGCAAGAATTATCTCACCTCCCACAACTTTAAACAGTGGACAACTTTACAAGATTGAATTACAAGCATGGGATAAATTATCAGTTGAACTAGATACTAAATCCGCATCTGGGAGAGCTCTTCCAGGTATAGATCTTTTCTCAAAGTTAACAAAAGAGAATGAGATAAAAACCAACGAACAAGCAACAGAATTTGCTATGCAAGTGATGTCCGCTATTTTTAATAAAGATCAGGAAGAATTTTCAGCTCTGGTTGCGGATAAATGTTACTCCCTTGAATATGGTACTTCATACTACAAAGACAACTTTCCACTTTATAACGATTTGAAAGCAATAACTAAGGATTCATTTATAACTTTAGCAAGCTATAAAGATAACTATAAGCCACAATTAGTTTCTTTTGAAGAATATTCCGATCTTTTCCCACATTGGATTGAGAATAACCGAGAGTGGACGCCTGGAAAAAACGATTTTCTTTTCATTGGAAATATGATAAAAAAATCTGGGACCGAATTACTTAAGGACAGAATGGCTGTTTTTATGATCGGATTTGATAATGGTAAATGGCAGATTAAAGCAATTCCAGAGTAATGGAATTGCTATTTAATTCTTGAGTAAATATAATCAACCCCATCATGAATACCCCACAGCCATTGGGATTTTTCACCTATTATTGTTGCGGTTATTAAAATGTCATCAAAGTCCAGTGTATTAAAATCTGGGTTTATAACATTTGCAGCTGAATAAATTCGGATAACCCAGGATTCTAAATAATGATCTCTAACAATTTTTCCTGTTTTTTGATCATTTTCATAAACCATATTAATTATTCCCAAAACAAAATCATTTGGCTTTTCCAGAGAAAATGAGAAATTCAGATGTTTTGAATTATCAATAAAAGTATAAATATTAGACTCTTTTGTAATAATAATAGAATCTTTCTCATACCTGTTTTCAAATTTAAAAATGTCTTCCAGTAAAAAATAAAGATCTCTCGAAGCAGTAACTGCAGTTAAAACCCCATCTTTTGTGTCTGTATTTAATGTTGAGTAAAATTCAAAGTTTGAAAGAAAGTATGATTTTAACCATACACGTTCAAATGATACTCCTAGATAGTCTTTGTTATTATCCGCCCAAATATTTACTATTTCATTTGAAAAAATAAATTTACTTACAACTAAAAATATAACAATAAAGATCTTTTTCATAAATTACCCTTTTTTATTTCTCTTTTTTTCTTGTTTTAGTTTTAATTTTAACTCTCTTTTCTCTCTTTCTTCAAGTGTTTGTCTTTCTCTCTCCAATAATTCTGATGGTTCTTCAAGTGTAATCAGTCCTAGTTTTCCATCTCTAAGATCCTTTAAAAAGAAATTTACTGCTCGGTCAATATCAATTATTCCTCTAGACTGTAAACATCCACGCTTAATACCGATTAAATTTAAAACTTCATGGGGTTCCTCAGGAAGTTCATCAAAATTATATCTTTCAGTCAATCTTTCCGGATATTTTGAAATTAAGATCTCCAAAGTTTTACAAGCGATTCCATTTAGATCTAATATTGTGTCTTTAATAGAACCAAGTGCTGCAAGATTGTACCCTGCAACTTTATCCTCAAATTTAGGCCACAAAATACCTGGGGTGTCATAAATCTGAAATTTTTCAGTAACATTTATTCTTTGTAAGTCTCGTGTTAAACCCGGTTTATTTCCTACTGCTACTTTTTTTTTCCCTGAAAGTGCATTTATTATAGTTGATTTCCCAACATTTGGAATGCCGACAATCATGCCCCGAACTTCCCTTCTATTTATCCATTTTGAATCTTTACATAATTCATTACAAGCAACTGAAATATTTTCCAAATTTTCAAGGGTTTTACTGGAAACTTTTACAGGCATTGTATGATCTAGGTTTTTATAGTAATTCATCCATTTTTCAGTAATTTCAGGATCTGCTAAATCATTTTTATTAAGAACTATTAACCTAGGCTTATTTCCAATTAATTCCGGAATCATGGGATTACTGCTTGATACTGGAATTCTTGCATCAAGTATTTCAATAATAACATCTACTTTGCCAAGAGTCTCTTTTATAATATTAATTGATTTATTCATGTGGCCTGGAAACCATTGAATTTGCATATCATATACACATCCTTACTATCTGGTAAATAATAGTATAATCCTATACTATTTTAGTAAAAGACAACAGGAGTAAAATTGAATATTGTATTAACATCTGTACATATAAAAGAGTCACCGGATGCTGTTCCTCTAGCTCCTGCCCTATTAAAATCATATATTGAGGAATTTAATAGTAAAAATGTAAAATCTTGTAGTATTTTCGAATCTTATCTATCCATTTCTCCTGAAATATTTGCAAAAACAATTATGGAAAAAGATCCAGATATGGTGGGTTTATCTATTTACTTGTGGAATAGGCAATATTATATTGATCTTGTCAAAATTTTACTTTCAAAAAATGCTGATTTAATAATTTTTGCTGGTGGACCTGAAGTAGTAAATAATAGTGATTCTTTAATCAAATCAGGAATTAAATATATTTTGTTTGGTGAAGGGGAAGATAGTTTATCCAGGTTGATTAACAGTTTCAATAATAAAAATACTCCACTACATGGAATAAATGATTATACAAATCAATATGTTAATGATATAGATTCTATTCCATCTCCAATTTTAAATGGATCCCTGGATATAAATAATAATTCTGGTCTCTTATGGGAATTGTCCAGAGGTTGTCCATTTAAGTGTGATTTTTGTTTTGAGTCAAGAGGCGCATCTGGTGTTAGATATTATAGTTTGGATAGAGTTAAATCAGAACTGAATAAAATTATTAAGAGTACTGTTTCCCAGGTATTCGTTCTGGATCCAACTTTTAACAAGGATATTAAAAGAGCCAAAAAAATACTAAAATTAATTCGTGACTGTAATAGTGGTATCCATTTTCATTTCGAAGTAAGAGCAGAGTTCATAGATAATGAATTAGCACAACTATTTACAGAAATCGGTGCATCATTACAAATTGGTCTCCAAAGTTCCCATGACAATGTATTACAAAATGTAAATAGAAGAATCGATCCGAACAAATTTAAAGGTAAAATAGAATTACTAAACAGAAATAGTACAGTTTTTGGGTTAGATCTGATTTTTGGTCTACCTGGTGACAGTTATGATGGCTTCAAAAAGAGTCTGGAGTTTGTATTATCCATGCAACCTAATCACATAGACATATTTCCTTTAGCCATACTTCCAGGAACTAAACTATTTGATGATAGAGACAGATTAAAACTGAATTACTTAAATGAACCGCCATATACAATACTTTCCAGTCCATCTTTTTCAGAAAATGATATGCAAAAATCATATAAGTTAAAAAAAGGTGCAGACTTTATTTATAATACCTGTAGAAGCACAGGTTGGTTTAAACAGGTTTGTTCTGAAATTAGAGTACCAATGACTAAATTTATTGAAGATTTTATAGATTCAAAGTTATTTGATAATCTAGATAGCTGTAATCCTATTGACCAATTATTAAGCTTTATAGAAATGCATTACAAGCCAAAGTATTTTAAACTTATACGAGATTTAATTGTTTATCATACAGCTTATTCCGATGCTATTTTAAATGAAAAAAAAAGAACAAACTTGGGAGCGAATAAGTTAAAGACTTCAACTGTGACCCTTTCCCCAACAGCTACTATTGACTTCTTCTATTATCCAATTATTGATGCTATTGATAATGGATTCTTTCTAATAAAAGACATTAAAAGATTTTTTAAAGAAGATAAGAACTATTTTGTTTCATGGTTTGATTCTAATGGAGAAGTAATATTTGAACAATTTAACAGAAATATTATGAGTTTTTTATTTAATATTAAGAAAAGTGATGAACTATATAAAAACTACAAATCAGACAGAGAATTTCTAATTTATGCACAGAATTCAGGTCTTCTATTATTCAGTTAGATTTATTTTCATATATATCAATAATTTGTTTAAAAGCAGAATTTTCTTTTTTTAACTCTTTTGAACCTCTAGTTATTTTACACAAACTGATTCCGAGATCGTTTGCAATTGTTCTTTGTGTTACTCCCTTATCGATTTGCCTTACTAATGCCCATCTGGAAGCAACACCATTAATCTCGCTTTCTGTCAATAAACACTTAAGAAAACGTTCTATTAGTTCTTTATCATCTACTTTAGATATTGCAGTCGATAACTCTTCTATAGCTTTATTGATCATCTCATCAGTCATTATTAAATGATATAAAAAAACTATAACTTCTGTCAATGAATAGTATATTCGGATATAATATAGTATGGAAAATTTAGATTTAGAAATAAGAGTCTGTTATTTAGAAGATTATATTAATCAGATGAACAAAATTTTAATAAATCAGGGAAAGAAAATTGATAAATTAATTGAGATAAATAGCAATTTAAAAGAAAAACTCTCTATACTTGAAGAAAATATAAAAACTCCAATAGAAAATACACCTCCTCCACACTATTAGAAAGTCAATTATTAAAAATTGGTGAATAAGATATAAAAAAGTTCAGTCTACCTGCTTACGCAGCTAGCCTACGATCCCACATCAAGTCAGTTCATTGAGAATTAGCTAAATACTTATAAATAAAAAAAGTCTAGCGATCACCTACTCTCCCACAAATGCAGTACCATCGGCGCAACTTGGCTTAACTTCCGTGTTCGAGATGGGAACGGGTGTGGCCCAAGTGCTATCATCACTAGACAAATA
>QKAW01000021.1 GCA_003247135.1 Spirochaetales bacterium | reverse complement strand
TTCTATTTAAATCTTGGCCGAGTAAAAAGAACAAAAAGGAAAAGATTGTTAAATGCAATCAAGGAGAAAAGTTATGGTTCAAGCATTACAGTTTGAAAATTTTAGAAGTTTAGATGACAGTAGTTTATTACTTGTCGATGGAGGTTCTGTCAGAGATGTCTGTATTGGTGTTGGCATCTTTGCAGGTGCTATAGTAGGAGGACTTTCAGGAGCGGCCATTGGAACATCTTTAAATCCAGGTATAGGAACTGGAATTGGGTGTGTTGCCGGGGCAGTTCTTGGTGCAATTACAGGCGCATCAGCTGGAGCTGACTTTTATGACAAATGTATAGCTAAGAAATAGAAATATATAAAAGGAAGATCTTTCTTCCTTTTAGTTCTGTGGCCTTTGGGAGAAGAGTTTTATGAATGATTTGATAAAATATGTTTTTAATGGAATCATAGGAAAAAAAATGTATTGCTTTATAACCTTAATATTGTTGTCATCAACAATTTGGGTAAAATTTCTTAATAATCTGATAATTATGAAAAGTTTATATGGAATTATCTTTTTATGTATTGTTATTCTTGCTGTTTATACAATAATAAGAATAGTTAAGTATTGTCTTTGCAAATGAAATATAACTGTATAAAACAACACGACATTACAGACTGTGGGGCAGCTTGTTTGGTTACTATTTGTAGACAATATGGGTATAAAAAGCCGATCTCCCAGATTCGGGAAATAGCTGGGACTGATAAACAGGGAACTAATGCTTTAGGGCTTGTAAAGGCCGCTGAAAATCTTGGTTTTATAGCTAAGGGAGTTAAAGGTAATCAGGAAAGTTTAAGTGGAGATTTCCCTCTGCCAGCAATAGCTCATGTTATTAAAGATAACCTCTTGCACTACGTTGTAATACATCGGATTAAAAATGGACAAATTCTAGTAGCTGATCCCGGGGAAGGATTAGTTACTTATACCATAGAAGATTTTTGTAAAATTTGGTCAGGGGTTTTAATCTTAATGATTCCTGATAAAAGCTTCGAGAAAAAAGATGAGACTAAAGGAATGTTCTCCAGGTTTCTTAGCCTCATATTTCCCCATAAAAAAATAGTATTTGAAATATTTGTTTCATCCATATTATTAACTTTATTAGGAATATTGGGTGCATTCTATTTTAAATATCTGATTGATGAAGTATTTTCAAGCGGATTAAGAAAATCACTTCATGTTGTATCTATAGGTATGGTTATTTTATCAATCTTCAAAGTGCTACTTAGTTCATTTCGGCAACATCTTTTACAACACATGAGTCAGAAAATAGATGTGGCTCTTATATTTGAATATTACAGGCATGTACTAAAACTTCCAATGTCATTTTTTGATACCAGAAAGGTTGGTGAGATATTATCGAGACTGAATGATGCATCAAAAATTCGTTCTGCAATATCTGGAGCAACACTAACTGTTATGATTGATACTTTAATGGTTTTAGGTGGAGGAGCTGTTCTGTATTCACAAAGTCATCAACTATTTTTTGTAGCATTAATATTTATACCATTTTCCATAATAGTAGTCTGGGCATTTACTAAACCGTTTCAGAAGGGGCATAGTACAATTATGTCCCAGGCTGCGGATACGGAATCCTACCTTGTTGAATCTTTAGGTGGAATATCAACAATTAAAGCTGTGAACGGTGAGGATCAGACTGTATGGGAGACAGAAAAACGATTTATTAAAACCATAAAGTCAGGATTCAGAATTGGCGTACTACAGAATATTCAAGGTTCATTACAAGGATTTTTAAGCCTCATAGGGGGTATTGTCATACTCTGGGTCGGTGGAGTTCAGGTTTTAAATGGGAATCTCAGTATTGGACAGTTAATTACATTCAATTCGCTTCTAGTATATTTTTATGACCCAATAAAAAACCTTATTGGTCTGCAACCAGCACTTCAAGAAGCTTTTATTGCAGCCGACAGATTAGGAGAAATACTGGATCTGGAAATAGAATCTCCAGGGGATGAAAAGCTGTTAACACCTGAAAAGGTTTATGGAAATATAAGCATAAACAGTGTGAAGTTTCGATATGGTACACGAAAATATGTACTTGAAGATATAAATCTATCAATATCAGCAGGAGAGAAAATTGCATTTGTAGGAGAGAGTGGTTCAGGAAAAACAACATTAATTAAACTGCTTTTAAAGTACTATCTACCAGAAGAAGGAGAGATTCTATTTGATGGAAATAATGTAAAAGACCTTCAGACATCCAACCTTAGAAGTAAAGTTGGCTATGTCCCTCAGGATATACTGCTTTTTTCAGGGACAATAATGGAAAATATATCTTTCGGACAGCATGAAGCGACTTTTGAAGAAGTTGTAGAAGCATCTAAAAAAGCAAAAGCCCATGATTTTATTAATGATATGACAAACAGATACAATACAGTGGTTGGAGAGAGGGGAGCAACCTTATCCGGAGGGCAGAGACAGAGAATAGCTTTAGCAAGAGCAATATTAGGAAATCCAGATATTCTTATTTTTGATGAAGCAACAAGTAATCTCGATAGTATAGCAGAACGGGCAATTCACGAAACAATTGAGAATTTGAGTAAAAATGTAACAACAATAATTATCGCACATAGACTGTCGACAATTATGCGATGTGACAGGATTGTAGTTATGGACAATGGAAAAATTGTTGAAATCGGATCACACCATCAACTTTTATCAAAAGATGGTTATTACTCAAAATTATGGGAAGGACAGGTTTCTGTAGAATATGCGTGATTACATCAGGAAATTGCATCGCTGATGTAAAAATATAAAAATTCAAATAATACTGGCCAGAATAAAAGAACATAAAGTTAGTGGAGAGAAATGATGAATAATTTTATGGAATTAAATGTAAATGAAATGGAGTATGTAAATGGAGGACAAGGAGGAACTATTTATAGCTGAACTAATCAACCTTCTACAAGTAGAAATAAAGTTGATTGGGAAGCAACTGCTTCATTCGTTGGAAAAGTTGTATTTATTGCTGCAGGTGCCGCAACTGGAGGTTTAGCAGGGGCAGGAACTGCATTGATTGGAGTGATTTACTCTTCAACTTATTAAAATAATTATAAACTTGCCATTAAGTAATAATGGCAAGACTATAATTTACAGATATTTATTTAAATTAGGAGAAAAAATGTTTAAGTTTTATAATCAATTATCAAAAAAGAAACAGTTTGAACGATTATTATTCATAGGGTGCATTAGTTTAATATTCATTTTTATTTCATTATTAAAAGGAGCGTCAACTCTATTTCAATTAATATTATTAGGAATTCTTTTTATCCTAAATATTTTTTTTATTTTAAGAAAACTAAATCAATTAAAAAAGGAAGAGTAATTCTAAGAAATCTTTGCAGATATTATAAATTAATTTTTTTGATAAATTAAAAATAGAATTTATCCTTTGAAGAATATTAAAAAAAATAAGGCGGCTGATAAATTTGCGTGATTACATTATTGATATAAATGAACTCTCTGATAGTAGAGAGTTATTGGAAGCTAAACCTCCAAGGGTTATTAAAATTTTTATATATTTTGTTGTGGGAATGCTAACTATTACCTTTGTGTGGATCTCGCTTTTCTCAATAGAGATTACAGTCAAATCCCCGGGAATTGTACGACCTGTACAGGATATAAGTGTTGTAAAAAATATTGTATCCGGTGCTGTTAAAAAGATTAATTTTACAGATGGACAGGAGATTTCTAAAGGAGATCTTCTTTATAGTATTGAGACCAGTTCTATTGATATAGAATACGATCAGGTTTTATCTAGGATTGATAGGCTCGAAACACGAAAAATCAATCTTAATATATTAAAAGATAGCATTTTTTCCAGTAAAAACGGATTTAAAGAATCGGAAATAAACTTCTATAACAGGTATCTCAATTACCAGCTTGAGATGGAAAAACTTAATATTACTTATTTAAAGTCATTAAAAGAGTTTAATATCGAAAATGAACTTCTTGATAGCATGAAGACAAAGAGTAAATTTGAAGAGTTAGAATCTACACTTAAATTTAATAAACTTAATATGGATGCATATAAGAGCAGCTCTCTGGTATCAATTGAAAATGAACTTAATAGTACGGTAGAAGAACTGCTATCTCTTAAGAAATCAAAACTTAAATATGAAGAGGATCTGAAACTATGCTCTATAACTGCATCTATTGATGGTGTTATACAGAAAATTCAGGATCTAAACATCGATGATTACATAGGTAGTGGATCTGAGGTCTTAAGAATTATCCCCAAAAAAAGTGACAGTATAAAAGTTGATATTATGGTTTCTAACAAGGATATTGCAGGTATAAACAAAGGAGATTCTGTAAAATATATTTTTTCTGCTCTTCCACAAAGGGAATTTGGGGTTATTGAAGGTACGATCACATCACTTCCCGGTGATATTTCAACAACGAATAATAGTAATGTATATATGCTTGAAGCCTGTGTTAACTCAAGAGAGCTTGAAGATAAATACGGAGAATCAGTTTTCATTAAAAGCGGAATGTATTGTGAAACAAGAATTATCACAAGAGAGCAGAAAATCATTTACTATCTTCTTGAAAAACTGGACTTTAAAATATGATTAAAAAAATTTTTATTTATGCTCTAACTCTTTTAAGTGGAATTACTTACGCCGAAAAGTTAACAATTAGTGAGCTGATTATAAGCAAGCTGGAAAATAACCCAAACTGGATTCAGTTAAATAATGATAATAAAAGGGAAAAATTAAACAGATCATTAATTAGTGAAAACTATCAACCATATTTTTCAATTGGAAATGATGGAACAAATTTCTATAGCCTTGGGAATATAAAGGATACAATATATCACAATCTAGACATTTCTACTTACTTAAACTGGTGGACTCCCCTGGATGGAACAGTAACTATAGGAGTAAGAAACAGCTTTTCAATATCTAAAACAGATGAAGAGTATACATTTTCTCAAAATCCATTATTTACATTACGTTATGCCCAGCCTTTTTGGTTATCAGGCAAGTTAATCGATCCTTCCCTTTACAAAAAATCAAAAGAGCTATTAATAAACAACTCAATGAAGGAGAGCGAGTTAAAATTTCTTATCACAGAGAACAGTATAATCCTTGATCTACTTAATGATTATATTAATATAAGATCAATACTAAGAGAAATAAATTTAAATGAAGCTAGGCTTAATTTAGCAGAAGAAGAGCTTGAATTTAGTCGTATAAACCGTAAAAACGGAACATCTTCGGGTTCAGATTTTTGGAAAAAACAGATTGAAGTTCAAAATTTAAAAGATTCAATTCTGGAAAACCGGGAGACTCTTACTTACAAACTAAAAATTTTTTGTGATAACTTAAAAATTCCAGACAATTATTTTATAGATTCTTTCATTCAAGAAGATTTACCGCAACTTCCAGAGATTCCACCAAACAAGAGTAATTATCAAAATCTAAAAACACAGCTTAAGCTGATAGAATTTGAGAAGGATAAACTCCAGGTAGATATAGAGAGAAAAAAATATGCCTCCCAATTAACAGCTTCATTCTCATTGAATCCACAATATGGAGAGAGAGATAATAAAACCTCTTTATCAGACTCATTTAATTTTACATCTAATAAAAGTTATATTAATTACAATTTCTCATTAAACCTGAATTTTTCAAGTAAAGAATTTCAACAGGAAAAAATAGATAGGGAGAGAAACAGTTTAAATATTAATACCTTAGTTGAGAATCTTAATCAGATAAAACAAAAATCAAATAGAGATACTGATCTATTGTATAAAAAAGTTGAATTCCTTAAAGCAAATGTAGACAGAAAGTTGGAAAATTTAAAACTGGCTAAATCGTTATATAATGAAGAAGAAAAATACTTTGAAGTTGGAAAGTCATCCCAACTTTTAAAAAGAGTTGCTAAGCTAAATTTAACTGTTAAAGAGAGTGAGTTTAAACAGGCTAAAGATGAACTTTATATGGAGCAATTACAACTTCTTTCAGAAATTGGTCTATCACTGAAAGAAATTATAACTAAAGGAATTTAAATTAAGGTGTACTAATCCAACTAATAGCTGCTTCAATAATCTCATCTTTATCAGTGGTAAGTGGATCATCATTAACAACAGAATCCGCTGAAACTCCGGCTTCATAGTTATACTCTGTCTGAGTATGACTGGTTGCCCTGTAGTCCATAACTTTATTTGATGAAAATCTGTAGTTCCAACCGTTTGGCAATGTGCCACCTATAGGAAGCCCCATGCCACCACCGGTTTGATCTCCAAACTGTTTAACATTGTTATAGGCTTTAAAACCTGCAGCAGTCAAAGATGCAGCACTGTAACAAGCTCTGTTAGTTAATAGAGCAACCTTTCCCTTGTAACCATTAGGCATAGTATAAATATTAAAAGAAAAATCTACCCCTAAAGCAGAGGATATATATGGAATTTTAGTGTAAGTATTTTTATCATCCCTTCTCCAAACCTTTAATACTTCCTTAGCATTTGCATTAGGATCATACCCAAAATAACTTAGAAGATTTATTGCTAACTGAATACTTCCACCACCATTGCCACGGATATCAAGAAGTATCCCTTCAACACTCTCTTTACTGAACCTGTTAAGCATGTAATCGATATCATAAGAAGAAAAAGTATCCATAAAGGAACCGTAATAGATATATCCATACTTCTTACCATCCTCTTTCTCAATAATTCCATTTCGTAGGGAGCTGCCATACAGTGGTTTTGAATTAAAATAATTTATCAGAATAGATCTGCTGTTGTAATTTGGATTATAGTCTGCAGCCATATAATCTATTAAAGTTGGATAGTATGATGATCGTGCAAAAGGAGTAATAATATTTGCATGTCCATCCTTTAACTCATTAATAAAATCTGACAGAACTTCAAAAAAAGCCTCATCAGTCATTGTATTTGTCACTTTACCAGAATATTTAGCTTTCAAGTCAGCAATTGAACCAAATCCTTTTATATCGGTGTAAACATAGTGATTATCCAGTTCATTGCAAAGGTAGTTAAAAGATGAAACTTTGTCGCTACTATAAGCATTATTTATATATGGAACTTCACAACTTAATATTATTAAACAAAACAGTGTTACTAAAATCTTTTTCATATCTATCTCACTAACTTCTTGTTAAAACCTAAAGAAAATCTGTGTTCTCCTATACTTAATGTATTATTCTCTGAGTTTGAAGTAAAAACAGAGTGTCCATAACCAATTCGCAGGCTTTCAGTTCTGGAGATGTCATACTCTGCATAGATATTAGTAATAAAATCAGTATAATTTCCGTAATTTATAACATTAAAATTTGGAACATACTCCTTATTATAGCCATTTGTACCAAGATTAAATCCAACTATAAATGTGGAGAAATCAATACCAAACCGCAGAGTTTCAAGTAAATTATACCCAAGAGTAACGGAAAGTCCTAAAGTACTGGAAAGTAGTGTTTGTATCATAATATTGTCGATATTTGAAAAATACCCAATATTGAAATCGATCTTGGCATTAGGCCCGGCAGAAAGAGATAGTTTTTCCAGAGGCATCTTAATTTTAAACTCATAGGAATATTTTAAATTAAATCTGCCACTGTAATTTGAAAAATAGTCAAAATCAAACAAAGTTACAGAAGGCTTCATTAACATAAAATTTGAATCATAATGAAAATGGAAAAAGCCCGGTTTATACTCTTTATAACTTTCAATATTTTTTGAATACCCAATTGTATCAAAATAATTTGGAGATATATCCAGGTTCTGATATCTTCCAGCGATTACTGAAGTTGAATTCAGGCTGGTTTCATTTGTAAAATATAACTCCTTATCGGTGTCCGATAGAGGATAGTTAAAAAAACCTTTTGCTCCTACGAATTGAAGAGCAACAATTAAAAATAGAGTTATTAAATATTTTTTCATGATTGTATGCTATATTACTAATTTTAGAAGTTCAAGCACAAAATCCTTGAATATTTTTACTATAAAAGGTATGAATTTAACCTTATATACTAAATATTTATGAGGAATGTTATGTTAGAAAAACTAGATGGTTTAATGTCAGAGTTTCAAACAGCTCTATCTGCAATAACTACAAAGCCGGAGCTTTTTGACCTAAAAGCTGATTTTGTAGGAAAAAAAGGTAAAGTTAGTTCTATATTAAAATCATTAAAAGATGCAACAAATGAAGAGCGGGTTACTATTGGAGCAAGATCCAATGAGATGAAGGAAGAAATTCTAAAAGCTATTGATGAAAAAGTTGCTCTATTGGAAATTGAAGAGATTAACCAAAAATTAGAAAAAAACTGGCAGGACATAAGTTTTAGTGACATTGTAAAAGAGAGTGGATTAAATGCAGCAGGGTACCACCCGGTAACCCTTGTACAGAGAGAAATTGAGGATATCTTTATATCCATGGGTTTCGATATTCTGGACGGCCCACACATTGAGGATGAATTTCATAACTTTGAAGCACTAAATATCCCCAAAAACCACCCGGCAAGAGATATGCAGGACACATTCTGGTTTAAAGATATGCAACACCTATTAAGAACACACACTTCCCCTATTCAGGTAAGAGGAATGGAGAGTAAAAAACCTCCTTTTAAATTTGTTGGACCTGGGAAGGTATTTAGATGCGAAACAATGGATGCATCCCATGAAATGGTATTCCATCAGCTTGAAGGGATGATGGTTGGAGAGAATATCTCAACTGCCAACCTTATATTTTTTATGAAAAAACTTCTTTCAGAAATATTTAAAAAGGATGTTAATGTTCGTTTAAGACCGGGGTTTTTCCCATTTGTTGAACCGGGATTTGAACTGGATATTGAGTGTCTTATCTGTAAAGGTAAGGGTTGCTCAGTTTGTAAACAGGTCGGTTGGGTTGAGTTACTTCCTTGTGGTATGGTACACCCTAACGTATTAAAAGCTGGTGGTGTAGATACATCAAAGTACAATGGATTTGCTTTTGGTTTAGGTTTGGATCGATTAGTAATGATGAGGTATGTAATCGATGATGTAAGACACATTCACAGCGGTGACCTAAGATTCAGCGAACAATTTAAAGAGTATTAAGAGGAAAGCAGATGAAAATATCAATCGATTGGATTAAAGATTTTGTAAATATACCGGATATAAGCGATAAGGAGTTATCGGAAAAATTTACCCTTGCTACATGCGAAGTTGAAGGAGTAGAAAAGACAGGAGAACTTCTAAATTCTGTATCAATAGTTGAAGTTGTTGGAAAGGAAAAACATCCGGATTCAGACCACCTTAATTTAGTAACATTTAAAGTTAACGAAAATGATACAAAACAGGTTGTTTGTGGTGCTCCAAATGTAGAAATAGGAATAAAAGTACCTTTTGCACCAATAGGAACAACATTCCCTGATGGATTTACCCTGGAACCTAAAAAAATTCGTGGAGTTGTAAGTGAAGGAATGCTTTGTAGCGAAACAGAGCTGGGTATTGGTTCAGATGACTCCGGACTTAAAATACTACCTGCGGATGCTCCCTTAGGAAAAACATTAGGTGAATACCTGAATATTAAACAGAATATTATACTTGATATAGATAATAAATCCATAACTCACAGACCAGACCTTTGGGGACATTACGGAATGGCAAGAGAATTTTCTGCAGTATTTCATAACCCTTTAAAAGACTGCTATGGTCCCCACTGGATAAACTCAATAAAAGATAAATTCAGTAACTCAACTGCTCCTGTAAGTGTAAAGGTTGAAAAAGATACATATTGTCTGGGTTATAGAGGAATATCAATCGAGGGTGTTAGTGTTACAGAAAGTCCTTTATGGCTTAAGCAACGATTACTGGAGTGTGATTTAAGACCAATAAACAGTATAGTAGATATCTCCAACTATGTAATGCTGGAGCTTGGAATGCCAAACCATATATTTGATATGGAAAAAATTGCCGGAAATCAGATTATAATCAAAAAGGCAGGCTCTGATCAAAAATTTATTACTCTTGACGGAATTGAGAGGGAGTTAAAGGCTGATGATACCGTAGTATGCGATGCTGAAAAACCTCTTGTAATTGCAGGGATAATGGGTGGTTTAGAATCCGGAGTTACAGAAAACACAACTAAAATCTTTATTGAATCTGCAAACTGGCAGGATTCTGAAGTTAGAAAAACTTCAACTCGTCTTGGATTAAGAACAGATTCTTCTCAAAGATATGAAAAATGCCAGGATACAGAGATGACTGAACGTACAGCTCTAAGAATTGTGGAGCTTGTTTTACAGCTAAATCCTGAGGCAAAAATTGTTGGAGGTTTAGTCTCCGATGGTATAGTAAAAAGAGATGAACTTGTAATTGATATATCAGTATCCCATATTAACAGTGTTCTTGGAGAAGAGTTAAGCTCTGACAGAATTTCTTCAATTTTGGAGAGCCTTGACTTCAAAGTAAAAGGTGTAGGAGAAAAACTACTTGTAACAGTGCCATCATACAGAGCGACAAAAGATGTTGAGCTTGAGTGTGATATTATTGAAGAGATTGGAAGAATTATTGGATATGATAATATAATTCCTGTATCTCCATTAAATGAAACAGGAACTGTTAGATTAAGTCCGGCAAAGGCTCTTCAGAGAAAAATTCAGGATATTCTTGTTCTACAGGGAAGAGCTCTTGAAGTTATGACAAGTCCACTTATAGGTAAGAGTCTTCTGGAAAAATCAGAGTGGGATGTAATGAACAATGAACTTGTTCTAATAAATGCAATGAGTAAAGAGAGGGAGAGAATGAGACCTTCATTAATCCCAAGCATACTGGAAGCTGTAGCACTTAACCAAAAACACTACACACGTTTTGGAATGTTTGAACACGGTAGAGCATACCTGGAAAACAGTAAAACTTTTTCCGAAGAGAGAACTCATGTTATACTTGCATACTATGACAAAAAAGACTCCAGAATTTTAGAAGCAAGAAATGTTTTTGAGAGTATGATGAATTTTACAAAAATTCCATATCAGATAGAGAGTCCAAATCCTAAATTCAGATCCCCGCTTTATCCGGAAAACTGGAAGGGATTACACCCTAACGAACAACTAGATATAAAAGTAATGGGGAAAATTGCTGGAAGTATTTTTACTGTTCATCCAATTATACTTAGAAATTTCAAAATTAAGGGAAATCTGACAATAGCAGTTCTGGATCTGACAGAAATTGAACAAAAAGAGATGAAGGATAAAACAAAATACACTCCTTTATCAAAATTCCCTTCTTCTACCTTCGACTGTACAGTAGAAGCTGACCTTAAAACTGAAGTTATAGAGATATTAAATGCTGCTAAAAAACTAAAAGCAAAAGAGATTGAGTCTGTAAAAATTGTTGATGTTTTTTATCCTGAAAACAGTGATAAAAAAGGTGTAACATTACGGGCTGTATTCCATGACAATGAAAAAACCCTTGAAGGTGATTTTATTAGTGATCTGGAAGAAAAATTGCTTAAAACCCTTAATAAAGAGGGTTTTCCACTTAAAGTTTAAACAGCAAAGCACACCAAAAAATGGTGTGCTTTTTTTTTTCAAACGGCTCAAAAATTACATACAAAAAACTCTTATAAATCCTCCGTAAAAATAAATCTTTTTTGTGCATTTCCTTAATTGACTAAGTCCATTAATGAACCTAATATATCTCATTAATCAGTGTAATAATTACATTGGATTATTAAGGAATTTTATGGAAATTAAAGCTAAAAAAAATCAGATATCATCTGATGATCCGGAGCCTCCCGGGAGTGATCTATTTGAGATAGATTACAAATTTAAGAAAAAAACAAACAGTGAAAAAAGTAATGTAAGACAGTTTAAAAAGAAATTTTATCCGGAAGTAACTCCATTTGATTGGAATGACTGGAAATGGCAGCTGCAACACAGTATTAAAGACCAGTCACTAATCCACAAAATCATCGGAGAAGAGAATTACAGTATAGAAAATCTTCCATTACCAATGAGAATTACACCATATTATGCCAGTTTACTATGGAAGAAAGGAATTGATTATCCTATTTCCAAATCAGTAATACCATCATCAGGTGAAATAAAAGTTTATCCTGAAGAGGAAGATGATCCACTTTGTGAAGAAGGCTCAGAAAAAGTAAAAGGCTTAATACACAGATATCCGGACAGAGTATTACTTTTAGTAACAGGAACCTGCTCAACATATTGCAGATATTGTACCAGATCCAGAGTTGTTGGAAAAAATGAACATTTAAATATTAATAAAGCTGAAGTGGATGCAGCGATTGACTATATAGGTCTTCATAAAGAGATAAGGGATGTTATAGTCTCTGGTGGTGATCCTCTGGTTTTACCTGATTCAACCATTGAGTATATACTTAGTAGACTTAGAGATATTAAACACGTTGAAATTATACGGATAGGAACAAAAATTCCTGTTGTAATGCCTCAAAGAATCACTTCAAACCTGGTAAAAATTTTAAAAAAATACCATCCTCTCTGGATGAGTATACACTTCACTCACCCAGATGAAATAACTCCTGAAGTTGAAAAAGCTTGCGCAAAACTCGCAAATGCAGGAATTCCTTTAGGAAGCCAAACAGTTCTTCTAAAAGATATAAATGATAATGTAGTTACAATGAAATCTTTAATGCAGAAACTCTTAAAAATCAGAGTAAAACCATACTATCTGTACCAGTGTGATTTAATTAAGGGAAGTAGGCATTTTAGAACTGATGTAAAAAAAGGTCTTGAAATTATTCGCGGACTTCGAGGTTTTACATCAGGTTATGCAGTTCCCAGCTATGTGATTGATGCACCAAAAGGAGGAGGAAAGATTCCACTTCTTCCTGAATATCTAATAGATGATGAAGATGGAGTATTAACCATGAAAAACTACAGTAATCAGTTATATACTTACCAAAATATTGCAGAGGAAAGTGATGAGTAAAAAAATCGGTATTACATACGATCTTAGGGAAGAGTATATAAAACTGGGATATACAAAGGAAGAGACAGCCGAATGTGACAAGATTGAGACTATTGATGGTATCTATAATAGCCTTACAGAACTTGGTTACACTGTTGTCAGAATTGGAAATATTTTTGAACTAACAAAAAGATTGGCAAAGGGCGAAAAGTGGGATCTGGTTTTTAATATCTGTGAAGGAATAAGAGGAGCTGCAAGAGAGTCTCAGGTTCCGGCACTCCTTGACGCCTATGGAATTCCATATACTTTTAGTGACCCAGCAGTTTTAGCATTTACTCTGCATAAAAATGTTGCAAAGCATATTTTGCAGGAAAAGAGTATTAAGACTCCAAAATTTAACATTGTAAAATCACTATCTGAAATTGAGAATATCCATTTATCATACCCACTTTTTGTAAAACCGGATGCAGAAGGGACAAGCAAGGGTATTGATAACCTATCAAAAGTTAAGGATAAGGAAGAGTTAAAAGTTAAGGTTGACCAGATAATAAATATCTATGGACAGGATGCTTTAATTGAAGAATTCTTACCTGGAAGAGAATTTACTGTAGGTGTAATTGGGAACTCTCAAAATTCCAGAGTCTTTGAAATAATGGAAGTAATAATTAATAAAAACAGTAAGCATGACTTCTACTCATACGAAAACAAAGAGAGATACCAGGAATTTGTTCAGTACAGGCTTTTAAAGGATGAACCTGATTTAATAAGAAAAGTATCAGATCTATGCTTAAATGCCTGGAATGCACTTCAATGCAGAGATGGAGGAAGAATTGATGTTAAACTTGACTCTGAAAATAATCCATCATTTATTGAGGTTAACCCTTTAGCCGGTTTAAATCCCTTAAGTTCAGATTTACCAATTATGGGTCGATTAGCCGGTATTCCATATAAAAAACTAATACAGGATATTGTGGAATCTGCTTTTGTAAGAGTATATGGCAAAAGTTAGGAAAGTTGCGGTCCTTTACGACAATATAATTGGTGAAGGACTTTTTCATCACTTATCCGAAGATAATAAAGACAATATTATTCAGAGAGATGTTGTCTTTAATACATTAAAAGAGCTTGGCTATAAAGCATATAAATATCCATTTAATTCAAACTCTTTAAAAAAACTCTCGCAAAAAAAAGATTGGATTGTTTTTAATATAGTAGAGAGCATAAATGGAGAGGGAAAAGAGATTTATAAAGCTCCTGAAAAACTTGAGGAGTTAGGAATACATTTTACCGGTGCAAATTCTGATGTTATGAAAACAACAACAGACAAGGTAACAACTAAAAAAATTCTTAGAGAATCAGGATTATCAACCCCCAATTGGGTAACAAGTAGTGATTATACGAATTTTGAACCAGGAAAGACCTATATTGTTAAACCGGAAAATGAGGATGCTTCAATAGGAATTAGTCAGGAAAACATTTTCACCATAGAAAAACTGGAAGATATAAAGAGTATTATATTGGCTAAAAATCCTTTAGAAAACAAGTCTTATTTTGCAGAAGAGTATATTGATGGGAGAGAATTCAATATCTCTATTTTTAATAACAATGGAGAACCGACAGTCCTCCCTCCTGCTGAACTGCTTTTTACTAACTACTCACAAAATCAATATAAAGTTGCCTCATATAATGCAAAATGGGACGAAGAGAGTTTTGAATACAAAAATACAAATAGAACTTTTGCGTTTCCTCCAGAAGACGAAGATTTGATAATTGAATTAAGAGATATTGCATACAAATGCTGGAAGATTTTTAACCTAAAAGGATATGCACGAGTTGATTTTAGAGTAGACAGCAATAACAAACCATGGATTCTAGAGATTAATGCCAACCCTTGTATCTCACCGGACAGTGGATTCGTTGCAGCGGCAAACTATGTTGGCCTATCGTACAAAGATATAATTGAATCTATATTAATAGATTTAAACTAATAAATAAAAGGAAATTATGTGGGTATTATTTTAAGAAACAAGGTAATGGAGTCAGATATAAACGCCATTATCAAAATGACAGAAGATTCAGGTTTTTTTAATGAAGAAGAGATTGAAATAACGACAGAATTAGTCAATTTACGTTTCAATGACGGTGCAGAAAAGAGTGGATACAATTTTATCGTTCTTGAGGCTGATAACAAAGTTGTTGGTTTCTCATGTTATGGTAAAATTCCATGTACAAAGTCAAGCTATGATCTTTACTGGATCGTGGTAGAAAAAAAGTATAAACACCAGGGTTTCGGAAAAAAACTTTTAATAGAAACAGAAAAACAGATTAAAAACAGAGCTGGAAAAAAAGTTTATATTGAAACTTCATCCACCGACCTTTATGAACCAACAAGAGCCTTTTACGAAAAAAACAGCTATAAAACTGTAGCTGTAATAAAGGATTTTTATGATAACAATGATCATAAATGCCTTTATGAAAAAGAACTTTAATAATTAATTACTAAAAGTGCTTTTAAAACTAAATAAAAGCACTTATCTTTAACTAGAGGTTCAGCTATGTTAGTTAGTAGAAAAAAATACCTGAATAAAGATAAACTCCCTCCTGGAACTATTAGAAAGCACTTTTCTACCAGTGAGGATGTGAAAATAATTCATATAACATATAATAGTGATACTTTTGAAAAGAAACTTTTAAAATCCGATGAAATTAAGCATATTGAACAGGCAAAAAACCTAATAACCTGGATACACTGCCCTTCGACTCTTAATCATGAAGTGCTTGAAGCAATAGGGAGTAAATTTAATATTCACTCTCTTATATTGGAGAACATTCAAAATATAGAGCATAGACCAAAATTAAATGACACTGAAAATTTCAATTTTATTATCCAAAAAAGTTTAAAATTAAATAATAATGAACTGGAAAAAAACCATATAGGTTATTTAATGTTTCCGGATATGATAATTACATTTGCAAATGGAAATCCTTTTACTGTTATAGAGGAGAGACTGGCTCAAAACCAGGGAAAAGTTAGAAAAAGAGGGAGTGACTATCTACTCTTCTGCCTAATGGATGTTTTAACTGATGATTATTTTGAACTGTTAGATATACTTGAGCAACAAGTTCAGTACTATGAAGATGTTTTTACAAAAAGCCACGATAAACTTGATATTGACAGCTTCTTAAAACTAAAAAACCAGATAGATATAGCACTAAGATTCACAAAACCCTTAAGTGCAATTATTGATGGAATTATCAAGTCTACCAGACCACCAATAGATCAGTCAAATCTTATCTATTTTAAAGACCTGTTAAATAACACATTACAGATTGCAGATATGCTGGATATAGCAACTAAAAGCATTGATAGTATACTTAATTTATCAATAAATATCTCAGGTTATAAAATGAATAAAATCATGAAAATTCTAACTATATTATCAACAATATTTATGCCATTAACTTTTATTGCAGGTATATATGGGATGAATTTTCGATATATGCCTGAACTGGAATTTCAAGCCGGATATCCTATAGTTCTGGGAGTTATGGTTATTGTAGTTATTAACATGATAATCTTTTTTAAAAAAAACAGGTGGTTTTAATCAATCCCCTACCCCAAAATCTGTATTTACCCACAAGATGTCACATTTCTCTACAGAATTAAGCCAATAAAACTCATCCTGAAACCAGCGTATAAGTTTTTCATCAGCCTTGATTTTTGTACTGTTATTAACATACACATTTACAGTAAAGTGCTTGAAATTTTCCATAGCTATTTGAATATCCCTGCTTATAGACTCTTTTGACTGGCCCTCAATTCCAACCATTAGACATACTGAATCAAAGTATAACTTTAATTCTGCTAGATCTTTATAGTTAAAACCTTTTATTAATCTATTTTCCCTGAAATCTTTATCAAATGTTTCTATACCTGTCTTAACAATCGTCTCTATTCCAAAATAATTACGCATCTCATTTATACGATTTTTATAAATCCAGTGTGATTCAAAATAGAGCTTGTAAATTCTCTTACTAGATATTATTCCCTTTATTTCCTTAAGTGTTAATTCCGGTAGCTCAAAAATATTACCAGAATTAATAACCTCCAAAACCCCAAACTCTCCGGTAATATTGGAAAGAGCATCAAAATTTACTCTGTTGTTTAACTCTTCATCAAGTGAGTTATCATCTATGTAATCACAAAAGGAGCATCGACCCCATTTGCAGGGAAAACTTTTTAATAAAACAATTTCTCTTTTATCTTTTTCAAAAATCTTACTGTATCGATTCATATATTTTCAAGTTTATATAAATTTTATATAAGTAGTAAGTATCAACTCTTGAATTATATTTAAATAAATAATACATTTCAAACGCTGTACCAAACAGACGCAGTTCGTAACCATCCTGCGAAATCAAAACTAGGAGTATACAATGAGTAACCTATCAATCTTTTTAATCTTTGCCCTTATAAATTTTGGGTTAATTGCAATTGGGTTCCGCTTTTTTGGAAAACGTGGAATAATCGGGTATATTATTTTAAGTGTAATAGCCGCAAACCTTCAAGTAAATAAAGGAGTAATATTTAATTTCGGCTTCTTTGAGCTTGAGGCTACTTTAGGTAATGTAATGTTTGCAGGAATATTCCTGGCTACAGATTTACTAAACGAAAAGTATGGCATGAAAGAGGCCAAAAACGCTGTAAATATTTCAATTTTTGCCAATTTATCCTTTATCCTTATAATGTTTATATCAACACTATTTAAGGGTCTGGAATATAGCACTGACTTTAACAACGCTTTAGAGCTTTTCTTCTCAATCAATGGAGGTACATTTAAAGCTGTACTTGTAGGAAATTGTGTATATTTTATCAGCCAGAGTGTTGATGTCTATGTCTATGCGAAAATTAAAAACTGGAATAGCTCTAAAAAGACATTATGGATACGAAACAATGGTTCAACCTTTATATCCCAAATGATTGATACCTTATTGGTGACATTCGGTTTTGCTTTAGTTGGTATTTTCCCTCTTGATATAGTTGGTTCAATTATAATTACCACCCTTGTAGTAAAGTATATTGCAGCAATTATTGATACACCATTCCTATACCTTATGAGTAGACTTACTCCTTCTGATTTAAAGAACCAGGAGAAAAAAGCAGCTTAAAAATGTAAAATAAAATACTCTGCACTTTTTTTAATTTATAAAATTATATAGAATAACGGTATGATATATGTTTTAGATAAATTTAGAATTTGCAGAGATATGGATTTTGAACATCAAGGGGCTATAGTGGGTCTAATGAAGGATGTTCTTACATACTTGCAAAAAGATAAGATCCCATACAAAAAATACAGTATGGATGATCTTAAAAATTACATTAGATCACTAATAGAACTACAAAGAAAAGAGGAAATTATAAAAGACTCATGGAGTGTTGCACCAGAACCGGAAAATACTCCAGAGGATGAAATAGTTGATTTTCATTTCTTTCCTACTTATTTGGCTGTAGCCACAATGTCACTTTTTAAACAAAAATATCCTGATGAAATCAGTGATATTTCTGGCTTTGATAATGCATTAAAGAGTGGTATGTACTACTCCGTTTCAAAAAAATTTAAAGGGTTTGGATTCGATTCAGATTTTCAAAGACTTGAAGCAGCAATTTTACTCTCAAAGGGAAAAGTTGCAGAACTCCTGCTTAGGGAACCAGAACTATGCCCTCCACTGCTTGAAGAGTTAAGATTAGTGCTTTCAGAGGTAACTGAAGCAGTAAAAAACAAAAAAATTGTTAATGATTTCGGAATAAATCTCGGAAATGAGTACAAATCTATACTAATTGGATTAGACTGTTTAAAATAGAGGTGTTTATCACCTCTTTTTAGGAGTTATCATGGATATATTATCAATTGTTATTATTGTTTTTCTTGTCTTGGAACTACTCAATGTTCTTATGCTTTACAACACACCTGGAACAAAAAAAGGAAATGGATTAGGAGTCTTCAAAGCCTATGAAAAATCAAAGGAAGATCCGGAGATTTATGAGTTTGTATCCTATTTAATAAACTGGGTTGCAGGTACAAAGTTAATATTTATTGTACTACTTATAGGAGTAATAATTACCGGTAGCCCGTCAACCAAGGTTTTTAGTGTAATAGCTCTTATCTTTTCTATTATGACTTTCTTCTCAAGATTATATCCATCAATAAAAAAAATGGATAAAGATAACTTGATTGCCCCCACCGGGTACTCAAAAACACTTGCAATAATGATTGCAACTTTTATTACCGTTTTTGCAATATCACTTGGGATATATCTATTTAATATAGGATTAGGAGTTTAAAATATTATATACTAAATTTTGTAATTTTTGTTTTATTTACCTAATTTTATATTTATTTTAGTAAAAAAACGTTTTGACATCTACTTTATAAAAAGTATAATAAACTGAGAAAAAAATTCGGAGATTATATAAATGACAGTAAAACTAAAAGGCAAAATTGCAACAAAACTAATATTTTCTATTACACTATTTTTGGTATTTCTATTCTTAATTCTAAGTATAGGAATAGGAAAAACTCTAAACAAAAGTGTATTTGAACTAGAAAAGTTAAGTATGAATAATATGGCTACTTCTATTAAAGATGTTGTAGAACTAAGCTTTATTTCGGACCAGAAAATGCTAAAGACAGTTATCACGACATCCAACTTTGGAGAGGTAATCAATAAAATGAATAATGAACCTCAAAACAGAGATGAACTTCAGGCTCAATTAGTAAAGCAACTAAAAATATTCAAAGATTCCGATAAAACTTTTGAAAATACCTTTATAGCAGATGTCAAGGGAATTTTAATAGCAGGAGATACAGAATCAATTATAAACATAGATGTTAATAATCGTGATTATACAAATGAAATATTGAACAATAAAAAAGATAGTTATATATCCAGTAGTGTTGTCTTATCAAAATCAACAGGTAATCCTGTTATTGTTTTAACCCAGGCTATTTACTATAACAATAAAATTATTGGTTTTGCAGCTATTTCAAAAAGTATAAAACAGATTGGTGAATCATATATATTACATAAAAAAATAGGACTAAAGGGCTACCCATTCATTTTTGATCAAAAAGGAACCATGTTATTCCATCCTAATAAAGAATTTATTATGCAAGATAAAAGTAGTGAAGTGTATGTAAAAGAGGTATTAGGTAAAAAAGAAAACCATGTTGTTAAATATGATTTTAAAGGACAAAGTAAATACTCATTTAACTCTTATATAGAGTTAAATGGTTGGTATATTGCAATTTCTATTTATGAAGATGAGATTTTAGAACCTGCTATAATACAAAGAAATCTGCTATTTATAGCACTGCTAATAATTATTATTTTAATGAGTATTTTCCTTGTCTTATTTTCTAAGAAACATTTGGTAAATCCACTTAAAAGTGTTGATAAAATTATTCAACAAGCCTCGATTGGAGATCTTAGTTTAAGAGGAAATCTTACAACCAGGAACGAGTTTGGTAGCATGACAAACTCGTTTAACACAATGCTTGACTCCTTAACAGATTTTTTTAGCCAATTGCAAGAACAGATGAGTAATCTTGAAAATGTTGGTTTAGACCTTGCTGTCAATATGGAGCAAACATCCCAGTCAATACAAAATATAAAATCAAATGTAGAAAACAGTCTTGAATATATTGAAAACCAGGAGGAAAGTGTACAAATGACCGTTTCTTCTGTTGAAGAAATTACCAGAAATATTGAAAATCAAAACAGATTAATCCAGAAGCAAGGAGACTACATAATTAGTTCCTCTGCAAGTGTAGAGCAGATGATAGCTCAGATGAAGGATGTAACAAAATTGACAGAAAGTGCTATTAACTATATGTCAGAATTAAAAGAGTCTTCCAGAGATGGTCAAAGTAGTATAGATAGCGTAAGAGCATTAGTTACCGATATAGCAAATAAATCCTCACTGCTAATTGAAGCTAATACACTAATTTCAGGGATTGCGGATAGTACCAATTTATTAGCAATGAATGCAGCAATAGAAGCAGCTCATGCAGGTGAATCAGGAAAGGGTTTTGCTGTAGTTGCAGATGAAATTAGAAAACTTGCAGAAGAGTCTGCAAAACAGTCTACTCAGGTAGGTAAAACTATAAATGATATTAATATAAGTATTAAAAATGTGGTTCAAAGTTCTAAATTTTCAGATAAATCATTTCAAATAATTGCCAATAATATTACAAATATGGATAAAATAACAAACAGTATTAAGCAATCAATGGCTGAACAGGTTGAAGGTAGTAATCAAGTTCTAAAATCATTGAACGATATGAAATCTTTATCAAACGAAGTAAATAGAGGATCATCAGAAATGACTTTGGGGAATAAAGGAATACTGGACTCTGTTACTTCCCTCTCTAAAATATCATCCCTTGTCAATGCTGCAATTCAGGAAATAGAATTTGGAATAAAAAATATCACAGAAGCTGTTGTAGCTGTTTCAAATATATCCGAAAACAATAAAGACAGTATTTCATTAGTAAAAAAAGAGGCTGATAGATATAAAATTGCTCAGTTCCAATAAATAAATCTTGACGACTACTATCATATATGAATATCATACTCATATATGATAGTATTATTAGAGAGGTTTAAATGGATAGAAAGAATATTTTATTTATAACAAGTGACCAGCAACACTGGTTTACACTGGGTTATCTTAATAAAGAGGTGCAAACACCTAATTTAGACAGATTGGCTAAAATGGGAACATCATTCCATAGAGCTTATACACCAAATCCAACATGTACACCAACCAGGGCTTCCTGGATTACAGGACTTTACCCTAGCCAGCATGGAGCATATAGTCTTGGGACAAAATTAATGGAAAACATCAAAACATTAGGGGATGATTTTATCGAAAATGGGTATGCAACTGGTCTTGTTGGTAAAGCACACTTTCAACCATTATTACAAACAGATAAATACTCATCACTAGAATGCTATCCCGTACTACATGACCTTGAGTTTTGGAAAAACTACAATGATCAATTTTATGGATTTCAGGATGTGGAGTTAACAAGAAATCACACAGATGAAGCCCATGTTGGACAACACTACGCATTATGGATGGAGGAGAAAGGATACAAAAACTGGAGAGATTACTTTCTACCGAATCATGACTGGCAGAAACTTGAAGGTGATAAATATACTGAATCTACTCATACCCGGAAAAAACCCGGGGAAGCCTGGGAGATCCCTGAAGAGATTCACTACAACACCTGGATTGCAGATAGAACAAATAAACTAATGGAAAAATATAAATCAGAGGATAAAAACTTCTTCCTTTGGGCAAGCTTTTTTGATCCACATCCAGACTACATGGTTCCTGAACCCTATGCATCAATGTACGATCCTGCCAAGGTAACTGTTCCTCAAATGACTCCTGGGGAATTCGATGATAAACCTCCATACTTTAAACTTTCTCAAATGGAGAAGAGTGACTGGTCTGAATATTTGGAAGAAGAAGGCTCCAATGCTATTCATGGTGCAGGTTCCCATCTTCTTTCTGATGAAGATAAGGCAAAAAATATTGCAACAATGTATGGAATGATGACAATGCTAGATAAATACATTGGTCAGATTTTAGATAAACTGGATGAATTAGGTTTAACAAATGATACTTTAGTTTGCTTTACAACTGATCATGGAGATTTCTGGGGACAGCATGGATTAACAAAAAAAGCTATACATCACTATGAGGATCTTTTAAGAGTTCCAATGATTGTTAGCCAACCAGGTGTTGTACCGGAAAACAGAGTATCCGATGCCCTGCAATCTACAGTCGATTTAGCACCTAGTTTTCTAAAAGCTGCAGGTCTGGAAGTTCCTAGACGAATGGCAGGTCTGGACGCAACTCCTGTCTGGTTTGGTACAAAAAGCAGTATCAGAGATCATGTAATTGTTGAAAATCAACATCAGCCAACAAAAATGAACATCTGGTCCTTTATTACAGATCAATACAAGCTAAATGTTCACTATGGTAAAAGCTATGGTGAGTTTTACGATTTAAAAAATGATCCAGGTGAGCTTAAAAATTTATGGGATATTCCTGAAATGCAGATTATTAAAAATGAGTTATTATTAAAATTTTTGCATTGCGAAATGATAAAATCCCCACGACCAATGCCAAGAATAGCTGGCGCTTAAAATTACCGGCCATATCCTGTTATGGATATGGCTAATTTTACTTCTTAGAACTTGATTATGGAAAAAAGAGTTATATAATTATCACTATGAAAAAAATTATATTAATTACACTGCTAATCTGTTCATTTATGGTTTTTTCCCAGTCTATATTAACAGAGCCATTTAAAATTAAATATTCAGAACTAGACCAGGGACTATTCCTAAATAGTTCAACTATAACATGGGATGAGTGGGACATGAACTCCTTTGAAGGAGATCGATATAATAAGGATTACATGATAACCCTGGCTACTACATTCAAAATTCCTGTAGATATGAAAAATGAATTAATCAGCTACTCATTAGAAACAACACCATATCATGTAAAAATTTATATAAATGGAAATTTTATAGCTCAATCAGGTTCTTTTGAGAATGGAAACTATATTGCAAATGGTTTTACTTCTATTGCCAACATTATACCCTCTGGAATTTTAAAGGATAATAATGATTTAAGGATAGAAATTGTCCCTATGGGATATTTTACACCTCTAAGCAGTTTTAAAATTGGAAAATATAGTGAACTCTCAAGAGCCAACTTTTGGAAAAACTTTTTTAGCTCCTATCTTATACGTGCTATAAGTTTATTCTGCTTCTTTATATCACTGTATTTTCTGCTTTTATATTTAACTAGCGTAGACAAAAACAGAAGATATATTCTTTTTTCAGCTTTAACATTCTCGGTTGTTCTGGCATACCTTGAAATAAGTTTTGCCAACGATTACAACCACGAGTTAGTAATAATGAAAATAAGTAAAATTGGTTTTATTATAGCAAATACATCACTGTTGAATTTTATTCTTGAGTTTACAAAAACTAAAAGATACAGAAAAATTCTGGTTTCAGTTTCAATTATTCCTGCTGTTATATTGGCACTACTAATAATTTTTCAAACCTCCAGAATCAAGGTCGATGATGTATTAAGCTTAATGACTACATTCTATTTTCCAGCTGTTATAATTACAGCACTTATAATTACAGTCTATTCATATTTTAAAACGAGAAACAGAAATACATTAATACTATTAATTGCATTTATGTGCTTCTTTGGATTAATAATGCACGATCTTCTCTATGTTATTCAAAATATAATTCCCTATACCTACATGGTTCCTTATGGATTTATTATCTTTATTCTTTCCATGTTTGTTATTCTTTCCATCGAGCAGAATTCCATAGCAAAAAAAAGCAAGCTACAAGCTGATTCAATAGTTGCAATAAACAGAAATCAATCCCAAATGATAGATGGAATAAAAACAGTAACTTCGACAATTAAGGATTCAGAAAAAGATCTTAAAGACAAGATCCAGTTATCTACTAAAATAATTACTGAAAATAGCTCAACAAATAAAAAAGTAACAAGTGAAATAAAGAAACAGGTTTCAAACATAGAGTACACACTACCTAAAATTAAAGTAGAGTTATCTAATTCTATTAACGAAATATTAAATGCAGTAAATTCCCAGTCCGAATTCGCCAACAGAGTTGAATCTACACTTTCAGAAGTAATTCACAAAATGGATAGCAACCAGATAAATATTCAGGAGACCCATGAAAAAGCTAAATTCCTAAGTAAAATTGCTGAAAGTAATAAAACTACTATTAAAAATTCTACTACAGCAGTTCACACAATTAAAGAGCATGCTAAAGTTATCAGCGATGTTCTTAAAGGTATAATGGATATATCTGAAAGAACAGACTTACTTGCTGTAAATGCTGCTATAGAGTCTGCTCATGCAGGAGATGCGGGAAAAGGCTTTGCTGTTGTAGCCAATGCAGTTAGAAATCTTTCATCACAATCAAGAACACAGGTAGAGTCAAGTAGCCAGAAACTCAGTGCAATGGAGAAGGCAATTGAAACAACATCCAATCTTTCCCTGGAGGTTGAAAAAGGTCTTTTTGAGATTATTGATGAAGCTTTAAACAGTTCAACACTTATGGATAAAACACGGAAAAATATTGAAGCACAATATGACGAGACTAAGAATTTGCTCTCTTCAATTCAAACTCTTGTAAGTGAGACTCAGACTATAAAAAAATTGTCACAATCCAATAAAAATATTAATGATGATGTTCAGAATACTCTGGAGAAATTTAAAGATATGCTTGAATCAACATTTAGTTTAATCGATAATCAGGAAAACCAGATTAATAAACTAAAAGAGACTATATACTCAATTGAAAAACTGTTTGAACGTAGTGTAGAGCATAGTGAAGACTTAAGTGCACTTTTGCAGAAAATATAGTTGAAGTTGTCTAAAAGAAGTTGTTGACAAATTAAAGAGTTAAGAAAACTATTATAGTTATGAAGTTAAAATATCTAATAGCTATAGTAGTTTTTTTATTTATATTGGCAACAGCCTTCTTTATTTTCACAAAATATGAAACACAGCAACGGCAAGATAAACTATTTAGTAAAATAGAGAGTATAAACCAACTCATAACAGCAAAACAAATTTACAGAGATATTATATACCTTAAAGAGACCAAGGATATTTTATGGCTTCCTATTAAAAACAAGGAATTTCTAATATCTGTAGATTATGTAATACAAGCAGGAATTGACTTGTCAAAAGGATACAAGATTGAAAATTCTAAGGGTATTACAACATTAACAGTGCCGGAAGTTGAAATATTTAGTATCGATGCTGATGATTCTACAATAAATGAGTACTACTCTAAGCAGAGATTTTATAAATTAACAAAAGATGATTTTATAAAGATTATCGCTCAAAATAAAGAAAGAATATTAAAAGGGAGTTCTATATCTAGCCTTTTGGAGTTAAGCCGGCAAAATAGTAGAGAAACTCTTAAACGACTATTAAAAACACCGAATACAGAGACTGAAATTATATTTTCCAATAGTGTTATAAGGACTAAAAGATGAAAAAATACATAGTCATATTCTTTACACTGGCTCTAATAGTTTTAGCAATTGTCTATCTACCATATATTAAAGAGCTGAATATTAATCCTTTTCAGAAAAAATCTATTATTGAAATTAGTACAGAGAGCATAAAAAATATTGATATTGCACAATATAATTCTGCTCTTTATACATACAAGACTATTTTTCCCTATGATTTCACTATAGGTGATCCTCAGTGGGGTTCAATACTCTACAAAAACAGTAAATTCTTAACTGATGAAGATAAAATAAATATTAGCTTCTATTATCAATGTAAAAATATAGGCGTTGATTTAGCAAAATTAAACTATTTCTTTACTATAACAGCCAAAGCTGTTGCAGGGTTAAATTTAAAGGTTTATTTACAAGACCCAATTATAGAGTCTGACGTATCAAACAAAATACTGACTCTTAAAACCCCTGAATTCGAGATTTTAAATATAGAAATTATAGATTCTCCTACTGAAGAAAATTATCCTGATGCAGAAATAACACCTGGGCAGTGGAGAGATTTAATATTAATACTTTTACCTCTTATGGAAGATCAGATTAAAGTCAGAGGTATTATTGAAGCTGCAGAAGAGAGTGGGATATCTTTTATTACTACAATGTTTAACTCCTTTGGCTGGGATAAGATCATATTTAAATAAATCTTGACTCTCAATAAAAAACAATAGATTATTATATTCATGAAAAATAAATGTCTCATATTCATACTATTTCTATTATCTCTTAATATATACTCTCAGGAGCCATTTGTTCAGATATATAAAACCCATGACAATGGTCTATATGGTAGGTCTGAGGACAGGGATATGCTACTCTCAATTAATAGTTCGGTTTTTAAAAGATTTGAGACTATAGAAGCTGATAATGAGTATAATTTTATTACAGGTGTTGTAATCGCTGAAGAAACAATTAACACATTGGAATCAGCACTGGAATCCACAGATACTCTACAGATCGGATTTGTTAAAATTTCCAGAAAAGATGATATAATAACGATTGAGGATGATAATCTATTCCTGAAATTCAGCTTTTCCTACATAAGACCTAATGAGGAAGTTATTAATATTATTAAAGAACACTATAAAAATTTACCCCAAATACAAAACAGTGTGGTAGATCACTATAATAAAAATTATATTATCAGAATACACTCTGCAGAAAATATTCTAAATCCGGAAGCTGAAGAAATCACCTATGATGAAGCATTAATAATGGCAACAATAATAGGTGATAATGATCAATGGTTGTGGGGAATTCATAACGGTTCCGGCTATCTAAAATTACTCCTCCAGTAGATCAATTTCATAGGCAGCCTTAACAAATAGAACAGGTGGTAGAGATTCAAAGGCATCTACCTGTTTTTGAAAACTATATAAAAAATTCTGTATTATATTTCTTCTGTCAACAGTCTCTTTTTTAGTATCAGGTAAACCAATCATTATTAAATTGGCATCCTTGGAAACTTCTTTAATTGATTCAAGAATATCCTTGTTATCCCTTGGTAAAACAAGAGGCGAACCAGTTAACCTTGCTTTGGAAATAAGATTCTCAAGCTCTTTTTTAGTTGAAGCCATCTGATCATCCCCATCTATTTTACGAATTATACGAACATTTGTTTTTACTTTTCCTGCTAAATTAGATCTATGTATTACATAGGATATTAATGCACTTAAATTACCGTTTGCTGTACCACGCCACCATACATCAATATTATAATCAGTATAAATATTACGTGCGGACTTCCATGAAAAATAGGGATTGTCCTTGTATAACATCAGGTTTATCTTTGAGTTATTTACAATTTGATCAATAATTGTCTCCCACTCAAGCCTGTTGTCATATTCAAGTAAAACTGTATTTGTTTTAATTTTACTGTAATCACCGGACTGAATAATACTTTTAACAGCTAGGGATAATTCACTTTTACTATTAACCAAAACACGACTAACCGGCTCATCTAATCCACGGTTAAATTCAGTTAAAATATCATCATCCCTAGTTGTAACAAGGTGTGATGTTACTAATCCCTGATAACTGGCTATCATCTCACCAATTCTTAAAACTGCATTATTAATACCATCTTTAGATTTACCAAAACAGAAAACTTTTACAACAGGACGCCAGTTTTTACTACCCTGAACTATGGATTTAAGTTTTTTTGTAAGAAAAGTGGTCATAGAGAAAATTACACCCCACCATACTCCTTCAACTTTATTTTTAGATTTGTATTTTAATATAAGTAGGAATATTACTATCTGAAAAACTCCAATGCTAATTCCTATAAAAATACTGGTTGGTGGACTAAAAATTATTATAACTACAGAGCAAATTATAAATCCATATAACGATATAAGCCAATGGCCCTTAGATGCCGGTCTAAAACTTGGATTTCTTGATATTCGTTCCAGAAAAGCAGCTAAATTTATCCATCCATATACAGCCAGAAAAGCAATACCTACAATTGTTGATATTGTAGCTGTTCCACCACTAAAAATAACTCCGGCACCTAAAAGTCCTGTTAAAATTACAGCAATTCTTGGTTCACTACCACCTTTCTTGATATCATTTTTAAGAAAGTCGAATTTCTTAGGCAATAGTTTATCATCCATTATGGCAAAAAGAGTTCTGGGTCCAGTCATAAAATAACTAAGACCACTAGAAGATGTAGCAACAAGAATTCCAATAAACACAATAACTGCAGAAATTGAACCATTATTAAACCCCATGACTACAGTCAGTGAATCATTTTTTAGAAGCTCAGGATCCATTAAAGAAAAAACGATGGCTGTTCCTAGGTATACACACATTCCGACAAAAATTGCTGTAAATGTTCCTTTAACAATACTTACCTGAGGAGTCTTTAAATCACCACTCATACCAACTCCAGCTCCAATACCGGTAACCGCTGGGAAAAAAGTAGTAAAAACCAGAACCAATGTAATAAAACCGGAACCTCCACTTCCAAACATGTTTATACTTCCTGTAAAAACAGAGGAGTCTGAATTAATAAAAGGTGAAAGAAGTATAGAGAGAACTGAGAGACCTAATATGACAAGTATCCCCTTTTGAAGTTTTATAGTGAAATCAGCTCCAATAAATACAATAATAAAAAAAACAAGATAAATAGCTAAAGCAATAATTTGTTGTTGGGTTTGTGGATTTGGAAAAGCTTGAATAAAGGGTAGAAAAAGTGAACTTTTAGCAATTATTGGTTGTAAAGGTTCAGCAAAACCCGAAGAGTAAAATGCTATTGATGCTGCCTGTGCCAAATATAACTGAATACCTATACTACCACCTAAAGCAATACCCAGGGATTTCCTTACAAGAGCATACATCCCTCCTGCTCCGATCCTGTTTAAATTAGTTGCACAATCAGAAAGAGAGAAAGCTGTAGATATAGTTACTGTATGAGCAAAAAGAATTATAACAATCATCTTAACAAGTCCTGTTTCTGCTACTTGTCTAGGCAAGATAAGAAAAAGAACTGTTCCCAAAATTGCTTCAATACTAGGGATAAAAACCCCTTCAAAAGTTCCAAATTTTTTCATTTTCATATCTAAACATTGTAATACTTAATAAAATTAAATTCAAAAGAATAATTTTATTGGAATACTCAAGTTTTTAATTCATAATAGAAGTATGAAAAAATATCTTCCTCTTCTACTTATACTTCTTTTATTCTCCTGCGTAACTAAAGAGCCTGATCAAAAGGATCCTTCAGAATTTAAGGTCTGGTCTATAAACAGTATGAAATCTGACAAAAGGGATTTTTTCCCAGAACTTTATAAAGATGGAAAGATTATACTAAATATTAACCAGAATATAACAACTGTAAAATATTTAGTTTCTGATGAATTAAAGAATAATCTGGAAGCTGAATGGAAAAAAAGGTATAAAGGTTTGGAACTGGATGAAATTATAATAATGCAAACTGTTTCATATACAGTAAAAGATGATACGGTAAAAATAAAAAAAATAAAAACTAATTATTTATTAAGGGGTAAAAATATAAAAAATATCTCTAAAAAAATCGAAGAGATAATTTACACAGACAGAGCAGGAGAGAGTTTTGGATTACTCCCTCTAATTTATCATCTTTTTGTTCCGGATTTAATAAGGCAGATTCCACTACCCCAGTTTAAAAACGGAGAAAGTTTTACAATCAACAAAACTGACACCAATATCACTGTTTCAAATAAAAAGTGGGTAATTGATATCAGTTATGATGGATTATATAACTGGGTAGGCTTCTAGGCTTTAATCCTCTCCTTTGT
>QKAW01000013.1 GCA_003247135.1 Spirochaetales bacterium | reverse complement strand
TAGAAATTTTGGGCTAAATAAAACAGTTATTAGAATAGACGAGGTAGGAGAGTCAAAAAGTTGGATTAGTGAAAATGGACTTATATTTCCGTCAGATGCAATAAATACCAGTGATTCAACAACTACAAGATCCTTAAATAGAATTAATGAGCAGGATACAGACAGTAATTCAGATTGGAAAACTGTAGCGACCAAAGAAGCTACATTCGGGTTTCCCAACTCCCAAAGTTACTATTAGCCTTTTTTAATATCTGTTAATCTGAAATTAAAAATCAGTTGATTTAAATAGTTATACCCATCAGTTACCTCAATAGGAGGTTCCGCTGTTGTTACACTTTTTCTATAAAGTTCAACAATTTCATTTAGTAGAAAGGCTACCTGCTTTATACAACTCTGCTCTGCATAGGTTATTGCCCTTAAATCCTGATCTTTTCTTTCCAATAGGAAAACATATCGATCTATTAGAGGTGAATTTTTGCTCCCTGTTCCAGAGAGTAAAAGTAATTCATTTTGCAAAGTATCCACAGCACGTCCAAAAGGAGTGGCAGTTCTTATATATTTACAAAAATTATTCCAGTATCTTTCATCATACTGTTTTAAAGCTCCAAAGAGTTTTTTTACTTCAGGATTAGCTTTATCTGTTATATTAATTTCAGGATATAACCTAATCCTATCTTCCAGTTCCTTTAATACTTTATCTGCAAACCCCATCCCATTCTGTCTAACTCTTTTTTTCTGCAACAGCTCAAGGTCTTTCTCTTTTTGAGCTTGTTTCTCTTTTTCAAGATTTATCAGATCAGTTAGAATTTCTATTTCATTTCTAAAAAATATTGCAAGATTCTCCTTATATTTTGCAGCAAAATAGTAACGACTCTCAAACTCATCTTTTGCCCTACTGGGTTTCATATAAGTTATAATATAGCTGTTATACTCTTTTCTAATTTTTTTTAGTGTTTTAGCAATCTCTTCATTAGACAATCCGCGTCGTAAAAATCTCAACATAACTTATTTTTTATCGGAATTATTACTACATAGTTTATAGTTGCATTGAATTAACTGAAAATAATCCCTTTTAAAAGCAATATAAACCTGTGTATTTAATTAAAAGTGGTAAAAAATACCACTAGTGGATAAACAGACCACAATTTTATTTTGATAAGTGTAGTAGGATTGATTTATGGGCTATGAGAAAGTTGGCATGTTATTTGCTTTATTAAATATATAAATAAGGAGACTTAGTATGACAAATAGATTAACAAGATCAAATGATGCAGTTTTAGCAGGTGTATGTGGTGGTATAGCAAAATGGTTAGGTGTTTCAGCAAGACTAGTTAGGATTTTAACTCTATTGCTGTTCTTTTTCTCAGCAGGAATACCTGTAGGTACAATATATATTATTATGGCGATATTTGTTCCAAAGGAAAATTACAGGGAGTATAGAGAGTACCGGGAATGGAGAACAAGGTACTAGATCAATATTGACATTCCATGAATGTAATAATAATATTTACATAATTTTACTGGTTATCTAATCTGGCTTGCGTATGGTTTATTACCTCAAAGCATAGCCAGTAATAGAGATAACGGATATAGATTTTAAATCTTCAGATCTAAAGTAAAAACTAATAAAAAATTAAATACCACACTTTAATTTATTTTATTATAACAATTATCTTTCAATTTATAATTGTTAGATCTGAGGAGAAACAGTGAAAAATATCGTATTTATACTAATGGATCAGTTGAGATCCGACTTTCTTGGATGTTATGGGGCTAAACACCTTAAAACTCCCAATATTGACCAATTAGCAAAAGAATCAATAATTTATGAACAGGCAATATCCCCGTCCCCAATTTGTGTTCCAGCAAGAGCGTCACTTTTAACTGGAAAATCCAGTATGGAAAATCGTGTAATGGATAATAATACCTGGTTAAGACCTGATCATGATAAAATGGGAATACATACTTGGCCATATCAATTATCTAAAAAAGGTTACTACACAGCTGCCATTGGTAAAATGCATTTTTACCCATGGGATATAAGTGAGGGATTTAACGAAAGAGTTATTGCAGAGGATAAACGACATATTCATATTAATGATGATTATACTAAATATTTAAAGTCCAAGGGTTTAAAACGATTACACGGAAATGAACATGAAGGATATCATGAGAATAAAGGGGCTATTATTAGCAAAATTCCTGATATGCATCAGATTGACAAATTCGTAGCAGACAAAGCTTGTCAGACAATAAGTACATTAAAAAAAAATAAACCATTTGCTCTCATGATTGGGATTCCAGGACCTCACTGCCCTTACGATCCTTCACTGGAGTCTTTAAATTCACTACCAGAAGTTGATGTTCCTCAGCCAATAAAAGCTACATCTGATAGCAATAGTTTTAGAGATATAACAATAAAAAGCAATAAATCATCATGGAATGGAGTAGATTATACAGATTTTACAGAAGAACAAAAAGTAAAAATCAGAAAACATTACAGTGCCTCTATACAAAAAATTGATGAATATATTGGCAATATAATAAGTAAGTTAAAGGAACAAAATCTCTATGAAGACACAGTTATTATTCTATCTTCAGACCATGGAGATCTTCTAGGTGACTTTGATCTTATTGGCAAGCATGTTTTTTATGAAAATTCTATAAGGATTCCATTAATGATAAAGCATCCGGATTATAAGGGTAGTTGTGTGAGTGAAACTGTTTCATTAACTGATATATACTCAACAATACTGGAATTTGCGGATATTAAAAGTTCAAACTCCATTGACTCTGTATTATTATCACCCTTTAGAAAAGAATCAGAAAGACCCGCTGTTTTTGGTGCAACAGATATAGGCTGGATGCTAAGAAATGATATATTTAAACTCACAATATCCAATAATGGAAATAGAGAACTATACAATATTCTTGAAGATACTACTGAGCAGAATAACCTTTATAAAAACCCCGAGTATTCAGATATAAAGATGAATATGGAGAATGAGCTCTTCGGCAGAATGTTTTACGCTATAAATAATGGATCAAATGATAATATTGTTACTGATAGAAACATTGAATCCGGATTTTTTGAACCTTCATGGAAAAGAGTATATCCCTCAAAAGGAGTAAAAGAGTTCTAGATACTTGGCAGAATCTATATCTGCCAATATCTAAATAAGGTTTTGTCATCTTGGATTAAAAACGATTTTATAGTATATTAAATTAACAAAAAGTAAAGGTGTTTTATGAAAAGAAAATTAAAAAATGAATTACTACTTATTATTGCTGTAAGTTTCCTCTCAATTTTTATCTTATTGGAATTCAGTTTCTATAAGATATATTCAGGACAGATAATTTCTGAAATTAATCATAAATTAGAAACTGCTGCTTTTATTTCTGCTAGAATGATAGAGACGACACTCTATACTAATGACAAAATTTTATCACCTAAAGATAAAGAGTATTCAGCAGAGCTAAAAAGACTTAAATTTATTACAGAACAAAGCGGAGTAACTAATATATATCTAATGAAGTATGTAGATGGGAATTTTATTTTTGTTATGGATAGTGAGGATGACCCTGAAGAGAGTATTTTGGGTGATATATATGAGGAACCTCCCCAGGAACTTATAGACTCTGTATCATCAAGAGAGCCTGTATTAATGAAAGATTTTTATACTGATGAGTTTGGAACTTTTAAATCTTCTTTCACTCCTGTTGGAAACCCAACTGATAATTTATTTGCAGGATGTGATTATGATTCAGAAGTTATAAAAACTACTCTAAACAAATTTCTGGTAATTGTTGCTATATCTGCTGTAATAATTATTATTTTTACTCTTATTCTTGGTGTTGTTCTAAGTAAGTACATTTTTAACCCACTGGCAAATGTTGCTGAAAACATGGCTAAGCATGCTAAAGATTTTGATAAAGGTTGTGCCAACTTAACTGTAAAAATTGTAGAAGTAGGGAATAATGAAATTTCTGAAATTGCAAAATCCTTTAATAAACTTCAGAATTCCATATGTAAGAACTATCAATCTATAATAAAGGGGAACAGAGAATCTTTAGAGATAAGTACTGATCTGGATACAGCCACTAACAAAGCATATTCAGAATCGCACAATATAAAGAAATTTTCTGAAGAAGTTAAGCAACATACTGAATCTCTGGATAGCAAGGTTATGGAAAGTAGTAATATTCTACAGGAAATTATCTCAATTATTGAGAAGATTGTAGTAAATATAGCTAACCAAAGTAATTCTGTATTGAGTGCATCATCAGTAATAGAGGAGTTAGTTGCTTCTATAAATTCAACTTCTACAATTGCTACAGAGAAGGAGAGACTTCTTGCTTCATTACAGGATAAGGCAAGAGATGGAGAAAATGTACTTCATACGACCCTTGAGTCCATTCAAAGTACAGGAGAGATTACTGATAAGGTTGTAGAATTGATTGAGTCTGTAAATGTAATTGCAGAACAGATTAATATGCTATCACTAAATGCAGCAATTGAAGCAGCCCATGCAGGAGAGCATGGTAAAGGTTTTGTTGTTGTTGCAGAAGAGATTGGAAAACTTGCAATTTCAACATCAGAAAGTGCAAAAGAGATTGCTGAATCAATTAAACTAATGTCTACAGAAATGAGTAAAACTGAAGTTGCAGCAGAGAGGACAAGTGTATCTTTTGGGTATATAATCCAGTCTGTTGAAGAAGTATCACAGGGATTAAGTAGTGTTATATCCTCATTAAAAGAGATGTCCACAGGAAGTGGTGATATTCTCTCAGAAATAATGTTTATGAGAGATAATACTATGCTTGTTGAAGAGTCATCTTCTGTAATGATTGAAAAAACAAGAGATATACAGGGACTTAATACAGAACTTTCAGAGTTTTCAACGATTAACAAGGAAAAGATAAACAGTATTGGAGCCAGAATACTGGAAATTGTTGAAGCTATAAACTATGTTACTGAACTTGGGAATAATAACAAAAAGATAATATCAAATTTTAAAGAACAACTAAGTAACTTTGAACTGGAAAATGAACTTGTAGGTGTATAACTTATACTACTTAATAATGCCCTCACTTTTGAGGGCTTAATTACTACTACTACTTTTTGACAGCTTTAAAAAGCGTTCTTGGTATTTCACCACTAATTATTTTGTTTAACTCTTTATGACCATTTCCAACAATAGTATCTATTCCAGCTTCCGTACAGGTAATTGCAGCTTGAATTTTAGAGTACATTCCACCAAGACCAAGGGAATTAGTCTCTGTGGTTGCCATACTTCTAATATCCTCTGTTATATTTTCAACAACATCAATAAATTTAACATCTTTCTCTTTCTTTGGATTACCATCGTAAAGTCCATCAACATCAGTTAACATAACCAGCAGATCAGCTTCCAACTCTTTTGCTACCAGTGATGACAGAATATCATTATCTGTAAATAGTCTCTCATAATCTAACTCTTCTTTATTTACTAGGTCATTCTCGTTCATTATTGGGAGAATTCCTCTTTCAAGATAAGCTTCAATTATGTTATGAACAGACTGTTTTTCTTTAGATGTAGCAAAATTATGGTGGGTTACCAATATTTGAGCAACGAAAATTGACTCATCTCTAAACCAGTTCCTGTAAAATTCCATTAATTTTACCTGTCCCTGTCCTGACAGAAGCTGAAGCTCAACAGTCTCTTTTGGTCTAACCTTTAAATTTCTAACTTCCATTCCCGCAGCTACAGCACCGGATGAGACTAAAATAATCTGATGTCCCTCTTTCATTAAAGATGAGATTTCCTTAATTTTATCACCAATCCAGTTATAATTAATACTGCACCCTCTACTGATTAGAGCACTACCAATTTTTACGACTATTCGCATTGCAATTCCTTGTGAGTAAATGACTTTTTACCTGTGGCATAATCATCTACTATGTTTCCGTTTCCTGTAAGTTTATATTTGTATATTGTCAAACCCTCTAGTCCTACTGGACCTCGGGAATGAATCTTATTGGTTGATATTCCTACTTCCGCACCAAAACCGTACCTGTTACCATCAGCAAAACGAGTTGATGCATTTAGATAGACTGATGCAGAATCTACACTCATAAAGAAATTATCCCACTTCTGCTCATTTTGAGTTACAATACAATCAGTATGACCACTACCATGGGTGTTTATATGATCTATTGCCTCTTCTAGGTTACTGACAACTTTTATAGATAGGATGAAATCATTATACTCTGTATCCCAATCCTCATCTGTTGCTTTGTTTACATTGATAATAGATTGAGTTTTTTTGCATCCTCTTAACTCTACATTCCGTTCATTTAGTGCTTTTTGAACCTCAGGTAAGAATCTTTCAGCAATTTTTTCATCTACAAGAAGTGTTTCAATTGCATTACAAGCTGCAGGATACTGACATTTAGAGTCTACTGTTACTTTTACACCAAGATCAATGTCTCCATCACCATCCATAAATAGGTGACAAATACCATCTGTATGACCTAAAACTGGAATTTTTGTATTGTTTTTTATGTATTGGACCAGATCATTTCCACCTCTTGGTATCATCAGATCAATATATTGATCAAGTTTTAGAATTTCATTTATATCCTCTCTTGATTCCGCAAGTTGGAGTGAGGATCCTAAAATATCTGATACGGAGTTTACAGCATCTGTTATAATTTTAAAAAGTGCTCTATTGGTATTTATTGCCTCTTTTCCACCTTTTAAAATTCCACAATTTCCGGATTTTAAAAAAAGTGAGGAGATCTGAACCAGAGCATCGGGTCTCGATTCAAAAATAACACCAACAACACCAATAGGTACTGAATACCTTGAAAGAGTCAGACCACTGTCCAACTCTCTATTCATCTGCATTTTTCCCAAGGGATCTGGAAGAGATATTAATGTTTTTAAACCTTCGACTATTTCATCAATCTTGTTATTTGTAAGTACTAATCTTTTATAAAGTGAACCATTTATATTAAGAGCACTGTCCAAATCTTTTTTGTTCTCAGAAAGAATATAGGATTTATTTTCCACTATTGCTTCAGATACAGCTGCAAGAGCTCTGTTTCTTGTATCAATATTAACTGATAATAATCTGCTACTTAATTTTTTTAAACCTATAACACTATCTATTAGCATAGACTACCCAACTCTTTACTACGTAAAATAGTAGCTTGTACTGTGTCATCAACTATTTTTTCCAAATCTGAATTTTCAAGAACACCTCTACCTGCAATTGTAGTTCCTCCAGGAGAGCTTACCATTTTTATTAATTCTTCAATGTCCATCTCTTTATCCAGTAAGAGTTTAGCTGTCCCCAAAAAGGTGTGTAAAGTCAAATCTCTGGCAACTTCTGGAGCTAGTCCCGCATTAACACCTGCTTTTATAAATTTTTCCATAATTCTCGCGGCAAAAGCAGGACCAGACCCACTAACACCTGTAACAGCATCCATATCACTATCTTCTACCTCAATAGCCAGACCGGAACATGAAAGCAGGTTTAGAATCTGAATTCTCTCATCTGAATTAATCTCTTCTGAAAATGATACTCCTGCAGCCATCTGCCCAACTAAAGAGGGGGTATTTGGCATTACTCTTGCAAAACGGCCATTGGGAATTCTGGATTTTAAATAATCCATTGTTTTGCCTGCTGCAATAGATATCATGACTTTATTACAACTGCCAAGCTCAGTTAGAACTGCATCAATAACCTGGGGTTTTACAGCAATAACTATAATATCTGAAATTTCAATAAGTTCTTTATATGTTGTAAACTCTTTTACCAGTTTAAAACTGTTTTTAAAAAGAGTAATTCTTTCTTCACTAATGTCTTTAATACCTATCTGGGTATCCCTCATCTCGTTATTAATTGCATTTGCCATGGCAAAAGCCATATTTCCTGCACCTATAAAAGTTACTGTTTTCATATTTCACCCTCTTTTATACTTTGTAATATAATGAACGATAATGACATTTCTTTCAATTATTATTACAATTACAATCAGTTATTTATGGCAATTTATTAATATTTATTTTAGAGTAAATTAATGGAAGAAAAAAACAGAAAAAAAACACGATTTTTAGCCAATTTTGATGGCTTATACAGATTTAGCAAAACTAAAGAGTGGCTCGATTGTTATATATACGACATAAGTGAAACCGGTACATTAATTAGAATGAAGCAGACACTGGTGATTGGGGATATTCTTGAAATCTGTCTAGATAGTGAAAATACAAAAGATATAATAATTGGTAAGGTTGCAAACGTAAAAGGACAAGTTGCAGGTATTGAATTTACATCAAAAAATATACAACCAATAATAGATAAAGCAATTGATAGTGCTTTTAATAAAACAAGAACCGAGAAAAAAAACAGTAATTAATCTTTTAACAATTTGACATAGATATTACCTCTTGTTAAAATTAGCTAATTTTTTAGGAGATAATATGAAGATTAAACAATTATTATTTAAAGTGTTAACTGTTTTATTGCTACTTTTTGTAACATCATGTAGTGATATAATGTTAATTCTATTAGATACACCTGAAACACCAACTGGTTTTACTGTTTCAAAAGGTACATATTCTGGTTATGTAAAACTTTCCTGGGATACAACAACAGATGATGTAAATGTTTACAGATCAGCAACTCAATATGGTGTGTATACTCAAATTAAATCCGGAATCTCAGCTAGTAGCTATATTGATAATAGTGTTAATACAGGAAGCCACTACTGGTACAAAGTATCTACCTCCAGCTATTCCGGGGATAGCGAATCAAAATTAAGTACAGCTGTAGAGGGTTGGTCAAAAGTAATTGCCCCTCCTGTAATATCAACATATCCGGATAAATCAGTTTATGATGCCGATGCTGTTGTAGAAGTTACAATTGATATTGCAAATGGACAGGAGATGTATTATACAACTGATGGTTCAGATCCATTAAAATCAGGTATTTATGCAACTGGTGATGTAACATTTTATATTAAAAAAACATCTACAATAAAAGCCTATTCATATATTGGTTCCGATAAATCAGAAGTTGTTACCAAGGAACTTAACTTTACACAGAATTCATTAACACTTAATATTCAAAAAGCTTATTTTAACTCATTAAATACAAATGATCTGAAAATATACATTAATGATAACCTGGTAAGTACAATCTATTCTTATAATATTTCACAATATTATTCGACAACACCATTTACTATTAAGTATGATGGGCAGTTGGAGAAAATCAGATTTGTTACCGGATATTACTCAAATACATTTGATAATATTAATGAATTTGCATCTAACTCTACAGCAACAAGTCTCTCAGATATAAAAACAATAGAATTATATCCTTTTTACAATTTTTTCTCTGATACATATACTGGTACCGGTGCCTACGGAAATCTATAATAAATTGTATCTTATAGTTAACCCACCACCCGGTGGGTTTTATTTTGGAGTTTTTAAATGAAAGCAGTAATTTTTGATATGGATGGTTTAATGTTCGATACCGAGAGTATCTGCTTTAAATCCTTTGACTATGCAGGGGAGAAGATGGGTGTTGGAAAAGCCGGCTTTATGACTCTTAAAACCCTAGGGATGAATATAAAAAAATCTCAGGAACTCTGGTATAAAGAGTTTGGTGACAAGTATAGTGAAACCAAACTAAGATTTTATGCAAAGGAATTTCTTGATGAGTTTTATACTACAAATTCTGTACCGGTTAAACCAGGACTTTACAACCTTATAGATTATCTGGAGAGAAATGGTTTTATCATGGCTGTTGCTTCATCATCCCCAACTGAAGTTGTACACAAACACTTAAAGGATACAAAACTATTTGATAAATTTGCATCTATTGTATGTGGTGATACTATTAAAGAGTCTAAACCAAACCCTGAAATCTATTTAAAGGCATGTAAACAACTCAACTTGGAGCCAAGTGAGTGTTATGCAATTGAGGATTCAAAGAATGGTATACTCTCAGCAAAGGCTGCAGGGTGCAAAACCTTAATGGTTCCAGACTTATGGGAACCTGATGAAGAGACTTTACAAATTCTTGATGGAAAATTTTCTGACTTGAATGATGTAAAAGAGTACTTTAGTAAATATCCATAGATTGTCAACACTTTATAATGTGGACTAAAATGGCCCTTTATGAGAACATATAATATGAAAAAATACTTAATAGTTTCAACTTTAGCGATTATTTTATTTAGTCAGTGTGAAATATTGGGAATTGATGGTTTACTATCACAAGACTCCAGTAAAGAGGTACCCAAAACAGTAAAGGAGTTAATCGATCAAAACAGGATATTTTCATTGCAAAGTCCAAAGAGTATTGATTTGAACACCCCTGACTCAACTGAAAATTTAACTGATGAAACCCCTGGAGTTATCACAGACAAGGAAGGTCAGCAGTATGTAACCAAGTGGAGTGTTAACAGAAAGCACTATAGTGCTATTAGTAACCCAGACAAATTTGTTTTATATAATGCTAATGCCTCTGTTTTATGGCCAGGTAATTTAATTCAGGGGAAGAGTATGCTTTCCGGGACATTGGATCCTATTCCGGTATCCAGCAGAAAACCAATTACAGTCTACTGTACGACTATTTCCGGGGCAACAACTACTCCAGTTTTCCAGGAAGTTGAATCACCATCTGGCTCTAATATTACCAACGCTATGAATAAAATAGTTGAGAATTTTTATGGCACTTCTGCTCAACTAAGCTACACTAAAGAAAAAATATATAATAAAAAAAGTATGATGTTTAATTTAAATGCCGGGTATTCAAATGCAACATACTCTATTGAATCTGATTTAGGCATTGACTGGACAGAAGAGAAACAGAGAGTAATGATAAAACTTACTCAGCAGTATTACTCTATGGCTATAGACAATCCTCCTGGTTACTCAGGAATATTTGGAGATGATGTAGACGTATCTGAACTTAGTAACTATACAAGCGCTGAGAACCCAATGCTCTACATTGATTCTGTAACCTATGGTAGAACTTTTATACTAGTTTATGAGTCAAGTGATATGAGCTTTGATCTGGCTTCAAAACTTGATCTTGCATTTAACAGTGGAATAACCAAGGGTGATCTAAGCGTATCAAGTGATTATGCAGAAGTAGTAAGTAACTCTCAGGTAAAATGTTTTGCAATGGGTGGTAATGCAGAAGACGCATTAGGTGCTGCCCAAACCCTAGAAGGATTAGATAAATATCTGAAAGATGGGGCTTCTCTTTCAGGCAGTTCAATTGGCGTGCCTATAAGTTATACTTTAAGATATTTAAAAGATGCAACTCTTGTAAAAATGAATAATACAATGGAATATTATATTGATGAAAAGACTCCAATTGATATATCAGCCTTAAAGAGTAAGGTAAATTTTACTCTGGATAAAGTTACTATTTCAGGTAGTGATTCAGGTTATGATTTAACAATGAAAGATATTGAAGTTAAAGTTTCATTTTATGATTTTGTTACAAATGGCTATGTAATTCAGTATAAGAGTGACTTAGGTGATAAAACGATAACAAGTTCAGGTCATACATGGACTCCTGGTACCGGTTTTGAGCTTTTTATTCCAAAACAGACTGGATCAAAAATAAAAATAGAAATAAGTGGAAGGGAAGATGATGGAAATGGTGACACTTATTTTGAATCCCACTCTAATGGAAAAAATATTTTAGAAATAGTTTATAACAGTGCCCAAAACATGTGGGAAAATGGAAATTCAACCAATTTTAGTGTAACTGCCAATGATCCTGATGATAGTGAACATATATCAGCAGAAGTTGCATATAAACTAAATATAACAGATTATTTGCCTTAGAAAATTCCAGCCAGGATTTTGATCTACCCCACCCCTGGCCGGTTTTATCTATACAACCTCTTGTATAACACCTTATTCAGAAGACTTTAGAAGTTAAAGCCCTTCTATTGTTTTAGACTGCTGTTTCTATTACAACCTCCTCTTCAGTCTTATCTATGTTTATCATAGGTTTAAATTCAACATGTTCAGCTACTATTTTTATTTTACTTCTACTGTTCTCCTGCTCATCAACCCATCTGTCCTGTTTTAATCTGCCGACAACTCTAACTCCACGACCTTTACAGAGATGTTTAAGACAGGCTTCAGCCAATGAAGCCCATACTTCTACATCAAAATATGAAACTTCTTTTACATACTCCTCACCTTTTTTAAAACTTCTGTTTACAGCAATTGTAAAATTACATAAAACCACATCCTGTATTGTTGTTCTCTCAACCGGGTCTTTTACCAAATTTCCCTCTAATAAAATTGAATTAAGACTATTCATTATCTATCTCCTTTAACTATATTTTAAATAGCCGTAATTTGTATAAAAATTCAAATATTAAAATATAAATTCATAATCACAAATATATACAAAACCAGTAAAATTATATGTAAAATTGATATTTATTGTTTTAAAAATATACTTTTTTGCTATATAGATTTAAAATATTTGACCATAAAATAATTTGATTTTTTAAATCAAATAGGAGAATCAGTTGGAGATTTCACAAAAAGAGAAGGTAATTTTGCAGGATCTTGCAAAAGAGGTTAGAGATTTTTCAGAGATGGATAAAAATCTGAAAAAGATAGTTAAATGGAAGAATATAAATGAGTTAAAACCCGGCGCAGAGCCTGTTTTTATGACACATTTATGGCAGATCTCATTAAAAGAGATGTTTCCTGATTCCTCATACAAATGTACATCAGAAAAAGCCAGGTATTATGAAAGCTTCCTAAAAAGAAAGATATTTTTTGCAAAATACATAGATGATGATAATGTTGTCGAACCGGTAGTTTATTATAATATTGATGCTTATTTGGAAGAGTATCCGGAATTAAAGGTACAAAAAAGATATACTGAGGATGGTGGTGCCCACGAGTTTATTCCTGTTATCATTAATGATGAGGACATTGATAAATTAACTGATCCAGTTCTTCACTTTAATAGAGAAAACACAGAGAGAAACAGAACTGAAGCACTGGATATCTTCGATTCAATTCTTAATGTAATAAAACAACCTAGATATTTTGCCGCAAAAGTTGTTGATGAGTATTCCTGGCTAAGAGGAATGGAGAATACTTATATGGATATGGCTATGAAGCCGGAATGGATGCATGAAGCTCTTCAAAGAATTACTAATAACTACATTAAAAGATTCCATTTAATGGAAGATGCAGGAATTTGGGGAACAGGTGATAAATCGGACCCTCTTGGATCTGCCGGATTAAGATATATTAGTGGCATGAATGACTGGAGAAGTTCTGAAGACTCATCACTTCATACAACCAAACTTAATGAATCCTGGGGATTTACCTGTGCAGAAGTTTGTAACTGTGTTTCAAATGATATGCATGATGATTTTAGCTTTAAGTACGATAAACAGGTTATGGATCTTTTCAAATATATTAACGTAGGTTGTTGTGAAACCCTGGATAAAAAGGTTGAGTTAATTAAAGCACTTCCTAATGCAAGAAAAGTATCTATTAGTGAGTGGTGTAATGTTGAAAAAGGTGCTGAAGCTATAAAGGGTGACTATGTTTACAGCTATAGAGCTGCAGGAGTACCTTTTGTTCAAAATCCATGGGATATAGAAGCAGCCAGAAAAGAGATTCAAGGCGTTGTTAATGCAACAAACCAGTCTAAAAGCCCATTAGAAATTGTTCTTAATATAGGTGGAACATTTGGTGACGGCGATCCTAAAACAAAACTTGTTGAATGGACAGAGATGGTTAAAAAAATTATTAATCGATAATTAAACAATAAGGCCTGCATTTAAGCAGGCCTTATTGTTATTCATACATTGTTTTTGTAACGTATGGTCTCTTTGTATTTTCATCAGCTTTAAATCGCATGATGTAGTTCCACTTACAGTGAACATTGTGAGTTAAGCCCCATTCTACACCTGCTAATGGTCTGTCATCGGTATTTGGAGTTCTAAACGGCCCTGCAGCTTCCGGAGTACCTTTTATACCACCCATGATCTCGAAGTTGATACCATCTTTTGCATACTGCATAGTATTTCTCTCCATACCATCAGTACATAAAAGACCAGCCATACCACCTTTATACTGCCATAAAAGTGTTTCATGACCACTATTTGAGATTGGGTTATACTCAGATTTTACATAAGGACCTTCTGGTTGATCTGAAATAGCAACGCCCCATTTAGTCTCTCGACCACCCATGTACATCTGTTCACCCATTCTCTCACCTTTGTAGTATAGGTAATATTTGTCATTGAAGTAGAATAGTACAGGATCGTGGGTCTTATGACTATCAAAATCACCCTGTTCCTCAACTAAAAATCTGTTATCAACATCACCTTTCCAAACTCCATTTGTAGATGGTTGTAAAATAGGTCCATCTACTTTTTTCCATGGACCATGAGGATTATCGGCAATTGCCATGCTGATAGTCTCTTTTACTCTATTAACATAGGGATTTTCCACACATTGATAAACAAGATAGAACATACCATCATGGTGTAGGATTTCAGGTGTAAATACACTTCGCTCATCGTAACTGCCTTTTGGTCCTCTACCAACAGCAATGCCTTCTTCTTTCCATTTTACAGCATCAGTTGATGTCGCATACCAGATCTCTGTATAGTCCCATGGAAATACTTTTGCATCAAGATCTCCTGTACCAAAACCAACATGTGCACCATAGGATTTTGAGTACCAAGTATAGTAAACTCCATCAATTAAAAGAACACTACTAGGGTCTCGTCTATGAACACCCTCCTCCGGTTCAAAATCTCCGGTACAATTTTCATATCTGAATTCACAGTACCAGTCTGGCCCTTTATCAAAGTAACCTCTCTCTCTTGCACGTTTTGTTGCTAAACTCTCTTTTTTACTCATAAAAACTCCACTACCTATTTTATATTTATTGCTAAAACTTCGCTTTCCACTTTAGAGGATATAGCCTTAACATTAACTCTGTTTTTGATATTATCAGCCTGAAGAATAATTAATGCTTTCCCTATATTTGTCATTACCCTATCAGTTTTATGATCAGAAACATTAAATCTGCTTCCGTTGTCCACTCCAAGGTTTTTGATACTACCTGTTATTTCAAACTTGATCTCTTCTTCCTTATTTGTTACAGGGTTACCATTGGAATCGACTAACTGTGCCACAATATGTACACAATCCAAACCGTTTGCATTTAGCTCTCTTCTATCTTCTGTTAAAGTTATACCTGCAACTTCTCCGTTGGTTTTTATACAGTATTCAGCCTGTTCTTCTCCATATTTTCCAACAGCCTTTAACTCTCCACTTGAAAAAGGTACAAACCATTTATAAATGTGATCTATAAAACTATTAAGCTTTTTTTCACCAAGTGATTTTCCGTTTAAGAAGAGTTCAACACTCTGACAATTTGAATAAACTTCTACTATTGTGCCTTCACCTTCACTGTAATTCCAGTGTAAATTTACATCATCCCAAACCCATAGAAGTGTCTCCCAGGCTCCCTCTTTCTTTTCAACAATCTCACCGTTTTCAGCTACTTTAAAAGATGACTTATCCTCTGTTCTTGAAACCATATAAATTGATGGTTTTTCTGACCATAGAGATTTATACATATAGTAGGAGGGTTTTTCGAATCCTGCAAAATCAAGAAGGCCACTATAAGTTCCTTTTTGTGGCCACTTATGTCTATGTGCTTCACCCAGATAGTCAATGCCTGTCCACAAAAAAGTCCCGGAGATAAAATCCCTGTCCATTACAGCCTTCCACTCATGCCACTGCCCCAGATTCTCTGTCCCCATAAATACTTTATTCGGGTAGTTCTTATGGGCGTAATCGTACATTACCCTTCTGTAACTAAAACCAACAATATCCAGAGCATCAGCATAACCTGACTCCAGACTAGCTGATGGTAGAATACAGTTAGCTATTACTGGTCTTGTTGTATCCAGTTCTCTAGTCCACTTGGCAAGTTTTTGTGCTGTTCGACCAATATCATATTTCTCATTTGAGTTCTCTTCTATGGACTTTCTTATCTCTTCAATTGTATTTGGAGGCAGGGTCCAGAAGTAGTTTCCTGAAGCCTTGGCACCAAAAAAACCTGTTGCTTCAACAGTTTTTGGATATGTCCACTCAATCTCATTTCCAATGCTCCACTGAAAAATAGATGGATGATTTCTGTGGCTTAGCATAGTATTTTTCAGATCTGTCTCAGCCCATTCCTGAAAGAATTCTGCATAGCCTCTGGAAACATAATCATCATGCTGTTCGTTTCCATTTAATCTTTTATCTTTTGGATTATCCCACTCATCGAAAAACTCATCCTGAACCAGCATACCTAGTTCATCGCATAGAGCCAGAAGTTCTGAAGATGCTGGATTGTGGGCTATTCTTAAGGCATTGCACCCACCTTCTTTAAGAGTTAATAATCTTCTTTTCCAGACATCTTTTGGCACTGCTGCTCCAACAAGACCACCATCATGATGAATACAAACACCTTTAATTTTTATGTTTTTTCCATTAAAAATGAAGCCGTTATCTGGATTAAAACTAAATGTTCTTACACCAAAGGTTGTTGAGTAAATATCTACTATATGATTATTTTCTAAAATAGAATACTCTACCCTGTATAAGTATGGATTATCCAAATCCCATATTTTTGGGTTATTTAGTTTTAATTTAAGTTCTGTAGTTTTTTTGCTGTTTTTTCCAATTGCAATGTCTGTACAATCTTCTAAAACAAGGTTGTTTTCATTATCGTATATTTTTACTTTTAGTTCTGCTTTTTTATCGCTATTATAATCGTTTACACAATCAAGGGTAATATTTAGTAAAGCATGATCATGCCCTACTTCCGGTGTTGTAATAAAACTACCCCAAACCGGTATATAAAGTTTTGAAACTTCTATAAACTCAACATCTCTGTAGATCCCGGAACCTGAATACCATCGACTATCAATATACCTTGATCGATCTACTTTAACGGCAAGAACATTTTCATTACCATCTTTATTAATATACTCGGTTAAATCAAAATAAAATGGAGAGTACCCGTATGGATGAATTCCAATTTTATTATTGTTCAACCATATTTCCGAATTATTATAAACTCCATCAAAATGTATAAAATATTTTTTATCTTCGGAGAAATCTATTTTAAAATGCTTTCTATACCAACCGATACCACCAGGTAAATAACCTGTTGCTCCGTTACAATTTTCTCTATCATAGGATTTTTCTATGCTCCAGTCGTGGGGTACAGTTAAAATTCTCCAGGAAGAATCATCTATATCCTTTAAATAATTATCTGAATCCTCTGATTCAATAAATTTCCAATTATCATTAAACTGAACTCTACTACTTTGCAAAATATTTTCTCCTATTTATAAAAAAAGACAGTGATAGCCCTAAAACCACCACTGTCCATAAGTTTTATTTATTTACCTAAGTAACCACCATCTACCGGAATAATTGCTCCATTGAAGTAGTTTGAAGCATCAGATGCCAGGAATACTGTAATACCCTTCATATCATCACCGTTACCCCATCTTCCTTGAGGTATTCTAGATAGGATTTGTGCATTTCTTGCTTCATCTGCAACTAAAGCAGTATTCATATCTGTTGCCATATAACCAGGAGCTATACCATTAACATTAATACCTTTTGATGCCCACTCGTTTGATAGTGCTTTTGTTAACTGTGCTACCCCACCTTTACTTGCAGCATAAGCAGGAACTGTCTGACCGCCAAAGAAACTTAACATTGATGCAACGTTAATAATTTTTCCTTTACCTTTAGCTATCATTAATCTACCTGCATGCTGGCAGAATAAAAATAGAGATGTAAGATTTACATCAATAACATCTTCCCAGTCTGCTAATGTAAAATCTTCACACTTGTTTCTTCTCTGAATACCAGCAGCATTAACCATAATATCCAGATCACCACCAAGTTTTTTTACTGCTTCGTTAAAAATATTTTCGATCTGATCTTTCTGACCAATATCTCCCTGAATAGCGTGGGTTTTATAACCTTTTGCATTAAACTCTTCTACTGTTTCAAAAACTTTTCCGGAAACACCAATAATTGCTACTTCAGCTCCAGCTTCTAATAATCCTTCAACCATACCTTTTCCAAGTCCTCTGGTTCCACCTGTAACAATTGCTTTTTTTCCTGTTAAATCAAATAATTTCATGTATATCTGTAACTCCCTAATTAAAATTTATATAGTACTTTAACAGCCTCTCCGCCGCTTAATAGTACATCAAACCCTTCCTGAGCCTGTTCCGGTTCTAAAACATGAGTTAAAACTTTTTCGAAGTCAAAATCACTGTTTAATAGTTCAATTGCCTTATCAAAATCTTTTGGCTCATAAACTCGAACACCCTTAATTGTTAACTCTTTAAACATAACTGTTAAGAAGTCAAAAGGTGCTGGCTCTTTATATGCACCAACAATTACAATTGTACCGTGTACTGTTGTCAGTTTTGACAATTGAACAGATACTAATGGATGAGCTGCACAATCAATTGTAAAATCAGCACCATTTCCATCAGTAAAAGCCATAACTTCTGCCATTACATCTGCATTTACAGCATCTATAACTGTAAACCCTAGCTCTCTTGCAATCTTCATTCTATATGCATTTGGTTCAACTATTAAAATGTTGTCTGTTTTTAAAAGTTTTAAAGCTGCTGCTGTAGCAAGACCAATTGTCCCTGCTCCAAAAAGAACAACTTTTGAATCCTTTGTAACACCAGAAGCTTCAACAGCGTGAACACCAACCGCCATTGGTTCTGCAAAAGCTGCTAATTTTAGATCGATAGAATCCGGCATTTTGTGAACCATCTCGCTTTTTACAGTTAAATACTCTGCAAATGAACCAGCTGTATCAATTCCGTATAACTTTAATGATTTACAAACATGGCTTCGACCTGTTTTACATGGAATACACTCTCCACAGAAAATTAATGGTCTAACTGTTACTTTAGTTCCATTTTTAAACCCTGGGAAATCACCCTCAATAGTACCTGATAACTCGTGCCCAATAATTAATGGAGCAGTCGCTCTTGGGTGAGCACCTTTATATATATTTAAATCTGTTCCACAAATTCCTGTATATGCAACTTTAATTAAAACCTCTCCATCTTTTGGAACTGGTTTTGCAGTTTTCTTATAAGCTATTTTATTAGCACCTTCATATACTATGCTTTTCATTAATTCTTCTGACATATTAAAATTCCTTATTATTTCTTGGGTTTAATGGCTCTTGACCACTTAATACACGAACAACTTCTTCAGCTGTTTTTCTTTGTAAATCTACTTTAGCCTCTTCTGAGTACCAGGCAATATGTGGAGTAATTACAACCTGTTCCATTGTTCTAAGTTTATGATCTTTTTGCAGTGGTTCAGTTTCACATACATCAAGTCCTGCACCGGCAATAATTCCTGATTCAATTGCTTCAACAAGATCATTCTGATTTATTAGGCCGCCTCTTGCTGTATTTACAATGTATGAACCTTTTTTCATTTTACTGAACACATCCTTATTAAATAGGTACTGTGTCTTTTTATAAAGAGGAGCATGAATACTTACAGCATCAGATTGTGCAATAAGTTCTTCAAAAGTAACCTTTGTTGCACCGCATTTCTCTATCTCTTCTTTCTCTACAAATGGATCAAAAACAAGAATATTGAAACCAAATGGCTTAGTTTTATTTAAAAATTCACGTCCAATTCTACCAAAACCAACTATTCCCAGAGTCATCTGGTTCAGTCGTGTAATAGGTACAGCAATTTTAAAATCCCAACCACCATTTGTAACGTCATTTGCCAAATAAGTAATTTTTCTAATAACATTTAAAAGTAAGGTTACAGCATGGTCTGAAACTTCAGCTATTCCATAATCCGGAACATTAACAACTATTACATCGTTATCAGTTGCAGCCTGAATATCTACACAGTCAACACCAACACCATATCTTGAAACAATTTTAAGGTTCTTAAGATTTTCAAAAACCTCTCTGGTAATTTGTGTATACTGTACTAATAGTGCATCGGCATCCTTTGCCTGCTCTATTACATCCTGAGGAGTTTTACACTGCAGAGGTATAAACTCTGCATCAATTTTTGCAATCTCTCTCTCTTCATACTCTAATGTTGCATATTCATAATCAGTTACGTAAACTTTAAACTTCTTCACAAAACCCCCTAAAGTGTGATAGAAAATGCTTTATTTATTGAATATTTTTTTCCAATAACTCTATAGCAAGTTCAATATTCTTTGATTCAATAGCTCGAAGAATGTTTTCATGCTCTTCGCAACTATCCATAAGATGTGTTAAACGATTATAATTAAACATCATCCTAAATACGAGTTCATTCCAAATTCCCAAAAGATGTCTGTCATCATGTTTTTTAACAATCTCTTTATGAAAATTAAGATCCATTGTTACGAATGCCCTATTATCATTTTGTACACAAGCTTCCCGCATTTTTGACATAATCTGTTTTAGAGTATCTATATCTTCAGCGGTATAATTATCCAATGTATTGTAAAGAGCAAATCTTTCTAACTGTCTTCTTAAAACTATAATCTCTTTAACAACTTCATCACTTGGTGGTGGTGCAACAGTAACTCCTACATTGGGTTTTGCAATTAAAAAACCCTCTTTAGACAGAACTTTTAATGCATCTCTAACCGGCCCACGGCTAACATTGTATTTTTTAGCCATAGGAACTTCCCGAAGACTCTCTCCGGGTTGAAGTTTACCATTAAAAATATCATTTTTAATCTGCTGCACAATCTGCTCAGAAATTGTATAAAAAACCTGATCTCCTAACACCTGGTTGAACCTCCCTCTTTATAATACCTCTATTTTTTTGCATTATATGGGGCAAGTTTCTCCCAGTCGAACTCTACACCAATACCAATAGTGTCCGGTGCTGTTGCAATTCCATTCTTAACTTCTACAAGTCTTTTTGTATATCTATCGATTGGGAAACAGTGGATTTCCATAAAACCTGCATGTGGAATGGCTGCTAAAAGACTAACGTGAAGTTCTTGCATACCATGTGTACAAACAGGAAGGTTAAATGCTTTTGCAAGGTTTGCAACTCTTAACCAACCAGTAATTCCACCTAGGTTTGATGCATCCGGTTCTGGAAAATCAATTCTTCCCAATTGCATAGCGTATCTGTGTTGTAGTAATGAGTGAAGATTTTCACCCATAGCAATTGGAACTTCACATCTTCTGTTTAACTCCGCATAACCTTCGTAATCTCTTGCTTCAATTGGTTCTTCTAGCCATAAAATATTCAGTTTTTTAAACTCAGCAGAAGCTCTTACTGCAGTCTGAACGTCCCATGATGCATTTGCATCTACCATTAGTTTCATGCTTGGACCAATAAGTTTTCTAACTGCTGCTGTTCTGTCTATATCTTCCTGTAGTTCTTTTTTCCCAAGTTTAATTTTAAAAGCATTGTGACCTTTAGCCATTTGTTTTTTAATATTATCAAGAAGTTTCTCCTGGCTATAACCTAAGTCAATACCACCATAGTAACACTCAACCTCATTGCTTTTTCCACCAAGGAACTTCCATAATGGGAGTTTTGCTGCTTTACATCTTAAATCCCATAAAGCTATATCAATAGCAGCAACAGCAAATGAAGAGATTCCACCACGACCAACATAGTTAACTCTAACTGTAATATCTTCATTTAAATTCTCAACAGCTGTAGCATCTTTTCCTATTAAAGCCGGAATAAGATCCTGTTCTATCATACCTAGAATTGCTTGACCACCATAACCACCGGTATAGGTATAACCTGTACCTTCACTTCCGTCTTCCAAAATAATTGTTGCTGTAATTATCTCGAAATTTGCCTGAGATCCATGTTCTGCATCAACTAATGGCTCATCTAATGGTATTAGATAATAACCAGTTTTAATCTCTTTTATTATTCTATTTTCCAAAGCAATAACCTCTTATCTTATTAATAATTCTTCACCTTACAGTAAAATATAAATTAGAATATTTTATTGTTTATATAATTTACAGTCTTTTATTGTAAATTGTCAACAATTTTATTGCTGATTATGAATAAAATATATATTTATTATAAATAGTAAAGGGAGAGTACGAAACTCTCCCTTTTTTTTAGTAATTCTTTCCTGCAGGCTTAACGTTTGCTGCATCCCCTGCGGAGCATGGTGTAACACCATAAACTACTCCACACTGGCATTTACCTTCAAAAGTTTTCATTACAAATGATTCCCCACATTCGGCACACTCTATTATTAATGGAACTGGCATTGTTTCAGTTGCAAACCCCATCATTCTTATCTTATCAACTACCTGTTGTCCGTTGGTAAATGATCCAGAACATCCATCATGCATTTTTATTTCTCCTCTTATTGCAGTTTTTCCCCATGCCTTAAAGCATTTCTTAACTGCATCTGTCTTTTATCTAAAACTTCAAGTTCAGCAAGAATCTCTCTCTCTTCCTCTGAAGTCTCAATTATTTTATCAATTCCACCGTTTTTAATAACAATTCGCCTATTGCCTAATAGTGCAAGTGTCGGGTCGTGGGTTGCTAATAGAACAATTTTATCCTCTGCAAGTAGAAGATCCAGGGCTCTTTTTCTGTCTATCCCTGCGTTTTCAATCTCATCGATTAAAATAACAGGTGATTTACTTAAAGTCGCGGTATCTGCAATCATTAAAGCTCGGGATTGACCACCACTTAAACTTGTAATCGGAGTATCTTTACTAAATCTCTCCCCTGCCAGATTATTTGCATTACTTATTATTGTTTTAACTGTATCTTCAATATCTTCAATCATTCGGCTTTCGGCATGGAGGGTTACAAATTCTTCAACTGTAAGATCCATAACAAAGTTCATATTCTGGGATAGCTGAGCAACCAGTTTATCGGAAATTGAGAATCTCCATTTTGAATCTGGCACACTGTTATTAACAAGAACTCTTCTCTTTGTTGGTGTGTCATTCTGTGCTACCCACTCTATATCACCTAAAAGTCTACTCTTCCCGGAACCTGTTGGCCCGACGATGCAGACAATTTCACCTTTTTTAAGTTCCAGACTCTCATATTTTTCAGGAGCCCCGGATTTGTCTGTTCCCGGAAAAATTGTTATTGATGTAACCTCTTCATCATCATCAGAAAGAAATTCACTCATCTGCTCTATAAATGACTCAAGATTCTCTTCAAGCTGCTGAATATTTATAGCTAACTCTTCCTGTTCATTTTTATCAAGAAGATTAATTATCTCTCTTAAAGTTTTATCTTCATTTCCTTTATAATTTATATTGTTATCTTCAAGAAAGCTTGAGAGGAATGGGTAGGCTGTTAGTAACTCATTTATCGTTTTTCTACTTGGACTCACTGTTCTCTCCTTTCTCAAGATCAATCTTTCTAACATTACCCATCTGATAATTCTCCCCTATTCTTGTCTCACCTAAACAGTATGAACAAAGTGCAGATGGCATACTGAACCGCAACTTTTTCCCCTTTAATGTTGTAACATCCTGGCTCTCCTCAGTTAAAAGTGTACTTAACTCAAAACATCCCTGACCTGTTAACCCATTTACATTAAGAATTATAGCCTTTGGATTTACAGCCTGTACTCTGGAAGCAAAAACCTCTCTCTCTGCCTGGGATACAATGTCCCCCTTTGTAATTACAACGATATCAGCTGTTTTTAACATTGGACCTATTTTCTTAGGTGTATTAATACCGCTTAAATTATCAATAACACAGATAGCTTTTATATCTTTTATATATGGAGAACATCTATTACATAATCCAGCTGATTCGCTAACAAGGAGATCATAACTGTTTTCAAGACCCCAATCTACAACAGCCTCAATATTGGAAACAAAGTAGTGGTCAGGACATAGTGAACCGGATAATCCCTTCTTTACCGGAACTCCTGCTTTTCTATATAAAACATCATCATCAGTATATAGACAGTCAAATTTTACTACTGCCGGGGAGACGTCTCTATGTCTTAAAGACTCAATTGTTTTTAAAATTACCGATGTCTTCCCAGAGGATGGTGGGCCAGAAAATGTTACTAATTTCATATTATCTCCTATTCCTTTGGCTCATTAACAGCACTATTAAACAGATCCATGCATATATTGATGATCTCTGTTATATCGTTTTGATAGATAAAGTCCCAACCTAAAAACCTGAATTTGTTCTGTGGGGGTATTCTATTATCGATATTTGGGTTAACAGATGGAAAATAACCTTTATCTCTTAAGATCTCCCCTACTGCCTCACCTTCAAAAAAGTGAACTATCTCTTTAAGTTCATCCTTCTTGCTCTCTTTTCCAGCTACAAAAACAGGACTTAAAATTGCTCCATCTTTAGGCCAAACGACTTCTAAAGGTGTACCGGGGAATATCATTTTAGTAAAAAACCATGGTAAAACAGTAACTGCAGGTTTCTCCTCTGATTTGGTTGTACTTTTAACCATCTGTGCCGGGTGCATTGAACTTAAAAGGTTACGACCCAATGCTTTAATAGATTCAGGTCCTTTTTCTTTATAAAGAGTCAAGATAACAGCATTAAAAAGGTCTAAATCTTCTACAGGAAGAGATAGTGAATTCTCGAACTCCTTAGATAATAGTTCATCCCAGGTTTCCGGTTTCTTTCTGCCATTTAACTCTTCATTATTTACTAAAAATATTGCGGGAACTCCAGCCAAAATTGAGTAATTTCCCTTAGGGTCCTTTAAATCAACACCGTCAAAGCAGCTGTTAAATCTGTCCAACCCTGACATATCATGGAATATTCCCTGATCCCGGTACTTTCCAATTAACTCTTTATCAAAGAAAAGTTCAAATCCTGCAGAGAGGAATAGATCTGGAATCTCACTATCATTAGTTGCAATTCGAACCTCATCCTCCAGCCATTTAATACCACCGGAAGCGGATTTAAGCCTATAGTTAATACCTGTTTTCTTTTGATTAAAATAATCTTTAGTGAAGGTTTTAAACCCATCAAGCAGAGGAATTTTTACTGGACAAGGCAGAACTCCTGCAATATCTACAGAGTTAGAAGCATCTGAGATATCCTCCCCCTCATCTGCTGCCATCTCTTTTTTCTGGTTTATTGCCTCATTAAGCATTTGTAGGAAAATAGCAGAGTTTTTCTTTTTGGATTGCATAGCCATCTCAAAGGTAATGGCACTACCCATAACTTTTCGCTTTGAAGGGTTTTGAAGTTGTGGAAAACCGTTTGCCACGAAAATATCTATTGTTTCAGGAAATCTCTCTGTAATAGAGAATAACGAATCTGTAAGTTTTATTTCATCTTTCATACATACAATATAATACTTTTAGTAATTAGTATCAGTAACAATTGTTACCAAATAAACAAAAGAAAGGGAAATAAAGTAGAAAGATCTGCTTGTGGTTCCTATACACACTTATAAAAGTGATAATAAAATTTAAAAACTCCACATTTTTTAAAGGCATAATGCAAAAGCTAAAAAAACTAAACTAATTGTACAAAATTAACTTTTTTCAATATAATGATTTATTAAAAAATTTAAGTAGATATTTAAAATGTTTTATTTATTAAGTGGTGCTGCTGCATCTGGTAAATCATCATACATAAAAATGCTAAAAAACAGTTTACCCAATTTACAATGTCATGATGCAGATGAAAAAGTAACAAAAACCAGGGAAGATCGATTAAATCAGTTAAATGAATGGGTTGAACTAGCTTTAGAGCACCAGGCAAACAATTTGGATTTTTTGCTTGCATCCCACTCTCCATTAGGAGAACTCTTAGCTTGTAACAAGTCATCAGAATTAGAAGGAATATCTGCATGCCTAATAGACTGTCATGATCATAATAGAATTAGTCGAATGCGAAGTAGAGGAATTGATCCGGATTGGCCTCCTACACAGGATGTTTTAAGTTGGGCTTCATGGCATAGAATGCATGTATGGGACTCTACCTGGCAGCAACATGTTGTATTAGTAGAAAATTTTTCCGGATTTGATTTTAAGCGATGGGATTCATGGAAAAAAGATGATAAAAGATGGAATAATCGAATAATAGATACAACAAACTTAACAACTAAGGAAGGTTATAATCAAATTTGTTCATGGATTAATAAAGAGAAAGAAAACAGAGTATTATCAAAAGATAATAACTGGTGGGTTTAATCATAGAATCATAATTGGGTTCCTTAATTTAAAGAGGAGTTTATGAAATATAATATTAATCTGGATTGTGCTATAGCATATAATAATAGAAATGAAATTGAGTTATGGGTACATAATTTTTTGGGTTCTGAAGGTAACAATAAAGCTTTTTCGGAGGGATTAAAATTAGAGAAAAGAGAGTATTCTGGACCTATAATAATTAGTACATCCCATTTAAAACGGTGCTGTGGGCCAGAAATGGATATGGAATATAAGGTTGATGAGAAATATTTTAATAAAAATGTTTCAAATATAATAACAAGACTTACCGAAAAAAAAGATTTACCGCCCTTAATTGTTAACTATCAAAACTCTGAATTTGTTATAAATGATGGGAATCATCGGTTTGAAGCATATAAACGATGTGGATTTGACAATTGTTCCGTTCTAATTTGGACTACAGGTGAGAGTGATATGAAGGAATTCAAATCCAAATACACCTTTACAGAGTTATAAAATGGAATACAAATTTGCAGCGAAACAAAATTATGGCGATCTCTCCTCTGGAAAAGTAATATATGGGAAATCTGGCAACACTAATTTTCCAGTTAGATTAGGAAATGAAATTTTCTTACGTGCAGTTTCATATTTAAAAGATACTTCTAATTTATCAGTTTATAACCCATGTTGTGGGTCAGGTTACCTCTTAACAACACTTGGATTTCTTAATGGTAACATTATTAAAGAAATTATAGGCTCTGATATTGATCTTGATAGTATTGAGATTGCAAGAAAAAATATAAATTTATTGACTTCAGATGGACTTAACAAAAGACTGAATGAATTAATTCAATTATATGATTCCTATGATAAAGAGAGTCATAAAGAAGCAATTTTATCTGTAAAAAAATTAATTTCAGAGAGAAAATTCGGCGAAATAAAATTTAATATATTTGAAAGAAATATTCTGGCTATTGAACCAGAACCTTTACTTACAGCGGACATTATTATTACAGATATTCCATACGGTAATATGAAAACATGGGAAAATGGTGATGGAGGAGTTGAAGATTTAATTAAAAATCTAAGAAAAAATGCCAGTAATAATACCGTTTTAGCTATAATTGCGGGTAATCATATTAAGATAAAATCCCCGAATATTAGGATTTTAGAGAAGAATAAAATAGGTAAACGATGTTTTTACATTTTTAAATATATTGATTAAAATTTACATAATGAAAAAATACAATTTTTTCAGCTCTATTATTCTCACACAGTACAGTAAAGTTTTTGATATCCGAAAAGAGAATGCATAGTGTATCCTTTCTTGCTGCATACTCTACATGATAGATAATTTTATCTCTTACATCTTTATTACATATTTACCAAATAAATAAGTTACTCTCTCCTTTAAATTTACAATCTCATATCGACCGAGAGAGATTGTTACAGAAAGAAAAATCCCTCCTATTATTATGTCCCAGTGGGTTGGATCATTTAGAAAAATATTCAAACTTTTAAAAATCTCATTAATTTGCAATTTTTTAATATCATCAACGTCTTTCAAGGTATCAAAATAAAAATAGATAAAAAGAAAGATTACTGCATTTAATACAACTAAAAAAACTTCAACCCTCTTCTGACTTTTCATTTTTAGTTTTAAAAACATTAAATTTGATGAAATTACAGCATATAACCAGAATCAAACATGAGCGGCATTTAATAAATATTCAACCCCTTCAGTAAGTTCAATTAGACTGTAAATTACCGGAATATAGCAGTAACTCTTCAATATTTCTTTTTAAATTGATTTTTTATTGAAAGCAAAATATTCTCCTGATAACAGTATATGTTATTTTTTTAATAAAAAATCATTATAAAATTTTCTTCCTTCTCTACCAAAGTTAGTCTCGGGTTTTTCAAAATCATAGATCATTATGTATTCTCTGTTTAAAGGTGCTTCCTGAAGAATAAATCCATCAGGATTGATTACACATATTGGTGCGGTCTGAAATTTTGTAATACCATTAACCGAAATTAATGTAGTGCAGTTTTCTATGGCTCTGGTTATCAGATGTGATTTAATTATATTTAATCTCCCTGGCATCTCTATATCAGAAATATCACATAAACTTACAATTATTATATCTACATTGTTTTTATAAAGCTCTCTAAAATACTCTGGAAACCTTATTTCGAAACAGATTCTAATCCCGATTTTTACACCATCGATAACCCATATCCCATCATCTTCTTCTACATGAATAAAATTATCCTTGTCGTAGCCCCATAAGGCTCTTTTATTGTAACTTTTTATATCTCCTTCAGGGGTGATGAATAGTATGGAGTTTAAATAACCTTTTTCATGCTGTTTTACGGTCCCTAAAACTAAATATATATTTAAGTCCCTAGAGAGTTTTTCCAGCTTTTTTATACACTCATTAACTAGATAAAAATCTATACTTTTGATGGAATCTGTTTCAATTGGAGGATAACCTGTTAATGCACACTCCTGAGTGAAAAGAACTCTTACACTTTCTGAAGATGATTTTATTACAGCCTCTTTTATCTTTTTATAATTTTGATAGATATCTTTTGTAATTTTAAACTGGAAAGCTGCTATTTTCATTTTTAAATATTATTTGATTATGTATAAAATTTCTACATATTAAATTTTAAATTGTTTATAGAATTTACTGATACTATACAGATATACCTGCTTAATAATCTTATTAAGAAAATCTGAAAATTTATAGAAGTGTGAATACCTGACTAAAACCTAGTTTTCCATAATAAATCCATTCAAAAAATAGACAAATGAAGAGACAAAATATAAAATATAGTAGGCAAGGAGAGAATTATGAGTAAGAAAATATTAGCATTAATTTTACTTTTGCTATTAATGGGATGTGGAAATGTACTGAATAATAGCAATAAATCTAAATTAACTATAGGAATTACAGATGCTCCAATTAATTCTGCAGAATCTGTAAATATTACCTTTACGAAAATAGAGATAGCAACAACAACCGAAGCCGGCGATGAGTGGAGTACCTACTTTGAGGGCAATCAGGTTGTTGATCTTCTGAATTTTCAAAACGGAAAGATTTTTAACTTTCCGGATAATGAATTGAAACTTGGGAATTATGGTCAAGTAAGACTGTTTTTAGGTAGTGACGCTGGAGACAATACAATTGTTATTGATTCAAAAACATATGAATTAAACTACAATAAAGGTGTTGCAAATAGTGGATTAAAACTTGTAGGTGGCTTTACTCTTGCAGATGGTGTAGATACTTCATTAACCATAGACTTTGATGTTAGAAAATCAATAGTTGTTAAAGGTGGAAGTAAAAATCCAACATATAATTTAAAACCAACAATAAAACTTATACAAACTAATTTAACAGGCAATATTTTAATATCCAATGCAGAAATAAATACAACTTACTATATATATAATTCAGATAAATCCGTAACTGGAGAAGAGTTAACAACAGATGAAAACGGAGACTCTATACCATATTTAAATGCTATACAATCGGCAATCAGTTATACAGAGGATACTAAAAGCTATGTTAAGCTGGCATTTGTTCCTTATGGTACTTACAAATTATATAAAGGGGTTTATGAAAACGATACATTTAATGCTTTAGAACCTGTAAAAATATTAGAAAATGATGCAGAAACTGTATCTATATCATCGAATGATAATGCAGAAGTTAATTATACTATTGAGTAAATAACAAAGCAGTTCTTGACAAACTCAAGAACTGCCAACCATTCTCTATTCTATACGATTAGAAACCTCCATCTGCCGCTGCTTTTTTACGGTTAAATTCTTCGGTACTTTGACTACTTGTAATTATTGGTAGATATTCTGCTTTTTTGCTTTTCAGTTCAACTATGCAGCTTTTATTCCCCCAGTTTCCTTTAACCTTAATATTTCCTTGGTCGTAGGTTGAACCAACAATAACAATACATTTCCCTGCAAAAAGAGATCTTTTAGGTTCTTTATCTGGCTCTGATCCAAGATGATCCCCATTTCCTGTTCCAAGAAAACGGTACGGGCCTTCAAATTCAAAGCTTATCTCTTCATTAGAGGTAATAACCATATTTCCGTCTTCATCTTCAAGATGTGCTGTAATGATAACTGCATCTTCGTAATCTGCAAGTAGTGAATTTTTGTTTGGTTTTAAAACCAGTTTAACAGGATCTTTTGCTGTTACTCTTGTATCCCTTTTAACCTCTAGGCCATTTTTGTAACCAACAGCTTCCAGGACTCCTTTTTTATATTTTACACTCCACTCCAGGTGCCCATGGGGTTCGCATACTTTTCTCCCCTGACTTTCACCATTAATATAGAGTTCTACTTCTTCACAATTTGTAAATGCCCAAACATCTACAGTTTCACCTTCATTAACACTCATGTTCCAGTGTGGAAGAATATGCAGGACATCATTATTGGTCCAGTTTGCCTGTAAATAGTAGAACCAATCTTTTGGTATACCACAAAGATCTATAATTCCAAAGAATGTTATTGTTGCCGGGTAATCGTAGGGAAATACCTCACCACGATAATCAAAACCTGTCCATAAAAAGACTCCGGCAGAGTATGGTCTGTCAACATGAACCTTCCATGATGTTTCTGGATCCATACCCCAAATAGGTCTTGTAGAGCCATAACATGTAATTTTTTTATGGAACTTTTCACTCTCCCAAACAGTAATATTTTCTGTTGTAGGTGCCTGCAAGTCTACATCATTATAAGGAATTGAGTACTCTCTGGTGGAACAAATACCTGTTGTCTCGGTATTTATCATGCATAAATCAGGATATTGGTTATGCATTGTATTATATATATCTTTATCATGATGGACAAAATAGTTCAAACCAACAGGGTTTTGAATAAATCCGTGGTCTCTATCAAACTTTACAATTCTGTCATAATCTGCATTTATAGCGTGAAGATAGGGCCTTGAGCTATCGTATTTCTTTCCAATTGCTTCCATCTTTTGAAAAATCTGAACACCTACTTCAGTTGCTTGAAGAGCCATCTCCTCATTCCCCATGGACCAGGCAATAATTGATGGATGGTTTCTATCACGTTTAATCATTAATACATAATCATCGAGATCTGCGCTGTTTACACCGGAAAGTCTAGTCTCATCAATTACCAATACCCCTACTCTATCACAAATCTCCAGAAATTTTGGGTCAGGTGGATTGTGGGCACATCTGTAGGCATTAACTCCCATCTCCATTAATCTGTCAATTTTATACTGAATTATTGGCCGAGTTAGTGCGACACCTACCCCTGCAAAGTCATCATGACCGCAAACACCATAGAGTTTTACTGTTTTATTATTTAGCTCAAATCCACGCTCTGCACTGTATTTTATTGTTCTTATACCAAAAGTTGTTGAGTAGTTATCAAGGTTTTCTCTACTGTTTTTTACAATTATTTCCGCCTTATAGAGGTTTCTTTGCTCTAAACTCCAGAGTTTTATATCTTTTAGGTCAAATTCTGCTCGAAAATCTTTTTTATCATAACTTTCTCCAGATAAAGTCAAGGTTTTAGTAGCAACTAAATCCTTATCCGGATTGTAGATATTGACAATTATCTCTCTACTTTTAGGTTCATCCAGCATTAAACCAAAATCAATTGCCCCGGATATTGAAATTGTAGCTGTAAGTTTGTCGACTAAAATATTGCTCTGTTCAGCGTGTACCTCATTATCGATAATCCTGGTCTGATTAGTTTTTAGAACTCTAACATCCCTGTAGATCCCTCCACCTTCATACCACCATCCCTCGTAATCAGTTGCGTCAACTTTTACTGCAAAGCTGTTTGATGATCCATATTTTAGTAGCTCTGTAATCTCCAGTTCAAACCCCATATAACCGCCAACATGTCTACCTGCAAGATTTCCGTTTAACCACACTTCGCAGTTTCTGTATACTCCATCGAACTGTATAAAAATTCTTGAACCTCTATCCTCTTCGGGTATTAAAAAAGTTTTTCTGTACCAGACAATGCTTTTAGCAAAGGATCCTGTACAACTGGGGGTTGTTGTATCGTACTCGTTTCTCTCTATTACAAAGTCATGAGGAAGGTCTACAATATTCCAGGAACTATCGTCATAGGTTGTATAAGCAAGTCCATGATTCCCGGCTTTTACATATTCAGGTCTTTTAAAATGGGCATGAACAGTATTTATATTGTGTTCTTCAATGTCTCCATAGTGAAATTTCCAGGATGAGTTAAAATTAAAAAGTGATCTTTTGCTTTGCATCTGAACCTCCAGAATTCATTAATATTATTCATTTTGCAGTTTATATATAGCCATGGTAGAATAATAGCAAAGTTAATGATTTATAGCACAAATCATTAAAAATAAGTTTTTTATACTAATTATTTTGAGGTTTTAGAGATTGCATTTAGTTTTTGAAGAAGAAAAGATGAAAAAAATACTGATGGATTACTACTCTCTATTAGGGGTAAGTATTGGTGTTTATGACAGGTACTACAATCCAATCTATCTAATCCCTAAAAAAGTGATGAATTTTTGTAATATTATCAGAAGTATTCCTCAGATACAGGACAAATGCAGAAACTGTGATATTACTGCATTTGAGGAGGTTAATAAAAGTAAGGAACTATACATTTATAAGTGTCATATGGGTTTATATGAAGCTGTAGCTCCAATAATTGATAGTGATAATATAATTGGTTATGTCATGGTAGGACAACTACTTGACGAGAGCTCTATAGGAACCCAATGGTTAAAAGTCAGGGATAAATGCAGAAAATTTAATATACCTGAAGCAGAATTAAAAGAGGCTTTTTTTAAACTTAAACAGATGGGAGTTATACAGATTGAGGCAGTATCCAACATAATGCATGCCTGTTCAACCTACCTGATACTAAAAAAGCTTGTACACACAGAAAGAAGTGGTCTTTTTAACAGAATAACCCAATACTTAATAAATAATCTTAGAGAAGAGATTACCCAGGAGAGTGTCTGTAACTATTTTAATATTAGTAAATCTACTTTATATAACTGTTTAATAAACAATATATCACTATCCCTTATACCCTATCTTAGAAAGTTAAGGCTTGACCATGGTGCAAAATTACTTACAACAACAGAGTTAAGTATTAGAGAAGTAGCTGAATCAGTTGGAATCCCTGATTACAACTACTTTTCAAGAATATTTAAGGCTAATTTTAATTTAACCCCTAGAGATTACAGAACTTCCTGCAAGAATAATTAAAAAAATATTTTATATAGAACTACTTATTCTGAAAAAATTCAACTTCTTCATTATCAGGGCCATAGATAAAGGCTATTCTTACCGGAACATCACCACTTTTTGCAGGAATTGTAAAATCCTTAGGATCCATTTTACTTTTACATCCAAATGCAATGGATTTATTAAAATAATCATCGCAACTGTCTACTTCTACAGCAATATGAATAATTGAGTGGTTTGATTCCTGAGGTTTTTCCCCACCTGCAAAAATTTCAAGATAAGAACCATCTCCAAAATCCAGCATTATTGCTCTTTCGTCACCCTCTCCCCACTCAAGACTCTTTTTAAAGCCTAAAACTTCCGAATAGAAATGGACAGATCTGTCAAAGTCATGGGATTTTAATGCAACGTGATGGAATTTTGATTTCATAAAGTTCTCCTTGAATTAGTCATAAAAATAATTAATATACGATTAAACATATCATCAATAATTTTATTACGCAATTAACTATATATTTTCAGTTTCCCTATTAATATTTACAGTACTTAGCTACCCCCCTGTTTTAATAGGAATTCAATTGAACTATTCACTAATTGTTGAAGTCCTGGGGTTTCGATTGGAAAATGTCCTGCATTATTTAGAATTTTTATCTCTTTTGAACTTTGGAGCTTATCAAAAAAAAGTCTACTAATTTTAGTCGGAGTCCATAGGTCAATTTCCGGATGGACTAACAATACTGGACAAATATTAAAATTTTCAGGTTCGATAAGAGGAACTGCATCCATCATTGATATTAGAAAACCAATAAAAACTGAGCTTCCTGATCCAACTTTATCTTTCAATAGAAGCTTTAAAACATGAGAATCATTGACAATAGCCTTCATATTGGCAACCATCTTAACAGGAACTTTAATCTTCTTAAAAGTTGAAGGAAGACTCCTTAAAACTTTTATTCCAACTCGAGAATGAAACTTGTTTTTTGCAGAATAATCTCTAACAATCTGTAATCGATTATCAAGAATGTTTGTTATTAATAATCCTTTAACTTTTTTTACATTGCATGTCACATTGTAGGCAAGCATTCCACCTGCACTAAGACCGAAAACATAAGTATTCCGACCGGCTTGAATTTCACGGTTTACCATAAAAGTTCCTACATCTATCCATGTAGAATAATCAAATGCCCTTTCAATTTTGGTGTAGCCAAAACCTGGTAGATCTGGGCAAACAACATTGAACCCAGCTGCTGCAAGTGGCGCTGCAATAAATGAAAGAAGTCTACCATTTCCACCGACTCCATGAAAAATGATAATAGAGTTATTTGATTTGATTTTTGGTAGATACTCATCATATCTAATATCTATATCCCCAAAGGATACCCTATTTTCTAATGGCATATTATCATCAGAAATTCTATTTTCTACTGGTAAATGTTCTTGTACCTTTTTCCAAATATCATTGTTGCTAAACATGAAATCCCCACTTTCGAATATTCTTTAAATAATTCAGGTTACGGCTTTAAAATATTTCTGATGATAATTTTTAGTTGAGCTCCAAAATCTTCAATTTTTCCAGTCTTGGATAACTCACCAGAGCTAATTAGATTGTCAAGAACACCATGAGCACCCAAAGCTATGAATTCACTTGCGAACTGTGGATTAATTTTTGCAAACTCTCCATCATTAACACCTCTTGTAATCCATTTTTCTAGGGATTTAGTCCATTTGTTATTATACTCACTTATTGAAAAATGTTTTGCAAGAAACCTTAAGAACTGTACTTTGTGTATTAATTCAAGAGTTTTTACATACTTACTTAAATCCGAACATATCTCATCAACCATTTTTTCTATTGATGAAATTTTCGAAGGAGTATTAGAAAAATGATCCATCATTTCAGTTGGTTGTTCTACTACATCTCTTATTAAAGCATCTACCATATCAGTTTTGGAATCGAAGTAGAGATAGAAGGTTCCTTTTCCAACTCCTGCCTTTTTGGTAATTGCCTCAACTGAAACATGAGAAACATCTCTGGTTTTAAAAAGCTCTTGAGCAGCTTCTAGTATTGTTAATCTTGTTTTATCCGACTTCTTCACTTTATATCACCTAAATATGACCAACGGTCAGAAATATATTAAAACATATTACACTAGTATCTATGAACGGTTTACATAAAAACGTCAGTTTGAGCTAAATCTATGAATAAATATAAAAAAATAATTTTATTTATATATTTACTAACCCATACAGAGCAAATAAACTAAAAAAGGATATATGAAAAAAGATTTTATTTTAACATTAAAACACTTTCTAATAATTTCAATACCCTTCTCAATAATCAGTATAATTTTTTTTACTCTGGATAGTTATAGAGTTGAAAAATACAGCTTAAACTCTCTGGCAAAAGAGGAGTTAATTTCAAATAAAGCAATAGCAAACATTACATCCCAATATATGTCAGAAGCAAAAGAGGGTATGTTTGTTATAAGAGATTCCAATGAGATTAACGACTACATATTCAATAAAAATGATGAGACCTTAACTGAACTTCAAAATATGTTTATCCGACTTATAGGTAATAAATCCTATTACGATCAAATAAGGTTCATTAATAATAATGGGATGGAAGTTGTTAGAGTAAACAATATTAATAATGTCCCACAGTTAAGCAAAAAACTTCAATTTAAAGGTAACAGGGATTATTTTCAGGATAGTCTGATACTAAAAGAGCATGAAATTTATGTATCACCCATGGATCTGAATATTGAAAATAATTCAATTGAGCTACCCTACAAACCAATGTTAAGATTTACAACTCCAGTTTTTTTGAATAATAATTTTGAAGGTATAATTGTAGTAAACTATAAAGCATCCCATTTCTTAAATTTATTGGATGTTTATTCTGTTTTATCAACTAAATACAATATAAAAACCTATTTATGTAATAAAAACGGTGGTTTTATAGTAAATCCAGATGAAAATTTAAACTTCTCTTTTATGTTTGATAATTTCAAAAATGAGAGCATTTTCAATGCATACCCAAATGTAATAAGTGACATATACAACAAAAATTCAGGTATATACTACAAAAATAATCTGGTAGTTATATTTTCTGATCTTTTACAGTATTCCCATAATATGTTTACAGTAAATAGTGACAGATGGATGTTGATTCATGTTATAGATAAAAGTGAAGCCTTAAATATTACCAAACTAATAAAACATCTTGTTAAACCCCTCTATGTTTTTATTTTTCTAATAATTCAGATTTTAATTTTTTTATCAATAATTCTTTACAGAAAATTAAAGGTTTCTGACCGAGAATTAAAAATTGCCAAAAAAATATCAGAGTCAATAAGTGATGCAGTAGTAATAACAGATAAGGATACTGTTATTACCCACGTAAACAAGGCATATGAATTACAGACTGGTTACTCCTCAGCCGAAGTGATAGGTCACAAACCAAATGAATTTAAATCTGGTCTTCATGATGATACATTTTATAAAAATATGTGGAACAAAATAACTACTGAAGGTGTATGGGAAGGATCTCTCTGGGATATATCCCGTGATGGAGCTCTAATTCCTAAAAAGCTTAAAATTCTATCAATAAATGAGAGTAAAGGAAAAAAAACAACCCAATATCTCGGTATATTTAACAGGATAAATTCTGATAAATTTAAGGATGATAGTAAAATTATTGAAGATTTTAAAGTAGAAAATGAAGATATGCTGGGACAGCTTCTAGATAAGAACATTACCGTAAAGTGGGTCAATTTTATGGTAATAAGTCTTGTTATAGAGAATTACAATGAGCTTTTAAGTATAAACAAGACATATAACTCCCACACTATTTCCAGATTATTTATAAATATAATAAAAACTTTAATAAATAGAGATGATATTGTTGCCCAGACAAGTAGAAATATTTTTTCAATAATTATAAATACCAGCAACTTAAGTATACCTCATGAAGAGTTTATTTCGAATTTCTTTTATCAGATTAACAGAGTTATAAAAAAAGATGATGAAGAGTTATTTTTAAAAATCAAAATGGGAGTATCTCTGTGGCCCCAGGATGCTGATGATGTAAGAAAACTGCTTTTAAATTCTGTATTATCCCTTGAATGGGCTATAAATAGACAGGAGAGGGATTATGCATTCTATAGTCCATCTATGCTGGAAACAATTAGCTATGAAAACAAAATTGAAAGATTACTTAAGCGTGCTATGGAACTTGATGAGCTCTATATGGTCTATCAACCTCAGGTAGATTCGGAAAAAAACAGATGTGTTGGAGTAGAAGCTTTAATAAGATGGGATAGCAGTGAGATGGGGAGTATCCCTCCAGATAACTTTATTTCTATTGCTGAGAGATCATCAATTATCATTGACATTGGCTACTGGATTATAAACCAGGTATGTATGGATATTGTTAAGCTCAAAAAATTAAACCTAATACCGGAGGAGGGATTTAGGGTTGCAATAAATGTTTCTGCAAAACAACTGGAAGATTTCGACTTTACAAAACACGCTTTTAAAATTATAGACAGTTATAATATTGATTATAATCTTCTTGAACTGGAAATAACCGAGAGTTTATTAATGAAACATCAGAATTCCAACAAGAAAAAACTTGATTACATTAGATCAAAAGGAATTTCTATCTCCTTAGATGATTTTGGAACAGGCTATTCTTCCCTGTCCTATCTTCACCAGCTACCAATAAATAAGATGAAAATTGACAGATCTTTTATTAAAGATTATCCGGAAAAAGATGACGGACGAATGCTGAAAATTCTTGCTGAAATGTCCAGAGTTCTCAATATAACTGTTTTAACTGAAGGAGTTGAGACAGAATCTCAAATGAGTTATTTAAAAGAAGTAGGTTGTAATTTGATACAGGGATATTTTTTTAGTAAGCCACTTAATTTTGTCAATTTGGCAAAATTTCTAACTTCGTTTAATGAAAATAAGTAATTGCTAATATAGTAAAACCAATATATAATTCAGCCATGAATAAAAGCAGAACATTAAAAATTTTTAGATGGATTATTCTTTTATCCATTCTAGTATTAACAACGGTTTTGGGTAGATTACATCAGATAATCAAAATATACCCATCTATAGATGCATTCTGTCCCTTTGGAGGGCTAGAATCCGCATGGGCTTTATTAAGATACCAAGTTCTATTAAAAAGAGTTGCACTTAGTAGCGTTATACTTCTATTTACAACAATAGGAACAGCTCTTGTATTCAGAAGATCATTCTGTGGAAACATTTGCCCTCTTGGTTTCTTACAGGAACTTTTTGGTATAGCTGGTAGAAAAGTTATTAAGAGAAGATTTAATCTTCCAGTAAAAATTGACAATATTCTACGTTATCTTAAATACCCGGTTCTTATCCTGTTTCTTGGCTTAGCATGGAATACAATGGATATGGCCATAAGACCTTATGACCCATGGGTAGCATTTCATCATCTTGGATCTGAGGATCTTTTTTCCAACTCCCTTGCAGGCTTCATAATTCTTGTACTATCTCTAATACTTGGTTTTTTCTCTGATAGACCTTTCTGTAAATATCTTTGTCCAATGGGTGGGTTTCTTGGAATAGTTTCAAAGGTTGGTATTACCAAAATTAAAAGAGAGTCTTCAAGTTGTATAGATTGTAAACTTTGCGATAAGGTTTGCCCTGTAAATATTGAAGTTTCAGCAAAAGAGTTGGTAACAAGTGCGGAGTGTTTAACATGTAGTGAATGTATAAACAGTTGCCCAGTAAATAACACTCTTTTCTATGTTACTCCCGGAAAAAAGCGAAAAAGAATTCCGGTTGTTGCTGTTCTTTTTGGAACTTTAGCTATTTTTGCAATATCTGTTACAATAACAACTGTTACTAAAAAATTCCTATGGAAGGCAGATACTGGTCTTGAACAAAAAGTTGAAAGACTTTACTGGGGGCCTCAACGTATAAAAGGTGATAACACTCTTGTGGATATAATTCAGGTTTACAAAATTCACCCAACTTACTTTGTAAATGAATTTAACCTGACATTGGAAGAAGAATTTTACAAAACCCTTAATGAACTAAACATTGAACCATCTAAAATGGAGAAAATAGTAAACCAGCTCTATGAGGAAGCAGGACTTGAACCAAGAAAACTACTTGGTGGTGGAAGTTGCGGAGGAGACCACTAATAGACTGAAATTTTATTCCTTCCTGCATTTTTACTCCTATAGAGAGCTTCATCGCTCTGTTTAACAATAAGCTGCGGGGTAAGATTTAGGGAAGGAATTATTGTAGATATTCCGATACTGACTGTTACGTAATCAGAGACCTTGGAATGTTTATGCTCAATTCTTTTTTTAGATAAATTATCCTGTAATTTTTCTGAAACTTTTAATGCACCTTCCATTCCTGATTCAGGAAGTATAATTATAAACTCTTCTCCACCATACCTTGCAGCTACATCAGAACTTCTATTTATTGAACTATTAATAGATTCAGCTAATTCTTTAATGCACTCATCACCTGCCTGGTGTCCATAGTTGTCGTTATAAAGTTTAAAATAATCAATGTCCAGAATTATAATTGATAGTGGAGAACCTGTCCGCATTAATCTATTCCACTCTCTCTCCAATGCTTGATCAAAAAAACGCCTGTTATACAGGTTTGTCAAACCGTCTTTAATGGAAAGTTCTGAAAGTTTCTTATTAGAAATCTCCAGCTCCCTTGTTCTATCTAAGACCTTAGCTTCCAACTCTTTTGTAAATTTTTCCTGTACAGTAATAATTTTTGCTTTTATCATATTAATTCTGTCTGCCAATGCAACAGATAGGAAAATAGCTTCTATAACAGTACCAAAGTAGAGGGCATAATCTGTAAAGAACACACTTGGCAGTAGTGTAATATTCCGTAAATTAAAGATAAGTGAAGAGATAATTAAAGCACTCCATGCTATGGTATAATGTCTGGCCACCTTATTACCCCTTTTCCAACTTACAATACCTGCAATAAATAATAGTATAGGTTCAAAAATGGCTAAGATATAGAGTACAGGAAAGAATCCCGCATTGTAACTGACAAAAATAGTTAGTAGAAAACCTACAATTCCTATCCCGATAAAAATTTTAATAATTTTATCAAACAGCGGAACATACTTTTTTGTTTGCAAAAAATTCACCGAGAAAATGGCTGCAAAGACAAAGCCAAGATTGTATAGCATTGGAAAGGTTATGTTAGAGAAATATATACTGTTAGGCCATAAATACTCTACATCCAGTCTATTAATTTCAAGCTGCAGAATAATAATGATAAAGAGATAGATTACATAAAAAACATAGTTCAAGTCCCTAAGAAAAAAACAGAGGAAAGTATTATATGCTAGCAAACCAATTAGAACACCAAAATAGAGTCCTAAAAAAAATTGCTCTTTATTTACCTTTTCAGCAAAAGAGATTTTGTCCCAAAGTTTTAATGGAATCTGCATAGAACCCTGGGTCTTAAATCTTATATAAAATGTTGTTTCACTGCTTTTAGGTAATTTTATATTATAGACTATATTCTGATAATCAATCTCTCTGTGTCCATAGGGATACTGATCCCCTCCAGTAATCTCTTTAAGAACAATCCCATCTCTTACAATATAAACATTAATAAAGTCCATATGGGGATGAAGATACTCAAGTAAAATATCCAGCTCATTATTATAAACATTCTGGACATCAAATCTGACCCAGTGAGTATCTCTTGAGAAACCGAAATTTAAATTTTCATCCTCGGATTTAATAAAAGGGATATCAGATTTATTTATAAAATCATTAACTTCATAAGTACCATCTCTATCAACATAATATTCAAGTTTTTTTCCCAGGTTGACTTTAACTTTCTCATTTTCAATAATAATTTTGTCTTTAGAATACAGTGTTGTAAGTGTTACAAATAGTAGAATCGTATATATTTTCTTAATCAATCAAGCCTCTAAATAGTCAGGAAATACTCTTTTTATTTCCATCCCTGTCAATGGATACAAAAGTTACAGTTGTCGAAAATGCAAGTTTTTCATCTTCAGATACCCTGTCATCCTCGTAAACTTCAACAAGATAATTAATTGAGGAAGTTCCTACCCTTGATTTTTCTGTATGAAATCGTAGGATTGAACCATTCTTTACAGGGTGCTTGAACTCAATATTATCCATTGCCCTTGTTACCAGTATAAGTTTAGGATAATCCTTGGCAGCTGCCATCCAGGCACACTCATCAACCCATGCAAGAAGTTGACCGCCAAAAAGATACCCTTGATGATTGAGATGTTCAGGCCTAACCAGATTATAATTTTCCATATTACTCACCTTATCTTTATAATATCTGCTTTTAGAAAAAAAAAGTCACAAAAAATAATTTCTTGTGACTTTTCTACAATTGTATTAATAGGTGATTTATTCAGTTTCTGAAAAGCTCTTCTGAATTTTTAGAAATGATTCCAAACCTACAGCATCAAAAGGGTTTAAAGCTCCACCATTGTTGGAATCCCCACCTATAATCATCATTTCCGGGAACTTGATTTTTGCCAACTCTGCAGCAACACCAATAGCAATATCCTTATCTATTTGTGCTTTAACTTCAGGAGCGAGACCTGCTTTTACCAATAATTGATTCTTTTCAGCTTCTGCTCTTGCTAAAACTAGTTGAGCTTCAGCCTCTTTCTGTGCACGTTTAAGTTCAAATTCTGCAACTTCAAATCTTTTTTGTGCCTGAGTTACCTCTTTTATCTTCTCAACGTTCTCAACTGCTTTAGCTTCAGCCTCTTTAGCTTTTCCCTGCATCTCTGCGGTTATTGCATCCTGTTTAGCTCTCTCGGCATTTGCTTTTGCAACAACTCTCTGCTGTTCAGCCTCTTTTTTCTTTGCAATTAAAGAATCAATAGTCTGATCAAAATCTATATCTTTAATAACAAACTGTAAAACTTCAATGTCATATCTAACAAATGGAGATTCTTTTCTAATAACTCTAACACCATCTGCACCAACTTTTAATTTTACATATCTTTCAATAAATTCATTACCATCAGCATCTGTTGTTTTAATCTCTTCTGATTCAGTCTCAAATATTCCAAGTTTAACCTGCTCTTCAGCAAGGGATGTAAATTCACTTCTTCTGGAAGAGTATGACTCTTCAGCTTTCATTAGTGTTGCAGTCTGCATTAAAGCTTCAGTAACAACCTGTCTAACCAAATCCTGCTTTACAGACTCGTAGGATTTAAAATCTGCATGAAGTTTTAATTGTGTGTCCTCTTTTAAAGATAATCTATACTTAATAGAACCTGAAATTTCTGCTGTTCCACCATCATTAAAACGAACTTTTATAGGTGCTGCTTCAAAACCTGCACCACCCTCTTCATCATACTTTGAGAAATAATACATATCAGAAATCTGATAATCTGTTATATCACCAAATAACTGGGCATACATACCAGGTGTACTACGAACACTCATTGTACCAGTAACAGCAGCCTGTTTAACCTGATAATATCCTGACTTATTGGTAGAGACCAGGGAATTCGATAATAAAAATAGTGCTGCAATTGCTACTATTACAAAAATAATAACTCCAATTTTTCTTGGACTTGCGGATTTTGTTTCTGCCATTTTAACTCCTTAATTAACTATGACTTTAAAAAATTATCTATGTCTTCTTTATTATGTTTTGCTTCTTCTTCATCTACTTCCTGAATATGCTCATGAATCTCTTTTTCAAGCTCTATTTCATCCAGTTTATCATCTACAGATGACTTTTTCCATGAACTGATTGCAACTCTGTAGATCATATATCCACCGAAACAAATAACGACAAACATTAAAAACCTATAAAATATCATTTTGTTACCTCTTTTTAAATTAAAAAAACCGGAGAATAATTCTCCGGCTAATTTTTACTTATCTTTTTTATCTGTAGGGTCTTTTAATTTCAATTCAATTTCCCTGACAAATGGATTCTCTTTTTTATGTTCCTCTCTAACAACAGGGGGGGCATTTTTTTTAGCTTCCATTATAGCTTTATTTCTTTCTATAATTTCATCATTTCTCTTTTTCCCGGTCTCTTCAGCTCTTTCAGAAGGTTTCATGTCAAGCTTCTTTCTCTCTTCATAACTTTGTTTACCCTTCTCATCAGCCTTAACAAGGTCCATAAATTCACTACTTGTTAAAACTTCATCATGCATTAACCTTTCAGTTAATGATTCAAGTAGTTCCAGATGATCTTTTAATATTCCTTGAACATGCTCATATCTTTCAGCAAGAACCTTGGAAATTTCATCATCAATGTATTGCTGAGTTGTCTCTGAGTACTCTTTTGTTGAACCACCACCCTGTAAATATGAGTTCTGTTGAACACTTAAAGCAACATTTTTAAATCTGCTACTCATACCGTAAACAGTAATCATATTCTTAACAATTTTGGTTGCTCTCTCTATATCGTTGGAAGCTCCAGTTGAAAGTTTATTATATATTAGCATCTCTGCAGCTCTACCACCAAGAAGAACATCAACTTCTCCAATCAACTCCTCTTCAGTCATTAAAAATCGATCTTCGGTAGGAGTCTGCATGGTATAACCCAGTGCACCAAATCCCCTTGGCACTATGGAAATTTTCTGTACAGGGTTCTGATCTGGAGTAAATGCAGCAATTAATGCATGCCCTACTTCATGATATGCAACAATCTCTCGCTCACGTGGGTTTATTAATCTATTCTTCTTCTCAAGACCTGCTACAGATTTCTCAATAGCTTCCTCAAAATCAGCTTGTTTAACAAATTTTCTACCAGCTCTAACTGCTAAAAGTGCCGCTTCATTAACAATATTTGCCAAGTCTGCACCAACAAAGCCAGGGGTAGATTTTGCAACATCTTTTAATGACAGTTCAGAATCCAGTTTAACACCTTTTGAGTGTATTCTTAATATCTCTTCACGTCCCAGAAGATCCGGTTTGTCTACCAGAACTTGTCTGTCAAATCGACCAGGTCTTAAAAGTGCGGGATCCAGAATTTCAGGTCTGTTTGTTGCTGCAAGCAGGATAACGCCTGTCTGTGTGTCAAAACCATCCATTTCAACAAGTAACTGATTTAATGTCTGTTCACGTTCATCGTTTGTTGATAGTGATGCGGCCCGACTTTTACCGATAGCATCAAGCTCATCTATAAATATTATTGACGGTGCTTTCTCTCTGGCCTGTTTAAACAGATCTCTAACTCTTGCAGCTCCAACACCAACAAACATTTCTACAAAATCCGCACCTGAAAGCTTAAAGAAAGTAACTCCAGCTTCCCCTGCAACAGCTTTTGCCATTAATGTTTTACCTGTACCCGGGGGACCAACAAGTAGTACACCCTTTGGTATTTTACCACCAATCTCAGTATATTTTTTTGAATTCTTTAAAAAATCTACAACCTCTTCCAGCTCATACTTTGCCTCTTCACATCCTGCAACATCGTTAAATAGAACTCCGGTGTTGGCTTCTGATAGAATTTTGGATTTGTTCTGACCGAAATTCATAACATTCGATCCACCCATACCACCAAGTTTTTTAAACATGAATCTCCAAATTAAGAACATTAAACCCAATGGAATTACCCATTGAAGTAACATTGCTATTAAAGGGTTGTTATCCTCTGGTATAACTTCGTACTGAATTCCACTTTTATCGAGAAGTTCAATAAATGAAGCATCTGTTAATCTTGGTAGAGGAATTGCTCTATAAACTGATAATCTTGAGGAGTCAGCTCCATTTGGATTTATTAAGTAACCTTCATATAAACCGTCTACAAACTTAACATATTTAATCTCACCAGACTCAATCTTGCTCTGAAATGTACTTAATGGAATTGTATTAGAAGTCATTTTAGTAAAGTAAGTATTTATTGCAATTATTGCGATTACAACTCCAATAAGATAGATTAAAGGAAACTTACCATTACCACCTTTCAGTTTTTTAAACACTTCATCAAATTTATCTTTATTACCGTTATCCGGTTTTTTATCGTTATCGGCACCTGCCACTATGCTCTCCTTAATCTATTAATTACAATTTATGTATAAAAAGTCAAAAAGTAAAGTAAAACCCTAATTATTATTAAGCTCCCTATGAAATTTAATAAATTTATCAAGGGTTAATGGTTCACTGTAATAATATCCTTGAATTAGGGGACACCCAAGATTCTTTACTAAATCAAGCTGCTCTTTTGTCTCAACCCCTTCGGATATTACTTTTAAATCAAGATTATCTGCCAAGCTAATAATACTTTTGACTATTGCGACACTTCCGGACTCTTCTAGGATACTATCAATAAATGATTTATCAATTTTTAGTTTATCTATAGGGAATTTCTTTAAATAACTTAAGGATGAAAAACCTATCCCAAAGTCATCTATAGCTAATCTAAACCCCATGTCTTTAAGATTATACATTGTTTTAATGGCTAAATCTACATCATCGATTACAGAACTTTCAGTAATTTCCAGCTCTATTAAACTAGTATCCACCCTATTATAAAAAATATTTTTTATTATTGGAACCAGATTTTTATCATTAAATTGAACAGCAGAGATGTTTATAGACATTGATGAGTCATTGATTCCAAATTCTTTCCACTTAGTAAAATTATCACAACAGCTTCTTAGAACCCACTCACCAAGGGGTGTCATTAATCCTTTTTTTTCTGCTACAGGAATAAATTTTGCAGGGGAAATATAACCTCTATCTTTACTAATCCATCTTAGAAGTGCTTCGGCACCTACAACTCTATTAATACTACTGTCCACCTGGGGATGATAAGCCATACTAAGCTCTTCTCTCTCAATTGACTTCCTTAAATCCCCAATAAACTGGAACTGTTCAACTATTGAATCATTCATCTGGGATTCATAAAAACAGAATCTATTAGTATCCTCTTTTCTCGACTCTAGCATTGCTGAGTCAGCATTTCTTATTAACTCTTCAGGATCAATTCCATTCTTTAAATAGAGTGATATTCCCAAATTAACAGAGAGAAAAAAATCATTTCCATTGATTATAAATGGCTCATAAAACTGATCTATAATACTGAAGGCTGTAGATTCAATGTGATCATTATCTTCGTAACTGAAGTACATTACAAATCTGTCAGTTCCAAAACTGAAGATTTGATCCCCATCAATGCTTTTTTTTAATCTATTTGCTATTATTTTTAAAACTTTATCACCCTGGGTATGTCCAAAGGTATTAGATATTAGAGAAAAATTATTAACATCAAGTAATACAATTGCTACATTCTTTCTTTTTTCCTCTAAAAATTCTTTTAACTTTTTCTCTCCAAAGAAACGGTTTGCAACATTTGTACTCTGATCAATTTTCTCCAGATATGAGAGCTCCTGCTGAGCTTTTAGCTGTGAAGTAATATCGGTTATAATTCCAAGATATTTACTTTTCGTTATTGCTCCAAATCTTATAATTTTCTGATTCATTACATAGAGGCTCTTGTTAGCACCATGAATATCCCAGACTTCATCTTCCCAATAACCGTTTTCATTTATTAACTGCCACATTTTCTGGTAAAAATTATCATTGTGCCAACCACCTTCAACCATTGTTGGCACAAGATTTTTTATACTTGTATCTAATCCTGTAATATTTTTAAATTTCTCATTGCAAAATATAAGCTGCTTATTTTTGTTTAAAACAAATACACCTTCAGATGTTGAGTTCAAATATAAACGAATTAAATTTTTATCCAGATTGGATTTAATTTTTTTTATTTCACCTCTCCATTACTCTCGGTCTCATCATCTTTCTTTATAGGTTTTGCATTTCGGCATTTTGGATAAGCACTGCAAGCGAGGAAAGGGCCTCTTCTACTATTTTTTACAACCATTTCTGAACCGCACTTTTCACAAACCTCCCCCTCTATTTCAGGAAGAATAACTGGTTGGCCATTTTTATCAATTGCCATAGTATTTTTACAATCCGGATATCCAGAACAAGCTAGGAATGGGCCAGAACGTCCGACTTTAACATCCATTTTCTTTCCACACTTGTTACAGTTCATATCAATTTCCGGCATTTTAACTATATTACCTTCATTATCCAGAGACATTGTTCCTGTACAATCCGGATACTGACTGCAAGCAAGGAATTTTTTACCAAACCGTGTTGTTTTTACAACCATTTTGCTTTCACAAACAGGGCATTTTACATCTGCAAATCTCTCAGACTCTTCGTCTGTTAATCCCTCTCCATGCATTGCAAGTAATCCCTTACATTCCGGATAATCGGAACACCCAAGAAATGCTCCATTTTTGGAATACTTTATTACAAGATCTTTACCACACTTTGGACACTTCTCCTCTCCAAGATATGGTCTACCCTTTAAAGGTTCAGCTGTTTTTGTTGCAACTTCCAGAGCTTTTAGAAATGGTTTATAAAATTCATCTATAAGTTTTACCCAATCCTTTTCCCCATGTTCAACAAGGTCCAGATCAGTCTCCATATCTGCAGTAAATTTTAGTTGCATTATATTTTCGAAATTCTGTTCTAGCATATCATTTACAGCCATTCCCAACTCAGTGGCATGGAATGCCTTCTTCTCTAGCCTTACGTAGCCTCTCTCTTTAATTGTTGTAACAATTGGAGCATAGGTTGATGGTCGACCTATACCCTCTTTCTCCAGTGCTTTAACAAGACTCGCTTCACTATATCTTGCTGGTGGTTTAGTAAAGTGTTGACTCTCGGTTAAACTGTTTAGTAAAAGTTCATCATCCTTTATAATGTTTGGAAGTGTTTGGTATTTATCATCCTCTTTTTTACTATCATCCAGTAATACTGTATATCCATCAAAAACTGTTACTCTTCCCTTTGCTTCAAATAGACCTTCATCGGCTCCAATTGAAATTGTTGTAACATTATATACAGCAGGTTTCATCTGACTGGCAACAAATCTCTCCCATATAAGTTTATAGAGTTTGTACTGCTCATCGCTAATATATGGCTTTACTTTTTCCGGTGTGTTGTATACTGAGGTTGGTCTTATTGCTTCGTGGGCATCCTGCGCACTTTTATTTGTTGAATAAATATTAGCACTATCTGGCAGATAATCCTTTTTATATACCTCTTCTACATATTTTCGAACTTCCTCAAGACCTTCAGGAGCAATTCTTGTAGAATCAGTTCTCATATAGGTTATAAGTCCTGTATGTACTCCATCCTCGATTTCAGTACCTTCATAGAGTCTTTGTGCTACCTGCATTGTTCTACTTGTTCCAAAGCCCAGGTTTGTACTTGCAGCCTGTTGAAGGGTTGATGTAATAAATGGAGCTCCAGGTTTACCCTTGCTCTCCTTACTGATTACATCTATTACCCTGAAATTTGAGTTTCTTAGTTTTTCTGCAATATCTTTTACAGAATCACCCTTTTCTGCAATTTTATTTCCAAGGGCAAATTTTTTCCCTTTCCACTTTACAAGATCAGCCTCAAAATCAATTTCTTTATTGAGACTTGCTGAAATTTTCCAGAACTCTTCAGGATTAAAAGCTGCTATCTCTCTTTCCCTTTCAACTATAATTTTTACTGCTACAGACTGAACTCTACCGGCACTTAAATTTTTTGCAATTTTTGCCCATAAAAATGGAGAAAGATTAAAACCTACAAGTCTGTCTAAAACTCGTCTACCTTGTTGGGCGTTAACTCTGTTCATATCAATTTTGCTTGGGTTTGCAACAGCATCCATAACTGCTTTTTTTGTAACAGCTGAATATGTAACTCTGTTTGCCTGTTCATCTGTTAACTCCAGAGCCTCTTTCAGGTGCCAAGCTATTGCCTCTCCCTCTCTATCAGGGTCGGGTGCTAAATAAACAACATCTGCTTTGTCAGCTGCTTCTTTTAACTCTTTTACAGTCTTCTCTTTTCCTTTTATGATTATATACTCGGGTTTATAGTTATTCTCTACATCTATACCGAAATTCTTCTTTCCCCGGCCCTTATTGAGATCCCTTATATGACCTACCGATGCCTTTACTGTAAAATCTTTACCAAGGAATTTTTTTATTGTTTTTGCTTTTGCGGGACTCTCCACTATTAGTAGTTTTTTCTGTTTAGTTGCCAAAAAAATTCTCCTTTTTTAATAGATCTCACCTCCAGCATTTGAACGGATCACTATTTAGACTATATGAATTAATAATAAAGGATAGCGTTTACGTCAAGAAAAATATATAATAATTTGATGAAAAAGAGTTCTTTCGAGTTAAAACTCCCTGTAAATTACAGTTATGCAGATATAGAAAAATCCCTTAAAAAAAATGGAATTTTCAAAAAAGGTGTTATAAATATAACCAGACAAAGTCTTGATGCAAGAAAAAAGAGTAATATTCACTGGAATGTAAATATTGAAATTTCCAAAGAAAAGATTGATTTTACTAAAAAACAGAGTGAAATATTTAATATTTCCCGCCAAAATCGAGAAAAACGTGTAATTATAGTAGGTTCTGGCCCTGCAGGTATTTTCTCAGGTCTTATACTATTAAATGCCGGATTTAAAGTGACTATTCTGGAGCAAGGTAAAAAAGTAGAAGATAGAGACAAAGATATAATCTCTTTAATGAATAATGGAATATTTAACCCAAATTCAAATTTTGCTTTTGGTGAAGGCGGTGCAGGAACCTATTCTGATGGAAAGCTTACATCCCGAAACAAGCATATATCAAAAGAGAAGGATTTTATACTCACCACTTTTATTAATAGTGGAGCTCCGGAAGAGATTTACTCTCTGGTTCACCCCCATATTGGAAGTGATAACCTAAAAACAGTTACAAAAAACTTAAGGGAATCTTTCCTTGAATTAGGTGGGGAATTCTGTTTTGAAACAAAATTTATCTCTTTTAGCAGTGATAGCAAAACTATAAAAAGTGTGGAAACCTCATGTGGTGTAGTGGATCTGGATTATCTGATTCTTGCCACTGGACACTCTTCATTTTCAACTTACAGAGAATTAATCAAAAAAGGTGTACATTTTACTACAAAAAACTTTGCTCTTGGTTTTAGAGCTGAACATCCCCAGGAATTAATAAATGAAGCACAATGGGGTGTTTCCAATATAAATGGTTTAAAGGCTGCGGAGTACAGGTTAACAGCAAAGACTGATTCCGCATCAGTTTTCTCATTTTGCATGTGTCCGGGTGGAGTTGTTGTTCCAGCTGCTGCAACAAAAGATACATCTATAGTAAACGGTATGAGCAATTACAATAGAGATGGGAAATATGCAAATGCTGCAGTAGTGGCTAGTTTTAATTTCTCAGAGTTTTTCCAAAGAGAAGTATCCCCTCTTGAAGCGTTGGATAAGCTTGAAGAGTTAGAACACTCCTATTATCAGGCAACAGGAGGATACAGTATTCCCGGAATGAAGATATCAGATTTCATTAATGGGAGGCCAACAGGGGTTATAGGTGAAACATCCTACCCCCTTGGTATTACACCATACAATCTTGAAGAGCTTTTGCCTAAAACTGTAATTAAACCATTAAAACAGGGGTTAATTGATTTTTCAAAAAAACTATCAGGTTATGAAACTGGAACAATAATGGGGTTAGAGAGTAAAACATCATCAACTATTCAGGTTTCCAGAGACTCAAAGGGTTTATGCGATGGTTTTAATAATCTCTACTTTGCAGGGGAAGGAGCCGGCTGGGCAGGAGGTATTGTATCCAGTGCAGCTGATGGTATAAAAAGTGCACTGGATATTATTACACGGGAAGGCTAGACTCTTCCTTTTAAATAATCTTGCCTTAACTCTTCAGGAAATTTCTCTATAGCGTATCGTAACATTGTTCTGGGCATAACTTTATAATGCTCTTTAAGAAATTTCTCCTCAGTTTCCATTGAAATTTTTCCAATCTCCCTAAGCATCCATCCAACAGCTTTATGAATTAGATCGTGCTTATGGGTTAATAGTATTTTTGCAAGTTTTAAAGTCTCTTCAAACTCTCTCTCTTTTATTATAAAGTGCAAAGTACTCATAATTGAAATTCTCTCTTCCCACAAATCCCCACTAGTTGCAAATTCATATAAAATATCTCTTGGGCGACTGCTTAACCATGGCCCTAGAATATTATGGGCAGAACAGTCGACCAGATCCCAGTTATTTATATACCGAGTACTCTGAGTATAAATATTTACAATTTCTTCTCTCTCTTCACTGTTTTTTCTATATCTATCCACAAAAATTAATAGAGCAGCTAATCTGAACTCATGCTCTTTTGATTTTAGTAGTTCCTGTAGATCCTCCAGGCTGATTTTTTTTAAATACGGTTTTATACATTCCCGTAAATCCGGATTAGAAATTCCAAGAAAGGTATCACCCTCTCCATACTCTCCCTTTCCTGTTTTAAAGTAGTACATAACCTTTAATCTACGCTCTTCAGTAGCTTTTTCCATCAGACTTTTTTTTAGTTCTAAAACATCATTCTTCATATATTGATTATATCATAAAAATATAAATATAAAATTCTTTTATTTCTTATCATTTTTTATATAATTTAATTATGAAGTATTTTTGTTCAATACTAATCTTTATATTTTCCTTCTCTATATTCTCTCAGGAAATTGTAATATCTGCTGGTCCTAAAGATAATATATATATAGTTAAAGCAACTCCAATTATCAGAGAAGTTTACAAAAAACTTGGTTACACCTTAACAATTAAGAACAACTCCTTCGAAGGTTCATTAATATCTTCCAGTAGTGGAGAGAGTGATGGAGAACTTTTTAGATTCAAGAGTGTTGCAGATAATTATCCATCATTATTAATAGTTGATGAACCTCTGTTTTCTATTGAAACAATAGCTTTTACCAAGGATAAAAATATAAAGATAGAATCCTGGGGTGGGTTGGCAAAATATAGAATAGCTTATGTTAGAGGTATAAAATCTATTGAAAAAAGAACAGAGAACATGAATGCTGTTATTACTAACACCCATGAAAAGGCCTTTGAGCTTTTAGATAAAAATCGTGTAGAAGTTGTAATTTCCGGAAAAGAGACCGGACTTAAAATAATAAAAGAGTTGGGGTTAAAAAACATATTAGCAGATAATATTTTAGATAGTGTACCTGCATACCATCTTATTCACGAAAAAAATAGAGACATATTAAAGAGTGTGGAAAACAGTTTAAGAGAGATAAAAAAAAGGGAAGATTAGACGCTATTGCTCATTTAGCTAAACTAATCTTCCACTGGAGAAAAATATACTTTAATTATAATTTACTCCAGTCTGTTTAGCAAATTTTAGTTAAAATTATAGTCCGTAACAATTTGCTCTCTATTTTGTGTAGTATCATTAAAATATTCAAAAAGAGATATTCCAAGAAATCCACCGGCTACATTGTAAATATTATCAAATCCCAGCTTCTGCAGGGCTAATGTTGCGTTGTAGCTTCTCTGACCACTTCTACAGTGTAGGTAGACAGGTTCATCTTTTGGTATTTCTGAAATTCTTGATCTTAACTGGCTTAAAGGAATATTTGGCACATTTTTAATATGGCTTCTATTGTACTCTACCGGTTCTCGCACATCAATAATTTTTGCACCAGACTCATATAATGACCTTATTTCTGATGGCTGAACCTGTTTAAAATCCCCTCTTAAAAGATTCGATCCTACATAACCTGCAAAATTTACTACATCCTTTGCTGTTCCAAATGGAGGTGCATAACATAGCTCCAGATCCTTTAAGTCATTTACTGTTCCGCCAAATTTTATAACTGTTGCTATAACATCTATCCGTTTATCAGCATTTCCTTTACCAATAGCCTGTGCACCTAGAATTTTCCCTGTTGGTACTTCAAAGATAAGTTTAAAGTGCATTGAACTATTTGTAGGCATTAGACTAACTTTATCAGAAGGTATTATTCTAACAACATCGTACTTTACACCAAGATTCAGGTGCTGTATTAAACTCTCGGTAAGTCCTGTTGAGGCTGCATGGTAATCAAAAACCTGCAACACAGAAGTTCCTATAAATCCACGGTTATCAACACTCTGGCCGTTAATATGGTCAGCGACACTTCTAGCCTGTTTTAATGCTGGTCCAGCAAGTGGCAGTTTAAAAAAGTCTTTAAACAGCGGGTTGTAAACTTCAATTACATCACCTACTGCATAGATATCTTTATCATTTGTTTGGTAGTTCTGGTCAACCTTCATGGCTCCAGTCTTTCCCAGTTCAAGATCTGCAGACTTCGCAAGGTCAGTTTCAGGGAGAACTCCTATTGCTAATACTACAACATCACTATCTATACTCTTTCCTGAACCTAAAAGAACACTTTTTTCTTCAAATCCTGTAACTTTATCATCAACTATAAGATTAATACCCTTATCCATTATCTCTTTATGAAGAATTTGAACCATGTCATAGTCAAAAATTCTTAAAATCTGAGGCATAGCTTCTATAACTGTAACATCATGCCCAGCTTCTTTAAGGTTCTCAGCAGCCTCAATACCGATAAATCCACCGCCAATAACAGTAACCTTCTTCTGCTCTCCCTTAAGTGCTTCATCAAGTTTTACTATATCTATAACATTTCTAATAGTGTATTTGTTTGCTTTATCAATTCCGGGGATTGGAGGAACTATTGGTTTTCCACCTGGAGATAGAACAAGTTTATCATAAGTTTCGTTATACTCTTCCCCTGTGGCAAGATTCTTTACTTTAATACTCTTATTTTTTCTATCTATAGATAAAACCTCATTTTCCTGTCTTATCTCTATATTATACTGAGTTTTGAATTTCTCAGGACTCATCATTACTAGTTTATCTGAATTATTAACTACTCTGCTTAAATAATATGGTAGAGAACAGTTGGAGAAAGAGACATGTGGTCCTCTTTCAAAAACAATTAATTGATCATCTTCACTGTGTCTACGTAACCTTGCAGCAACAGATGCTCCTCCTGCAACTCCACCAACTATTAATATCTTTCTTGACATAAAGCCCCCTTATTACCTTTAAATATTCTAACATTTTAAAAAATAATAACAAGGGTTTTTTATAATAAATATGCAAAAAATAATATATATCGGTTTTCGTATTTACTAATTTAATTCCTTAGCCAGTTTTTTACCTTCCTCTGTATCAACTTTTCGAAGAAAGATAAAACCGGATATAAACAGAAGAAGTATGGAAGTCATTCCAATTCTGTTACTGTTTGTAAGTTTTGTAACAACACCTACTAGAAGTGGTCCCATTATCGCTGCGGATTTTCCAAGCATATTGTAGAATCCAAAGAACTCTCCGGATTTTGATGCTGGAATCAGACGAGTAAAATAACTTCTACTGGCTGCTTGAATACCACCCTGAAAACAACCAATAGCAACCGCAAGAATATAAAAATGGCTTACGTTCTGCATAAAAATTCCTGCAACAGCAATTAAACTATAGGCAAAAATTGCACCGTATAGCGCATTTTTAATACCAATCCTTTTCCCTACAATATTAAATATTAGTACTGCAGGAAAAGCTATAAACTGGGTAATTAATAGAGCAACAATTAATGATGAAGCTTCAAAACCAAGACTAGCACCATAATCAACAGCCATTTTAATAATAGTATCTACCCCATCAATATACAAAAAGTATGCTATTAAAAATGTAAAAACAACCTTCAATTTCTTTACTTCCCCAAAGGTATTTTTTAACTGATCCAAACCAGCCTTAACTGCCTCTGGTATTGAAAGTTTATTCTCTATAACCGGTTCTTTAACAAAAATAAAAAGAGGAATTGAAAAAACTGCCCACCAGACAGCTACTGAGATAAAAGAGACTTTTACTGCAGCAACACCATCTGCCAAACCAAACATTGATGGAAATTTAAACATTAAAACATTTACCAGAAAGAGTAATCCACCACCAATATACCCTAAACTGAAACCAAGGGCAGAAACATCATCACATGTTTTTTCATCATCCCCTGCTACACCAACTATTAGTGAATCGTAAAAAAGATTACCCCCGGACCAACCAATTGATGCAATAACAAAAAACAGTAGTGCCATCTGCCAGTTACCATGCTGAATTAATGCCAGACATCCTGTTAATATCATTCCTATAAAACTGAAGAACATTAAGAATTTTCTTTTTGTTGATGTCTTGTCGGCAATGGCACCTAAAAATGGAGCAAGAACAGCAATTACCAAAGATGCTCCGGAACTTGCCAGTCCCAGATAAAATGTTGAATCAACAACGCTTCCGGTTGACCAGTAAGATTTAAAAAATGTTGGGAAAAAACCGGCTAAAACAGTTGTTGCAAATGCACTGTTGGCCCAGTCGTATAAACTCCAACCTAATATTTTTCTATTAATTTTCATTATTTCTCCTTATTTACTTACAACTATTCTAACAGAAAGTAAATTAAAGTAAATAATAACAATATTAAATATTGATTTAAAAATGTTTTAACCATATAGTTAAACTTAATGGTTAATATTAAAGAGAAGATACTGGAATCTGCTCTGGAGCAGTTTCTGATATTTGGTAAATCCGGTGCAAAAACAAAGGCTATTTCAGACAATGCCGGTGTAAACAAAGCACTTATACATTACTACTACTCAAGTAAAGATAAACTTTTCCTTGAGTGTGTAAAATCAATCCTTTTAAAAATGGAAGGGACTTTCCATACAAAAGAGGTAAAGTCCATTACGGATTATAAATCCTATATTGAATCTTTAATTGAATCATATACTCATTTTATTATAGACCACGATAAGCATATTATTTTCCTTCTATGGGAACACCTTAATGATAAAGAACTTCTACAGAATATAAAGAATATTTTAGGGTCCTCCCATCTGGTAGACTTTATTGAAAAAACAAACAGAGCTATAAATAATGGAGTAATCCGAAAGATTGATCCTCTGGATCTATACCTTAATCTGGTTAGTCTTATTTTATCTACATATCTAATATTACCAATTACTCTTTCCTTTTTAGGTGAAGATTCAAAATATAAAAAAGAAGAAATTATGGAAAAGAGAAAGTCAGAAATAGCACGGCTACTCTGGGCAGACATTAAAGGAGCATAAATGCAAAGTTTTAAACTGGGTATTGATATCGGTTCAACCACAGCGAAAGTGGTAATTCTGGACGAAAAAAATAAAATTGTATTTTCAAAATATGAGAGACATAATACTGAGGTTGTACCAACAATTCTTGAGCTTCTAAAAGAAGCAATTGATAAACTTGGAGATTCTGAACTAACTGTTGCAATAACAGGAACAGCTGGTATGGGTATTTCAGAAAAAACCGGTATACATTTTGTTCAGGAGGTTGTTGCATCTGCCGAGGTAATTAAACAGCTGCATCCGGAAGTTAGAACACTTATAGATCTTGGTGGAGAGGATGCTAAAATAATATTCTTTAACGAAGATGGAAAGCCAGATATAAGAATGAATGGAAACTGTGCCGGAGGTACAGGGGCATTTATTGACCAGATGGCTTCTCTTCTAAACACAAATGTAACTAACTTAAATGGTATGGCTGAAAAATCTACATCAACCTACCCGGTAGCTTCACGATGTGGTGTTTTTGCTAAAACAGATATCCAAAACCTTATTAGCCGGGATATCCCTAATGCTGATATAGTTGCATCAATATATAAAGCTGTAGCCTTCCAATCTATAAACTCTTTAGCCAGAGGTTGTGATATCGAGTCAAAAATTATATTTACCGGTGGACCATTAACATTCCAGCCAGAACTTCGAAAGGCATTTTTAAATATTCTGGAAATTAATGATTCAGAAGTTGTAAACATCGACTACTCCGAGTTATTTCCCGCAGTTGGTGCAGCTCTGCACAATGAAGGTTTAAAACCATTAAAGATTAGTGAAATGATAGAGCTTATCTCTAATAATAAAGACGCAAAATTTAATATAGAGTCCAGACTAAATGAACTTTTTAGTTCCGATGATGAGTATAATGAGTGGATTGTCAGAAAGGATCAGCACAAAGTTGAGTATGTCCCATTAAAAGATTTGGATAATCAAAACCTTTTTCTTGGTATTGATTCAGGCTCTACTACGACAAAAATAGTTTTAATAGACGATAAAGGAAGAATCGCTGCTAAACACTACAGTAATAATAATGGAAATCCAATTAAAGCTGTCGAGACAGGTTTAGAGTTAATAAATAGTGAGATTAAAGAGGCCGGTGTTAATATTAATATCAAAAGATCCGCTGTAACAGGATATGGAGAGGATTTGATCCACTTCGCATTTGGATTGGATGACGGTTTAGTTGAGACAATTGCCCACTACAGTGCGGCTGCGTTCTTTGATCCAGATGTATCCTTTATTATGGATATTGGTGGTCAGGATATGAAAGCTATCTACTGCCAGGGTGGTATTATTAATAATCTTGAGTTAAATGAAGCCTGCTCCTCGGGTTGTGGATCATTTATAGAAACATTCTCAAAAAATCTTAATGAATCTGTGGCTGATTTTGCAAAAATGGCATGTTTTAGCAAGGCTCCATGTGATCTCGGAACGAGATGTACTGTTTTTATGAATTCAAAGGTAAAACAGTCCCTTAGAGAGGGCGCAACAAAGGGTGATATATCTGCAGGACTGGCTATTTCGGTTGTTAAGAACTGCTTTAATAAAGTACTTAAAATGACAGACTACTCAATTCTAGGTGACAATATTGTAGTTCAAGGTGGAACTTTTAAGAATCCTGCAGTACTTCGGGCACTTGAGATGCATATAGGCCGTGAAGTTGTTAGACCTGACATCTCAGAGCTAATGGGGGCTTACGGTTCTGCTCTTGTTGCAAAGAAAAAATATAACGAGACTAAAACAGAGTCTACTTTTATCGGTTTCAACAACTTGGCAAAGTCCTCTGAATACACAAGAAAAAGTACAATCTGTAAAGGATGTGAGAACTTCTGTACAGTAACAACTCTAAAATACGATAACAGCAAAACCTTTTTTACCGGAAACAAGTGTGAAATGGTCTTTTCTAATAAACTAAAAGGGTCAAGACAGGGTGAGAACCTGCATGAGATAAAAAAACAGCTCCTTTTTGACAGAAAAATGGAACCGGAAGGAGAACCATTACTAAACATTGGAATTCCAAGGGTATTAAACATGTGGGAGGATTTCCCATTCTGGTGTACCCTCTTTGTAGAGTCAGGAATTAAAGTTACCCTATCTCCTCCATCCACAATGCCTCTTGCAGAGAAGGGTTACGGGACTGTTATGTCGGAAAATATCTGCTTCCCTGCAAAAATTGTTAACGGCCACATAATGGAACTAATCGAGAGCAAGGTTGACAGAATTTTCTACCCAATGGTTAGATATAACAGAAATGAAAATACAACTGCAGTTAATAACTATAACTGCCCTGTTGTTACAGGTTATCCTGAAGTTATTCAATCCTCAATTAAACCTGAGGAGAAATACAACATTCCCTACGACTATATGCCATTCTCTTTTAACTCATTTGATGTAATTGAGAAAACAACCTGGGAGTATCTATCAAAACTTGGTGTTAAACGTGAAGTGTTTAACTCAGCACTAAAAAAAGCTGAGGAGGCCCATTTAAACTACAAAAAAAGAGTTGTTGAAGAGGGTCAGCGAATAGTAAAAAAAGCAACAGAAGAGAACAGACTTGTAATTATGCTTTTAGGAAGACCATATCACGTTGACTCCCTGGTAAACCATAAAGCTCCAGAGATGATTACAGCTATTGGTGTAGATGTAATTACCGAAGATTGTATTCCACCGGAAGACAGATCCAACCTTGACCAGAAAGTACATGTTCTATCCCAGTGGACACTTCCAAACAGACTTTATGATGGGGCAATCTGGGCAGGAGAGAGAGACAATATTGAGGTTGTACAGCTAAATTCCTTTGGTTGTGGCCCTGATGCAATAGTAGTAGATGAAGTTAAACCAATTCTAAATGTTTTTGGAAAAAATCCTACTGTACTTAGAATAGATGAGATCAGCTCCCCTGGTTCTGTTAAACTTAGAATAAGATCCCTCATAGAGTCTATGAAAATGAGGGGGGACAACTATGTCAAAACCCAAAAACCAAGGATAGTACTTCCACTCTTTGAAAAAGAGGATATTAAACGAAGAACAATTCTTGCTCCTATGTTTTCAAACTTCTACACAAGATACCTTACATCTGCCTTTGAGTTAGAGGGTTACAAATTTGAAGTTCTCCCGGAACCGGACAGAAAGAGTATTGAAACTGGTTTAAAATATACAAATAACGATATCTGCTACCCTGCAACAATAGTTATTGGAGATCTTATAAAAGCTCTGGAGTCCGGTAAGTATAATCCGGATGAGGTTGCAGTTGGATTAACCCAGACAGGTGGACAGTGTAGAGCATCAAGCTATGCAGCACTTCTAAAACGTGGTCTTGTTAATGCCGGATTTCATAATATACCTGTAATTGCTCTTTCAACTTCTGTTAGCAAGCCAATAAATGTTCAGCCAGGATTCCAGGTTAGCCCGGTAAAATTTAACTACTCTGCCTTCTTTGGTTCACTTTTTGGCGACTGTCTGGCAAAGCTCTACTACAGAACTGCGGTTAGAGAGAAGGTAAAAGGCAGTGCTAAAAAACTTGTAGACAAATATATTGATATATCATTCCCTCTACTTAAATTGGGAAATCACGGTAAGTTATTTAAACTATTGGAAGAGTGTGTTACAGAATTCAATCAGATAGAAGTAGACACTAAAGAGTACCCAAGGGTTGGAATAGTTGGAGAGATATATGTTAAGTTCAATGACTTCTCCAATGGATATATAAATAACTGGCTTATGGAAAGAGGAATTGAAGTTGAAACAACTCCGTTTATTACATTCCTACTAAAATCCTTTGTTGCAAAGCCTTTTAACCATGATTACAACATAATGCCAAAAAGCAAACTATATTTAAAAGCATTAAAGGCTGCAGAAAATATATGCTACGGTTTTATTAATAGGGCAAACACAATTTTAGCAAATTACCACTTAGGTATGACTCCTATCCATCATATTCAATCGGTTGGAAACGAGGCAGAGAAGGTTTTAAGTATTAACCACCAGTATGGTGAAGCATGGCTTGTTGCCGGAGAGATTGGCTCCTATGCTAAGGATGGAATTCACGATGTTGTATGTCTACAACCCTTTGGTTGTATAGCTAACCATATAGTTGCAAAAGGTGTAGAGAAAAAGATGAAGGAAGTTCACCCTCACCTAAATCTTCTATTCCTGGATATGGATGCTGGAACCAGTGAAGTAAATACAGCCAACAGACTTGAATTCCTAATAAAAGGAGCTAAAGAGTCTATGGCCAATAGAGTTAAAGTTTAGTGTAACTAAACTCAGACCATTTTAGAGGTGGTTCCTCGTAAGGGAATCCGCCTCCAATTGCAGAGCCAAAAATAATGACAGCTGGTTTCCTTGAGTAAAAGTAACAGTTTGCTGCAGCTGTCCCATCGTGCTGGATTGAGAAATTCTTCCGATTAATTGAGTAAAGATCCATAATATTCTTAATTTTATTAGTCATATGACCATCAAGGTTACCATATAACCCCCGGTTTACAACAAAGCCGTTCTGAATATAATTGGCAATAGATATGCCTAATCCTGATATTTTTTCCAATTTTATAGCTTTACGACATATAGAGTGTAGTGAAGTGTAAAAAAAAGTTGAGAATTCCTTTTTATCGCAACTGAAATTGTTATCCATCATTAAAAAATTTCTCTCTACTTTTGAAACTAACAGATCCCGGGAACTTACTACCCAACCATTTACTACTCTGAAAATCTGACTTTTAATTGAACTGTGACCAAAATCAATACCTAAAATCCAACCGTTAACAACCCCTGGAACATTTAAAACAGCCCCAATTATTGGTAATTCATACCGCCATCTGGGAATTATTACATTTTTATTAATCTCTATTAAATATGGAGCAATATTACTTACAATCTTCTTCCCTAGATACCCCATTGTCAAACCACCACCTAAAACAATGGTCTCTCTACTCTTCCAGAAATCCCAATGTTCTTTTTCCCAATCCCTGTGTGCTAAACGCTCTTCAGAATTAGCCTGAAGCAAGAGCTTTAAAAAATTAGATAGAGATAGAATCCATCTGTTAAAGATTTCTCTGGCTAAATCCCCTCTGGGTGTAGCATCATTATAAGCCAGACTGTTTAGATAAAAAAAATATTTGTCTTTTGACAAATCCTCAGGAACTATTAAATCACATCGGTTTTCCTCTGTAAATTCTATAAAAATATCAGAAGAGAGCGCATTAACAGAATTATTCAATCTATTCAAACTATTAAATGGTTCCAGATATCCATGGGGCATAAATGGATTTTTTTCTTTTTTATCCATAGCTTTTATTATATACTATTAATTATGAATTTTGAAGAAATAGACTTTTTAAACAAGAGAGTGCCAAAACTGATATTTGGAACACTGACAATGGCCCCACTTCAGCGAAATATGCCCCCTGAAGAGGGTGGAAAAATTATTGCTCATGGAATTGATCTTGGTCTCAGATGGATTGATACAGCACAGATGTATGGGTCTTACAAACACACAAGGCTTGGTATTGAATATTCTAAAATAGATAGAGATAAGCTTGTTATATCAACAAAATCTGCAGTTAAGAGTTTTAATGAAATGTCAGATGCTATTAACCAGGCATTATCTGAACTTAATACAGATTATATAGATCTCTTCCTTCTTCATGCTGTTAGATCCATAGATGATTTTAAGGAGAGAGCCGGTGCTTTTGAAGCTCTATTAGATGCACAAAAAAAAGGAATTATTCACTCTGTCGGTATATCCACACACTCAACTGTTTGTGCAAGAATATTGGCAACAGATAAGAGAATAAACTGGTTTCATCTTATGTTTAATAAAAAAGGAATCGGTATTACAGATGGAACAATAGAGTATCAGGAAGAGACTGTAAAAATAATAAAGGAGAACGGCGGAAGGGTTTATGCTATGAAACCACTTGGTGGTGGCTATCTGAAGGATAGTGCTGAAGAGTCACTAAAATGGGTTAAAAACCATAAATTAATTGATGCAGTTGCCCTTGGAATGACATCTATCGATGAATTAGAGATGAATACTAATATTTTTAAGAATCTTGAAGTAGCTAAGGATTTAAGTGATAAATTAAAAAGTATAAAGAAAACACTATTTGTTTTTAAAAATCTCTGTATTGGATGTAATAAGTGTACAGAAATATGTGAGCAGAATGCCATAAATGTTAAAAGTGATAAAAAGGCGGAGGTTGATAAGCAGAACTGTATCCTTTGTGGATACTGCGTCCCTGTCTGTCCAAAATTTGCTCTAAGAATAATTTAATCTATTAATGAATCTAATTAGTGGAGAGGCTGTAACCTGCTCCACTATATTAAATATTTTAAACTTACCTGTTTAACTCTGTTAATATTTAATATTAACACTTGGGAGTTAACATCTTTTAATATTAACTCTTCTGAGTAGAACCCCAGAGCCCTGCTAAAATAATAAGTTCAACTGACAGATTTTTTAACCATGGAAGAAGATCCGGTTCCATAAAGTTATCAGTAAAATAGTTAATTATTATATAAACAATCCATAAAACAAATACAGCGAAGTTTATTATTCTGTTTTTTCCACTAACAAAAATTCCAGTTAAAAGACCAATTCCTGAAATTAAAAATACAATAGAAATAATTAAAGGCAAGTAGTTACTCTTTCCAAACATCTTATTTACATCATTAAAAAACTGGTTAGCACCTGAATTATATCCCATTATTCCTAAAAGACCATTCATAGTAAAATATAGTCCAGTAGCTATCTGAATCAGTATCCTGGCGGATAAATACTCATTTTTTTTCATTTAAATCTCCCTTTTATTTTATTATATGCTATTAAGAGTCTGAAACCAACTCTCTTTTAATAATTTCTTCAACTGTAATTACCCTGTCATTATAATTCTTTTTGTAATTATTAATTATTTCCAACTCTTCTACTGCTTCATCATAGTAAATATTGTTTAAAGAGTTTTCCAATAACTCATCACCCTTTAACTTCTGTCCCGTTGCTACATAGAAATCCAGAGCAACTAAAAGATATTTAGGGTCATAGAAAGAGTTATATGCTTCAAGAATTACACCCTCAGCCTTATCCAGTTCATTATCCATTAAATAACAGAGAAATAAACCCAGCCCATTTTCCGGATTTCCATCTATCTCAAAGGCTTCATCAAAGTAACTCTTAGCCTGACGGGAATCCCCTAGCTGTAAATACCATTTCGCTAACTCTGATAGAAGTGAAACATAGTATTCACCTCTTAAATCCTGAATCTGTTTTGCATAACTGCTAGCTAAGAAAAGTTTATCTACAGCTTTATCCAGTTCTCCCTGAGCTTTATAGATTCTTCCTAAAATCTCATAGGATTCTGCTAATATCAGAGATTGTTTTGGAGAGTGACTTAATAGTATTTTTAAATTGTAAATAACTGTTAATACATCCTCTTTAGCAAAATTGAGGTCATTAAGCTGATTATAAAGAAAACTACCACGCATAAGGTAGAACAAATTTATATTCTGATCAGGTATTTTTGAATTTTTTAACTGGATCTCAAGGTCTGGAATAACTTCATCTCTTTTGTAAAACATATAGGCTTCAAGCTCTTTAACAAAGTTGTAATTGGAGAATTTAAGAATCTTCTTCTCACTAATTTTTAGTGAGTCTTTATCAACTCTGTAATTTGTCAGATAAAAAATCTTCTCACTACCTTCGGGTGATACTATCCTATGGGTATCAAAAATTTCAAAGTAGGAGTAAACTCGTTTATTTCTTTTATTAAGAAAATATGTTGTTACCAGTTTGTCTTTTCTATTAAATTCAACCTTATACTTAAAAAGTCTGGTTCTTATTACAAAAATAACTACTAAAAGCAGAACAAACAATAATAAATCCAGTTCAATAATCTTTCTATTATGCAGAACCGAAATTGTTACAAGAATCGACAAGAATATTGATATAATTGTAACAAAAATTCCCGGTGTATAGGATTCATACTTTTCTATCGAATCATCATTTATAACACTAAAATCTTTAATACTTAAATTAATCTTTCTCATTCAATAATTTTAATTTAAAAAAATGATATTGTATATAAAATTATTGAATGAGATTTAAAATTTATGGCATCGGAAGTCCTTTTACTGCAGCCATAAGCTCATACCACTCATTTCTTGTTAAATCAACATTTAATGCTTTTAATGAGTCCTTTATTCTATCCGGATTGGTAGAACCGATTACAGGTTTAATTTTTGCCGGATGTTTTAGAAGCCAGGCAAGAATTATAACATTAGCAGAAACTCCTCGTTCATTTGCAATTCTGTTAACAATCTCTCTTGTTTTTAAAACCTTGGAATCAACTTCAGTATTTACTTCATCCCTGGAAAAAACTCCTCTAGCTACAGGACTCCATGACTGAATATCTATATTATTTAAAATACAATGCTCTATTGTACCAATAGGAAAATCGCAATTATGCCCGTAGTAATTATTAAAACCAACACTGTTACTTACAAAATCGCTCTTTAGCAGGCTAAGCTCCAGCTGATTAGCAACAACTTTTCGCTCAGTATAAGCTTCTATTAACTTAATTTGATGGTAATCCATATTAGATACCCCTAAAGCTTTAATTCTCCCGGAGTTAAAAAGTTCATCTATAGCCTGCTTTAACTCTACCCTGTCCATTAATGGGTCTGGTCTGTGTAATAACAGGATATCAAGACTATCTATAGAGAGTCTTTTAAGAATCTGATCAACAGAGGTTACAATATGTTTATATGAAAAATCAAAAGTTGAACCAAAGTAGGTCTCTCTTAAATGTATCCCAACCTTGGACTGTATAGTTAACTTTTCCCTTAAACCAGGATTATTTTTAAGATACTCACCTACAACAATTTCAGACTTACCCGCTTTATAAATGTCTGCCAGATCAATAAAATTAATTCCACTTTCAATAACAGCATTTAAAGCTAACTCAGCCTGCTCAATATGTTCTGTTGTTACAGGAGAATTTTTATCAAAGTTTCCTCCAAGCCCCATAGCACCGTAAATTAAATAGTTATCACTCATATTTTTCTCCTATAATCCAGTTTAATTTAAAAAGAGAGATATTAAAAGTTTTTTAAATAGATAATAGTATCCGACTACTGTATTATAGTGTCAGAAACTTTAGAAAAGAGACATTAATGAATTATATAAACTGGAATAACCTGCAGGAAATACTTAGTAATAAAAAAGTAAAATTAATAGATATTAGAGCTGTAGAGTTTTATAATGGGTGGCCAGATAAAAATTTCCTAAGGGGACATATTCCCGGGGCAAAAAGTTTTCCTTATAAATGGTTCAGTAACTCCAATTGGGAGGAGTTAATTGCAAAGAAAGATATTAATAAAAAAGATCCCTTAGTTATTTATGGGGATGATGAAAATTCGACTCTATTAATTGCAAATCATCTAATAACCTCAGGTTATAATTTAAAAGGTATATTTGGGGATTTTATTGATGAAAATTTTATCAGCCTGAATATTAAACTGGATAAACTTCCGGGATATCAAAAACTGGTATATCCCCAGTGGATCTCAGAGCTAATAGAAGGAAAATTTAAGGATACAATAAAGGATTATTTAATAATACATTGTCATTTTCAAAATCCTGAAGATTACAGAGCAGGACACATTCCCGGAGCCATTTCACTTGATGACTTTATTCTGGAAAACAGTGATACCTGGAATAAAAAAAGTGATAAAGAATTAAAAGTTGAACTTGAGAAATTGGGTATAACCAGCAAAACGACAGTTATCCTATATGGTCAAGCTTCATTTACAAGTAAAGATTCAACACCAAAAGAGATTACCGGGGGGCAACTATGTGCCTTCAGAGTTGCATTCATTTTACTATATGCAGGGGTAGAGGATGTAAGAATCTTAAATGGTGGTTTTGCCTCATGGAGAGATAGCGGGTATAAAATTGAACACAAAATAAATTTACCCATACCAATAAAAAATTTTGGAAGAGATATTCCCGGCAGACCGGAATTCAATACAAATATAGATGAAGTACATAGTTGTATTACAAAAAAAGATAAAAATATAATATGTGTTAGAACATGGAAGGAGTTTACCGGAGAGATTACCGGATATAGTTATATGACTCAAAAAGGAAGAATTCCTGGCTCCCTTTTTGGAAACTGTGGTAGCGATGCATACCATATGGAAAAATATCGGAACCATGATAATACTACCCGAGAGTATCATGAAATAGAAACACTTTGGAAGGAATCCGGAATAGATAAAAATAGGGGTAACATCTTCTACTGTGGCACAGGTTGGCGTGCCAGTGAAGCTTTTTTTAATGCACTATTAATGGGTTGGGATAATATCTCACTCTATGATGGAGGTTGGTATGAGTGGTCCGGTATTCCTGAAAATGTTGTGGTGTCTGACTTTGAAACTGTTAAAAACTAAAACATACTCTTTTCAATATATACATTTATTATTATATTATTGGTGAGGTATAGGTTATGAAAATTGAAATATGGTCAGATATAGTCTGTCCCTTTTGTTATATTGGAAAGAAAAAGTTGGAAAGTGCGTTAAAAATGTCAGGTCTGGATAAAGAAGCGGATATAGAGTTTAAATCCTTTGAGTTAAATCCAGACTCTCCTAAAAACTTTAGTGGTGATATTCACGAAATCTTGGCAAAAAAATATGGGATGAGTATTGATGAAGCTAAACTAACTACATCCAGCATTACAAGAAATGCAAACGAGGCTGGTTTAGATTTTAACTACAGCAATGTTAAACCTTCAAACACTTTTGATGCCCACAGACTGACACATTACGCAAAAAGTCAGGGAAAGATGGTTGAATTCAGTGAAGAGCTGATGAAAAACTACTTCTCAGAAAATCTAGTTATTTCCAGCATAGATGTTCTTTTAAGTGCCGCAGAAAAAGTTGGACTTGATCCTGATAAAACCAGAGAAATTCTAAACTCCGAAATATATACAGCAGAAGTTAGAGCTGATGAGAAAAGAGCCCAGGAACTTAATATTACAGGTGTACCCTTCTTCTTGATAGATGGGAAAAAACACATTTCCGGTGCACAACCTGTTGAATATTTTATAGAAGCACTTAAAGGGAACTAAGACTACTTTAACAAACTTGTCAAATTAAAGTTTATTAGGCAAAAAAAAGCACAGATTCCCAATTATAGAATCTGTGCTATCCTGGTGAGAACATCTCACTATAATCCCGCGTAGGAGATTATCTTATTATCTTTTTAATAACACATAAAATACTAACTATTTGTGTTTACCTTCTGTTCTAATATTTAATTCCTCCTTTTTAAAATAGAGTAAGTTTAATTAAACCTAATTAAATGATAAGTCTCAAATGGTAAAATAGCAATGATTATTTTATTTTTTTTTAATTTACCCAGGTAACGACCTCTTCCTTAACTCTTCGGGTCTTTGGCCAATCAAGATCAGCTTTTTTATACCCAAAAGCAACCATTGCTGCAACACCAAAATCAGATGCATTAATTATACCCTCTTCACTAAGTATTGATTCAATTTTTTCTCTGTCAAAACCTTCAATAGGGCAAGAGTCTATTCCTATATGTGCTGCTGCTGTCATCATATTTGCAAAAGGTATATATGCCTGTTTACAAGCCCAGTCAAAAATCTTTCTATCATCGGTTAAGTCAAAATCCTCTTTCTGAAATTTATCAAAGATTCCAAGTTTCATATCCTCAATCTCTTTTGGAAGATTATTTACATTTCTGGAAATATATTTAAAGTAGTCAGAACCTGCAACAAGGTGATCCGGTTTTCTAACCAGTATAATAACAAAATGACTTGCTGTTGGAAGTTGTTTCTGGGCACCCCAGCTAAACTCTCTTAATTTTTCTCTTATTTCCATATTTTGAACAACAACAAACTGCCAAGGTTCCCACCCAAAGGAACTTGGGGATAATCGACCTGTTTCAAGAATAAAGTCAAAATCTTCTGCGGATATTTTTTTATCTGCCTGAAATTCTTTAATTGCCTGTCTAAATTTAAATGCTTCTAATATACTCTCTTTCATTCTAATCTCCTTGAATTTTTATAATGATAATCTTTTCTTCTGAGGCACTGCTAAACCTGTTTTAAGATCCTCAATTTTTTTGTTTATTACGTTAATCATCTCATGGTTATGAATTGGCATCCTACCGTAGAATTTTGCGGTATTTGTCGGGTGATTGCTGTAAAACATTACATCTTGAAGATCCAGTTTGTTTATTAACTCTATCTCCTCTTCCAGCATCTCTATCTCTGTTGCAGGAGTAAAATAACCTCTCTCAACCTCTTTGCTAAGTTCACTACCTTCAAAAATTCCTGTGGAGCATATCCAGATAAGTCCAGGTTTTGTCTTGTTTAAGAGTTCCGCTGTTGCTCTGGCATTCTCTATTCCAAGTCCACTACCTGCAACACCAATCATTAATCCATGTAAGTGACTAATACCAGCAACATTTAATCTTTCAAGTTCCCTATAGGCTTCAGCAAGATTATGCCCTTTGTTCATATGTATCAATGCGGGTTCATACCCTGATTCTACCCCAACCCACAGATCATTAATTCTAGCTTCTCTAAGCATTAACAGATCTTCATCTGATTTATTTCTAATATTGGAAATAGATGCATACATTGATATAGTCTCAATCATTGGAAAGTGTTTTATTAAAATATCAGAAATGGATTTTAGCTTATTAGCACTTAAAACAAAGGCATCTCCATTTACCAAAAATATTCTTGTTAAATTTCTATAATAACTTTTTAGTTCCAAAACATCACTCTCAATCTGCTCAAGTTTTTCTACAGAAAATTTGTCATTTTTGTACATAGTACAAAATGTACACTTATTATGAGCACAACCACTAGTTACCTGAAGAAGGGGGGTATCAGCTTCCAATGGTGGTCTGTATATTGATCCTGTAAATTTCATAGAATTCTCCCTAAAATAGTCTCAACTCTATCTTCCAGCTCAGCTATTTTTCTGTTATCTAATGCATCCGGGTGGGGGTTAGAAAAGATACCTCTATCGTTATCAAAATAGTGTCCATTTGCATCTGAAAACTCATCCGATAACACTGCTCGTGTTAAAATGTCAGCCCCAATTCTTAAGTCACCACCTCGAACACCATAGGCTTCCATAACCATTTTACTACCTAGCATTGATCTTGGATTTATGGCCACGATTACTGGTCCTTTATCACCAACTTTTGACGCCTGGGATTTGGTTAACATTGTGACTGCTAGTTTGCTTTGGGCATAGGCTTCCCCATCGTATAGTTTATTAACTGAATCTATTACCCTTAAATCAACTGTGGATTGTGCCGCAGAAGATAGGTTTACAATCCTTCCATCTGCCGGAATAATATCTAAAAGCAGTTTAGTTAATAAATATGGAGCTATTGTATTTACAGCAAACCTAGTATCAATTCCATCTTGTGTAACTTTTACCGTTGTACCATAAATTCCAGCATTATTTATTAAAGCATCAATTTTTTTATATCTGCTTTTTATAGACTCTGCCATTTCAACAACATTTGCCATTATTGACAGATCGCAAACAATACTATCAATGCTGCCATCACTTTTAATATCTGATAAGGACTTTTTTACTGCTTCAACCTTATCCTTACTTCGACCATGAATTATAACATTATGTCCTAAAGCAAGTAGCATTTTTGCTGTTTCAAACCCAATACCATCAGTTGAACCTGTAATTAATACTGTTTTCTGCATTCAATAACTCCTTTAACTACCTAAAACTGCTTATTTTGCAAATCCACCAATTGGTGCCATGTAAACAGGGTTTAAACCAGCTACAGCTTCTTTTAACTCCGGTGTTAGGTTACTAAAAACAACAAATTTTGTTACCTGAGTTAAACCCAAATATCTCTCTGCAAATTTTGCCCATGTAGAAAGATGTTTTACAGCCTCTTCAGCATTTAAATATCTCTCATAAACATGAACAGTCTCACCATCCTGAGCAATAGTCCACTCATAATTAATAGTTCCTGCCTCTTTTTGAACCTCTGTTACCATCTCATTCATTAAGGCCTGGTAGTCAGCTCTCTGCTCTTTTTTGATTTTTCCTTCAACTGTCCATATAATATTTTCGCTCATTTTAATCTCCTTATATCTCTTACGAATAATTTCAAGGGCAGTATATCAAATGAAAAAATTATTACAAGAACGGTTTTTTTATTCCTATACGAACAAAAAGTATAGCACCTATACTCTATGTAAGTTCTTTAATAGTAACAAATTAGCTTCTAGATACATTTAAATGTGGTTTCAGACTTTACGGAATTTATAAAATTGCTCAAAACAGCAGAAATATTTTTTTTATTTTTTTTTAAATTGAAGATTTACTCTTCCAGTTCTAGCTCTTTATTATCAAAAAGTTCAATATTATTCTTAAAATAATCCTCTCCCCAGTTCTTTAGCTGATTTAAAATTGGTATTAGTGACTTACCTTTATCAGTTAATCTATACTCAACTTTGGGTGGAACTACAGGATAAACTTTACGACTAATAATATTCTCGCTCTCCAATTCTCTTAATTGTTTGGATAGCATTCTTTCAGTTATTGCTGGAATACATCGTCTTATATCCGCATATCTTAAGACTTCATGGTGTCCAATATGATACAGTATTACAGGTTTCCATTTTCCACCAATAAGATCTAAAGCTACTTCAAAATAACATCTATAGGATTTATTTTTTAATCTAAATTCAGATGTCTCCACAAAGTTCTCCTTAATATTTTACATATATATTTAAAATATATATGCTTTTTTATATGGTTGCAATAAACAGCATCTTTAAAACAAAAAGTAAATAGAATATACTTCTGTACAAGAGGTTCTAATGTCAGAAATTGAGTGGAAGAATGAGTACAGTATTGGTGTCGAAGAGATTGATTTTGAACATAGAATATTTGTTAAAATTATAAGAAAAATAGAAAATGCTATTCAAAAGGAATCTTCTGAAAGAAAAGTAGAGAGACTAATTCAGGAACTTATAAAATACGCAAGTTTTCACTTTCAAAGTGAAGAGAATATAATGATGGATATAAAATATGCTAATATTGTAGACCACAAAAAACAGCATGAACAACTGTTAACCAGACTTCAACTGGTGTTACTGGAAATTGAAATAGGGCAGCATAATATTGCAACCTTGCCAGTTTTTCTTATTGACTGGTTTAGAAACCACACTCTTGAAGAGGATAAAAAACTCTCAAGTTTTATTTTGTCTGTGTAATTTATATTGGAATAAACGAGTTGGTTTTGGAATTATAACTGGATACCAATCCGGTTTTTATATCGTAGTACCAGCCAAGTATATTTATTCTGTTATTGTTATATTTTTCTAAAATATAGGGATAAGTTAAAAGATGTTTCATCTGTTCAACTATATTCATCTGCTCAGTTATTAAAGCTTTATCCGCTAAATTATTACCAAGAAAAGCCTCCACTTTTTCTTTAACCGGATTTCCAAGTTCAAGCCATTTTTTTAAATGTGGAGTTTTATTTAGCTCTTCATCATTTAAATACATCGCATTACACCCTCCACAATTTGAGTGTCCACATACAATTATATTTTCTACATGAAGGTTACAAACAGCGTACTCTATAGCTGAAGTTGTTGATAAAAATTCATTTTTAACCTGAAAATAGGGAACCATATTAGCAACGTTTCTAATTACAAAAAGTTCACCAGGGTTTGAACTTGTTAATAGACTAGGAACAATTCTTGAATCACAGCAACCTATAAAAAGTGAGTGTGGAGCTTGGGCATCTCCAAGGTTATCAAAAAGATCCCGATGCCTGTTATACTCTTTATTAAATTTTTTAACACCTTTTATCAAGTTTTCCATTACAAAAAAGAGTAATTCATTATGGGGTAAAATTCAATTATACACCTATTTAATTAACAGTTTTTTTGGTTAAACTGCCTGTAGTCCAGTCTGTACTGTTTAGGTGACAGGCCTGTAAAATTCTTGAAGACCCTACTAAAGTGAAACTCTGAATAGAAGTTAAGCCTCTCCCCTATCTCATAAATATGCATGTTACTGGAAATAAGCATGGATGCTGCAGCCTCTACTTTTAACCTTGTATAGTATTTCATTGGTGTAATTTTCATCTTCTTTTTAAATAGCCTGATAAAGTAGGAATTATTAAGTTTTAACTTCCCGGCAAGATCATCCAGATTTATCTCGGTAAATATACTGTTTTGCATAACCATTAATGCCTTCTCAATATGAATATTCTCCCTATCAATTCCGCTTATCTCCTTCGGTTCTTCTGATAACTGATACAAAAAGGATAAAAATTGATGAATTGCAGATTTTTGAAGGTTAATATTTACAGAAAGCCCCTTTTCTCTGATCTCCTCAAAGAAAAAACGATAGTTTGAACCAATATTATAATACTTACTATTATTAAGTTCATCCTGAAGTAGCTGATCAATATCAAAATCCCTCTCGGATGTTTTAATAAGAACAGCATAATAGGTTAAAGGCTTGTCCAAATTGGTACTTGTTATAGAGTGTTCCTCAAAAGGTGCTGTTAAAAAAAGTGACCCTTTTGTTATATTAAAAAGAGTGTTACCGGTTTTGAATTTACCTTCACCCTGTAAAAAATAGTGAATTTCATACTCTCTCTGGTTATGATTATGCACACGGCTATGCCAGGCAATATCCATTTCTTCAACCATTTGATACACAAAAACAACATCTTTTATTTCCATAATGTCAATAATATGTATGTTTTGTCACTTATGTCTATTCTTTATCTCAAATTCCTGCCTAATAATTACTATATGAAAACAATTATAGGTATAGATTTAGGTACACAAAGTACCAAAGTAATGTTTTACGACTTTGAAAATAAAAAAATTGTTGCAACAGCTTCTGCCCCACATCAATTGATAAGCAGAGAAGATGGAACAAGAGAACAGGAAGCAAAATGGTGGATTGATGCAGCTGTTACTGCCTTTGGAAAGATAGATAAAACAATTAAGGATAGTGCAATAGCAATAGGAATATCCGGTCAACAGCATGGTTTTGTTCCTGTAGATTCTGATGGTGAGGTTCTACACTCAGTAAAACTGTGGTGCGATACCTCTACGCAAAAAGAGTGTGAAATTATTAATAATGCTGTCGGAGGAGTTGATGCAATAATTGAGGAAGCAGGTAATGCTGTTGTAACAGGTTATACAGCACCCAAAATATTGTGGCTAAAAAATAACTGCCCCGAACTATATAGCAAAATGGAGACAATTCTGTTGCCCCATGACTATTTAAATTTTGTTCTAACTGGTGAAAAAACAATGGAGTATGGTGATGCTTCAGGAACAGCTCTTTTAAATGTAAAAACAAGAGAGTGGAGTAGCAAAATATTAAAAGCAATTGACTCTGAGCGGGATCTTTTAAAAGCTCTGCCTAGATTAATTGAAGCCCATGAGCCGGCTGGTTATGTTACAAAAAAAGCTTCTGAACTCTTTGGTATACCAGAGGGCATTCTTGTGTCTGCCGGTGGTGGAGACAACATGATTGCAGCTATAGGAACCGGTGCAGTATCTGATGGGGTTATGACAATGAGTCTTGGAACATCTGGAACACTATTCGGTTACTCTGATAAACCAATTATAGATAAAGAGAGAAATATTGCAGCTTTCTGCTCATCTACAGGTGGATGGCTACCTCTCTTATGCACAATGAACTGTACAGTTTCTACTGAAATTATGAGAAATCTTCTGGATATAAAAGTTAGTGAACTGGATGAATTAGCCAGCAAATCAGTTGCAGGAAGTAATGGACTAATAATGCTTCCATATTTTAACGGAGAAAGAACCCCTAATTTCCCAAATGGTAAAGGGACTTTAATAGGGATGGATATGGTAAATGTTACCAAAGAGAATATTATCCGTTGCTCTATGGAATCAGCAATTTTTGGTATGAAGATCGGTCTTGAGAGTTTTATTAAATTGGGATTTAAACCAGAGGAGATAATTTTAACCGGTGGTGGTTCCAACAGTTTAGCCTGGAGACAGATAGCTGCAGATATTCTGGAAACAAAAATAGTTGTTACTGATAACGCAGAAGCTGCAGCGATGGGTGGTGCAGTACAGGCTCTATGGGCTTACAACCATAAGCATGGACTTGAAACTGATTTAAAAATATTAACAGATACTCACTGCAAAGGGACTAAAACCTTTGTCTACAACCCAGGTGAGGATAGCAAAAAATATAGCATGGTTTATAACACATACAAACAGTATATGAATTCACTAAAGAGTATATTCGAATAATAAGGAGATTGAGAATGTCAGATTTTTACAAAGGAAGTAGAGAGTTTTTCCCGGGAATAGGAAAAATTAAATTTGAGGGTCGAGGATCAGATAATCCGTTATCATTTAAATTTTACGATGAGAACAAGGTTGTTGCCGGAAAAACAATGAAAGAACACCTAAGATTTGCAACAGCTTATTGGCACTCATTCTGCGGCGACGGTAGTGACCCTTTTGGTAATGGTACAATTGTTCATCCATGGAAAAATACAGAAGAAAAGGCAGATGCTGCTTTTGAGTTTATTACAAAAATAGGAACTCCATATTACTGCTTCCACGATATTGATGCTTCAAAAGATGCTGAATCAGTTGCAGAGTATGAAGAGAACTATAAAAAAACTACAGCAATATTACTTGAGCGACAGAAAGCTACAGGTGTTAAACTTCTTTGGAACACAGCAAATGTATTCTCTCACCCAAGATATATGAACGGTGCTTCTACAAACCCTGACTTTAGAATTTTAGCAAGGGCTGCCGCTCAGGTTAAAGCATCACTAGATGCAAATGTTATTCTTGGTGGTGAGAACTACGTATTCTGGGGTGGTAGAGAGGGTTACACAACTCTGTTAAACACAAATATGAAAAAAGAGCTTGAACACATGGCACAATTCCTAACTCTTGCAAGAGATTACGGTAGAAAAATTGGTTTTAAAGGGCCATTCCTAATTGAGCCAAAACCAATGGAACCATCAAAACATCAGTACGATGTAGACTCTGCTACAGTTATCGGGTTCCTAAAAGAGCACGGTCTTGATAAGGATTTTAAACTTAATATCGAAGCAAACCATGCAACTTTGGCAGGACACTCCTTTGACCACGATCTAAAGGTTGCATCAAATGCTGGAATGTTAGGTTCAGTAGATGCAAACATTGGTGATCCTCAAAACGGTTGGGATACAGACCAGTTCCCTACAAATATATACGATGCTCTTAAAGCAATGATGGTTATCCTTGATAATGGTGGTTTAGGTTCAGGCGGATTAAATTTCGACGCTAAAGTTAGAAGAAATTCAACAGATCAGGAGGATTTGTTCCATGCTCATATTGGTGGTATGGATACTTTTGCCCTATCTTTAGAGATCGCTTCCAAAATTAAAGAGGAAGGAAAACTTAGCTCAATGGTTGAAAAACGATACGAGAGCTATAACTCTGGAAAAGGTAAGGACTTCGAGTTAGGTAAACTAACTCTGGAAAACCTTAGGGATTTTGCAGCTTCTGATACTGTTATACCTCAAGTTAGCGGTAAACAGGAATTAATAGAGAACATTATTAACCAGTATCTTTTTAGATAAATAATATAGCCCTATACATGTTAAATGTATGGGGTTTATATTTTATAAATCTGTATCACTCTCACCTGCTCTAGGTGTAACAAATGGAACTTGAAAAACTCCCTAATAAATTCCCGGGATAAATATAGGTAATTTCCCTATACAAATTGAGTATGAATCCTCATTTGAAAATTAGAAAACCGGGTGTATTATATTTTCATAAGTTAAAGTTAATTAACAAAAGTTAAATTATTTAAAAACATAAAAAAAGTAGATTAAAAAAAAGTTAACATCCAAATTGAAAATCAGAGTCTGCAACGGTACAGACTCTTTTTTTTATAAATGTACTCCTTCCACTGAATATAGTAATATAAAAAGGGAGTGAATAGAAAACGATGATTGACCAAACATTTTTACATAATTGTACAACAATATTAATAATAAAATAGAAAATTATCATGATATAATTTGAGCAGAAGGTTATACCATGATCAATACAGATATTTTAAAAAGAAGTTCAATTTTCAGAAATTTTGTTATATCTTACTTATTAGTATTTATAATCCCTTTGATTATAATATTTGGCTCTCTTTATAAAAAAAATATTAAAATATTAGAAAATGAAATCCTTAATTCAGATTATACAATACTTAATAACTATAAAGTTCTTTTAGACGAAAAGCTTAACAGAGCAAAACACATATGCTATTCACTGGATAACAACAGATATTTAAACAGATGGGTTAGAACCGAAGAAGAATTCACCATTGCTGATAAATTAGATGCACTTAATTTTATTAATGATGTATCCCGAAGTATAGCTGCAAATTCTTTTATAGATGGAATATACGTATACTCCAGAAATAGTGATTTTACAATATCAAATTCCAATACTTCTACAAAACTTGACAGATATGAAGATATACACAAGATCAGATATGAAAAAGTTACCCTTAAAGAGTGGCATGACATTATGAATATGAAGCATAATGGAACAATAATATCATTTCCTATAATAAATAATGTAAAAAATTCCACTAATTCTTTATACTTTATTCAGTCTCTTCCCTTAATATCAAATAGTAAAACCGATGCGACTGTAGTAATCAACTTCAATCTGGATTTTATAAAGATCAATAATAGAGAGAAACAACTGTTATTAATTAAGAGCAACAACGATATAATATTTAGTACTAACAATAAGAATAGTATTAACTATAATTATAATGATTTTACGTCGCCATCTGGTTCTTTTACTTCTAATAAACAGCTGATAAGTTATGTAAAAACCACAGAAATGGATGGAGTTTTTATTATTACAACTCCTAAAAAAGTATTTTTTAAGAAAATTAATAATCAAAAATATATTGCGTGGTTTACCTTGTTTTTATGTATTATTGTTGGCGGAGTAATGACATTCTACTTCACCTCAAGGAATTACAACCCGATTAAAACCCTACTCAGCCTTACCAAAAGGTATGAATCTGCAAAAAATATAGATATAGACAAAGATTATAATCTAACAGATATTGGGACATCCCTTTTAGATGCTATTGATGAGTTAGCGAAATATGAAAATTACTATGTTGAAGAAGAGAAAAAAAATAAAGAAATCACTCTGCTGGAATTAATATCTACGAACAATACTGATATTGAAAAAATTTCTAATCAATTAAACCTTCTAAATGTAAAGTTCACTAGTAAAAATTTAGTCATGATAATGATTAGAATCACTGATTTCGATAATAATTTTTTACAACCAAATCCCAAAGAAAAAAATAATAATGGTAACCAATATATTAAAACATATAATAATCTTCTAAATGAATTAACAGCAAATGAAAAAGAGAAACTTATTATAGATAATAAGAAAACAGTACTGCTTATAATAAATCATGATAATGATATAAGAAATAGATTAAAATATGCCCAGAATTTTATGAGAGAGAATTATGCTGTTGATAGCCAAATATCTATTAGTAAGAATTATTCCTCAATATCATATTTACCCCAAATGTATAAAGAAGTCGCGGAAATAACAGAGTATTTTAAATTAACCGGATCAGTTGATATAGTATCTTTTAATGAACTCATTACTGTAACAACTATAAAATCTTTAGAGCAGACTCATATATCAGAAATAAATACATTGACAACATATTTACACGAAGGAGAATTTAATAAAGCTCTTACAACTTTAGATTTAATATTTAATAAATACTTTTTTGATGAAGTAAATTCGCCTCAAATTATTCGAATCAGAATGTTTTCCCTTATAAATAATATTATCACTACACTTTTAACACTCGAAGTACCAAATATAGATAAATTTATAGAAGAGCTTCAACCATTTGTAAGAATTCTGAAGTGTAATAACAGTATAATGCTTTATAACGAAATAAAAAAAATAATAGGAGAAACGATTCTTTTTTTTGAAAAAGAAGAGAATAACATTAATCTGGTTTTAAAGAATGACATTATAAAACTCGTAGACAACCATTACAAAAACCCCAATATTAACGTTAGTTTTATATCCAATGCAACAGGTAGAAGTCTGGACTATATATCTCGATATTTTAAAAGTATGACTAATATTGGATTGCTTGATTATATACACAAAAAAAGAATAACAGAAGCTAAGAAACTTTTAGAATCAGATAAAACTATTTCACAAATATCCAAGGAACTTGGATATAGTAATTCTGACTCTTTTATTCGTGTTTTTAAGAAATTTGAATCCGTAACACCAGGTCAATACAAAAAAAAGCACTGTAACTAACTCTATATAAGAAAAAGAATTAAGCAATACAATAACAAATATTGAATACTGTGCAAATTTTCATTATATACAATATCTAGAAAGCAAGACTAAGATAAACAATCGATTATGCGCATGATCAAAAAAATAAGGAGAAATAATGAAAAAAATAGTTTTAATTATATTTGCAATTTTATTACCAAGTCTAATATTTGCAAGTAATAATAGTGAAAAAAAACAGAGTGTAGCAAAATCAAAAGATCAATTATGGGATTATAAATTACCTTTGGTAGAAAAAGAGACAACAATAACTTACTATACTACTCTTTCTGAAATAGGAAGACAGTATATGAAAACTCTTGATGAAAACTATATGATTAAAGAGATTGAAAAACAAACAGGATTAAATATTGATTTTGTACATCCTCCTGCAGGTGATAACGGTGAATATTTTAATATTGTTTTAGCATCAGGAGATTATCCCGATGTAATAAAGGATCCATTTAGCAGGTATCCTGGTGGACCAGATGGCGCTATTAACGATGGAGTATTAATTGACATGGGGCCATATATTGAAAAATACACTCCAACATTTATGAAAATGGTAAAAGAGTATGGTCTTGAAAAGAAAATAAGGTCGGATAAAGGTACTATCATTAAGTTTGGTACAATATTTATGCCTCCATTTCTAGCAGGAAAAACAGGTCGAGGATTAATTATCAGAAAGGATTTATTAGAGAAATTCTCTCTTAAATCTCCAAAGACATTAGATGAATTTACAAATGTTCTTAGAGTTTTTAAACAAAATGGTATAGAAATTCCTCTTGTCATATCAAACTATAGAGATTGGATGTGGAATGATACAAATATAATCGCCAGTGCTTTTGGTACAACACATAAAGATTATTATGTAAATGATGGGAAAGTTAATTACGGTCCAATTGAACCTGAGTATAAAGAGTACCTATCATATCTAAAGATGTTATTCGAAGAAGGCCTTCTTGATCCGGATTTTATGACACACCAGAGAGGTGATAGTATGAAAATCTTCCAAAGTGGAAAAGCTGGTGTGTTTCATGCAGGGATATGGGAATTAAGAAAAATCCTAGAAATTGGAGCTGGGGCAGATCCTGATTTTGATATAGAAGCAGTTCCTTTTTTTACTAAAGATGGTTCTCCTTGTACATTACAAAACACTATTGAACACTTAAGTGGTACTCCAGTTTTTGTATCATCAAATGCTAAGGATCCAGTACTGATTGCAAAATATTTTGAATATTTACACCAGAAAGATACAATGCAACTTGTTTCCTGGGGTCCAGGAACTAAGGAGTCACCTACATACGAAATAGTTGACGGAAAGTTAAAATTCACTGATTTTATGCAAAATGGAAAAAATCCATTTAAGGCGGACTTCCCTTCAATGAGAGTTATGTATACTGATGCAAATATGACTGTTGCCTATGATAATGAGATGGAAAAACAGCAATATGATGATGAAAGAGTTTTAAAAGTATTTGATGGATGGTCTGATAGTTCAGGAAGTGAATCCAAGTATCCATTATTTGTTACACCTACAGTAGAGGAATCAAAAGAACTTGTTAATATTGAAGCTGATATAAAAACCTATGTTGAAGAGATGTTCCATAAATTTGTTATGGGCTCTGTATCACTTGATGACTTTGATGACTATGTAAAAAGCATAAAAAATATGGGAATTGATAGAGCAATTGAATTAAAACAAGCAGGCTTAAACAGGTATCTGGCAAGATAGAAAACTTTTAATTGGAGGATAAAAAGTCCTCCAATTAAGCCAGTTCGGAGAAATTATGAAGAAAACTTTACTATTGAATATCAAAAGATATCCTTTACTTTATCTTATGGCTCTACCCGTTATAGCCTGGTATATTGTATTTCATTATATACCTATGTATGGAGTATTAATATCCTTTCAGGATTTTGTTCCAGCAAGAGGAATATTAAAAAGTTCTTGGGTAGGATTTGAGCATTTCGAAAATTTTATAACTGGAAAATATTTCTGGAGACTTATATACAATACTTTATCTATAAATCTTATTGATCTAGTTTTTGGATTCCCTGTACCAATTATTTTTGCACTACTGTTGAATGAAATAAAATCAGAGAAATTTAAAAAAGTTACACAAACAATCACATATCTACCCCATTTTATTTCATCTGTTGTTATATGTGGATTAATAATTGATTTTGTTAAATCAAGAGGGATAATACCACACTTTCTTTCATATTTTGGTGTTGAACCTTTTAATCTTCTAACAGCACCTGAACTATTTAAAATTATTTTTGTTTCATCAAATATATGGCAAGGATTTGGCTGGGGTTCAATTATTTATTTGGCAGCTCTTAGTGGAATTGACCCAGGATTATATGAAGCAGCCAAAATCGATGGAGCAGGGCGTTTTAAAAGTGCCATTTATATCAGTTTACCCTCAATAATGCCTACGATTGTAATTCTTTTAATTATGCGTATAGGAAGACTAATGTCCTTGGGATGGGAGAATATTATTTTGCTGTATAACCCAAATATTTACGAAACAGCTGACGTTATCTCAACCTATGTATATCGAAGAGGTCTTGAGAATTTTGACTTTAGTTTTGCATCAGCTGTAGGATTGTTTAATTCATTAATTAATATGATTTTGTTGCTTTTAGCTAATAAACTTAGCAGAAGCCTCAATGATACAAGTCTATGGTAAGGAGAAATTAGTGAAAAAAAGTAAAGGTGAAAAAATATTCAACATCTTTAATGTGATGTTTATGATCTTTTTAATTTTTATAACAATTTATCCCTTGATTTATGTAATTTTATCATCTGTAAGTGATCCTAAAATGCTTCTGAGGCATGAAGGATTAATATTTAAACCACTTGGTAAAGCATCGTTACAGGGATACAAAATGGTATTCAGAAACCCTAATGTTTTAACTGGTTATGTAAACACAATTTTCTATGTAACTATTGGTACAGTAATTAATTTAATACTAACAACCTTGGGTGCTTTTGTTTTATCCAGAAGAAACTTTTATATAAAAAAAATAATGATGATAATGATTGTTATCACAATGTTTTTTAACGGAGGGTTAATTCCTTTTTTTATGGTTGTAAGAAATCTGGGTTTATATAATTCAAGAGTTGCTCTAATTATAGTTGCAGGAATAAATTCATTTAATCTGATTATAATGAGAACTTTTCTTCAAAGCATTCCATATAGCCTGGAAGAAGCGGCAATGATTGAAGGTGCAAATGATTACTTTATTTTAATAAGGGTTATTTTACCTCTCTCCAAACCAGTACTAGCTGTTATGGTTCTGTATTACGGAGTACACCATTGGAATTCGTGGTTTCATGCTTATATTTTTATTCGAGATAGAGCTTTATATCCACTCCAGCTTATACTCAGGGAAATTCTTATTGAGAGCCAAACTGATGGAATGATCGATGGTGCAACCGAGATGCTTGAAGAGAGCTATTTTAAAGAATTAATTAAATACTGTACTATAATTATTTCAACACTACCAATCCTTTCAATCTACCCTTTCCTCCAAAAATACTTTGTAAAAGGAGTAATGATTGGTTCTTTAAAAGGTTAATTCAGGGGGTCATTTAATTGACCTCTGAATTTTTTTGGAGTCATTCCGCTAATTGATTTAAATACATTTAAAAAATTTTGATAACTGCTAAATCCACAAATATATGAAACTTCTTTAATAGTAAAATTTTTACTTAACAACTCTTTGGCTCTTAAAACTCTTCTATTTTGAATATCTTGATAAATTGTTAGACCCAGTACATTTTTATATAAATTTGATGCATATGCTCTATCCAATCGAATATAATCAATAACATCCTTAACAGTTATCGTACTCATATAATTTTGCTCAATATAACATTGCATTGCCATAACATGATTATTTCCCATATTCTTGTTGCTCATACTCATCGCTGATGTATAATGAAAATTTTCAATAAATAACGAAATAACCATGGCTAAATGACTAAAATTTGACATGAAAATTTCTGGTTTTAAGTAAATACTACTTTTTTTTAATTTATTAATATGTTTAATTATCTCATTTAAGTCCCCTATATGGGCGGAGAGATTACTCTGTGATATATTTACTTTTGAAAATAAAGATTCAAGATTCCCTGTAAAACATACCCATACATATTTCCATGGATCACTGGTGTCTGCAACATACAAGTGGCGTTCCCTTGGTCTAATTAAAAAAGCGTCACCTTTACTTAACCTCCAAGATATTCCGTTAACCTTGTATTCCCCTGTCCCTTCTATAATAAAATGAAGGACATAATACTCTCTAATACCTCCATATTCATAGCCTGGACAACACTGTTTTTCTCCAAAATTAATTAGATTAATTGATAATTCTTTCATCTTAACAAATATAACATTTTTAAACTTTTTTACAACAAAAATATAGATATATTTATTATGTGTTAGCTGTATAATTACTTTTATGAAAACATTAAAAATTGAAAAAGATACATATCACCTCTATTCAAATTATAATAATGAGGAATATCTATTTATATCAAACCATGATCATGGATTAAAAAATATATATAATAACATAAAAGAAAGCAACAATTATATATATGATGGATCAGGTTCAACCCTGATTTTCCATGGAAGAACTACACCTTTTGTAATACAAAAATCATCAAATATTATTTTGAAAAACTTTACAATTGATTTTGTAAGACCTTTTTTTACTGAAGGGAGTGTCATTTCATCAACTCATAATAAAGTAGTCCTTAAAATAGATAAATTAAAGTATCCATTTAAAATTGAAAATAACAGAATTGTGTTTTTCGATCATGAAAATAGTTGGGAAAATACGTATATTAAATGGTTTATTGAATTTGATAGAGATAAAAAAAGACCAGCAGATGGGAAAAAAGGAAATGATTTAAGGGCACAAAATGTATTTGCTAAGGAAATAGAGAATAACATTGTTGAATTTACAGCAAATTTTACAGAAATACATAAAGAGGGCAACATCATAAATATTACCCATGAGCAAAGATTTAATCCAGGAATATTTATTAATGACAGTAAAAATATTTTATTAGAAAATATAATAATAAACCATACAGGTGCAATGGGTATTATAGCACAGAACAGCAAAAATATTACCCTAGATCATATATCTGTTAAACCATCTGGAGACAGGTATGTATCAACAAATAATGATGCGACCCATTTTGTAAATTGTTCAGGTTATATTAATATTAGAAACTGTTATTTTTCCAACCAACTTGATGATGGTGTAAATGTTCAAGGTATTTATCATCCCATAAATAGTATAGATAACAACATCCTTGAGTTAAAAGTTGGACATTTCCAACAAGAAGGGGTTTTTTTATACAAAAAAGGTGATAAAGTTGCTGTTGTAAATCCTTTGACACATGCTAAAAAAGGAATCATTAAGATAACTAAAATTGAATATATAAATCGACAGTATATTAAATTATCAATAAAAAATTTATCAAATATAGAAATTTCAGTAAATGATTGCATCGAAAATTTCAACAATATGCCTCAACTTATAATTGAGAAATCAACATTTAAAAATAATAGAGCTAGAGGTATTTTGACTTCAACTAATAAGCCGGTTAAGATTTTTAACAATAATTTCTTTACAAGTGGCTCAGCGATATGTTGTGGTGGAGAAATGGGTTTTTGGTATGAATCTGGATCCTTTGATAATATAAAAATTATAAACAATAACTTTATTAATTGTGGATATGCAAAATGGGGATTGGCAATAATTAGTATAAATAGCGAAATTAAGGAATTTGTTGAAAATACGTATATTAATAATGAATTACTAATTGAAAATAATACCTTTGAAATTGTTGAACCACCAATACTAAATCTTATTTCCATAAAGAAGTGTATTTTTAACAATAACAAAATTATTAAAAGCAACGATTTTATACCTCACAAAAACATAGACAAATTATTAATAGCAAATCATTGCAATGAAGTTATATTTGAAGGAGATGATAACATATTATGAATATACTGATTTTTATGACAGATCAGCAAAGGGGAGATATTGTTCAAAATCCTATGGTTCCAACACCAAATTTGGATAGTATAAGGAAAGAGGGTGTAACTTTCTCTGAAGCTTTCTGTACTTCTCCCCACTGCTGTCCTTCCAGGACAAGTTTTTTTACTGGGCTCTATCCTTCAGAGCATAATGTTTGGAATAACGTTGATGTTGCGAATGCCCTTTCAAGAGGACCAAGAGTAGGAATTAAATACTTTAGTGATATTTTTCTAGAAAATGGTTACAGATTGGATTTTAGTGGGAAATGGCATGTAAACAGTATTATACAACCAGGAGACCTTGGTTGGAACCAACCATCTTATGATGCAGGAAGAAAAGTTTTTCAAGCCGAGAATGAAGCAAAAAACAACTGGGAAAGTTACAGGACTGGTAAAACTGATAATGAAAACGATAGTAAAAATGACGGAGAAATAATAAGGCCTGGCTATCCAAGATACACCCATTATGGAATTGATGAAAATCCCTTTTGTGATATAGCAGTAACAGATGAAGCAATAGATATTATAATAAATAGAAAAAAAAATAATGAATCAAAACCATGGCTACAATACATAGGCTTATTAGGTCCCCATGACCCTTATAAAGTCCCTCAAAAATATCTAGATATGATTAATATTGATGATATTAAACTTCCCGAATCTTTTTACGATTCCATGAAGGATAAACCTGCATTTTACAGAAGAATACAGGATATTTATAAAAAGCTATCCCCCGAAGAGCACAAAGAAGCATTGCGTCATTATTACGCTTTTAACATTTTTCTGGATGCCCAGTTTGGGCGTGTTATTAATACCCTAAAAGAGACTGGAGAGTATGACAATACACTTATAATATATCTTTCAGATCATGGAGATTATACTGCAGAACATGGTCTTTGGACTAAAGGTCTAGCCGGGTTTAGGGGAGCATACCATATTCCTGCCGTAATAAGTGGAAAAAAATTTATAACTAATCCGGGAAGAATCTCCGATGAATTGGTTTCAATAGTTGATTTTGCGCCAACATTCACTGATATGATAAGGAAACCAAATAATTCATTTTCCGGAGTCTCTCTTTTTCCTATTTTAAAAGATAAAAAATTAACTACAAGAAGAGAGATTTATACTCAATCTAATGGAAATGAGCTATATGGAATTCAAAGAATGGTTTTTGACAGGGATTATAAGTTTATTTTTAATGGTTTTGACTATGATGAATTATACAATTTAAAAGAGGATCCAAATGAAGTCGTGAACCTTATATCAGAAGGTAATTCAGGCAAACATAGCAAAACTATAAAAAAATACTACGAAAAACTATGGAATTTTTCATATAAGCATGGTGACTTGTACAATAACTCATACATAAATACAGCATACCCGCAATATGGACCTGGCATCATTTTTTCAAATAATTAGTAGATGTTTTTGGGATTAACAGGAAAAGTATTCTTGGTTGATAGATAAATCCAAGAATACTCCCTTTAAGTCTAAAAATACTAGTGTTTAAGAATATCCTCTTTATCTTTTATCTCTACTCTATTAGAAACAAGTTTGTTATTACAACTTTTAGCCTGAATTGTAATATTCCCTCTATCAATCCTTTGAATAATAAGAAGGCATCTACCACTAGAGGTTGTAACACTGTTGTTCTGAAAAGATTCAACATTCTCAGGATGACCGTTATCAACACCAAGAATTTTTGCATTATCAGTTACAGTGAACTCAATTTTCTCCTCTTTTAAAGTAAAATTATTACCATTTATATCAACTAACTGTGCAACAATATGTGCAACAGAGTCTGAATCATCTTTTAACTTATTTTTATCTGAAGTTAAGTTTATAGCTGATAATTCACCCTGGGTTTCAAGTATCCTGTAGATCTCTTTATTATCCCCCAACCCGGAAACTTTTAATGTTCCCTGAGAAAATGGAATATACCACCTATAACAATTGTCATCAAAATCACTTAGTTGTTTTACTCCCATGGATTTTTCATTTAAGAATAACTCAAGAGAATTCAGGTTGGAATAGACTTCAACCACTATATTCTCACCATTATGGTAATTCCAGTGTTCATTAATATCATGCCAAAACCATGTTCTTTTTTCCCACTCAGCCAATTCTCTATAAAAAGGATTATCAGCCCTCTGGGTATAAATTTTTATGTGTGGTTCACTATTCCAGGCAGATTTAAACAGATGGTAAGCAGGTTTTTTAAATCCTGCCAGATCTAGTAACCCAAGATTTGACCCCTTAGCCGGCCAGGGTTTTTGTACCCAGGCTTCCCCCATGTGGTCTATACCTGTCCATAAAAAGGTTCCTGCAATATTCTCATTATCAAGAACAGCCTTCCACTCATGCCATTGTGGAAAATTTTCTGTTCCCATGGCAATTTTATCCGGATAGTTTTCTTTTGCATATTTATACAAAACATTTCTATAACTAAAACCAACAATGTCCAGATAATCTGTCATTCCACTCTCATAACTTACTGATGGCAAAACGCAGTTTGCAGTAACAGGTCTGGTAGTATCCAATTCCTTAACCCATTGACTAAGTTTTTTTGCGGTTGTATCAATATCTTTATAATCTCTAGGAATCTTATCAATATAGGCTCTAATCTGCTCCTTATTATTAGGTGGAACCTTCCATGCACAGAAATGCTTTGCTTCATCCCCTTCAAATCCTCTGGAGTCATTGTATTTAGTATAAGTCCACTCTATCTCATTACCTATACTCCACTGTACTATTGATGGGTGATTAATATCTCTTTTTAATGTGTTCTGAAGATCACTTTTTGCAAACTCTGTAAAATGCTCAGTATAGGATCTGGTTATATAATCTACACTTTTTTCGACACCGTTTTTCCTTTTGTCTTTTGGGTTATCCCATTCATCAAAAAATTCCAGTTGAACCAGAAACCCCATAGAGTCACAAAGATCCAGAAAATCCTCAGAAGAGGGGTTATGTGCTGTTCTTATGGCATTGCATCCTGCTTCTTTTAGAGTTTCTAGTCTTCTCTTCCAAACATCCAGGGGAACAGCTGCTCCTACTAAACCTGCATCATGGTGAAGGCATACTCCCTGTATAAGAGTTTTATTACCATTTAAATAGAAGCCTTTATTTATTGTAAAATCGAAGTTTCTGATACCAAATTTTTCTTCAACCCTCTGTATTATATTACCCTTACTCTCAAGACTCACTTCTAAAGTGTACATATTTCCCTTGTAAACATCCCACAAAACTGGATTATCTATAGAAAAAGTTATCTCTTTGGTAATTCCTGACTCTTTTTGTATTTTAAAATCTGTACTCAATACTTTTACAACTTCGTTACTATATTTAACTACTGTATTTATTACTAAATCCTGGTTTGTAAAAGTATCATTATTGATATTAACTTTACATAAAATTTCTGCACTATCAGTATTAGAAGAGAGTGTATTAATTACGGTTCCCCAAACAGGAATATGAACTTCGGGTAATATATACATTGAAACTTTTCTGTAAATTCCGGATCCTGTATACCATCTGCTATCTGCATATCTGGAATGATCAACTTTTACTGCAATTACATTATCAGTATTTAAAGGGTGTAAATAATCAGTGACATCTACCAGTAATGGTGAATACCCATAGGGATGAAAACTAACTAACTTGTTATTTACATAAACTGATGCATTATTATAAATACCATCAAAATTTATAATTACTTTATTGTTAATCATCTCATTGGTTGTAATAAAATGTTTTCTATACCAGGCTATACCTCCTAGTAAGAACCCGGTGCAGGCTTCTCCTTTATCCTTATCAAAGGGAAACTCTACACTCCAGTCATGTGGTAAATTAACTGTCCTCCAGCTATTGTCATTTAAATCTGCAAGATGATAACCTAAACCATTATCCAAATTAAATTTCCAGTTACTATTTATAGAAATTCCTCTCATATGCTCTTCCTCTCTTTAAAAAGATATTTAATAATACAGTGATAACAACTAAACATCTTTAACATAAAAGTTATTTTATATAACAATTCCGACATGGGGAGGTTTTTTATGCAAAAAGCAAGTTATCAGAAAATTGCACTAAATCTACAGTTTCCTGTAAGATCTATCGAAATGAAAACCGAATCAAGGTCTGAACTTTTTTATTGTCATTATCACCCTAATATTGAAATAATTTTAGTTACAGATGGATCAATTGATATGACAATAGATAACAATTCCTTCGTATTGAAGAAAGGAGATGTAGCATTTATAAACCCATATCAGATTCATTATGGAACAACACTTAATGAAGGTGCTAGAGTTCACTTAGTTGTTTTGTCCTACTCTGTTTTAGGTTTGTTAGAGAGTAATCCAATCTATTTAAAATACCTGAGTAAGTTAGAAAACAACACTCTGCGACTGCCAAATAAAATTGATAATAATGAAATAATTAAAAACATTGTAATTAATCTATTGGCTCATAGTGATACAGAGATTTTTGGTAAGGAATTAGCAGTTCAAGGCTACTTTTTATTACTTTTATCCGAACTCTATCAAAATAATCTCTTTTCTAAAAACACTAACCAACTTGTAGATATTACATCCAGTAAAGATCATATAATCCTGGATTACATTGAAGAGAATTATAACAAAACACTAAAGATAAAGGATTTATCTGATAAGTTTTGCTTTAGTGAAGATTATTTTACTAAATATTTTAAAAAATTAACAAATCAGACTCCGATAAGCTACATAAATAATTTAAGAATCTATCATAGTCAGTATTTATTGCAAACTACTGATTTATCTATAAGTGAAATAGGTTTTAAGGTTGGCTTCGATTCTACAAGCTACTTTTGCAAAACTTTTAAACAGAAATGTGGGGAGTCTCCGAGAAACTTTAAAAGGAAGAGCGCTAGTAGAATACAATTCCAGTAAATATCTATGAATTTACTAGAGATATGACTAATATGGGGATTTCCCCTATGCAAATTGAGTATAAATACTCATTTGAGAATTGATAATACGGGTATAATATAAGTTACTGTTGATTAGCATGAGTCTAATTACAAAAAATCGATAAAAAATTTCATTCCAATTAAAAGTTAGGGTCTGTAGTTTTACAGGCTCTTTTTATAAGTTAATCCTTTTATAACATTTCAATGACCATTTAAACTATGCAGCATTATTTTAATAAATGAATAATCACTCGATAACACATTCCCCCAAAGGACTGATTTTTGAATTTACTTAACCTTAAGGGACAAAATTCCTGATAATATTTAATCAATATTAGAAAAATAATATGTTTACCGCATATAGTTATATTAAATAATCATAAGAACCAATTGAGCTGCCCTACAAAGTAGGGTCAGTTCCAATGATCATCTTATGGTAAATAATAACTACTTCATTTTATGTTTATAGTAGATATAACTTGATGATGAAAGTATTCCTGGATAAAACCAGAATAAATGTCTGTTCATTTCATCAGAAAAAAAAGAATAGATTATTAAGGCTAATAAAATTGGATATGATAGATAATAAACATAAACACTCAAAAGATAATTAGGCTTAAAGAAAGTAACTTTTTTCATAGCAATAGTAATAAAAGCAATTAAATATGAAGCTATTATTCCAGTTAAATACAAACCTATTATCAAAGAAATATCCTTAAGTATAAGTTCTTTTAAAATTAAATAATGTAAAAATTCAGCTAGAAGAGCAAATATAGTTCCAGTTAATAGATTTATAATAAAATTTGTTCTTTTTAGACCTATTCGTTTTAATAATTCTATAATGGCCATTTCTACTTATCCCCTTTAAAAGAATCTAAGTTAAAAGTCTTTGTCCACATTACACCTCCACCAACACCAAATCCACTAATTCCTTCCCATTCATTTTCTTTGTTATCATATGTTCCTGCTAAAGCTATAGCTATGGTTGTTGTTTCATTATACCCATCATCTAGCGATGCAACAGTTCCTTCATCCTCACTCAAGCCACCACTAAATTTAGTTGACGCCCCAACATAAGTTCCACCACCAACAGTTACATATGGCGATTTTCCACCTTCTGAATCCCATGCAAATCCAATTTCTAAGGATACAGCGACAAATGGTCCTACAGTAATACCAACTCCTATCTGCTTAACGGTGGGTGTTGGCAGGACTGGGTCTTGATAATTTTTCCCCCACTCTGTCATATCATCCCATTTACCTTGCTGTGCATACTCTAAATTAATTTGTTGTCCAGGATAAATCAAATCAGTATTAGTTATTTGAGGATTCATACCCATCATTTGTTCTAAGCTGACACCACTAGATTGAGCGATTTGAGATAAAGTATCTCCAGATTCTACTGTATATTTCGAACATAACCCCAACGGATCTATGTAGTTTATCGGATCATTATTAACGTATGCATACCAGTTGTAGCCATCTTTTTCACCCTCTGAATTTTGAAAATTAAAACTCATCATTGGGCTATCTAAAATAGAAAAAAGTTGTTCGTTTCCCATAGAACTACTCATTGTTAACAATCTTCTCGATCTGCTCATAAATATTTTTTGATTCTCTATAGAACTCTTTTGACCTTTCAATGGATAAAGAGCCATAAAGCAATAATCCCATATCAGAAGGATATCTTGCATCAATATAGGTTTCTGAGATCTCTTCTAAGAGAGTCATATCAATTTCTAATTTACAATGGTTTCGAACAGTACCATATAATCTTAAAAGATTATGTTTCAAAGGAACTTCT
>QKAW01000018.1 GCA_003247135.1 Spirochaetales bacterium | reverse complement strand
GATCTTGAAAATACAATTAAAACACCTCTTCTACGATCCGCCAGAACCTGGGCTGCAGAAACTGCACTGTCAATATTACTGGAAGTTACTCTGGACCTCATATTAAAGAGTCCACTAACTCCTATTTTAGTAAATATTTTTCTTAATTCCGGCTGAAAAACTACGACTATAGCAATCATCAAAACCTGAGTAAGATTTGTCATTATCCATAACACTGTATCAATTTTAAATATAAGGGCAAAAAGATAGAGCAGTAACAGGGAGACTATACCCTTTACTAGATGCATAGTCTTTGTCTGGATGAGAATCTTATAAACCTGGTAAAGAATTATGGTTATAATTATTATATCTGCAATGGGTCTTAAAATGTCCTTTACAAACCAGTAATTAATAATCCATTCTAGGAAATTCATACTTCTAGGGCTATTTCTCCCTTAACTTTAAATGTATTTGCTCTAACAATCTTTCTTGCTAGAAGTTTTGAGAGTAAAATTGCATAGTGAGGATACTTTTTAATTGCATTAATATAGGCATTTCTGGAAATTTTAAGGATTTTTGATGGACCGTCTGCTATTACCGTTGCACTTCTGTGATTTTGCATAAGAAATGCCATCTCTCCCATAAATACATCAGATGGTGTAATTCTACCTACAAGAACATCTTCAACATATACATTGTATGAACCGGCGATAATATAGTATAGGAAATCCCCCTCTTCACCTTCACGGAAGACAATATCTCCCTTATTCAGTGTAATTACCTCCTCAGCTTCAAATCCTCCCGGAGTTTCCTTATGGATCTCTTCATTTTCAAATACAAGTTTTAACCTGTTTCCTTTTCTGTTGTACCTTATCTCTTTGGCAAGTTTTACAGCCATTTTTATACCACGGCCATGAAGAGCTGTTGCCCCCTCGGATTCAATCCGATCCTTAAGTTTGTTTACATCAAAACCTTCGCCTTCGTCTCTAATAACAAAAACAGTTTCACTACTTGTAACACACCACTCAAAATAGACTCTCTTTTTGGCTATTTCCGGATTTTCACACTTTTTAGCTATTAGGTCTACAATATTTAACCCTTCTTCAAGAAATGCACTTTTTTCATCGTAGGTTATTCCGCAGTTTCCATGCTCTATCCCGTTTACTATCATCTCTGATAATACTAACTGAAGAAACATTTTTTTCTCTTTGGAGATTATACCTCTCTGGCTTAGGGCAGTAGTAATAATACTCGAATATATAGAGGCTATAAATACATCATTCTCAATTAAAAAAGTACCTGATGCATTTTCCATTAGGTTATCAATCAAGACTTTCTGGAAGATTATATGCCTCTCCCTGTTAATAATATCAATACTCTTTATAAGATGGGACTTTAGTCTACGCTGGTTCATCATAACCATAATATTTATATCACCATATCTATCCAGAAGGTCTTCCTCATCATCTTCATCATCATATATTCCAATTACACCAAATGAGTGAAGCCATGCATCTTCCTGAATTTTCTTTACAACAGTTTTTATTAATCCAGTATTAATATCTGAAAAATTTATAATTAGAATCTCTGAAAGTTCATAATCCAGAAAATCTGAAACGTCGTGCTTGTTATCCATAAAGGTAACACTGTATTTTTCGCATTCCTCAAAAATTAGATCCACTCTATCTTTAAGATCTCTATCACTGTTTATGAACCCGACTGAACCCATTATGACCTCTTTGATTTTACAAATTTTACTGCAGAAAACTCTTTAGGACTTAACCTAACACCTCTTGCTTTAACACCTTTAACTAAATAATCTTCTACATAATATAGATCTTCAGCCACTCTCAGAAGTTTTTTCTGTTTAAAATCTACTGATATTGCTAAATCATTCTTAGTAGAAAGTTTTAGGAAAGTGCATCCCTCTGGTATTAAATGGTCATACTCCTTTTCAAGAATAAATTTATCTATCCTGCATCTTTTTAAGTATACACAATCTTCCGGACTTTTGTATAAAATATTAAATATAATATTGTTCATTGTGTCGCTGTCGGCTAAACCTATATATAGTATTCCTTTACCTATAAACTGCTTAACCTGAACATTTGTAACAAAGTAGATAGTATCTTTTTTTATAATAAGAATTCTATCGTACTCCGAGACATCGCAAACAACATCACCATCTGTTAATCCGGTTCCCACATAACCGGTACTGCTGTCATACTTAAGTTTAAGATTTCTTACTGCGGCATCCCTAACATCGGTTCTATTGAAGGATATTATCTCTGCCTGTCTGTCAAAATCTTTACCTCTTTTCTCAAGAATACCATCTATATAGCCAACAGCATAGGATATTAAATTTTTTAGATGAAAATTTATCTCTTTAATCCGCTCTTTTATCTCTTTCATCTCTTTTTGAACTTTATTTATATCGTAAAGAGATATTCTTCTAATAGGAATTTTTAGCAAACGTTCAATATCATCCTCGGTTATTTCCCTTTTAATTTTATCCATAAAGGGTAGAAATCCATTCTGAACAGCTGTATTTACACCTACTTTGCTTGTCTGCTCTTCAATTAATTTATATATTCTCTCTTCAATAAATATCTGCTCAAGTGTTCTTGCGTGGAGTTTATCCTCAAGGTTTCTCTTCTCATTCTCCAATTCATCTTTTAAAATTGCGACAAGTTTTTGTGAGTGGTACTCTATTACCTGGGTTAGAGTCATTATTTCAGGAAGCCCATCTTTTATTAGAAGAAGATTTACACTGATAGAAGTCTCACACTCAGTAAATGCATACAATGCATCCTCCACATCCTTGGAGTGAACACCCCTTGCCAGTTTTATCTCAATTTCCACTTCTTCAGAAGTATAGTCATTAATTCCTGCAATTTTAATCTTGTTTTTCTTAGCTGCAGCCTCTATTGAATCCATAAGCCCTTCAGTAGTACAACCAAAAGGGAGCTCTTTAATAACGATTCTTTTAGGATCTGAAACATCAAGCTTTGCCCTTACCAAAACCTTACCAAGACCATCTTCATAATTAGTTACATCAACTAATCCTCCTGTAGGAAAATCAGGATATAACTGGAATGGTTCACCTAAAAGACATTTTTTCTCTGCTTCTAAAACCTCTATAAGATTATGTGGTAAAATTTTTGTCGCCATTCCAACAGCGATACCTTCAACTCCCTGAATAATTGCTAAAGGAATTTTACATGGAAAGGTTACCGGTTCTTTCTTTCTCCCGTCGTAAGAGTCCTCGTAAACTGTTAACTCCGGGTTATAAAAAATCTCTTTTGCAAAGGGATTTAAACGACACTCTATATATCTGGCTGCTGAGGATGGGTCACCAGTAAAAATATTACCAAAGTTACCCTGTTTATCAATTAATAACTCTTTGTTTGCCAGATGTACCAGTGCCGCACCAATAGACATATCTCCATGGGGATGGTACTGCATGGTGTGCCCGATTATATTGGCTACCTTATGAAATTTACCATCATCCTTCTCAATTAATGAGTGTATAATTCTCCTTTGAACAGGTTTTAAACCATCATCAAGATGTGGAATTGCTCTATCTTTTACTACATAGGATGCATACTCTATATAGTTTTTTTCAAATAAATTCTGAACATAAGCCATTAGATTAAATTCTCCATAATATAGTCTCTTCTCTGAGGTGTGTTTTTACCCATATAAAACTCTAGTGTTTCCGGTACTGATTTTATGGACTTAACCATAACTGGGATAAGTTTCATGTCATTTCCTATAAATTGTCCAAACTCTTTTGGGCTTATCTCTCCCAAACCCTTAAACCTGGTAACTTCAGGGGTAGAAATTTCCCCCATTGCTATATCTCTCTCTTTTTCATTATAGCAGTACCTTGTCTCTTTCTTGTTTCTAACTCTAAAAAGCGGGGTTTCCAGTATAAATATTTTTTCTGCAACAACCAGTTCTTCAAAATATGATAGAAAAAAAGTTAAAAGAAGGTTTCTAATATGAAACCCATCATAGTCAGCATCTGTAGCAATAATAATTTTACTGTATCTCAGATTTTCTATATCATTTTCGATTCCCAAGGCCATCATCATGTTAAAAAGCTCTTCATTTTTATATATAGATGTTCTACCCTTGCCGTGGAGATTTTGAGGCTTTCCCTTTAAACTGAATATAGCTTGAGTATAAACATCCCGACAGGAGACCATTGATCCGGAAGCTGATTGCCCCTCTGTTATAAATATCATGGAATTTTCACCCTTTTCTCCATCCTGAAGATGATATTTACAATCCTTAAGTTTAGGGATTTTTATTGATATCTTTTTAGCTGCAGCTGTAGCCTCTTTTCTAACAGCATTTAGCTCTTTCCTTAATTTTTCATTGTTTAGAATTTTCTCTATTAGTTTCTCTGAAGCCTCTTTATTTTTGTGTAAAAAATCGTTAATCCCACTTTTAACTTCATTAACTATCCAGGCTCTTATGTCGGAATTTCCCAGTTTATTTTTTGTTTGACTCTCAAAAATAGGGTCTTTGACCTTAACTGATACAGCCCCGGCTATACCATCTCTAATATCTACACCGGAAAATGATTTTTGATAAAAATCGTTAACTCCTTTTAAAAAACCTTCTCTAAAAGCGCTTAAATGAGTTCCTCCATCAGAAGTATATTGACCATTAACAAAACTGAAATAAGTCTCTCCATAATTCTGGGTGTGGGTAAATGCAAACTCTATTTTATCCCCGGAGCAGTAACCAATTTCATAAAGGGTATCATCTCCTACTTCAGAATGAAGAAGATCTTCTATCCCTTTTTTTGATTCAAATTTCTGCTTGTTAAAATAGAGTTTCAAACCCTTATTTAGACAGGCATAATTCCACATTCTCTGTTCTATATACTCAAAGTTATACTTCCAATCACCAAAAATCTCTTCATCTGGAAGAAACTCAAAATATGTTCCATCTTTTTCATCGGTACTGGCACCACTATTTTGTGATATAATTTTACCCCGACAGAATACTGCTTCAGCAAATTTTCCTTCCCTGTAGGATCTTACAAGAAAGTGTTTAGAAAGGGCATTAACAGCTTTTGTACCAACTCCATTTAGACCAACAGAATACTGAAAAACGTCGTTATCATATTTTGCACCGGTATTTATAATTGACACACAATCAACTATTTTACCCAAAGGGATCCCTCTTCCGTAATCTCTACACTTAACCAAACCATCTTCATCGATATCCACGTCGATTCTTTTACCATTTCCCATGATAAATTCATCAATTGAGTTATCCACTATCTCTTTTAATAATATATAGATACCATCATTCTGATTGGAACCGTCGCCTAAACGACCGATATACATTCCTGATCTTAAACGAATATGTTCCAGGGGACTAAGAGTCTGGATTTTACTCTCGTCGTAGTGATTTTTTGTCGATTCTTCTGCCATATTAAAAATAATACAGATAGAAATCTATTTTGTACAGTACTAAATAGATAGTAAAGAGGTTGATATAAATTCTATATCTCTGTTATCAAGCAGAGTATGAAGAGGTAGTGTTATCTGATTTTTATACTGATTGTATGCATTTGGATAATCCTCCATACTATAACCCAAATCTCTGTAACAAGTTAAAAGAGGTAGAGGTTTATAGTGAACATTTAAGGGTATACCTTTTTCCGAGAGCTCTTTAATAACCCTGTTTCTGTCAGCTTCTTCCATTCCTCTTATTCTTAACATAAATAAATGACAGGAACTTACGGTCTCGCTTTGTAAGCACTTATATTTTGGAATTATAAAATCTTCTCTTCTGCCAAGAATATCCGCATACTGTCTAAAAATCTCTTCCCGTCTGTTGTTAAGACTGTTTTTATACCTTTTTAATTGAATTAAACCTAGGGATGCTGCAAGGTCTGTCATATTACACTTATATCCGGGAAAAAGGATATCATACTCCCAACTACCAAGCTCGGTTTTAGCCAATGCATCCTTACTCTGTCCGTGTAGGGAAAGTGTTCTCAATTTTTTATAGACAACCTCGGGAGAGATATTTCCACAATTATTAACATAGGTTACCACCCCACCTTCACTTGTAGTAACATTCTTTACTGCATGAAAACTAAATGATGTAAAGTCTGATACAGAACCAATTTTTCTCCCTTTATATAGTGCTCCTATAGAGTGAGCTCCATCAGTAAGAACAAGAATTCTGCCTAAATTTTCCTGTAAAGTTCCAGCTTTAGGGGAAAAAAGCCTGTTATTATTTACAATTGAAAATATCTCGTCATAATCACATGGATAACCAGCAATATCTACTGGTATAATAGCTTTGGTTCTTTCACTTATTTTTCTGTATATATCCCTGGGATCGATTAAAAATGAATCTTCTGAAACGTCTGCAAATACCGGAGTTGCTCCAACGTGGAGTATTACCGCCGCAGTGGCACTATAGGTATAGGCAGTTGTTATAACTTCATCCCCAGGGCCAATACCAAAGAGTCTTAAAACCATTTCCATACCGGCAGTTGCGCTATTAAGACAGACTGCTGCATCTGAATTGGTATACTCTTTAATCTGCTTTTCCAGCTCAAGAGTTTTTGGCCCTGTAGTAATCCACCCGGATTTAAGTGTGTCTATTACTTCGTTTATCTCTTCATCAGTTATATCAGGGGGTGAAAATTTTATTGACAAACTGCCTCCTGATACTCTGAAACCCAGGCTTTAAGCTCTTTCCTTATTAAATCCCCATCATAGGTCTCACATACTTTTTCAAGTCTTGAAATAAGATTCATAATATCAAATTTTGTTAATGTTTCTTGTCTGTGTCTTGAGACAAGAAGTCTCTCGTAACCGGTTTCAACTATTTCCTCACTTTTAGTAAGTAACTCTTCGTATAGTTTTTCTCCAGCCCGTAAACCTGTATATGTTATTTCTATATCCTCAATTGTATAGCCGGAAAGTTCTATCATTCTTTTTGCCAGATCTGTTATTTTTATAGGTTCACCCATCTCCAAAATAAAAAGATCCCCTACATCAAGAACTCCGGCTTTTAGCACAAGTCTTGCAGCTTCCGGAATTGACATAAAATACCTTGTAATTTCCGGGTGTGTTACTGTTAAAGGGCCACCCTTTACTATCTGTTTTTTAAATAATGGAACAACACTCCCCTTTGAACCCAGAACATTTCCAAATCTTGTAAAAGATAACTTGCAATGGCTCTGAATACTGTTTAATGAGTGAATTATAATTTCACCAATTCTTTTTGTTGTTCCCATTACAGATGTTGGATTAACCGCTTTATCTGTAGAAACGAGATTGAATCTTTTAGCACCGCATTCTATTGCTGCTTTTGCACAGTTGTAGGTTCCAAAAATATTATTTTTAACAGCCTCATCCGGATATCTCTCCATTAAGGGTACATGTTTATGTGCTGCAGCATGTATAACAGTATTAGGTTTATGCTTATTAAACTCATGTATAAGCTTATTATAATCCTTCACATCCCCAATTATAAAATCAAACCTTGGATCTGAACCGAATTTCCCAATAAGATCATAAATTGAATTTTCACCATGCCCTAGTGCTAAAACTTTTTTTACAGGTAGTAGGAGCAGTTGTTTAATTATTTCCAGACCAATTGAACCACCTGCACCTGTAACAAGAACCACCTGATCTTTATACTCCTTAATCAGCTCTTCCTCATTAAAACCAATCTCTTCCCTGCCAAGTAAATCGGTAATTTCAATATCTCTAACCTGATTAATGTTAAAGTGACCATTTATAATGTCATACATTCCTGGAACTATTTTTATTTTAACATCTGTTTTTGTAATTGATGATATAATTCTCTCAATAACACCCTTTGGGGCTGAAGGTATAGCTATAATGACTTCCTGTATATTGTAGCTTTTTATTACAGTCTGAACATTCTCTATTCTGGATAAAACAGCATATTCACCAACGGATTCTACTTCATCGTCTATAAAACCAACAACATTATAACGCCTATTAAGTGTTTTATTTTCTACAATTTCATTCAAAACTGTACGACCTGCATAACCGGCACCAATTATCAAGATATTAATCATTATTATATATTACTCTTATAAATAGAAAAGACCAAGTAAAACTGTTAAATTACCTGGTCTTAAATAAAAAAAATAATAAATTATTTTGTTGGAGGTGTAACTATAACCTTTGCCAGCTCTGGTCTGGTTTCAAGTTGTTTCTTTAAAGCCTCAGCTCGTGATTTATTTACATAATCCGGTTTCTGGAATGAGTACTCAAACTTGGTATGAACATCATAAGTTCCTTCAAGTAGTGCTACTGTATCCTCAGCCATTACCAACTCTTCATCTGTAGGTATTACAAATACTTTAACAGGCGAATTGTCTGTTGAGATAATTGTCTCAGCTCTCTGGGTTTGTGAAATATCATTTCTCTCTTCATCAAGAATGATACCCATACACTCTAATCCTTTAATGGCATCTTTTCTTACATGTTTAGCCATCTCACCAACACCAGCTGTAAAAACGATCGCATCAACACCACCTAATGCTGCAACATAGGATCCAATATACTTTTTAATTCTATAGCACTCCATATCCAGTGCCAATTTACAATCCTCATCACCTTCCAGAACACCTTTTAATACATCTCTTCTATCAATATATTTTCCAGTAATTCCTAAAAGACCTGATTTTTTATTTAATGCTGTATCAACTTCATCAACACTCATATTTTCAGCATGACACATAAAACGTACTACAGCAGGATCGATAGTTCCACTTCTTGAACCCATAACCAATCCATCAAGTGGAGTTAATCCCATTGATGTATCGTAACACTCACCATTTTTTACAGCACACATACTTGCACCATTTCCAACGTGTGCGATAACAAGGTTAACATCCTTTGGATCCTTTCCTAAAAGTGCAGCTGCTCTTTTTGTTGTATATAGGAAGCTTGTTCCATGAAAACCATACTTTCTTACTTTATGGTCTGTGTACCAAGATTTTGGAACAGCATATCTATAGGATTTAGCCGGCATACTTTGGTGCCATGCTGTGTCCATAATTGTTACATTTGTTACACCTGGCATAACATCCATAGACGCTTTTATACCCATTAAATGTCCCGGGTTATGTAGCGGAGCCAGTGGAACATTTTTCTCAATATCCTTAATTACTTCATCTGTAACAATAACTGACTTTGTAAATGTTTCACCACCATGAACTATTCTGTGACCAACAGCTTTTATTTCATCTTTAGATGAGATGCAACCATACTCTTTGTCTGTAATTATTTTAAGTACAAATTCTACAGCCTCTTTGTGGGTAGGAAAGTGCTCCTTGGCATCATAAACTTCTTTATCTTTTGACTGATTCTCAATATGTGAAACATCTTCACCTATTCTCTCTACAAGACCGACACAGATTGACTCTCTTTTGTCCCAGTCATACACTTGATATTTTGCAGATGAACTACCGCAATTTAGTGTTAAAATTATCATTAATAGACCCCCCAGTCCGTTTATATACAAATTACATGAGCCTTTATTTTAACATGATGAAATATTTGTGCAATATTAATCTTTAAAGTTTTTGCAAATAAGCTATAATGTAGCCATGAATTCAAATTATTGTTACTTAAAAGTAAGTGATGGCCAATCATTGGCATATAAAAAATGGAATGACACTGTTAACCCTAAAGGGGTTATTATAATAATACATGGTATGGCAGAGCATATTGAACGGTATGATAATTTTGCCTCTAATTTAAATCGGCAGGGTTTTATTGTTTATGGATCAGATTTAAGAGGTCATGGAAACACTTCCGGAAAAAAAGGTTTTTTTGCCCATAAAAATGGCTGGAAAAGAGTTATTGATGATCAGAAAGAGTTTTACAACTTTGTAAAAAGAGAGAACCTATCCCTGGATATAAGTTATTTTGCCCATAGTGCAGGCTCTATAATTGCTCGATACTTAATGGCAACAACCAGCATTATTAATAATAAAATTGTTCTTTCCGGAACAACTTTTGAAGGAAAATTCAAGACATTATACGCCAAGAATTTATCTGCATTTTTATCAAAAACAAAGGGTCAGGGAAAAGATGCGATTTTTATTGATGGTCTGGTTAACGGTGGTTTTGCATCCTCAATTCAACATCCAATAACAAAATTTGACTGGTTAACAAGAGACCATATAGAAGTTGCCAAATATATAAATGACAGTAACTGCGGTTTTATCTGTACCAATCAGTTTTACAATGACTTTTTTAAACTAATGTACTTTGCAAACAAGAAAAGTTATATAAAAAAAACTGATAAAAGCCTGAAAGTCCTTCTTGTATCCGGGGATTGTGACCCTGTAGGAGGAACCGATGCTAAGGGTGTAAAAAAACTTTCAAAAATTTATAGTAAAAACGGATTAAATTGTGAACTATACATTAATAAAAATGGACGTCATGAAAGTATAAACGAGATAAATAAGGATGAGGTTTATCAGGTAATTAATAACTTTTACAACTCATAATTGAATTAATTAAGAGTATTTCGGCTAATTATCTATTATGAAATACTCTATACTTCTATTTTTAATACTATTTCTTAAACCTGTTTGGGGTGTTTCATACTATGGATTAAAGAAACCATCAGGTTATAAGAAATTTATATATTCAAATGAACTAAGTAGGGAAATTTTTAGGGACTATACTCCAAAATCAATGGATCGCCTCCCAACTAAAGATTCTCTAAACCTCTACTTTTCTCCCGTAAATTTTTTCAGTTTTGAATTTATTAAAAGAGATGATTTCCTAAACTATGTTTTTAATACAAAACTACTGGATAAAAACTCTTTTAATATCAGCCAATTTAATATTATCTCAAATAAAACAGATCTCTCGGAAATATCACTTCTCCATGGAGGGGCAATATATTTAAATAATTTCTATTTCTTTGGTTTATCCGGAATCCTACACTTCTCCCAAACAGAAGAAAAGGGTGTAAAACTTGCTAATATTTTCAGACTTCCTATTTTTGACTTAACTTTTGAAAACATTCTGCTATATCAGAGAAAATACAGATCTCCGGTAAATATTGTTAATAATGATGAGTTTGAGATTAAAACAACTCTTATATTCAGTCCCGCTAAAAACCTTGAGACTAAATTGGTTAGTGATATAACAGTTCTTGAAAAATCTATTTTTTATAAAGAGAGTTTAATAACATCAATTTATTTTAAGGATATCAATGACTTAAAGAATATAAAAACCAAACTTGAAGTAGGCATAGTAACCAAGAAACTTTGGGAGTATTATACTATAGGAAATTTGGAATTAACCTACAAAAACTTTATATATAATAGTGAATTAAAGATTAGGTACATAAATGCACCTTTATTATACACTATAAACAGTATTGGTTTTAAGCAGGATAAAAAATTAAACATTACTGCCGGTTTTTACTTTAATAAGGAACTTAATCCGGTTTATGACCTTAAAACTTCTATGGATATTTATTTTGAAACTTTCACTATTAAAAGTAATTTTATCTATCCGTTATTAACAAATAGAAGATTCTGGAGATTGGAAATAATTATGGAATTACTCTAGACAAAAAAAAATAGTTTTGCTATATTGTCCAAGCAATCTTAATGGCGCTGTACCCAAGTGGTAAGGGAGTAGTCTGCAAAACTATCATTCACCGGTTCAAATCCGGTCGGCGCCTCTAAAGGATATAGATTTTTCTATATCCTTTTTTTATCTTTTTAAATATTCCCATTTTATACATCCGCGCTTCTTGTCTAATGAGAATTTTACGCCTGTTAAAGCTCTGTCCAGTTTCAATTGAATATGACATATCTCTATATAAGTCCCTGGATAAACCGTTCCATAAACAGTTAAAGTACTATTATCATTTATATCTAGCTTTGGTAGAAGTGAGTGGGAAAGCCTGTTTAAACTCTCTAACTTCTCTTTTAAAGAGTTAAAAAGATCCCTTAGTGCTTCTCTATCCAGCCGGTTATCACACTTTCCCAGTGAGTGCTGAATATTCTGCATCTCCTTAATTATATCATTTGAGTATAAATTTATTTTTTTAAGATTCCCTTCTACAATATAATCAACACCAAGTATTATTCGTGTCTCAGCTCCTTTATCACTACCAACAGTAGTGACTTTTACTCCTTTTAGAATTTTATAGGTTCCACCAATAATCCCACTATTTTTTCCTATAATTAGTTGGTCATGAGAGCATATATCGCTGTTAATAACTCCATTTTTTATATATAGAGAACCTTTAACTTTTATTCTCGAATTCCTTATATGTACAGCCTTTAAAGAACCATCGCACTCTATCTCATACTTTTCTGAGCCGATAATACCATGGACTGATTCAATATCACCATGACAAATGATATTTGCAGGTTCAATTGTATCTTGAACAAAAAGATTTCCGGCAGACTTTACCGAAAACCCCTCTCTAATAGAACCGGAAACCGAGACTGCACCATTAAAATCGATATCCCCGGTGGAATAGTCTACATCTGAAGGTATTTCCAGTATTTCATAAACTTCAATCTCACTATCCTTTATTTTAAAAAGACCATCTATATTTGAGTATAACCTGCCATTATGTACTGTTGTATTTCTTCCTGGTTTGTAATTATTAACAACTTGAGTAGGTGCTTTTAACTCTTCACCCAAAAGATTCTGACCATTTACTCCAGGAAATTCTGGAATAAGATCTCCTAGAAATTCTCCTTTTTTAACTAATGGAAATGAGTTTATGTGATGATAATTTACAGACTTATTGTCTTGAACTTCCGGTTTAAAATCCGAATGAAGAGACTCTTTTATCCTAAAATATTCTGGGATATGGGATTGAACCTCCAAACCAGCAGCAATTCTAACTCCGTCAATAAAAGCCCCTTCCCTGACAGAACTTAAGTAAAGCTCTCGAACAAGAGCCCAATCAACTCTGTTACTACAAAATTCTCCTAACTGATTTATTTCTCTCCTTATATCCTTAAAGCTTATCTCTGCATCAGAATTTACCGGTGGAGACAATTCCATAAAAAGATACATTTTTAATGGATCAAATCTTAAAGAAATTTTACCGGGGGATGATTCCATAACTGTTTTTGCAATATAATCTCCGGTTTCTTTACTGGAAATTTCATTACTGGATAACAGATCATCATCGATTGTGTTCAGAAGTTGTGAAATCTTTTTTATATTGTCTTTTATTACGAAATCCTTGTTGGTTTCCACTAAACCTCCGTATTTCTAATTATATTTTTAAAATTAATTCATTATATTCTTTTACAATACTATCGGCTACTACTTTTTTTTCTATTAGAATACCGAAAATCTTGTCTATATCAGAACTTTCAATAAATCTCTCTCTATCCAGATATTTTAATGCTCCTAAGAAATTCCCTCTGGATTCTCTATCTTCAAGATCAAAACCTGTAAAGAAATTGTGATAAAAAAGATTCTTATCATTTAATTTTGAAAATCCTTTAATAAAACTATCCGTTAAATCCTTTATATTTTTTATTTTTATCTTCTCAAAATTTAATCTGTTTACATTTTTTAGATAGTAATCTCTTATTTTTAAATCACACCCCAGGATATGGTCATTTAACCAATTAGTAAGAAAGTAGTAAAATTCAATTGGTCTATAGGCCTCATGATTCTTTAATTTAAGCAGTATACTTCGTAGTTGTGCTACAAATTCTCTATGTATATTTTTATGATTATCCAAATCAGGATAACCTATTTGTAACATAAAACTCTCTTCATCAAAAAAATGCCTGTTGGTATAATCCGCCAAATAAACAAGAATTGATCCGATTTCCCTATACTGATTCATATCTTTATTGGATATTTCACTTTTGAACTTATTAACTATTCCAATCAGCTCCTTATGCTGGGAGTCTACAGATTTTATTCCTAATTCATAATCTTTTTTCCAATCCATCTACATATATCCCCCACTTAATTATTACCCCAAAGCCATTATAATTCAATAAAACTCTCTTTACTTTAAAATTCTTATTATTCATAATAAGTTTTATAATAAATCGAGGAGATATAATGATTAACTTAGATGGGCTTAAAGCCTCTGCTCTCTCAATTAGAGCACTTTCAATGGATGCTATACAGGATTCAAATTCCGGTCACCCTGGATTGCCTATGGGATGTGCGGAAATTGGGGCTGTATTATTTGGTGAAATATTAAAACACAATCCTTTAAACAGTAATTGGGATAACAGAGACAGATTTGTTTTATCAGCTGGGCATGGATCAATGCTATTATACTCTTTACTTCATTTATCTGGTTACAAACTAACCCTTGATGATATTAAAAAATTCAGACAAATTGGCTCCAAAACCCCAGGGCATCCGGAATATGGACATACAGATGGGGTTGAAACAACAACAGGTCCACTTGGGGCTGGATTCTCAAATGCTGTTGGTATGGCCATGGCAGAGAGTATGCTGGGCGCAAGATTTAATACAGAAAAGCATAAGATTGTAGACCACTATACCTACGCTCTATGTGGTGATGGTTGCTTAATGGAAGGGATTAGTGCTGAGGCTGCAAGCCTTGCAGGTAATCTTGAATTAGGAAAACTTATAGTTATTTACGATTCAAACAGAATAACAATCGAGGGAGATACAGATATCACCTTTACAGAAGATGTATTAAAAAGATTCCAGGCCTATGGATGGCAGACTCTTGAAGGTAATGGTCAGGATATTACAGAAATTTACAATCTTTTACAGGATGCTAAGAATAACAGAACACAGCCAACTTTAATAAAATTAAATACAACGATTGGTTTTGGTTCTCCTAATAAATCCGGATCAGCAGGTGTTCATGGTTCACCTCTTGGTGATGCAGAAGTTAAACTGACTAAGGAAAATTTAGGTATAGACCCGGCAGTTAAATATTTTATTTCACCTGATGCAACTGAGTATTTTAATAAAAAGAGAACTCTATGGGCAGCAGAGGAAAACAGTTGGAATAACCTCTTCTCTAAATGGGCTGAAGAAAATCCAGAACTAAAAAAAGAGTGGGATAACTTTAAAAATGGAAAACAGATGCTTGATAATACAGAATTTCCTACTTACAAAATTGGAGATAAAGTAGCAACAAGAAAAGCATCTGGTTCAGCATTAAATGCAATAGCTAAAACATTTCCAAACTTAATTGGTGGTTCAGCTGACCTTGCTCCAAGTAATAATTCTTTAATTAATAATAGTGATTTCTACTCAGCCCTAAAAAGGGATGGCAGAAATATTCACTTTGGTGTTAGAGAACATGCTATGGGTGGAATTGTTAATGGATTAACACTACATGGGTTTACAGCTTTTTGTGCAACATTTCTAGTTTTTAGTGACTATATGAGACCTGCAATGAGACTTTCATCTTTAATGAATATTCCTTCAATATATGTTTTAACTCATGACTCTTTCTATGTTGGTGAGGATGGACCTACTCATCAGCCTATAGAGCACTACGCTGCCCTAAGAATTATCCCGGGAATTCAAGTTTTAAGACCAGGAGATGCTGAAGAGACTAATATGGCATGGTTAATGGCTGTAAAAGCTGATAAAAGACCTTCATCAATTCTATTAACCAGACAGGATCTTGAGGTTTACAAAAAAGATGATGTTAACTGGAAAGAGAACATATTAAAAGGTGCTTATGTAGTAAAAGATGAAGAAGCTCCTGAAGTTATTGTTGTTGCAACAGGATCTGAGGTTAATGTTGCCCTTGAAGCTGCAAAAATTAGCGGGAAAAAAGTAAAAGTTATATCCATGATCTCAAAAGAGCTGTTCCTTGAGAGTGGAGATGAGTATAGAAAGAAACTTCTTAATCCGGGAGTTAGAGTTATTACAGCTGAGTCTGGAGTTACAGCTGGATGGCAGGATATTGCAACTGATAGTAATTCTCTTTTTGGCATTAACTCCTTCGGAATTTCCGGTCCTGGTAAAGATGTAGCTGAAAAACTTGGATTTACACCTAAAGATTTGGCAGGATTATTCTAAAAATGCATCGATATGGTTTTGTAGGTATAACAATAAATACATCAATTACAAGTGGTGTAGAAGTTCAGAAGATCTTAAGCAATTATTCCCATATAATTTTAGGACGAATGGGAATTCCCGGTGTTGAAGATGGAGAAATCTCGGTTATTACCTTAATTGTCAAAACTACTACAGATGAATTAGGTGCCCTGACAGGTAAGTTGGGGAAACTTAATGGAGTTAATGTAAAATCCGGTCTATGCAAGAGTTAATCTCTTGCTATTGATCGGATAAATCAATAATATGTTAACAACTTAATAAGGGAAGGGTTAATTAGTGGAACAAACAAACTTCACAGGGAATGAGCGTCAGTTAAAATTATTATTAAAGGCAATAAGAGAGAACGATATCCCCTCTTGGAATAATTTTGTAAAAAGCAGCGGTAAATATTTTGTAGCAAATCTTGCTGGTATAGATTTGAGTTTTATTAATCTTAAAGAGATTAATCTTAAAGGAGCAAATCTTGTTGGTTCAAATCTTGAAGGTTGTAATCTAACCCGAGCAAATCTTGAAAGAACAAAACTGATGAGAGCAAATTTAAATAATACAATTTTGACTAAAGCTATAATATGTAACTCATACTTACAAGAAGCAACATTAATTAACTCAGATGCCACCGGAGCTGATTTTAGAGAATCTGATCTGTCAAATGCTGTTCTGGATAGTGCAACCCTGGAAAACTCGATAATAATTAATACGAAATTCAAGAATACATCACTACTAAAAACCAATATGAAGGGCGTTAAGAAAAACAGTACTACCAGAATAAAACCAAAACCTAAAACAAGGGTATTAACTGTTGAAGAAAAAAGAAAACTATCACCTTGGAAAATTGCTAAACAGGAAGAAACTATGAGACGACTTCAGCGGATGGAAAATGAAAGGTCTTTCAAAAGAGAAAAAATCGAAGAGGTTACAAGAGCTAAAACTAAACTAAACAGAAATATATTTGGAGCTGAAACTCCGGAATAAAAAAAATCCGGTCAATGCCGGATTTTCTAATTATGCTTCAACATCTCTCTCTTGAACTGTCTTTCTCTTGTCATTTTTTGCTTCAACAATTGCTTTATCCAAAATATCTCTAATTCTATCGGATAATGCATCTATTACTTTTGCAGAGCATTTTAAATCACCATTATCTTTAATATAATTTTTAATTTTAGATGCTACAACCAAAGCCTCTTTTTCAGCCATACTATTCTCCTTGCCTATTTTAAAATAATAAAGACATAAACTCTAATAAGAAAACAATAACACTCTCGTTGAAATTTGTACAGGAAAAAAGTTTTTTTTTTATATTTTGTTGTTGGTTTACACTCTTTAAAATAAAGATATAATTTATTCATGAAAAAAAACTTAATTCTACTATTTTTTATATTAAATTCACTATGTTTTACATTCTCCCAACCAAAAATATATTTGGCAGCAATAGGCCCGGGAGATGAAATATTCCTTAGGTGGGGTCACTTTGCCATTGTAGTTCAAATGGATAATGGAGATAGCTATCTGTATGACTACGGTAATTTCTCCTTTCAGCAAGAGGCCTTTTATGAGAATTTTATTAAGGGAATTATGACATATTTTAAATACAGGAAAAATGGTGAATTTGAATTACAATATTATATTAATGCTAATCGTGACATAACTCTTCAGGAGCTGAATTTGACAAGTGAACAGACCGATGAGTATATAAAAAAACTACAGGAAGAGATAAAACCAGAAAACAGATTCTATCAATACGATCACTATTACAATAACTGTGTTAGTCAAATGACTGACTATTTAAATGATATAACAGATGGTGAGTTTTACAAAGGAACTGATAAAAAAATTGGAAGAAGTTTTAGAGATCTTTCCAGAGACTATGTTTCCAGTAATTATTTATATAACCTTTTAATAATGTTTGTATTAGGGTCAAAAGTAGATTATGAGATAACAGAAAAAGAGTCTCTTTTTCTCCCTGAATATACCATGAACAGAGCAAAAAATGTAATTATTAATTTTCCTGATGGAACTAAGAGGCCTTTAATAAAGAACAATATCGATTTTTATAAAAGCAGTGGAAGGGATCCTGTAATTCCAGAATCAAAGCCCAAAACTTCCCTTAATATTATAATTGGTTTGGTTATCTCTCTTTTTTCTGTAATAATATCTAGAACTAACAAATTTGCCCAAATAATTCAGATAATAATAGGTTTATTTGGAGGTTTTGCAGGCTCATTATTATTCTTTATGGCCTTCTTTACAGGTCATTATTATATACATAATAACTGGAATTTAATACTTGTTAATCCTCTAACATTTACCTTACTAATTTCCGGAATTTTTAAATTAATTAAGAAATTCAGGAGTAAAGGAGAGAGACTAACAACTCTTTTTATAGATATTACTCTTTTTTCCACAGTTATAATGATTTTTCTAAAATTAATTGGAGTAATAAAACAGGATAATAGCGAAATAATTGCTCTATTTATTCCGCTACTTATAGTGAATTCTTCAATTAAAAGGTTTATTCCAAAAACTATGAAGGTAAAATAACAAGATTTTCAGAGAGTTCAGGTATAGATTGAGAAGCCTCTTTAATATGATCTTCCGAAGCCATAACAACAGTAGAACAATCACTAAAATGGTGCAGTATAACTGCAGCAAAATCCATTAAGTCCTCTTTTGTAACTGACAACAGATTATTTCTTTTATTAATTCTGATTTCATCTGTTATACCAATTAATTTTCTACGCATACCTATAATAGATTTTTCTATTGGAGTTAAAGGTTTTAACTCTTTCCCAATAACACTAATTAAAGCAAGTTCTATCTCTTCTTCAGTTAAGTGACCAGCTGCTATCCACTCCAGACTCTGTTTAAAGTGCTCAAGTGTTCCGGTAATATTTGGATCCCTGTAGGATCCAAAAGTAATTGATCCGTCCATACCTGAACCAGAGACAAAAACACCGTAAGCTCCACCCTTCATTCTAACATTCTCCCACAAATATCCTGTTTTAAGAAGGTAACAGAGAATTTCCTGGGTTGCATACTCTTTCGTGCCTATAAATGCACCTTTTACTGTTACCCCTGAGTATGAAACCTGGGTATTACCTACAAGTGCCTCAATTGAGTTATGAATATCGTAGTGTTCTGCTGAGTGTATATAACTATCTCCATCCGGTAGTGAATCAATAACCCTTTTAAATGCGTCTATTAACTGTTTTTCATATTTTTTGTCAGCAGAAGCATGAAAAAACAGCCCTTTTCTAGTTACTAACTCGCCTTTAATTCCATCCAGAATAGTAGCTACTTCCACCAACTTGCTTTCATTCTCTATCTCTTTTACTAAATTATCAAGAAACTGTGCCTGAGTTACACCATACCAGCACTCTTCCCTACAAGATGCCAGAGAAAATTTTCTGGCAGATCTTAAAGCAGCATAGGATGATCCATTTGGAATTAATGCTGATTTTATATCATTTCTTAACTCAATAATTATATTTTTTAATCTTTTATAATCATGGAAATCAGCTTTGTTAAAAAAATCAATTACAATATTCATAGACTCATCAAGAGATTCTATAAGTGATTTACCTCGTACAAAAAGATTTTCTATATAGTAATCCGGTCTACCATTTTTTAAAGTATTACTTGTTTCAAGAGATGTTCCCAAACCACCAAGATTTAAAGAAACCAGTTTTGCAACTTCATCATAAGGTTTATCCTTATAACCTGTAGATGTAAACATTCTTGAAAATATTAAAAGATATTCAAAAAAGAATTTATCCAGATACTCCATATTAAAACCAATACCAAAGTAGACAATATCATTAGTATAGAGATAGGTTTTATAGAAGTCATAACCGGATATATCACTTTTAATTGTATCTATGTTAATTACTTCATGGGAGATATCATCCTTTTTTAGTCTTGGGAGTTTTTCAAGTTCTTCCTTGGAATCTGGGGTATTCTGATAATCCTCCAACTCTTTATTATCCCTTTTTATAATTTCAAGTTGACTGGGTTTTAGTGATGCTTTTAAATTTTTAAGTCTCTCTTCCAGTTTTGATTTCTGTTTTAATGTAGTGTTGTAATCAGGTTCTACAGTAATATCTGCTCTATTTTTGTTATCCAAGAGATATTTTTTTATTAGTCCTTCAAAATAACCAGGTTCCTTACACTTATGTCTGAGACTGTTCATATGTTTCTCAAATTCCAGAGTTGAAATAGGAGAGTATCCGTGTAACCATCCCCGTATAACCTTTCTCATTAGTCGTAAACCCAGTGAGCCGTGAATTTCTCTGTTTTTAAATTCGATGCCTCTTAATGCTCCCTCTACAGTATCAGGATCAAGTCCATTGTTTACTATTCCTTCCAGAGTTGATAAAAGACAATTCCTGAAAAGCTCCATCTTATCCGGGGTTGCACCCCTAACCCCGACTGTATAGATAAAGTTACATAGTTCATTCTCTAAACCTGTTGCACTTGAAAGATCGTCCCACTCTTCATTTTCCGCAAGTGCCTTGTACAAAGGAGATCCACTATTCCCTAAAAGGATCTTATGCAATACTTCAAGAGAGATTGCCTCCTCGGGATTATCTGCATTAAAGAGCTTCCAGCTAATTAGTAAATCACCCTTACTGGAGTCCCCCTCTAAAGCTGGGGTAGTTTTGTGAAATTCTCTGGGATTGTCCCATAATTCACTGTCAGAAGTTATACTTACTGAATTTGAAGTTTCTAGAGATTTACAATCCTTTAGAAAATTTTCATCTAAAAATGTCAGACTCTTCTCTGTAGGAATATTTCCATATAAATATAAATAGCAGTTATCGGGTCTATACCATTTTTTATGATAGGAAACAAACTCCTCATAGGTCAGGTTTGGTATATCTTCCGGATTACCTCCAGAATCATGGGTATAGGTACCATTTGAAAATAGAGACTTTACTGACATATCTGCAACAACAGAGTCATGGGAACTGTAAACCCCCTTCATTTCATTGTAGACAACACCTGAATAGAATAAATTGTCATTATCATCAACACATAATCTCCACCCTTCCTGCATAAAAGTTTTTTTTGTAAGATTTGGGAAAAAAACCGCATCAGCATATACTGACATAAGATTAAAAAAATCTTTTTCAAGAACAGATGAAGCAGGATATGAGGTTTTATCCGGAAAGGTATATGCATTTAGAAATGTATTTACAGATCCTGACATCATTGCCTGAAAAGGATCTTTAAGGTTATATCTTCTTGAGCCACTTAAAACAGAGTGTTCAATTATATGTGGAACTCCGTTACTGCTATCAACTGGAGTATTAAAGGAGAATGAGAATGTATTCTCCTCATCATCGTTATAAATATGAAAAACCTTTAACCCGGTTCTGGTATGAATAAATTCGTATCCTGTACTTCTGTATTCATCAAGATTATAAATATTAACTAATTTAAAGCCTTTAATCTGAGGCTCCTTTGCATCTTTTTTTAACATATTTTTAATTCTCCGTTTTGTATAGTTCTAAATAATCTGTCCATTTGGAATATGCTCCAAAGGCTATTACATTGAAATAGCCCAGCTCATACAAAACTTCCGCAGCTTTTATACTGGAACGTTTTGTATATCCGTAAACTATCATTAATGTAAATAAGTTTTCTGAGGGAAGATTACCCTCTATAGAATAGTATGGTACATTCTTGGCTGTTTTTATATGCCCTTTTTTATAATCCTGTATATCCCTGGAGTCAACTAAACAGTAATCTATATTATTTGTCTCAATTAATTCATTTAAAAAGCCGGGATCTGTATACCTCTCATCTGAGAATCCGGTTTCGAGATATTCCTTTTTTTTAAACACAGAACTTAATCTTTTTGAAATTCTTGCTATTGCTGTTGACATATAACAATTTTAACACATGTGTAGTAAAAAAAAAAGACTGAAACAGTAAAACTGTTCAGCCCTTTTTATTAATAATTTTTGTTGCCTTGTATCTTTCTAAGCTTCTTAGCTTGCTTTCTTACAAGAGCCTTTTTTTTCCGATGGTTAATCGTAGACGGCTTTTCAAAGAACTCTCTTCTTTTATATTCTCTTACAATGCCCTCTTTCTCAACTAATCTTTTAAATCGCTTTAATGCTTTTTCCAAGATCTCGTCGTCGTGAACCCTAATGTTGGCGATAGAAATCACCCCCCTTTTTTATTATTTGTGCCATTAATCATATCTAAAATTAAGGTTTTGTCAATAAGGGGAAGGGTTAAAAACTGCTTTGGATCAACAGGAACTGTTGCAACCCTTAGTTCCCAGTGAAGATGTGGTCCTGTTGAGTACCCTGTTGACCCAACTTCCCCAATCTTATCCCCTTTTTCAACCAGATCCCCCTTTTTTACGTTTATTGAGTCAAGATGGTAATATATACTTTTTACTCCCGGAAGATGTTCAATTATAACACTGTTTCCTGAAACAATTCTGTATTCTGCTAATATTACAACTCCTCTACCATCTGCAACAACAGGTGTTCCTTTTATTGCTGCCAAGTCTTCTCCATAATGAATTGAAGAGGTCTCTTTACCTGATGGAAATTTTGTAAACCTTTGAAAACCATAGGGAGAGGTATGTCTGCCATCAACGGGCTGCAGCAATGTACCTACTTCGTGAAGGATATAGGGGGAAAAACTGCTAATAGCATCCCACAGACGTTTAGACTCAGCCTGTCTCTGTTCATCTATAGTACCATTAGCAATACTATCCATCTGGTCGTTAGCTAAAAACTCTGTAGCCAGAAATTCTGTTTTTAGAACTGTTAGAGGTTTCTCAAAATAGTAGTTGTTAAGTAACCCCTCTCCGGTTGCTTTAAGTTTGTACTCTCCAGGAGGTAAGTTAGGAGGAATTCCTGCTATCCCCAAAACTGTATTTATCATCTGTTCATACAAATAGTAGTTAAAACCCTCTATTTCCAGTATTTTCTTCCCGGAGTGATTATGTAGTGTAAATGTATAATCAACCTTATCATCTACCGGGTAGATTACAAAAGTTACAACACTTCCCTGTTGTACACTATCTTTACTTAATAAATTGTCACTAAAGCAGATAAACGGTATAAGCAAGTAGATTATTAATGACTTTTTCATTTTAATATATCAAGAACATTTAATTGTAATGTCTCATTCCCTCCATAAAAATTTCTCTCAACTCTGTATGCAATATCAACAAGATCCCCTTTTGTGAAATCTATACCTACACGATTGGCACTATTCCAGAATATTCCTGGCCATTTATACTCTCCTGCTTCAAATAGAAGTTTTAGATGATTTTTTTCCCCTTTTCCTACAAAATTTATATCCAGAATTTTTACCTCTTTTGTAACAAAAACAAGTAGGTCATTTCCTTCTCCATAGGGTTCAAAAGTATCGCAAACCTTTATAATATCCGGATTTAGATATTCTTTTGGAATATATGCATCAACTTTTAGTCTACTACTATCCACATCTGTCTTAATAAACAGATCTTTTATATTTAAAACAGAGTGAAATCTGTTAATCAGTTTTGTCAGATTACTGTATTTAAGCTTAAATCCTGCTGCGCTGTTATGCCCACCCCACTCCTGTAACAAGTCCTCAGTTTTATTGAAAAGCAGTTGAATATTCAGATTACCAGCTGATCTAATAGAACCAGTCAACTCATCATTCTCTTTTGCTATAATTATTACCGGAACAGAAAATATTGCCTGAGCACGGGATGCTATTATTCCAGTAACCCCTTTTAGCATGTTTCTATGAAAAATAACAATAAGTTTTTTATTAAATTCTTCGTAGGATTGGTGTAGATCTTCATATATATCTGTCCAAATATTTTCTGATATACTTTTTCTCTCTTTATTAAGAGCCACAATTTCCAGGGCAAGTTTATTTTTAAGATCCCTCTCTTCACAAAGCAGTACTTTTGCGGCAAGATCTGCTTTTTTCATTCGACCAGCTGAATTAATAACCGGTGCAAGAACCCATGAGATCTCCTTGCTTGTTATATTTTTACCAAGAAGATTAAGTTTTAGAAGCAGAGCCTGAAGCCCTTCTCTTTCTGTTCTGCATAAAATTTCCAGCCCCTTCTTAACAAGAATTCTATTTTCACCCTTTAGCTCCATTAAATCTGCAACAGTACCAAGTGCCACTAAATCAAGGGCATTAGTAAAAGGCTGGAAATAATCACTATATCTTCTCTCTACATATGTAATAAATAAATTTACTATAAGATCAAGCTGAGTATATTGGCGGTTACTGTATAATCGCATCTTACTCTGATTATTCAGAGATGATAGGTCTGCTCCTTTTATCCCTGACAAAACTCTTTCAATTTCCGGTTTTATATCAAATGCATTAACATCAACTGAATGTCCGAAAACAGATTTTAGCAGTTTTTTTTGCTCTTTTTCATTAAAAATAAGGATTGTTTGACCCTTTAGGAAATCTACTAAATTAGAAAGAGATTGATTATTAGTGTCACTAGTATCAATTCTCATTTGGGAGACCTGAACAAGATTATAGAGTTTAACTGCTTCAATAATCAAACCCTTACCTGTATCTTCCACATGTAAAAAACAGAGTGTGGATTTATACAAAGAGTCTATCTTTGAAAGTGATAAAGCCCAAATAACCTTGGACACAACTCCACATGCCGCAAGATTTATATTTGGATATCCGCAGTTCTCTATTTTTGGATTAATAATCAAATCAGTGTCCGGGAGTTTTCCATCCCTGGGATTATGGTGATCCAGAATAATTACATCGATACCGTAATTTTTTGCTTTTTTTATTGCTTCAAAGGCTGAAATTCCACAATCAACTGTAATTATTAATGAGATATCTCCATTATAAGCGTCTTCAACTATTTTTTCAGATAGACCATAACTATCGTTTCCTGTTGGAACAGTCCAAGAGACATCTATATTATACTCTTTTAATGTTTCATATAAAATAACACTACTTGTTACACCATCAACATCCTTATCACCGAAAACAAGAACTTTTTCACCCTCTTCTCTGGACATCTGAATTCTGTCAATAACATCTTCCATCTCATTAAAGAGAAATGGATTATACAAATACCTTAAATCACTTTCCAAAAAATACTTTATATCTTCAGGCTCAGTTACTCCTCTTCGTACCAGAATTGATGCAACAAGAGGGTCAATGCCAAATCTATTTATTAATGATCTTACCATAGTAGGATCAATATCTGTTTTATCCCAAATCATGGTCTATATTAAACCATTTGCAGAATTTAAAGTCAAAAGTTTTCCACCTGTATAAATTTTTATTAATTCAATAAGATATTTTTTTAGAGTTTCACTAGAATCTCTATCCATACCTATTTTTAACCCGGATTGAATATCTAATCCCATTGTTTTTTCACAATATTTTAAAATTCCCGGATTTAAAAAACTGTTTAACCTGCCATTATTACAACTTTTACAGAGTAATTCCTCCCCATAACTAAAGAATAATGGTTCATTAACTACTATTTTTCCACACTCTGAACATAAACTAAATTGTGGAAGGGTTCCTTGATCATGTAAAATTCGCAATAAAAACTGGATTAAAACCCTGTTATAATCCCTCTCGGTCTGTATAAAATGAAGAGAGTCTCTTAGTAGGGAGAAAACTCCCTGGCTTCCGTTTGACTTTAGGATTATCTCTAAAAAAAGTGAAGCAGAGTAGAATCTTTCAAGATTTAACTGAATTTCACTATTTGAATCAATAACAGAAAACTCTTTTCCCCGCCACATATCCTTTACCGGATCGTGATAGAGATCCCAGACTCCATAAGTAAATTGGTTTACTCCTGAATAAAGTCTGCTTTTACTTTTTTTAGCCCCAAATGCCATAACAAAAAGCTGTTCATCCTGGCTGGTTAACAGTGTTACACCTACATTATTCTCTCCAAGAGATATTTTTTTTAATGTAATTGCATCAATTTTTATATTTCTTTCCATTTTACCTTGCTGTTCACCATTTTTATTTATAGATTTATAATAGACATATTTAGATTATAAGGAAAGAAAGTTGACTAAAAAAGATTTAATTCCAGAAGATAAAGCTCTACCGGAGCTATTGCCAATAATCCCATTACAGGGAAAACCGATATTCCCGGGAATATTTTCCCCGATATTAATTGTTTCCCCGGAAGATATTAAGGTAGTTGAAGATGCAATGCAGGGCGATAGAATTATTGGTTTATTACTGCTGATAGATGATACCGCAGATGAAATTGTTCCTGAAAATTTATTTAATATAGGAACCGTTGCTAAAATAGTTAAAAAGGTAAATCTTCCTGATGGTGGTATAAATATTTTTATATCAACTATTAAAAGGTTTGAAGTAACAAGCTTTTTCATCGATGAAGACCCATTGGTTGCCAGCGTAAGATATATTGATGAAGAGATTAAAAACGATGTTGAAATAAAAGCCCTTACCAGATCTTTAATATCTGAAATGAAGCAGATAACTGATGAAAACCATATTCTCTCTGAAGAAGTTCGGTTAAATATGGTAAATATCGATGAACCTGGAAAAATTGCAGATTTTATAGCTTCAATTCTTAACATTGATCGACTGCAACAACAAAAAATATTAAGTACCTTCGATATTAGAGACAGATTGGAAGAAGTATTAATTTTTATTAAAAAAGAGCAGGATCTTTTAAGAATTCAGCGGAAAATTTCTAACCAGATAAATGAAAAAATCGAGAAAAGTCAAAAAGAGTATTTTCTAAGGGAAGAGATTAAGGCTATTAAAAAGGAGCTGGGAGAACCTGCTGACGGTAAAGGAAGTGATGTAATAAAATTCAAGGAAGCTATAGAAAAACTTGATCTTCAAGATGAGGCTAAAGAGCAAGTAGAAAGTGAACTTGAAAAATTTTCGTTAATGGATCCAAGCTCTTCCGAATTCTTTGTAACACGGAACTATCTAGAGACAATAATAGGTCTTCCATGGGGAGAACCATCCATGGATGTAATTGATTTAAATAAAGGAAAAAAGATCCTTGATCATGATCATTATGGACTTGATGATGTAAAAGAGAGAATTCTTGAATATCTGGCAGTTAGAAAGATGAAAAATGATACAAAGGGTTCAATAATCTGTTTAGTTGGACCTCCCGGGGTTGGAAAAACATCTATTGGAAAATCCATTGCAAGATCCATGGGAAGAAATTTCTTCAGGTTCAGTGTTGGAGGAATGAAGGATGAGGCTGAAATAAAGGGACACAGAAGAACTTATATAGGGTCAATGCCTGGTAAAATTATACAGGGACTTAAAATTGTAAAGTCTAAAGCCCCGGTTTTTATGATAGATGAGATAGACAAACTGAGTTCAAGTGCAATGGGGGATCCTTCATCTGCCCTACTTGAGGTTCTTGATCCTGAGCAAAACATTGCTTTTAGAGACCACTATCTTGATCTCCCTTTTGACTTGTCCCATGTTCTGTTTATTGCAACTGCAAACAGTCTGGATACAATACCAAAGCCCCTTTTAGACAGAATGGAGATAATAAGACTTTCCGGGTATATACTTGATGAGAAAGTAGAAATTGCCAGAAAATATCTTATTCCAAAATCATTAAAAAAGCATGGTCTGGAAAAAAATCAGATAAAGTATGCACCTTCTACCTTAAAAACAATTGGTGAAGGTTATGCAAGAGATGCAGGAATGAGAACCTTCGAGCATGCTCTGGATAAAATAAACAGAAAAGTTGTAAAAAAAATAGTAATGGAGGAGCCTGAATTACCTATAGTTATTACACCGGATAATCTGGAAGAATTTCTGCAGAAACCTTACTTCAGAGATGAGGAAATTAAAAAGGTTACAGCTCCGGGAATGGCTATTGGTCTTGCATGGACAAATTATGGTGGCGATACTCTGATAATTGAGACAGTAAAAACTCCTGGTAAGAATCCACTTCAATTAACTGGTCAGCTTGGTAATGTTATGAAGGAGTCTGCAACCCTTGCATATACTTATATTAAAAGTATTGCAGGTGAATACGGTATAAAACCTGACTTTTTTGACAAAAATACAATACATCTTCACATTCCTGAAGGAGCTACACCAAAAGATGGTCCATCAGCAGGAATTACAATGGCTACAACCTTCTTATCCCTTGCAAAAAAGAAACAAGTGAGGAAAGGTTTTGCAATGACTGGAGAGTTATCTTTAACCGGTAAAGTTCTCCCTATTGGTGGTTTAAAAGAAAAAGTTATAGCTGCAAGAAGAAACAGGATTAAAAATATTATTATTCCTATACAGAATGAGAGAGACCTTGATGAAATTCCTGAAAAAGTAAAAAAAGGTATTACATTTCATCCTGTTTCAACCATGAGAGAGGTAATAGATCTGCTTTTATAGTATATAATTAGTAGTGGAGGTTAAGTATAAAATTTCTGCTTTTAATTCCACTACTTCTTTTATCTCAAATATTTTCCTATGATCTGAAAGTTACAGTAAAAAATATTAATAGTTCCGGTGGTTTTATATCCATTGGAATTTACAATAGTTTAAGTAGCTGGTTAAAGGACACAGAAACATTTACAGGGCATTCAGGTAGTTACTCCGGATCAGAATATTCCCATATATTTAACAATATTCCCGAGGGAGAGTATGGTATTGCAGTACTTCATGATACCAACGGAAATAAAAAGATGGACAAATCTCTCCTTGGATTACCAAAGGAGGGGTATGGATTTTCCGGCCCTTTTAATGGAAAAATTATTCCCCCTTCATATAAAGACTCATCTATATATGTAAATAAAAATACTGATACCATAGTTTATTTATATTATTGGTGATTATAAAAATTATATTTACTTTTTGAGAAGTCATGATATTATAAGTCAGGAGCTTAAATTGATAAATCTTGACAATTCACACATAACTTATGCAATTGATAACTCAAAAAGGTTAACTTTAACAATATACAAGTATTTAGCTGAAGAGAGAAAATATATAGATGAGATTGTAGGTTTATACCTTAAGCAGACAGGGATTGAACATCTAACCCACCAACTGACCTACTGTATTCATGAATTAGCAGGAAATGCCTGTAGAGCTAATACCAAAAGAAGCTACTTTAAATATAAAAATTTAAATATAGAAGATAAAACCCACTATCTGTCTGGGATGGAATCATTCCGGGAAGAGGCTTTCTCGGATATGGAAAAATATCATCACTCTGCTAAAGAACTTGGGCTTTATATTAAATTCCAGATAAAAAGAAGTAATGACAATATCGATTTATCCATTATTAACAATGTACCTCTAACATCCGAAGAGGAAGAGAGAATACAGAAGAAATTTGAGCAGATAAAAGGATTCGATAATATAGCAGATGCATTTACTATACTTCAAGACTCCTCTGAGGGTGCGGGGTTAGGAATAGCTATGATGATTATTATGTTAAAAGAGATGGGACTAGACCCGGATCAGTTAAAGATTTTTAGATCATCAGAAGAAACCAGAGCAGTTTTAACACTACCTGTCCTTTTAAAAAGTGCATAATTTAAACTTAACTCCTTATATCTATTGACTTTAATTTAACCCTTCTGTATATTACTTAACGAAACGACGCAGGGTGGAGCAGTTGGCAGCTCGTTGGGCTCATAACCCAAAGGCCGTAGGTTCGAGTCCTACCCCTGCTATACTTATTTTAAATAAGTAATTCAGGTTTCATATAGCGTCGCAGGGTGGAGCAGTTGGCAGCTCGTTGGGCTCATAACCCAAAGGCCGTAGGTTCGAGTCCTACCCCTGCTATTTTTTGAAGACAATCATTTGATTGTCTTTTTTTTTCTATTGTTTTTTTTTCGACTTTTGGTTAACCTAAAAATAAATGAAGGTTAACAATAGAGAATCTATTCTAAATATCTTAAAAAATAACTCTGAATTTATCTCCGGGGAAGAAATAAGCAGAAATTTGGGGATCTCAAGAACAGCTGTCTGGAAAAATATTAAAATCCTCATTGAAGAAGGTTACAATATCTCGGTAAATCCCTCTGGGTACAAATTTATACATAATAAAGAGATTGTAACCCCATATGAATTCCCGGGAGAATCTGAATTATTCTACTGTAATAACGAATCAGACTCCACAATGTCTATTGCCAGAGAATTAATTTTACACAAGAAGAACAAACCATGGACAATCATAATCTCCAGAAAACAGAGCAATGGCAGAAATAAGAGTGGATCACTCTTTGAAAGTCCTGAAGGAGGGCTTTATTTTTCAATAATACCTGAAATTAAGGGCACAATTATGGACATTAATTTATATCCAATGGCCGCTTTAAACTCATTGTACAGTGCTTTGATAATTGAGAATGTTAAAAATATATATTGTAAATGGCCCTTTGAAATATGGACTAACAGTAAGAAAATTGCAGGAATTATCCATGATTTTGAAATAGAGAGCAACACTATTAAATGGATGATAATTGGAGTTGGTGTTTATATAGATGATAAACTATCTAAATTAAATATAATACAGAATTTTAAAAAGGGTTTATTAGAAGAGATTGGTAGTAAACAGCAAATTTTGACAAACTATACAAAAAATATAAGTTTAATTGGAAGAGACACCTCTTTTATTATAAATAATAGAAAAATAAGAGGAGAGGTTAAATATATAGATAATTTAGGAACACTCTCTGTAGAGACTAATAGTTCTATGGAGTTTGGATATATAGGTAATTCATACCAGGAGGATTAATTTGAAAACAAGAGATATAGTACTTGTTACATCATGTACTTTTTTAATCATTATTGGGGCGTATATTTCCCTGCCAATTGGACCAGTACCAGTTGTACTAACCAATTTTTTTATTATTTTAATAGCCCAGTTATTTGGCTGGAAAAAAGCTCTTCTGGCAGTTGTAACATATATAATTCTTGGAGCTGTTGGATTACCTGTTTTTTCTAATGGTAAAAGTGGTTTTGCCCATATTATTGGGTTAACCGGTGGATTTATTATAGGATTTATTCCACTTGCACTTATTTCGGGATTTGGATTCAAAAAACATTGGATATTCAAAGCAATTCTGGGGATATCCGGTTCGGTTCTGCTCTATGTTGTAGGACTACCATGGGCACAGTATGTTTATAATAATATTATAGCCCCGGCTGGAGATAAACCTCTTTGGGATTTTGCAACTACCCTAAAATACTGTGCTACCCCCTTTCTTATTCCCGACTTAATTAAAGTAATTGCTGCAGTTATTTTATCTGAAATTCTTAAAAAGGCTGTTAAGCCATTTTTATTTGAGGATTATGAATAATAAAATTTTAGAAGTAAGAAACATAACCAGAACATTTGACAATATTAAATGCCTGGATAATATCTCTTTTAACCTTTATTCAGGGGATTTTCTTCTGATTGCCGGTGCTAATGGTTCCGGCAAAACTCTTTTAATGAAACATCTGAATGGATTATTCCCTATAAAGAGATCAACAATATTTTTTAAAGGTGAGGATTGTTATAAAAAAGATGATCTGATGAAAAAAAGAGTTGGAATTATTTTTCAGAATCCTGACAGCCAGATAGTAGGTTTAACAGTAAAAGACGATGTTGCATTTGGTCCCGGAAATATTGGAATTAAAGGGGACGAATTAAACAAAACAGTTGCAAGAGTCCTTTCAGAGATGGAGATATCCCATTTAAGTGATAAAAACCCCTACATTCTGTCAGGAGGAGAGAAGAAAAGAGTTACTATAGCCGGTGTACTTGCAATGAATCCGGATATTCTGATATTTGATGAACCATTTATAGGTCTTGATTATCCAGGAGTAATAAGTGTAACCAAAAGCCTTCTAAAGTTAAAAGCAGAAGGAAGAAATATAATAGTGATAACCCATGATCTTGAAAAAATTGCAGCTTACTGTAATAGAATGATAATTATGTCTAAAGGAAAAATAGTTCATGATGGATTACCAAATGAGTTAATCGACAAGGTTTCAGATTACAGTATCAGAAGACCTTTTCAGAAAGATCTTAAGGATATGACTTGGCTAACATAAATTTATTTACCTACTGCAGGGGAGACTCGGTTTTACACAGATGTCACCCTACCCTAAAAATTGTATCAATGATATTAATATCAGTTTTAATTACTAAAGGTTCTCTTTTTATGACTCTATACTTCCTTTCAATAGTTATTATCTCCTATATTGTTTCCAAATTAAAATTCCGGCTTATTCTTAAGGATGTGAAGTATCTGGTACTACTTTTAGTTTTGCTTCTGATTATTCAAAGAGATCCGGGTGTTTATCTTTATATTCTAAAGATTGGGATAATACTGGCCTTTGGAACAATCTTTACAGGAACAACAAGACCAAATGATATATCTCCGGGATTGTATAAAATTTTTCCGAACAAATTTATTGCCAGGAATATTGGTTTAACTATAAATCTGATTCCTACATTTATTATTAGTTGGCAGGAGATAGAGATTGCATTAAAATCCAGAGGTTTATATCTTAGAAAAAATCCTTTCAGAATTATTATTGGATTAGGGATACCTCTTGTTATACAAACTTTTAAAAAAGCAGATACAATATCTCTGGCTATGGAATCAAGACTCTTTACCGGAAACTATTTAGGTGATATTGAGGCTAGAGAGATTAATCCTCTAGTAATTATCCCCTCTGTTTTACCTCTTTTACTACTGTTAAAAAAGCTTTTACTATAGGGTTTGAAAGCCTTCTTTTCTGAATTAATAAACCGATATCAAAAGGTTTCATATCTGTCTCTACTACTGCTATATCACTAGAAAATAGTGAGTGCTCTACAACAACCTTTGGTATAATTCCAATTCCAAAACCAAGCCTGCTCATAGCCAAAATTGCTTCATTTCCAGAGACTTCTGAATATATTAATGGTTTTACTCCCTTTTCATAAAACCATTCATCAATTCTTTTTCTAAATATTGACTTATTAGGTAATATCATTGGTGTTTCGCTACAATCAAAAGTCTCTTTAGTAATATCTATTTCCAATGGTGACTCTGATGATGGTGCTATAAAAACCATAGGTGTTGAAATAATTGGAAAAAATTCCAGGGTTGGAGGGAGATTATCCGGTTCAGCACTAATAACAATGTCTGCAGATCCCTCTGACGCAAGAGAGAATGCATCATTTACAGATCCGGTTATTAGATGAATATGAATATCAGGATACTTGTCTCTGAGGCTTTTTAATATAGGTGGTAAAACTTCATAACAACCAGTTACTGATGAATATACTGTTAGCTCTCCACTAATTATATCTGATTCACCGGCTATTGTCTCCTGTAGAAGATTCCACCTCTCAAGTACATCTTTTGCATAATCACGAAAGTGCAAACCTGCTGGAGTAAGGGTTACGGATCTGTTATCTCTTTCAAATAACTTATCCCCTACTTCATCTTCCAACCTTTGAACTGTTCTGCTTAATGCCGATGGACTAATAGCCATAACCTGACTTGTTCTGGCGTAGTGCAGAGTTTCTGCTAATTTTAAAAAAAGTTTCAGCTCTCTAATATCCATAGTATAAGGATTACATAAAATTAATAAAAATCCAATTCTATTTTACATATTTTATTGTTACAATTTAAATTATGAAGATATTAATAGTAGAAGATGACAAGAAAATCTCATCCTTTGTAGCAAAGGGTTTAAAAGAGTCGGGTTACACTGTTGATCAGGTATATTCTGGTGAAGAGGGTTACATTATGCTTAAGAGTAACAGTTATGACGCTGCTATTATGGATATTATGATGCCAGGGGAATTAAATGGTCTCCAGGTTATCGAAAAGATGAGAAGTAATTCCATCAAAACTCCGGTTCTTATACTTAGTGCAAAACGTAGCGTGGATGATAGAATAACCGGTTTTCAGAAAGGTGGTGATGATTACATTACTAAGCCCTTCTCCTTTGCTGAACTCCTGGCCCGTTTACAGGCTTTAATAAGAAGAGCCACCATGACTGATAACAGTACAGAGCTTTGTTACAAGGATTTGACCCTTAATCTTTTAACAAGGGAAGTCAAACGTGGAGATAGTGTAATTGAAGTTCAGCCTAGAGAATTCTCTTTTTTAGAGTACTTTATCAGAAATCAGGGAATTGTATTATCTAAAACCCTGATTATGGAACATATCTGGGAGTATAACTTTGACCCTCAAACTAATGTTGTGGATGTTCTTGTATGCAGACTACGAAACAAGATAGATAAAAATTTTAAGGAGAAGTTAATACACACTATTCGAGGTGTTGGGTATGTTCTTAAATAAAGTAAATGTAAAAATTGCACTGACATTTACACTTTTTTCAACACTTGTCTCAGTTATTATTTTTTTAGCCTTATCATTTTTAATCATTCAATTTCTTGAGAATGAGGATATTCAGCAGATGACATATCAGCTACAGGTTCTTGAATCCAAATATGAGAAAGGTGGTATTAATCTTATTCTTGCAGGTATAGATATTTCAAACATGCAGTACGATGGAAAGCCTTTTTTTATACGGATGCAAAAAGATATCTCTGTGTTTGATATTGGACCAACCTCCTGGAGAGGTAATTTTGACTACGACTTGCTGAGTAATAAGAGTGAGGGTGAGGTTACAATACTAAAATCCGAGATGTATGACTTTAACCTTAAAGTTCTTACTCATATTGCTGAAGATAATACAATTTTTCAGACAGGTATTAGCGATCAGTATATAAAACAGTTTATTAGAATCCTGAATAAGGTTTTTATAATACTGATTGTTCCTCTTGTTTTTTTAAGTATGTTCTTTGGACTTTGGTACTCAAAAAATACTTTAAAACCTGTGCTTGATCTGACTCAGACTATAAAAAACGTAATTAAAACCGGAAAAATAAAAAATGAGATCAAAAAATATAATGCAGATGATGAGTTATCTGAACTTGTTACACTTTTTGATACACTATTTAAAAAGAATGAGACCTTGATTAGAGGTATGAGAGAGACTCTTGATAATGTAAGCCACGATCTGAGAACACCTTTAACCAGAATAAGGGGAATTTCTGAGGTTGCCCTTACTAATGATGATCCGGATGTTTTAAGAGATGCTTTAGCTGACTCCATAGAGGAGATTGACTCTATAATAAAAATTCTAAATGCCTTGCTGGATATTACTGCATCGGAAAATGGTGTTTTAAAACTGGATATCAAAGAGTTTAACTTAAAAGAGTTAATAGATAAATCTGTTGATTTATACAGTTTTATTGCTGAAGATAAAATGATTAACATTCTTTTAAAATATAGCTATCCCAAGAGTAATTTTATTGGGGATGAGATAAAACTTAAACAGGTAATTTCAAATCTTCTGGATAATGCAGTTAAATATTCAAATGAAGGGGAAGTAGTAAACATAAATGTTTATGAGGAGAATTCCAAACTTAAAATATCTGTTTCTGACTCTGGTATTGGAATTTCCCAGGATGAGATCTCAAATATATGGGATAGACTTTATAGATCAACCCGAAGCAGAAATGAACCCGGACTGGGTCTTGGTTTAAGTATGGTAAAAGCTATAGTAACAGCTCACAAAGGCAGTGTAAGTGTTGAAAGTACCCTGGGGAAGGGTTCTGTCTTTACTGTTACACTGCCTTTGATTATTTAATGTCCTCTTTTCTTATTACCAGTAATTGATCAATCTTAAAATTATCAACATCAACAACTTCAAAACTATAATTAAGATACTCTACTGATGCACCTTTTTTAGGTATATTCTTTAACATGTAGAACATAAAGCCTGCAATAGTCTCATAGGTATCTTCTTCTGTAAAATGATCAATATTTAATACTTTTTTTACATCTTCAACCGGGGTTAACCCATCAATTAGCCATGAATTACTATCTCTTTTAATTATATACTCTTCCTGATTCAGTGGATCCAGTTCTCCCATTAGAGTTGAGATAACATCCTGTAATGTAATTATTCCTACGACATGTCCGTATTCATTTAAAATAACTGAGAAATTCTGCCTTGTTGAATTAAACCTGTCCAGCATCTCAGATAAAGAGAGGGTATTAGGTATTATTAGAATATTTCTGTTGGTAATTTCGGACAAATTACTTAAATTAGAGAAGTCCCCTTTAAGCATTTTAGAGAGTAAAAATTTAGAGTCTACATAGCCATAGATTGAGTCAATTGTATCTTCACATACCAGAAATCTGGAGTGAGGATTATTTTCAATTTTATCCTTAATTTCCTGTTCACTCTCATTTAAGGTAAAGTAGACAATTTCATCTCTTGTTGTCATTGCAGATGAAACCCATCTCTCATCCAGCTCAAATACATTCTGTATAAATGACTGTTCCTGGGTTCTAACTGTACCAGCCTGGGCTCCCGCATTAACAATTGCTATTATATCATCGTAGGTAACGCTGTCCTCTCTTGAGTAGGATAGTTTAAATATTTTAAAAACAAGGTTGGCCAGACCATTAAAAAGAAGTATAACAGGAAATAAAATTTTGTTTACCAGAACCATTTTATTAACAAGAACCAGGGCAACCTTTTCAGGATAAATCATAGCAATTCTTTTAGGTATCAGATCAGCAAATTCTATAAAAATTGCGGTTACAAACAGAAATGAAATTAAAAAGGAAATTGTTCTGTTTTCTATAAATATTGAAACATACTGGTTTAAAATTCCATCTCCAATAATACCTGCTAAAAGAGCTACAATATTCAAACCAATTTGTACTGATGTAAAAAAATTACCGGGATTCTTTTGCAAATCCAGAACTTTCTTTGCTCTTTTATCCCCACTCTCAAATAACAGCTGAAGCTTAATCTTTCTAGCACCTGCAAGTGAAATCTCTGCCATTGAAAAAAATGAACTTATTACTATCAAGGCCCAAATATATAAAAAACGCTCAAGAATACTCAAAATAAACTCCTTGTAATATTTTTTATTTTTCCAGACAAAAAAGCAAGTACAATTCATTTAAGTCCCCAAAAAATAAATTATATTGTTACAAATTAGTAATACTAAAGAAATAATAACGTAATCTTCCTGATTTATATTATAATTAAAAAATGGAAGGAGATGACCATGTATAGAATAATAAACAGACTTACAGTTATTTTAATGTTATTAAGCTTATCCACATTTGGTTTTGCATCTACAGAAAAGGATAATCCCTTTAGAAAAGTAGCAAGAGATGTAACCCCTGTTGTAGTGCAAATAGATACAGTAATTAAAACCAAAGTTCAGGCAGGAAGAAACCCGTTTGATTTCTTTTTCAGAAATGACAACAGCGATCAGAATAAAGAACCGGAGTTTCAGGAATTTGAATCAAAGGGTCTTGGTTCCGGAATTGTTGTTGAAGCCGACGGTAAAAAGAAATATGTTTTAACTAATAACCATGTTGTAAAGGATGCCCAGGAATTAACAATACATTTTACAAATGGAAAGTCCTATGACGCTAAAATTGTTGGAACAGATCCAAGAAAAGACCTGGGATTACTGGTTTTCGAAACATCGGATTTTATACCTGTAGCCAAACTGGGGGATTCTGATGATATTTTTATTGGTGATTGGGCAATAGCTATAGGTAGTCCTTTAGGTTATGAATCCACTGTGACACTGGGTATTATAAGTGCTATTGGAAGAAGTTCAGCAACAGGAATGGAAGCTGATTTTACTGATTATATTCAGACTGACGCTGCAATTAACCAGGGTAATTCCGGTGGAGCTCTTGTTAATATTGATGGTGAAATAATTGGTATCAACTCATGGATTGCTTCACAAACAGGTGGAAACATTGGCCTTGGGTTTTCAATACCAATTAACAATGCAAAAAAAGTTATCCGAGATTTAATAGACAAAGGTTCCGTTGAGTATGGATGGCTTGGTGTTAGTATGGGTAATATCCCAACAGAGATAAAGGAATCATTAAAGAATAATGATCAAAACGGTGCTTTTATCCATAATATCTTTAAAAAGTCCCCAGCAGATAAAGGTGGATTAAAACCTGGAGATATAGTAACAAATGTAAACGGTAAAAACATTACAAATAGTGATGATCTTTTAAAAGCAGTAGGGAATTTACCAGCCGGAAAGTTGGCAACATTTGAAATATTACGGGATAATAGCAGTCAGACAATAAGAATATATCCTGAGCTTAGAACAGAAGAGAATATGAAAGCTCTATTATGGCCTGGAATAAATTCAATAACTCTTACAGATGAGATAATAGATAGTATAAACAAAAATAGTGAGAATAAACTATCTAAACAGACTAAGGGAGTTATTGTAGTCTCTGTTGTTGATGACTCAATAGCAAAATTAACTGGAATAATTCCTGGAGATATAATTACCCATATAGATGGAAAGGCTATAACCACAACACCTGATTTTTATAAGTACATATCAAAATCAGACAAAGAGGTTACTTTAAATGTAATCAGAAATAACCAGAAAATTAAATTAATACTTTCTAACGAATAATTTTTTCATATTTCTTCCCCCGGGTTGTAAATCCGGGGGACTCCTTATTCATATATTATATATTTTATGTATATAATATATGGCAGAGGTTGTTTATGGATAAATATTACTTTGCAATTGGTTCCTATACTGATAAAGGTAAAGGAGTCAGCTTAATTGCTATAGATAAAGAAGCTGAAAATATAATAGAGTATGGAAATTTTCCCAGTATAGAGAACCCAACATATCTATGCTATTCAAAAGAGACAAGTAATCTATTCTCATGCTCAGAATCTGATAATCATAATTCCAAGATTTATCAACTATCTATAGAAAATAGTATAATATACCAGAAAAACAGCTCTGAAAAATCCAATGACGGCTTTTGTCACTTAACAACATATAAAGATAGAATTTTTGGGACTTCATATAGTAAAGGTTCACTATTTGAATATATAAACCAAAACTCTCAAATAAAAATTTTAAAAAATATATACTATTCTGGAATCCAATCCAGAGCTCATCAGGCAGTAGTTAACCCGGACGAGACTAAATTGTATGTGTGCGACCTGGGCAATGATAAATTATGGATTCATAACCTAAATAATATTTCAGAATACACTGCTTTTAATATTCAAGAGGGATATGGTCCCAGACACCTTCTATTTGACCCCTATAGTAGATATCTCTTTCTGTTATGTGAATTAAAACCATATATACTGGTTATTAGTCTGGATAAAAATGGATCCCCTAAGGAAATAATTCAAAGAATAGAAACCCACATACAGAATATAAATATTCAATGTTCCCCTGCAGCTATAAAAATACACCCTAGCGGTAAAACACTCACCATATCAAACCGTTTTATGAACACAATATCAACCTATATAATTGAGAGAGATACTACTAGAACTGAGTTAAAATTCCACTCATCCATTGATTGTGGTGGGGATAAACCAAGAGATATAACCTTCTCACCTAATGGTGAGTTCTTGGTTATAGCAAACCAGGATTCAGATAATATTTCAACCATGAAATTCCATCCCTTAAGTGGCTTGCCAGAGGGCAGTTTTGGCAGTGAATTAAAAACCGGATCCCCGGTATGTATTGTAAACCTTAACTAATCCTTCCAGGCCCTCTTAATTAATACTTCAGGTAGATCCTTTATTTCATCAACATTTAAGGAGAGGGTAATAGACTCACTAGAGAATGATGTAATATTAATATTAGGAACAACAACATCTTTTTTACCAAAGAGATGGCCGGTTCTTAACACAATATGTGTTATATGATCTCTTTCAGGATCTACGATTAATTCATCAATTTTTCCTACATTTTTTCCAGTATTATCCTTTATTGCCATTCCTCTTTTTAGTTTAAACTCACCATTTGGAATAGCCTCTTTTGATACCTCAATAACAGGTTTACCATCATGAATTACATAGGGAAACATTGTATAGGAGTGGGGTAATGACGGATCAGAAGACCAGAATGAAAAATTTACATCAGCAGTAGGAACAGTTATAAAATCATGTATAATAAATTTAGGATATTTATTAATCTCAGAAGCAGTTTTATCAATAGAGACAATTGAATCCGAAGTATAATCAAGCAATACAATTGGAAGAATATATTCAACTCCGCTGTGTTTGTTGGAAATTACTATATGGGTAACTTTTTCTTTTACAGGATCAACCAGAAGCTCCTTAACGCTTCCGTATTCACCATCTTTACATGTAACTTTAGCCTTTAATGGAATTTTCATAAGATACTCCTTTAAATTGATCTCACTTATAATTTTAATACTTATAATTTAAAAATCAAAATTATTTAAAAAATATCTCCATTATAAAATAAAAAAAATCATTCTTTAAAAAGGAAGTTAAAAAAGAACTAGTATGAATAATTCTAGGTAGACTCTTATATTTTTTAAAGTTTTTATGCTCAATAAAAAACTGTTTTTTTACCAGATTTATAAATTCCTCAGAATTGTATATTCTGTCTCTATCAATAGAAAGTGATTTGGCAATCTCCTCGAAAAAAGAGATTATTAGAATCTCGTAGGAGACATTTAGTCCCAGATTCAGATAATCTGCAATTTGTGGCAAAAGTTTTTCAAGAAGAAATCTTTTAGGATTTATATCTCTATAACCCATAACCTTTGCAGCTTTAGTAATATTTTCATCAGCAGTATTAAGAAGTTTATTAATGTATGAAAAGTCCTCTTTTAGGGGTTTTATACAGAAGATGTCCCCAGCATAGCCTGCCATAGTTCTGTAGGTATCCAGATAACCAAGAACTAAATTCTCCCTTGCCTGTTTTTTATTAAAATCCAGCATGTTTCCCAAAGGCCTTGATGGTTTTATATAGTGAACCTCAACATCCGGATTTCTATAGTTTATTGTCCTCCCTATTGCAAAGGTTCTAACAGCAATAAGTTTTTTATAACCTCTTTCAGGAAGCATATTTAATGGCAGATTATTCATAATTCCTCCGTCTATAAACTTTTTTTCATACTCACTATCCCTGTGAAATAGTGGAAAATTGGAACTTGCCATTAAATATTCATATAATTGACCATTTGGTATCTGATCCTTAAAAATTTCTACAGTTTTCAGATTATCCAGTTTAACTGTTACAAGACCAAGATCCATCTTTGATCTTCTAACCTTTTTCTCATTTAACATATCTGCATATAGCTGCTTAATTTTTCTAACATCCAGACCATGATTTTTAATAACATCCCCCAGAAAACTGGCCGCATAAAGTACATGCTCAGGATTAAAATGACTTATTTTCCTGAAGTCTTCATCGCTAATACCATAGGCAAGGAGATTAGAGGAGTTATACCAGAAATTATACATTTTTTTCCAATCACCCTGAACTATAAGAGCTCCATTTAAAGCCCCGATAGAGGTTCCTGCAACCCCATTAATTCTGTACCCCAACTCCAGAAGAGCTTTATAAACACCGAGATGATAAGCCCCTTTAGCTCCACCTCCTTCTAAAACCAATCCAAGTTTTTCACCTTTCATTTAAGACTCTTTTCCTTCCTGCTAACTTATAATAGAGACATTTAGGTATAATTTTTAAAGAGTAATAGAGTATTTTGTTAGCTATCCCCGGGATAACTATAACACTGCTCCTAGACAGTTTTCTAAAAGAGTAATCAACAACATCCTCTGGATTCATCCATCTTTTTAACCCTTTATTCCTGAATGTTTTAGCATTTAAATTCATTTTTTTATGAAAATCAGTTCGTGTAAAACCTGGACATAGAGACTGCACCTTTATTCCTTCACTTTTTAATATCATGGAAATTGATTCAGAATAGGTGTTTATAAAACTCTTTGTTCCTGAATAGAATGGATCAGAGAGAGATGGTAAAAAACCTGCAAGAGATGAGATATTAACAATAAATCCGGAACCATTGTTCTTCATAATTGGAACAAAAGTATGAACTAAAGAGGCCAAACATCTTATATGTACATCGATCATCTTCTCATTTATTGAAAAATCTGTTTCAAAAAAATTTGAGTGATTTGAAAAACCAACATTATTTACTAAAAATTCGACCTGTTTATTTAGTGAAACTTGACCAAGAAAATCATGAAACATCTCTGGTTTTGAAAAATCAACAATGTAAGACTCAACTTCAATTCTAAAAGTGTTAATTAAATAATCTCTATTATTAGATAGAAGCTCCTCTCTTCTACCGGTAATTATTAAGTTATATCCCTTTTCTGCAAGTAAAATAGAGTATGCTTTACCTATTCCGCTTGTTGCTCCTGTAATTATTGCCCACTTACTCATATCTATCCCCATTTAACCCCGGATAATCCCTTAGACTCTAAAAAAATATTACACCTGGAGAAGTGTTTACAACCAAAAAATCCTCTATAGGATGATAATGGACTAGGATGTGGTGCTGTTAAAACCAGGTGTCGATTATCAATAAATCTCTTAAGCTTTATTGCTTCTCCTCCCCAAAGCATAAATACCAGTGGTCTCTCAATTTTTGAGATCCTCTTTATAATCTCCATAGTAAATTTTAACCATCCTATTTTTTTATGGGAATTTGGTTTACCAGCTTCTACAGTTAGTACTCTGTTTAACAAGAAAACACCTTCTTTTGCCCAATCTGTCAAATCACCATTATATCTAATTATTCCTAAATCATCATTTAATTCTTTATATATATTTTTCAAGGATGGTGGAATTTTTATATCTTCATTAACCGAGAAAGCTAAACCTGTGGCTTCATCCGGGTTAAAATAGGGATCCTGCCCAATAATTACACATTTTATTTTTGATAGAGGCGTTAATTCCAAAGCTCTATATATATCTATCTTTTTAGGATATATCACTTTTTTTTCATACTCAATTTCTAAAAATGAGCAAAGTTTCTCAAAATAATCACAATTTCTCTCTTTTTCAAGAAATTGTTCCCACTCCATGTCCATTAATACCCCCTGGTTCATTGACAAGAATTAACATCAGAAGTATATTACATATCTGATTAATCATAAATAACTAATAATTATTAGGAGAGTATAAATGTCAAAAGCTCACAGAGGAAAAGGAATCCGAGATCAGGTAAAAAGTGGTAGAGGAGTATGTCCTCTTTGTAAAAGAACAGCTATTAAAACTGTTTACGAAAACGAACTTAACGAGAAAAAAGTTAATATTTGTAAGCAGTGTAACAAAGCTGTAAAAAACGGTAAATTAAAAGAAGCTGTAGCAGCACTTTAATACGGTTATAACCCTGATTATCAGGGTTTTTTTATTTATAAGGACTTTTAAATGAATCAACTAGGTTTTACAATACTTTACATAGCACTATTAACACTGGAATTTCTAACAGTTTTTACACTGACATCCCTTAATATAAATTCTGTAATTAAAAACAGGGAGAGTATACCCTTACTTTTCCAATCTCTAATATCAAAAGAGAGTTATAGTAAAAGTATTAAATACACACTCAGAAAAGAGCATTTTTCAATATTAAGGCTAATTTTCTCTACTCTCTTTAGTGTAATAATTCTTTTCTCCGGCTTTCTTGGGAAGATAGAATCAGTCCTATCTTCTTATATTTCAAACAGTACAATTTATGGCATTCTTTTTATTGGAATTATCACTTTTATTTTATCAATTTCAGAAATCCCATTCTCAATATACTCAACTTTTGTAATTGAAGAGGAGTTTGGTTTTAATAAAATGAGTATAAAATCCTATATTTCAGATACAATTAAGCAGACAGTTTTAACAGTTTTTCTTGGTGGAATTATTCTTTTTGCACTTTTTATGTTTATCGAGAAAACCGGCTCAATCTGGTGGCTTCTGGCTTCAACATTTTTTATTCTATTTCAATTATTGTTAGTTGTAATATATCCAACATTTATAGCTCCAATATTTAATAAGTTTACACCACTTGAAGATGGAGAATTAAAAACCGAACTTGAAAAAATGGCAACAGAAGCAAAATTTAGTCTGACAGGTATTTTTGTTATGGATGGTTCTAAAAGATCAGGGCACTCCAATGCATATTTTACGGGAATTGGTAAGACTAAAAGAATAGTTCTCTATGATACTTTAATTGAAAACCTCACGGTTCAGGAACTTTGTGGTGTACTTGCCCACGAAATTGGCCACTGGAAAATGGGGCATATAACAAAAAAAATTACATTAACCTTTTTAACAATACCGGTTACTTTTTTTATTATATCCCTGCTTATTGGTTTCCAACCTCTTTTTACAACTTTCGGTCTACAGCCAGGAACCTATTATGGTTTAATAACACTAATAATGATGATATCAAGTTCTTTTACTTTTTTTCTGACCCCATTATCCAACAAACTCTCTAGAAAACATGAATTTGAAGCGGATGATTTTGCAAAAAAAATAAGAGGAGAATCTGATTCTCTGATAAATGCTTTGTTAAAACTTTCCAAGGATAATCTAAGTAATCTTACTCCGGATATTTATTACTCTACCTATTACTACTCCCACCCACCGGTAAGTGAAAGAGTAAAAAAGTTATCAGAGAACTAGAGGCTAAGACTTAAAGAGGTATAGGTCTGACCTGTACCTGAGATCTCTTTAACCTGGGACTCAAATTTTATTCCTACTTTGGAACACTCTTCTCCAAGGTAGGATAGATAATACATACCCAGATCTGAGCCATCACCACCGGACTTCCTGTAAAAATCAGTTAGTGTCTGTTTACTTACCTTGGAAGCCATCTGCTTATCTACCTGTTCTTTTAAAATTAGTATTTCACTCTCTTTGTTAAATACAGCAACCTCAAACCTCTTTCGTGAACTAATCTTGGTTTCTGACTTATCAAATTTATAACTGAGAGTAAAATTCAGACCTCTGCTATCCATATCCTTTAAAAGACCAATTCTTGCTTCAGGTTCTTCAAGTAAGTCATTATATGACATTGTTGGGTATGTCATTTTAATAAACTCTCTTAAATTTCTGTTTTCAGAACTGTTTAATAACTCCATAAGCATTAAAGATACATACTCTGCTATTTTGTTACGACTCATAAATTCAATAAGTACTTGAGTTATCTGATCAATAAGTAGATCATAGGATTGAGCATCCTTAAATTTTGAAAGAATAAACCAGGTGATAGATCGGAGGCTAGTTAAATACTCTTTACATAAAATAGACTGATTTGAAATCTCCTCTTCACTTAAGGAACCATTGCTATATAACTCATTATGTACAGCTAGAAGTAGGGAATCCTTAACACTGTTAACTACTGTTTTATTTTTTTCCAGAATCTGCCTTAAAACCGTCTCATTTAAATTTGTCTTTCTATCAATAATACTTCCATGATTTAATCTATTCCAGTTTTTAATAATATCTGACTCAATAACCAGATCAAAAACCATTTCATCAAATCTTTTTACCAGGAAACCAAATACATTACTCTTGGTCATTGAGAGTATATCCTTTCTTATTGATGTAAATTCTGCTCTTGAAATATCTATTCTTACTAAATAGCCTATAGCTATGAGATGTTTAACAGTTTTATGATTATACTGATTTAGAGCAATACCATACTGGGTACTGTTATCCGGCATCTTAAACTTATTCATTGGTTTTTTATTTTTAATAAAAAAATCTACCCCCGAATCGGAGAATAGCAGTTTTACCGGTAAATCAATAACTTCTTCTTCCACACTTTCCTCAATTTAATTACCAATGTTCAAAATTATGAATATCATCCAGGGATTTTCTTTCTGTCTCTTCAAGACTGTTTTCATCTTTATAGCCCAATGCTAATAAACAGTGAACTCTCATGGAGAATGGCACAGTTAAAACATCCCTTATACTCTCTTCTATATATGTTGTTATTATACAGGACCCAAGCCCCTCATATTCCGCCTGTAGCATCATAAATGATGTTGCAATGCTTAAATCACAAATATGGGAGTGTAAACCATTTGGCATTGTATAATTTATGTTTGTTGTACAAACCGCTATTATTTTATCGGCAGTTTTTATGGTATCTATACCATAACAGGCATTTAAAATTTTTTCTTTTATACTTTCATCTGTTATAGTAATAAATCTCCATGGTTGTCTATTCTTTGCAGAAGGAGCCAATCTTCCAGCTTCAAGTATGCTATTCAGCTTACTGTCTTCTATCTTTTTACTGATAAACTTTCTGCAAGACCTTCTCTCTTTTATTATATCAATTACAGCCATAAAATCAGTTTACCATATCTATTTAATTGTTGGAAATGATTTTAATAAAAAACAGAGTATTAATATTTTTAATATATTTTATTGACCCAAACATTTTCATAAATTATGCTCATTAAATGCTAAGAAAAGAGTTTCTTTTTATATTTTTTTTAAGTTTTCTATTTTACGCCTATTCTCAGGATAAAATTCAAATTATTACCAACAACAGTGATAAATATTCAGAAATCCTACCTTTAGAAAATTTACAATTCGAGAATTTTAGTCTTGAAATACTACTATTTGATGATAATTTATTAACTAATAACTTTGCAGGTTCTATAAACTACCTGGAAAATAACTATGAAAAAGCACCTGTATTAACTATATATATTGACCCGGTCAACAGCGAGCCAAAAATATATGGTATTAATAAAAAAAATCTCCCGGGGATGGACTTTACAAAAATAATTGTAAAAACCCTAAATATAGAAGAGGAGTTTGCAAGGGAATTCCCTTTTATGATATCAACAATTATTCCTAAAAACAGTTTAACTCAACTATACAACAGTTATAATAGAGATATAGCTCTTATTCAGGGAAAAACCGGATACTACACTTTTAAAGATATACTGGATAAAATTAATACTGTCCAAAATAGTGACAAACTCTATTTTGTATTTAATATTATGAACAGAGTTGTGTATATGAATGAAAGATACATAATATATGTTTTTGCTACTTCTATTCTGATTATTATGCTTTTCTTGGTTATCATATCTAAACCTGTAAATTTTCATTTAAAAGAAAATTTTAAATTTTTACCGGCAATTCCCTTTAAAACCATGCAAGTATTTATCAATGCATTTATTTCTACCTTGGTAATTAGTTACATCGTTGATTATTCCCAAAATAATCAGATAATTTACCAATCCCCTTTATTTTTCTTGATAATTAAGATTCTGATAATACTCTTTATATATGGTATAAGCTTTCATATTGTTAAGGATTCTGCATTTTCCAACTCACCCTACTTTTATATGCTGTTTAGTTTTTACTCATCATTTATTCTTTTTCTTATACTCTCTATTATATATCTTCCTTTGGGGCTTATTCAGTTATGGCCAATTTTTTGCACGATCCTGTTTATTTCCATAAAGAATATAAAAGTTAAGAATTTACTCTTTTTACTGTCTCCGATTTTGCATCTATATATCTTTTATCAAAACTTTCTATATAGTGATTTTAGCATAATCTCACTGTTTATAAATTCAAAATACTTGGGAAATATTTTGATTTCCGTAATATTAATGCCCTTCATTTTGCTTCACGAAAGTTTACACCGCTTTATTGGCAGAAAAAGGAAAAAACATAAAAATAGTATAGATATTCTGGTTAGCCTATTGACATTAACAGTAACAATAACTTTAATAGCAATCGTCCTTGAAATTAACAAAATGTAGAAAATTCCCGTTGACAAAACAGGAATTTAAAGTGATATTAGACATGTTAATACACTACATATAGTGTTAAAGAGAGAGTGCCAAATGAAATGCCCTCTATGCGGCTTTGTACAAGATAAAGTTTTAGAATCTCGCCAAAACAGTAGTGGAACATCAATAAGACGAAGAAGAGAATGCTCTTCCTGCAGCTACAGATTTACATCATATGAGAAGATAGAAGAGATACCACTTATGGTCATTAAACATGACGGAAGAAGGCAACCCTTTGATATAAAAAAAATTGAAAGGGGGCTAAGTCGTGCTGTTGAGAAAAGGCCGGTACCCCAAATGGTAATTGAGAGAATGCTTCATGAAATAGAAGATGAAGCAGAATTAGGGGGAAAGGCAAATCATGAAATATCATCTGATTTTTTAGGAGATTTGACTCTCTCAAAACTTGCAGATATTGATAAGGTAGCATATATAAGATTTGCTTCAGTATATAAAAAATTTGAAAATGTAGATGAGTTTATCGAGGAGATAAACAGATTATAAAAAGTTAATAAGAAGGAGTTTTTTTTGGCAAGTATTGATTGGAGTGAAATACTGGGAGATAAAAAGTTAAATATTCCCAAACCCGGTATTAAGAAAATTATTAAAAGAGATGGAACAGTAGATACCTATAAACCTGAAAAAATTGCAAACGCAATATCAAAGGCAATTGAAGCTGTTAGAGGAGCAAATGATGAAGCTCTGGATAAGAAACTCACTGAATTAACCGAGAAAAAACTTGAAGAGTTCCAATTAACAAGACACCCTAATTCAATTCCTGCAATTGAAGAGATACAGGATATTGTAGAAGCAACCCTAATGGAAGCCAAAGAGACAGATATTGCCAAAGCGTATATTCTGTACAGATCACGACATGAAGCTATTAGGGATCAGAATAAACTATTGCTGGATATTGATGAAACAATGGATGGATACCTCTCCCAATCAGACTGGAGAGTTAATGAGAATGCCAATGTAAATTTCTCCCTTGGAGGGTTAATTTTACACAACTCAGGAACAATAACAGCCAACTACTGGCTAAAAAATATTTATACAAAAGAGATAGCAGATGCCCATAAAAGCGGAGCTTTTCATATTCATGACTTATCAATGTTTTCCGGTTATTGTGCCGGGTGGTCTTTAAGACAGTTAATTAAAGATGGTTTAGGTGGGGTAAGTGAAAAGATAACATCCAAACCTGCATCACACCTTTCTACACTTATGTTCCAGATAGTTAATTTCCTTGGAATTATGCAGAATGAGTGGGCAGGAGCCCAGGCTCTATCCAGCTTTGATACCTTTCTTGCCCCTTTTATACGGGCAGATAATCTCTCATATAAAGAGGTTAAACAGTCTATTCAAAGTTTTATCTTTGGTGTAAATACTCCTTCAAGATGGGGAAGTCAGGCTCCATTTACAAATATAACTCTGGATTGGGTATGTCCATCGGATTTGGCTGATAAGTTCGCAATTATTGGTGGAGAAGAGCAGGATTATACCTATAAAGATTGTGTGAAAGAGATGGAGATGATAAACAAGGCATTTCTGGAACTAATGCTTGAAGGTGATGCTAATGGTCGTGGATTTGCATACCCTATACCAACATACAATATAACTCCGGATTTTGACTGGGAAACAGAAAATGCAAAGCTTCTCTTCGAAATTACAGCAAAATATGGAACCCCTTATTTTCAGAACTTTATAAACAGCGATCTAAATCCGGAAGATGTAAGATCCATGTGCTGTCGACTGCAGCTTGATAAAAGAGAGTTAAGGAAACGAGGTGGAGGTCTATTCGGGAGCGATGAATTAACCGGATCAATTGGTGTAGTAACAATAAACCTGCCAAGAATCGGTTATTTAAGTAATACAAGAGCTGAATTTTACAACAATCTGGGAAATATGATGGACTTAGCAGCCCAGTCCCTGGTTCTTAAAAGAAAAGTCGTAAATAAAATGATGGAAAATGGTCTTTTCCCATACACAAAGAAATATCTTTCTAATCTTAATAGTCACTTTTCAACAATTGGACTTGTTGGAATGAATGAGTGTTTAAAAAACTATATTTCTACTGACCTTACAACAAAAGAGGGACAGGATACAGCAAATGAAATTCTTGTATTTATGAGAGATCGTTTAGCCGATTATCAGGAAAAAACAGGAGATCTTTTTAATCTGGAAGCAACACCTGCAGAAAGTACAAGTTACAGATTAGCTAAACATGATAAAAAAATATATCCAAATATTATTGCTGCCGGAGAAGAGGAACCCTATTATACAAACTCAACTCAACTTCCTGTTGATTTTACCAGGGATATTTTCGAAGCACTTGACCTCCAGGATTCACTACAAACAAAATATACTGGAGGGACAGTATTTCATGGAATGTTGGGAGAATCCATAAAAGACTGGAAAGCATGTAGAAATCTGGTAAAAACTATTGCCACAAACTACAAGCTTCCTTTCTTCTCAATATCACCGGTTTTCTCAATATGCAGTATTCATGGTTATCTTGATGGGGAACACGACAATTGTCCTAAGTGTAGAGATGAAGAGATTACAAAGATAAATAAACAGATCGAAGAACTAAAGAAACAAAAAATTATAAATGGAGAGGTATAAATGATTCAGGCAAAAAGTAAAATCGATGACAAAATTGAAGCGTTAGAGAGACAGTTATTAAGTGTTAAAGGTCGAGAGACTGAAAAATATGCAAGAATTGTCGGTTATTATAGAGCAGTAAAGAACTGGAACAAAGGTAAAAAAGAGGAGTATAAGTTTCGTCAGAACTACATTAAAACTGAATTTGATGAATCAAAAAATGGAACTGTAGAAATTAGAAAAAACAGTGATGTGATTATGGAAAACACTACACCTAACAGTGAAATTGCATCTTATATGTTTTTCTACCGTCAAACTTGTCCAAACTGCCCACCTGTTAAAGCAATTATATCCAATCTTAAAATGAGTGGAGAGAGTATAAATGCAGACAGTTCTAACGGCTTTACAAAGGCAGCAAAATATAATGTTTTTACCGCTCCTACTGTAATATTTTTTGATGCAGATGGTAAAGAGATTACAAGAACATCAAAAGCAATGGATTTAAATATTCTTTTAGAAGATAAAAAAATAGCTTAATGAAAATAGAGTATGGAGGGTTAATAAAAACAACCCTTCTGGACTATCCGGAAGAAATTTCATCAGTAATTTTTCTTCCGGGTTGTAATCTAAAATGTCCATACTGTCATAATCCACATATAGTAAATCCAATAATTGAGGAACTGATTGATATAGAATTAATTATGGAAACTATTTATAAAAGAAAAAATCTCATTAACGGTGTTGTAATTAGTGGTGGTGAACCGACACTCTATGAAGATATTGATACATATATTAAAACTTTTCAGGAATGGGGTTTAAAAGTAAAGCTGGACACTAATGGAACAAATCCGGAAAGACTCAAGAAATTAAAACCCAATTATATAGCAATGGATTTTAAAACATCTCCAGGAAAGTACCCTTCCCTCGGATTCCAAAACTGGGAAAAAATAGTCGAATCTCTTAACTGGTTAAAAAATTCAGAGATTGATTATGAAATAAGAACTACTTCAGCACCAATAATATTTACAAAAAGTGATCTAAAAGAGATGATTCCATACCTAAAAGGTATTAAGAGATATTTTATAACAAACTTCAGAAATGGTGAAACACTTCTACCAGAATATAATTTAAACACACCATACTCATTGGAAGAAATGAAAGAGTTTGTTAATTTATGCTTAAGTGCAGGAATTCCCTGCACTCTCCGTTAACTATTATTTTAGTGCCTGTAAAATTCTTTCAAGAACTTTCTTTCTGTCTAGCGGTTTAACTATATAGTTCTTAGCACCAGCCAAAAGGGATTTTTTTACTAACTCCTCTTTTCCTAAAGCACTAATCATGATAACTTTTGCATTTTTATCAAATTCCATGATTTTTTCTAAAGATGTTACACCATCCATTTTTGGCATTGTTATATCCATTGTAACAATATCGATATTCGGATGATTTTCTTTATACATTTCTAGCCCTTCAGCACCATCACATGCTTGAGCTACAACTTCAAAGCCTTCACTTGTTAGAATCTGAGATATCTGTTTTCTCACAAACATTGAATCATCTACCACAAGAACTTTGTACGGCTGCCCAGATGGACTCATACCATCAGGTGATTTAGTATTAATAGATGGAAAGTCAGAATTTGTCTTCATCAGTTACTCCATTTTAAATATTTGTTATTCTTTTAGTTTAATCACCCAATGAACAATTAGCAATAGAAAAAAAATTAATTTTGCTATTGAGATTTTATTTCCTAGGAAGTATCTTTAATTTCAATGGAAAACTGGGGGAAAAATGAAGATTAATGTAAAATTCTGGAAAGATATATCTGAAGCAGAAAGAGAAAAAATATTCAAACGATCTGAGCAAAATATTGAAGATGTACTTTCTGTTGTAAAAGATATTATAGATCATGTAAAAAAAGATGGTGACAATGCCCTTTTACATTATAATAATAAATTCCTTGGAATACCCGCTAATACAAACTATTTAAAAATAACAGATGAAGAGTTTGAATTTGCAGAAAAAAGTTTAACAGAAGAGGTTAAAAATGCAATTCAGTTCTCAATTAATAATATCAAAAAATTCCACGAAGCTCAAAAACCTGAAGAGTTCTCCATGATGGAAACATCTCCTGGTATATTTGCAGGAGAGAGAGTTACACCAATTGACTCTGTAGGACTATATGTTCCTGGGGGAAGAGGAACTTTTCCATCAATGCTATATATGCTTGCTGTTCCTGCGGTAATAGCCGGAGTTAAGAGAGTATGTGTAACAACTCCACCAAACGGCTCAGGAATGGCAGATAGTGGTGTTTTATACGCATGTTCACTTTGCGGAATAGATGAGGTTTATAAAGTTGGTGGAGCTGAAGCTATTGCAGCCCTAACCTATGGTACAGAGACAATAAAACCTGTTGTTAAAATATTAGGCCCGGGAAGCATGTATGTAACTGCTGCAAAACGACTACTCTATTCAGTAGTTGATGTTGGGTTACCTGCGGGGCCATCAGAGTCTGCTTTAATAGCAGATAAAACAGCAAATCCATATAATATGGCTCTGGATCTTTTAGTAGAAGCTGAACATGGCTCAGACTCCTCAGCTCTGCTATTAACCGATTCTTATGAAAATGCTGTAAAAGCTGCTGAATATATGGAAGAGATGATTAAGGATCTTCCAGAACCAAGAAAAACCTTTGTTACTGATGTTCTAAAAGGTTATGGAGGGGTTATTGTTACAGAAAACATAAATGAAGCCTGTGAAATTTCCAACAATTTTGCCCCAGAACACTTGGCAATTCATACAGAAGACCCCTGGGATACTATGGGTAAAATTACAAATGCAGGAGAGATAATTTTAGGAGACTCGACTCCATTTTCTGCTGTAAACTACTCTGTTGGACCTAATGCTGTACTACCTACAGGAGGTAAAGCAAAAACCTTCTCCGCTGTAGGGGTAAGGGATTTTGTAAAATTCTCTTCTGTTATTTATTCTACTAAAAAAGGGTATGAAACTTTAAACAAGCATGTTCCTGTTTTAGCTGATTACGAAGGTTTTACCACCCATGGAAACGCATTTAAGCTGAGGAAATAATGTTTAAGAGTGTAGAAGAAGCATTTGAATGGATGGTCTCCTTTCTAAACCTGGAAAGAACACCGGATAGTACAAGTAAATCTTATCGGTTGGATAAAATGAAGATTCTCCTGGGGTTATTTGAAAATCCCCAGGATAGTTTTAAAGCAGTTCATGTTGCCGGTTCAAAAGGAAAAGGATCCACCTGCAGTTTTATTGGCTCTATATTAACCAGTCAGGGCTATAAAACAGGTATCTACTCATCCCCTCACCTGTTAAATTACAGAGAAAGGATTACTAATAATCATACTTTCTTTAAAGACAGTGTATATCTGGATGCAATTTCACATATAAAATCTATAGTAGAAAAACTAGATTACAAAGAGCTGCCTGGTGGAGCCCCAACTACCTTTGAACTTATGACAATTGCATCATTCATCATCTTTAAAAATGAAAAGTGTGATTGGGCTGTTATTGAAACAGGCCTCGGTGGAAGATTGGATGCAACCAATGTTATTTATCCTGAAGTTTCAGTAATAACTCCAATAGAACTGGAACACACTGAAATATTAGGGGATACCCTTGAAAAAATTGCTGGTGAAAAAGCAGGAATAATTAAGGAAAAAACTCCTATTGTAACATCAAATAGTGACACTGGTGTTGTTGAAGTAATTAAAACTGTGGCAAAAAGTAAAAACTCAGAATTTTATACAATTGGCGAAAATTTCTTATCAGAAGTAACTAAAGAGGGAACATTTCTTATAGAATCAAATATAACCTACCCTCTTGGAATACAGGGGTTTGTACAACCCCAAAATGCTCTACTGGCAATTAAGGCTGTAAACATCGCTGCGCCTGAAATAACCAGTCAGATTATAATTGAAGGACTAAAAAAGGCCTATATACCTGGAAGATTCCAGGCTATAGAGAGAAATCCTGTTATAGTGCTGGATGGAGCCCACACTAAAAATTCAGTTAAGGGAACTGTTGAGACATTTAAAAAAATATATGGAGAGGGAACTGTAATATTCGGTGTGATAAAGAATAAGGATATTGAGAGTATGTCCAGAATAATTTCTGAGAACTTTAAGAATATTATAATATCAACTCCTGGATATTTTAAAGAGTCTGATATTAATAGTATTGTAAAAGCTTTTGATAAGATTGGTGCAAAAGTCCTTGTTGAAGAAGTACCAAAAGATGCATTAAGTAGAGCAATAAAAATTAACAAACCAATTCTGGTTACTGGCTCTTTTTATATGGCAGGAGAGATTGGAAAGCTGGTGTAACTAAGAATATTCGTGTAATATAAAGCTATGGCCAACAAAAAAAAGGTAGTTATAAAATTTCATAAACAGTTAATTCTCCAGTTATATGGATATATTGTTTTTATACCATACTTTTTTGCCTTTAAATCTTTGCAGAAAGAGTATAACGACATAGACCTTGTAATTTTTATTTCAGGAATTATTTTTTTAGCAATTATACTTCTGGTAAATCATCTGGATCCTGTTGCCAGAGTTACCAGTGAAAAATTTTATCTATATTACTCTTTTAAAAACAGGCCGGTAATATTGAATAAAAAAGATTACAACTCTCACAAGAGAGTTAACAGAACTTTAGTATTATTGACCTTTGGAGAGAAGGTTTATGAAATAAAATTAAGCAGTTTTGAACAGAAAAAATTCTTGAGTTTACTAGAGGAAATTAATTGAAGAAAATTGTATTTGTTTTAATCATCATAATTTTATCATGCAAATCAGAAACAAGTATCGAGAGTCAGAAAAATCTGACCCAGATAAAAGAACACATTTCAGAGAGTGTTAAAGTTGGGACTCTTTTAAAAGAAGATCTGAAATCAAAAGATAAAGTTCAAATTACTTACCCAGAATATGTAAGTGAGAGTTACTCCCTACTAAAATTCGTTGCTGCTATAATGAGTAAAGAAAAGGAATTATCAGTTTATATTCCATACAAAACCCCGGTTAGCATAGAAGAAAATAACCTGGACTTTTATGTCAGCAATGAACCAATGTTGGCTTATGAGGAATTTATGGATTTCATAAATTTTTTACTTGAAAAAAATATTAAAATAACCGGGAATATGGATTCTGTGGATGGAAATTTACTAATACTAAATCCCGATGGAAAAAATAACTCACCATACAAAATAGATGATAATATTCTAGTCAGATTAGTAATGGTTGGCTCAAAATACACATCAGATAGTTTTAATCTGATAAAATATTTACCATTAAATAAAAGAATTTCTTCAGTTAGAGATTATAAAAACTCAGTTAGTATAAAGATTTTTATGGATTTAGTTGAGAATTTTACACCTGTAACACCTGTTAAACTATACACAAAAGAGAATTACACCATGGCACCACTTGCTTTTCAGGAAGATAATAGTGCATTTTTACAAAGTGCTCAAATAAATAAGATGAATAAAAGATTACCTCAGAAAATTAAAAAAAGTTTTGAGATTTATGGAGATAACAATGAATAAAGTACTTTTAAAGGACTATAAAAAATCAGATTTTACTATACCAAATATTGAATTATTCTTTAACATTGAAGATGATTATGCAACAGTTGAGTCCCTTTTAACAATTAAAAAAGATTCCCTGAACAGTCAGGCTCCATTAATTCTGGACGGGTATGAGCTGGAAATTCTTGAAATTAAATTAAATGAAAATGATGTAGAATACAGCTATCTGAACAATAAATTAACAATAGACCGTGTTCCGGAAAACTTTACCCTTTACACAAAGGTAAAAATTGATCCATACAAAAATAAATCACTTGAAGGATTCTACAAATCTGGTGATATCCTATGCACTCAAAATGAAGCTGAGGGTTTTAGAAGAATAACATTTTTTATGGATAGACCAGACATAATGTCTAAATATAAAATTTCCATCGAAGCAGATAAAAATAAATACCCTGTACTTTTAGGTAATGGAAACCTCATAGACAGTGTGAATCTTGGAAATAACAGACACCGGGCTGTTTGGGAAGACCCATTCCCTAAACCATGTTATCTTATGGCTATAGTAGCCGGAAAGCTAGACAAGATTACTGATAGCTTTACAACAATGAGTGGTCGTAAAATTAAATTGGAAATATATACTGACCCAGGTAAAAGTGCCTATGCCCAACATGCCATGAATTCACTTAAAAAATCCATGAAGTGGGATGAGGATAATTTTGGTCTAGAATATGATCTTGATATCTATATGATCGTGGCTGTAGACTCCTTCAACGCTGGAGCAATGGAAAACAAAGGGTTAAATATTTTTAACTCGGTTTACGTCTTAGCTGACCCTGAGACAGCAACAGATAATGATTTTGAATTAATCGAAGCTGTAATTGCCCATGAGTATTTTCACAACTGGACAGGAAACAGGGTTACCTGCAGAGACTGGTTCCAATTAACATTAAAAGAGGGTTTAACTGTATTCAGGGATCAGGAATTTACCTCAGATATGACTGACAGGTCTGTAAAAAGAATAAAAGATGCAATAACTTTAAGAGATTACCAATTCCCGGAAGATAAGGGGCCAAACTCACACCCAATTAAACCGGAATCTTATATGAAAATAGATAACTTTTACACTGCAACAGTTTATGAAAAAGGTGCAGAGGTTATTAGGATGATACATACACTAATCGGAAAGGACAATTTTAGAAAGGGTATGGATCTTTATTTTAAAAGACATACTGGTAATGCTGTAACCACTGAAGATTTTGTTTCAGCAATGGCAGATGCTTCCGGATATAATCTTGATCAATTTAAACTATGGTATTCCCAGGCTGGTACTCCAATAGTAAATATTGAATCTGAATATTCTGAAGGGAATTTTACCCTTAAAATTAGCCAGGAAATACCTGAAACCTCATATAATGGTGGGAGAGAGCCTCAATATTTTCCACTGAATCTTTCTCTATATAATAAAAAAGGTCACGATGTAACACCTGGTGGATTTAAACAGATTATAATTAAGAATAAATATCAGGAGTTTAAAATACCAGCAGGAGAGGAGGTAATCCCTTCTGTATTTCAGAATTTCAGTGCACCTGTTATAGTTAATTACAACTATTCCACTGATGATTTAATACATTTACTATCAAATGACAGTGATAATTTTAACAAATTTGATGCTGCTTCCAGAGTATCCATGGCGGGAATAGAGCAAATATTACTCGATTTAAAAAATGGAAATGATAGTGTTATAGACAGAAGAGTAACTGAAGCTTATAAAAAATTGTTATCAGATAACAGTTTAGAGAAAAGCTTTATGGCTGAATTACTCTATATTCCTGAAGTTAAAAACATAGTGAATACAATGGAAGTATATGATTACGATCTAGCAGATAGAGCAAGAAAAAGATACTTGCAACTTTTTATAAATGAGTTAAAACCATCACTTTCAAAGATATTCGAAGACAACGTAAGGGATAAGTACCAGTTTAACAAACTGGCAGTTTCTGAAAGGAAACTAAAAAACAGAGCTCTAATACTCCTCTCTTCTCTTGGAGATGATATTGCAGAGATAGCCCTCCACCAATTTAGAACAGCAGATAATATGAGTGACTATATAGCAGCTTTTACAGCACTTCAGCAGTGCAGCGATGACATTAGAATAATGGCAAACAGAGAGTTTTATGCTAAATGGAAAGATAACTTCCTTGTAATGAATAAGTGGTTCTCAATACAGGCTAACAGAAACAGTTCTGATGTTCTTAACGAGGTTAAAGAGTTAAGTAGTAATAATATTTTTGATATAAATAATCCAAATAGAATAAGGAGCCTTTTTGGAACATTTGCAAAAGTTAATATTCAAAACTTCCATAGAATTGATGGTGAGGGTTACAGGTATATAACAGATAAAATAATAGAAATTGATACATTTAATTCCCATGCATCATCACAACTTGCTGCAGCTTACCAGACATATAAATATATATCAGACAGTTTAGCAGAAACCATGAAAATCCAGTTGGAAAGAGTACTTAAATCAGATGGAATATCTACCGGACTTTACGAAATAGTTTCCAAAACTTTAAAAGCCAGAGATTAGATGAAGGTTTCAGCAAAGGGCAGATACGCTGTCAGATCAGTTATTAATTTAACAAATTCGGGAAACTCAATGAAGTCAGTTAGGGAAATTGCAGAGGAAGAGTCAATCTCCTCTGATTTTCTGGAAAAAATTTTTGCTAAACTAAAAAAACATAAAATAATCAGCTCGGTAAGAGGTGCCCATGGAGGATTTACACTTAATAAACCACCGGTTGAGATTAGTGTATATGATGTTCTTTATGCAGTTGGTGAAGATTTTACACCAACACCATGTAGCTCGGAAAAGTGCGGAAAAGAGTGTGATATATCATACTTTTGGTCTATGACAAAGGATTATGTAACAGATTATTTCAGAAAAATAACCATTAGCGATATAATTAACAGAGAGATTAAATTCTAGAAATGTGGATAATATTAAGCTTAATATCAACTTTTAGCCAAATAGTAAGGAATTTACTCTCCAAAGAGCTAACCAAGGAGTTACCTATTAGAGTAATTTCCCTTTCACGCTTTTTGTTTGCACTTCCAATAGTTTTTATTTCTTACCTCATACTTTCTGGATTTCTGGGGAAAGTAACTCTTATAAATGCTGAATTTTACTTTTGGATTATTCTAATGGCTATAAGCCAGATACTTGCTACACTATTCAGAATTTCACTTTTTAATTATAAAAGTTTTGCTGTAAGTCTTACTATTGTACAGATTGATGGTGTATTTACTGCACTTCTTGCACTGGCTTTTTTAGGAGAAACATTATCTTTAACAGCATGGATCGGGGTAATGACAGCTTCTACCGGTCTTATTCTTGCTACACTGTCAAAAAACAGCGTGACTATCGCAAATATTAAACGTACTCTGTTTACCAAAGCATCTTTAATTGCACTGTTAACTGGTTTATTCCTGGCATTAGCTGCTCTTTTTGCCAAAAAAGCTACAATGTTTCTAAGTTCTGAATCAAAAATGCTTAATTCTATATACACATTAATGTTTATACTAACAGCAGAAGTTGCAATACTCTTTCCTATTGTTTTAAGAAAACACCCAGATGCATTAAAAAAAATGATTTTAAATCCTGTAAAACCAATGGTAATAGGTTTATGCTCCGGTATTGGTTCATTTGGGTGGATAACATCCTATTCCCTTGTAAAAATTGCCTATGTAAGAACAGTAGGACAACTGGAATTTATTTTTGCGACATTAATTTCCCTTTACTATTTTAAAGAGAAGATATACAAAATAGAGTTTCTTGGAATGGTTATGGTTATATCAGGTGCATTATTACTCATATTTTTACGTTGACTTTCTAATATATTATCACTAACTTATATAGATATTAAGGAATAAATTATGAGTAATAAATTTGACAGATCACAAATTAAAGGAATGTTTGATGGTCCAATAATACCGGTTATAATGAAGCTTTCAATGCCAATTTTAGCAGGTATGGTATTTCAGCTTTTTTATACAATAACAGATACAGCTTTTATTAATTTTATTGACCCATCGAATCCTGCAATAATTGGTGGTACAGGTTATGTTTTCCCAATAATATTTGTTGCAATGGCCCTGGGAAATGGCCTCTCTGTTGGTATGTCTGCTCTGGTTGCCAAAGGTATTGGAGAGAAAGATGAGGGGATAATTTTTAAGACTGCGGAGTCCGGTCTATTTATAGCCCTTATACTATCTATATTAATGTATTTTTTCGGTTACATGTTTTCCGAGGAAATTGTTAAAGGTCTTGGAGCACAAGGGGATTTCTTTAAATTCGGCCACGATTATTTTATCTATATTCTTCCAATCTCAGGTTTTATGTTTATGGGAAATGTTCTTGGAGGTATACTTCAGGGTGAAGGATTAATGAATAAATTCATGAAATTCATGATTATTGGTACCTTGCTTAACATAATACTCGATCCGTTTTTTATTTTTCCTGAATTAAATTTTGGAATTATTAAATTACCAGGCTTTGGACTTGATGTAAAGGGTGCTGCTATTGCTACAGTTATTGGACAGGTAGTATCATTTATCTATCTTGTCTCAGTGTTTATCAGAAAGCAAACTCTGGTAACTGTTGAGTGGAAATTTGAACATGTTACACCTTCTATTATGAAAAGAGTGATAAAAATAGGATTCCCCCAGAGTTTTGGGCAACTAATTATGTCAGGAACCTTTCTTATTATGAATAAAATCGCAACATCTGTTGATCCTATCATTGTAACATCATCATCTCTTGTTGGAAGAATGGAGCAGCTTGTTTATATGCCAATATTTGCTGTTGCTGCAGGGACTATTACAGTGGTAGGACAAAATCTTGGTAGAGGAAATCTGGATAGAGTTGAAAAGACATGGAAGTCCAGTATGTTAATATCAGCTGCAATTGTTGCAGTCACTTCAAGTCTGTTTATTATTTTTGCAGATAGTATCTATGGAGCTTTTAAGCAGAGTGAAACTGTTACATTTTATGCTGTAACACAGACAAGGGTTATTATGCCTTTTATGTTACTTTCAGTTGTTGTAATTATTACAAGATCCGTTTATCAGGCTATCGGATATCCAATACCTGGATTACTAATAACTGCCTTGAGATTTTTTATTATTGTAATTCCTGTAATGGCCTTTATGGTTTACGTTTTAAAACTCGGTTTCATGGGTATTCTCTACTCTCATTTAGTAGCTATGTTTTTAACAGCAATAATAGCTTTTTTCTGGATGAAGAATTCCATGAAAAAACTAAAGGCGGGAACTCTTAATACAATTAAGTAGATTCTCCATTTAGCATAAAATTAACAAGAGCCAGAGCCTCATGGGTAATATTTTATTAAATGGAGAGATTATGAAACCAAACATACTATTTTTATTTCCTGATCAATGGAGAGGTGACTGGTTAGGAGAGTCCCAGATAGGAAAATTAATCAATACACCAGCAATTGACTCATTAATAAAAAAGGGAACTACTTTTACCAGGGCAATGTCCCCTTCACCTCTCTGCGCTCCCGCAAGAGCCTGTATTGCAACAGGATCAAATTACCCTGCACATAATGTAGTTAATAATAAACAGGATTTACCCCTTAATGCTCCAACATTTTACCGTGAATTAAGAAGTAATGGTTACTATGTAATGGGTTGTGGAAAATTCGATCTTCATAAAAACTCATTTTCCTGGGGAAGAGATGGAAAACATCTCCTAACAGAGTGGGGCTTCTCAGATGGAATTGATAATGAGGGAAAACTGGATGGAATAGCATCATATAATATGGATCAGGTAGGGCCTTATATGAATTTTCTTGAAGAAAAAGGTAAACACAGTGTTCATATTGAGGATTACTCCAAACGTAAAAAAAGTGGAACATTCCCAACAGAGTTAGAAGATGATGAATATTGTGACAATTGGTTAACCAATAATGCTATAAAATTACTAGACTCCGCACCACAGGATAAACCCTGGTTTCTGCAAGTTAACTTTACCGGTCCTCATGAACCCTTTGATGTAACTAAAAAGATGCATTCCCTATATAAAGAGGTAGAATTTCCAGAACCCATGGGGAATTTTCAGGATTTGGACTTTAATTTAAAGAGGCAGAATTATGCAGCTATGATGGAAAATATTGATACAAATATTGATAAAATTTTAAACCATCCAAGAGTAAAAAATGATCTGGATAATACTGTTATAATTTTTTCATCAGATCATGGAGATATGATGGGGGATCACGGGTTTTATGCAAAACTCCTCCCCTATAATGGATCAGTTCATGTTCCTCTTGTTATATCAGGAAAGGAGATTAAATCAGGGCAAGTAAATAGTCCAGTAACAATTCTTGATATTCCAGGTACTATTCTAAATATTGCTGGCATAAAAGATGAAAATTATAATGATTCTCTCTCTTTATTACCATTAATTGATGAAGGAGATTGTAAAAGAAAGATAGTAACTTCCGCACTCTATATACCAAACAACCCTTTAAGACAGTGGAGAATGGCCCAAAACAGTAGTTATAAATATATCTACTGGCTAGATGGAAATGAAGCGGTTTTCTCAGTAAATGATTATGAAGAGAGTAATAATCTTATAGATAAAATGCCTTTAGAAGCTGTTGAACTTAAAGAGTACTTAAAAGAAATTTATAACTAAATAATAAATTACCCCAATCGGTTAATCTGTCTGTAATCTGTTGGGGATATTCCCTCTAGAATTTTAAATTTTCTGATAAATGGATGTCTTGTATTAAAACCAATCTCTTTTGAGATTTCAGATATACTTTTGTCAGTGTATTGCAGCAGTTCTTTTGCTTTGTTGATTCTTAATTCAGATATATAGTCCTGATATGAGACACCAAGGGTATTTTTTATATATTTTGACATATAATTTGGGCTTTTTCCAAAGTGATCTGCTATAAGATCCAGATATATCTCCTCCATATAATATGTATCAAGGTATTGCTTAATATTAGTTAGCTCTTTTAAGGATTTTGCAGAATCATTAATTGTTGTAATTTTTACAAAAAGATTTTTAATATACTTATTAATTTCATCACACTTTAAGTCACCAATATGAGAACTGATGTTTATATACTCCTCTCCCATAACATCGTATATATTTAAATTTTTTCGATTAATTACTCTTATGGCAGTATTATAGAACTGTAAATATAACTCTTTTAGTGAATTTTCAGACAAGTTATATTTGGTGTTATTATCAATTATTTTATTAAAAGATTCCAAAACCTTTGGACTATTACCCTGTAAAAGGTAATTAATCAGATGATTTTCCTCAGCAATAGTGTAATGAGGACTACTATTTATGCCAATTAATTCCGAGGAAAATCTGATTATTGATTCATCGTTAAAAGTAATCTGGGAACTTGCCTGAAGAGCTTCCTTATAAGAGAGTTTTAACCCATTTAATCCCTGATTCAGTCGCCCGACACCACTATGTATTACCATCATACTATCTTCAATTTCCAGAGACTGATGGTATTTTTCCAGACACTCAGATATATCATTTAATGGAATAATATCCTTTAAATTAAGTACTATACATACAACATTTGTTGCTACAGTAAAGATATAACGGTTTTCATATGAAACAAAAGTATCATTCCCAATAAGAATACTACCCTGACAAATTGCATTATACTCTGTCTTGGAGTGGGTTTTAAAGAAATCCTCTTTAAAATTCAAAACTGAGTATATAACAAGGAAATTATTATGTGGAAATGAGAATTCATGCTGGGATAAAAAGTTTGTAACTTCATCCTCCCTTAATATCTCGTTATCTGAAAAAAGACTTAATAGATAATGTTCACACACATAGGGTATTGCCAGACTTAAATCAGCCTTTAGTTTTATCATATCACTGATAATCAACTGAATATTCTGGTTCAGGAACTCTAGATCGTTTTTTCCTGTAAGATCCTTTTCAGACTGATAATTTTCCCGCAAATGCATAGCTATACTGTGTATTGGTGTATATATTCTTCTACTAAACATAAAACTTATAAACGTAACAAGCAGTACTCCGATAGCAAAAATAATTGCGGGCATTCTTAACACAGCTAGTGATTCATAAAACAGATCTGAATAAGGGGTTATAGCACATACACCTGTTCCTGAAAGTTTGTTTTCTTTGGATACAACCAAAAACTTTTTAAAGTATTGCTGATTGGAGTTACTATCTTCCAACACACTCCGGGCAAGCTGAATAAGCTCTGTATCCCGTAAATTAAATGGTTTGTTGGAGTTTGACCGACTGATAATATAGTTTTCCTTATATTGAAAAACAAGAGAGTTCTTAGAAAGTTTTGTATCATTTAATAACTCAACTATATATGACTCTCTAATATTCATTATTAACGGATCGGCAAAAACAATACCATTAGCAGATAACTGAACAACTGGAATAACCTTTGTCTCCCTGTTCTCACTATTACTATTAATAAAACTGGGAGGTAAAACTTCATAATTATTACCCTCATAATAAAATTTATTCCAGTAATACTTATTTAAACCATTATAATTTACTAGATTACGAAAAAACTCATCAATTCTGCTAGTACCATAGTTACTGATAACCAGATCATCCTCTTCACTTAAAATAAAGAGACTATGTATGTAGTCTTTTGATTTAGGGTAATTCTGAATAACATTTGTAGCGTTGTGGACTTTTAAGAAATCGCTATTCTTATAATCTCTGTTATTTGTAACAATATCCTTTAAACTCTCGTTTAAGGTAAAAACACTTATAATACTATGCATTTCATCAAAAATAGATTGAATAGAATTTGTAAGGTTTTCCAGTTTTATAATATACTGATTTTTTTTTGTTTTTTGTAAAATACTAATATAATAGGTATTGGTTAAGAGTAAAAAGATAAATGAGCCTAATACTGACACTATAAAATAAAAGAAAATAGTATTAAATAAATTCTTCTTCCTGGATTTATCAGACATTAATCAAACTCCTTTATCTCCCATTGTACACTCACTTTTTTCTGATTAAAAGTTGTAATTTATTACCTTTGCTGTAATTTATGACAAAAAAAAGAAAAAAATTGAAAATTATCATAAATTACAACAGTGTCATATTTTTTTACACTTCCTAGTCATATTTTACAACAAAAAACCAATAATGCAACTTTACAGCCATTTAATTGCTGTGTAATGTTTATTTATCATCAATAATTTCAAGGAGAACAGTGTTGTTTTATATAAAGCTGGTAAATAAAAATTATTTTAAAACCTCTTTAATTATTATTATTTTAATAACACTTTTGTTCTCTTGCAGTGGTAATAGTGTTAGCAATAAAGAGACAGATAAAGACCAATTACTAGAAAAAAAACTTGGTGATGAACTTTTAATTGTAACCATGCTTTATTCGGATAATTCTAACTACCCTTATAAAAAAGATTGGACTATATTAAAAGAGATTAAAAACAGACTCAATGTAGAGTTGGCATTAGAAGCTGTTCCCGAAGTAGACTATTCATCTAGAAGGACTGTTGTTTTTGTATCAGGAGATATGCCAGATATAATATCCAAAACATTCTCCTATGATATAGCATCATATACTGCTTCAGGTAAATTTTTACCAATAAGCAAATATTTTGATCAGATGCCAAATTTTAGTGCATTCATTAAAAAATATGATTATATGCCGGATCTTGAAAATACAAGAAGTAAGGATGGTAATATCTACTTTTTACCTGTTAACTGTAATACACAGAGAGTTAACTCTCATGGTTGGCTTATAAGAATGGATCTGCTTGATGAGTATGGTATTGAACTACCTAAAACCTTTGATGATATTTACAATGCTACTAAAATATGGAAAAGCTATAATCCCGATAAATACCCAATAACAAGCAGATTTGGAGTCAATAATATACTCTCTAAAATTTCTGCAGGTTTTGATACTATCGCTGGTTGGAGCATGGGTAATATGTTTAAATATGATAAAGATGCAAATGATTTTAAATTTGCACCGACCTCAGATAACTATAAAACCATGCTTTCCTGGCTCCATAAAATGTACTCCGAAGGACTTCTGGATGTAGAGTTTTCAACTCTTGGTTCTACTGTTTATGAAGAGAGGGCCAGATATGGTGAACAGTTTATAATGATTGACTGGATTGGAAACCAGAACAGATACAATCTTGATGGACCCATCCAATCAGGCAATCCCAACTTTAACATACAGCCATTTATGCCCCCCAAAGGACCTACAGGAGTTTATGCAGGAGGTAAGGTTCCTAAATATGAACAGGGTTGGGTAATTAATGCAAAAGTTGCAGAGAGGAGTAATTTTACTCAATTTCTTCAATTTCTCGACTGGATGTATAGCGAAGAAGCGGCAGAACTTACTACATTTGGGTTGGAAGGAGAATCTTTCCAGGTGTTAGCCGATGGAAGAAAAGAGTATATAGATTTTACCAGAGATTATACTGTTGAAATGGGTATAAATCAGAACTGCCTCACGGTTAGACGGGATGATGACTTCTTTGCATCAAATAAAACTCAATATGTTATCGATCTGTTTACACAAATGGATAAGGAAGGGGTTTTTAAACCCCAGGATCCGAGTTTAAAGCTATCTGACCAAGAAAAGGATGAGGAAAGTCTTTACAGATCATCTCTACAAGACTATGTAGATCAGATGACTCTTGAGTTTATTTTTGGTCGTACTTCCCTTGATAAATGGCCTGACTTTGTAGCTGAGTGTGAAGCCAAAGGAAGACCAGAACTTGACAAGTTATATAATGCTGTTTGGAAAAACCAGCAATAATCTTCATTATATTTTTCACCTAAACTTTGCTCCCCGGAAGTTTTTCGGGGAGCACCCTTTTACTTCCAAAGAAACATAGAGTAAATATTTTTTTTATCCCTTACACGCTCCAATAAAGAGAGTTCTGTAAATATATTTATTTTTGTGTTGGAAAAGGAATCGAAAATTTCTTCTAAAACAGAGTTCTCCTCTTCCAGATATACAGGGTTAATATTTTCTCCAAAAAATGAGAGTGCACTTTTTAATCCTCCAATATTATCTACCAGATTATATTCCTTGGCCTGGTTCCCACTCCAGACTCGGCCGCCAGCCAAACTATTCTTAAGATATTCAATCTCAATATTTCTGCTTTTTGATACTATATCAAGAAACATAGAGTAGGTATTATCAACATTAAGTTGCAGTATCTCTCTTGTTTCACCCGAGATATTTTTTGTAAAAGAGTGTGGTTCATATAATTTTTCTGTAGAAACACCATCTGAATTAATTAACAGATTTTTCTTTAAACTATTTTCAACTCCAAAGAGTAAACCAAAAACCCCAATGGAACCGGTTATACTGTTATTATTTGCATAAATACGGGATCCTGCTGTAGCAATCCAGTATCCCCCTGAAGCACAGACATCACCCATTGAAATTACAACAGGAATGACCTTGTTAACTTCCTCAACTTTTCTACGTATTAGTTCAGAGGCAAAAACTCCACCTCCTCCACTATTTATTCTAAGAACTAAACCGCTATAATCACCACTCTTAATTTCATCCAGTTTTTTTACAATATTAACCCCATTTATTGAACCGGATGAGGAGTCTGAATAAGTTATATCCCCTTCAAGATTTAGTATTGCGATATCAAATCTACCTCTACTTTTTTTATGATTGTAAAGATAATTTTTGTAAGGATAGATATTGTTAAATTCATTATAAAAATCCTCTTTAGTTATTAGAGTGTCTACAAACTTCTCGTTTATACATAACTTGCTATAATCCCCACTATACTTTTTTACAAAGGCCACTCTATTATTAAAATAGTTTTCAAAAGAAGATTTATCGAGTTCCCTGTTATTTATGAATGTATCTTTATACCTGTTCCATATTGAATTCATCCATAAGAGATTCTGAGTTTTAACCTCAGATGACATTTCTGATTCAAGATAGGGTTCAACATAGGATTTATACTCCCCTGCCCTAAAAACTTCAACATCTAGGTTATACTTATCAAAGAATTTTTTGTAGTAAAGACGTTCAATAGAGAGACCTTCCAGTGCAAAATCCCCATAGGGATCCATTAAGATAGTATTGGAGTAACTGGCAATATAGAAACTATCTCTATTATAAGAAGATGAAAAGGTAATAACCTCTTTTCCGGCTCCCTTAAATTTCTCTATTTCCTTCCCGATCTCCTCAGCAGACGCTGCACCTAAATGTCCCATACTATCAAGATCAAAAATTACTCTCTTAATCTTTTTATCTCCAGATCCGGTAGATAAAGCTGAAGTAATATCAGATAAAACAGTATATTGTGGTAAAGAGTTATTATTAATAAGAAAATCCATAAAAGTACTCTTTGCCGAGGTATCAACAACATCTCCAATAATCTCTATAAATAGTGTATCTGACTTATACTTAATATTTCCGGAGAGAATAACAGCAAGTAATATAATAAAAATTAACCAGAACAGTGTATTTAGTATTATAACTCTTATTTTATTACTTACAAAAAAAACTCTTTTTAAAAAATTAAACATTACCTTTTTTTTCCGATTCCTTAATAATTTTTATATCATTGGAAGATTTCTGCCATAAAGTATCCAGATATTTCTGAATTTCTGCTCTATGATCATTAAACATAGGTGTCACTTTTACGATTTCATTGAATTTTTTTACAGATATTGATACATGAAAAGGATTTTCTGCACTGCATTCACTTTTTATATTTTTTAACAGCATTTCGTAGTTCTTTTTAAGAAATTGTCCAATTCGAGATTTGTGCTTCTCACGGAGTTTAACTATTCTGTTATATAAAAATTCCTTCTCACTCTTTTTTAAGATTCTGTTTTTATTAATTTCTTCTACAAGTCCCTCAATTCTGCCTTCCAGCTTTTCTGCCTGCTGATATTTTTCACTTCTGTTTAAGTCAGAAGCAATATCTTCAACTAATTGAATAAAACGCCCTTTTTCCTTATCTATAGGACTTACTATTTTTTTTAAACTATCGGTAACAGATTTATACAGTTCCAAAAGCTTAATTTTATCACTTTCATTTATATTTGCATTTTTTATCTCGTTTTCCAGCTCCGCGACAACAGATCCCGGAACTGAGGCATTCCCTTTTAATGAGTTAATTTTAAGACCAAGATTTATAGCCCTATCTTTTTGATTCACTTTCTCTCCTAATTATTACTAAATAATTATATATTACTGTTTTCCTTTTTCATAGAGTTTATAAATTTTGGTTTTATATATTATAATTCATTAGATTATAAGTAATAATTAGTAAACAGGAGATTATTATGACGAATAAAGAGCTAGAAGAAAAACTTTTTTTAAAACGTGTTAGCTCATGGATTAGTTACACAGAGGAAGAAATAAGTAAGGCCTTTGAATTTTGCGAAGGATATAAAAAATATATTGATTACTCAAAAACAGAACGATTATGTGTAACATATTCTGAGAAAATGTTAATTGAAAACGGGTTTAAAGATATTTATAGTTTTACCACTCTTAAAACAGGTGACAAGTTTTATAAAAAAATTAAAGGAAGAGCACTTTTTGCCGGAATTGTAGGCCAAAAAGCTGATCAGTTTAATATTATAGGAGCCCATGTAGACTCTCCAAGACTGGATCTAAAGCCAAACCCACTATTCCAGGACTCTGACCTGGCACTTTTAAAAACACACTATTACGGTGGTGTAAAAAAATACCAGTGGGTTAACCAACCATTGGCAATTCATGGTGTTGTATATACAACAGATAACAGAGAGATTGAAATATCAATTGGGGAGAAGGATGATGAACCTAAATTTATTATTCCGGATCTTCTAATACACCTATCTCAGGAACAACTCAAAAAAGAGAGCGCAGTTGCAGTTGAAGCAGAACAGCTTAATTTAATAGTAGGTAGTATCCCTGTAAATGATAAAGAGATAAAAGAGCAGGTAAAATTTACGGTTTTAAAATACCTCTATGATAATTATAATTTCACAGAAGAGGATTTCAACAGTGCTGATATATGTGTAACTCCAGCAGGTAAAGCTATGGATATAGGTCTTGATAGAGGGTTAATTGCAGCTTACGGTCAGGATGACAGAATTTGTGCTTATCCGGCAATAGAAGTAATAAAAAACCTGGAAACTCCCTCTAAAACTGCAATTGTCTTCTTATCTGATAAAGAGGAGGTTGGTTCTGCAGGAGATACAGGTGCTGACAGTAATATACTTCTTAATCTTACAATTAAATACGCTGAACTTGCAGGTATAAAAACAGACCCCCACTTAATTCTGGAAAATTCAATGGCTATTTCATCTGATGTTACTTGTGGAGTTAATCCGAATTTCAAAAGTGTTCATGAATTATCAAATGCTGCTATTTTAGGTAAGGGTGTTAGTATTGCAAAATACACCGGAGCAAGGGGTAAATCCGGAGCTCACGATTCCGGGGCTGATTTTGTTGCCTATATAAGGACACTGGCAGAAAAAAGTAATACTTCGATCCAAACAGCAACTATGGGAAGAATTGATTTAGGCGGTGGCGGAACAATAGCTAAATATCTTTCTAAATATGGTATGAATGTTATAGATGCCGGGCCGGCTCTTCTTGGTATGCACTCACCTTATGAAGTAGCATCCAAGGTTGATATATACTCATGCTACAAATTATATAAAGCTTTTATTTCTTAATTACTTCAATAATACCACCAAATGGTGGTATTATTTTTTAAGGAGTGTTTAATGGGAACTTGGGATATCGGTTTTTTTGATAATGATATGGCTTGTGATTGGGAAAATGGTGCAAAAAATGACAACTCACTTTTATATATAGAGAGTGCACTTGATCCGGTTTTATTAAATAGTGATGAAAATCTGGATATTGACCTGGCAAATAAGGCATTAGCTGCTGCAGAGACTCTTGCAAGATTGCTAGGAAATACAGGAGAGAGTAATAGTTATACAAAACATATTGATAACTGGGTAGCAACCTTTAATGGTGATATACCCCAAAACTTGATTGATAAAGCTAAAAAAATTGTTAGTAAGGTTCTGAATCCAGATTCAGAATTACGGCAATACTGGGCTCTTCGTGGAGAACTTGATGCCTGGAGTAATCAGTTAAAAGAGCTGGAAGAGAGATTAAAGTAAAAAGATGATAAAAAATTTAAAGAAAATAGCAGTAAATAACTTAACCATGTATATTATAATAGGACAAATAATAGCTTTTTTATGCATAAACTCCGGTTATATAACAAGTAGCAACCTGGCACTTAACTACTCACTTATTCTTGAAGGTCAGTTCTGGAGGACTTTAAGCTTTCTAATAATCCCACCAGGGACAACACCAATAATTTCACTTCTTAGTTGGTATATACTCTATCTTATGGGTAGTAATCTGGAGCACTACTGGGGTGCCCTCCACTATAACCTCTATATTCTTGTTGCTGTAATTTTAACAAATATTGCATCCTATTTATTTAATTTAACTGTAGGTACTAACTACTACCTTCAAAGCTCTATTTTTCTTGCATTTGCATTTCTGAATCCAAATTTCCAGGTAAGACTATTTTTTATCATCCCAATAAAAATTAAGTGGATAGCTATTGCGACCGGTGTAATTTATCTCTGGGCACTTATTTTTGGAGGTTTAGGGGCAAAACTGTTATTAATAGCTTCTTTTACTAACTTTTTTATCTTTTTTTCTAAGGATATTTATTACAAAATTAAATATAGAGGAAAAAGAATCAAAAATAAAATTTCAACTGAAGTTAATAAAAACAGACCAATTCATAAATGTAAAGTGTGTAGCAAGAACGATATAAATTCACCCCATACAGATTTTAGATATTGCAGTACCTGCGAAGAGTGTTTTTGTGATGAGCATATTAATAATCATACTCATTTAGAATAGACTCCGGTAACAGTCATATTTTTAACTCTTTTAGTTTTGCTATCCTTTACTGAAATTACTGCAGATTTTTGTTCGTACAAACCTCTGGGAAGAAATCCGGTTTTAAAAGCTACTTTTTCTCCTGGAGGAATAGAAACCTGACCAAGATCCGTTGTAAATATGTCGGAATTAATTGATACCTCCAATTCCATTGTAAATAGTGATATGTTTTCCAATTTGTAATCACCTGTAATTGGGTCACCCGAAGTATACGTACCCATGTTAATGCTGCCAGAAACGATAGCATCCGAGGAGTCAAGAACATTAATTTTAAGATCCCCTCCTGCATAAAGAGGCAGACTAAAACTCTCTGGTTCCAGTAGATCATCAGTAGTTACACCCATTCCACTTCCCTCAACGGTAACTGACAGATCTGTATAGCTTAATGTGATCTCTTTCTTTTCGTTAATCTTAAGTTTAAAAGGGGTAACCTTAGTTATTTTTATTGCTGATGAGGGAGAAGATATAGTAAGAACATTTATATCTTTTAATCCTTCATTTTTAACATAAATTTTCTGTGATGGAATTGAACTGTCTTTTCCAAGGTCATAGGCTTCTATTAACTGATTGTCTGAATTATAAATTGCAACTGGTTGTCTTTTGGAGGTAGCCCAGAGATCAAATCTGAATTTTCTACCATCCTTATCTACAAGATAGAGGGCCTGGGTAACTCTTTTATTAAAATTATCTGTACTTGCATTAAAGGTAATATCCATAGTTATAGAAGCACTCTTTTTAAAAACAAAGGAATCTAATGGCTGAACATTAAAATCCCCGGATACCCCATCGAACTTATTAATAAAAATATCAACATCTTCACTATTAGTTATAGTTATGCTTTTTGTATAATCCGACAATTGGAATCCAAGATTTACAGAAGAGACATTTTCAATTATTTCTCCTCCACTTATGGTGAACTTTAATGGTGTCCTATCAGCAATATTATCGATATATCTCTTATAATCACTATTAAATGTAACCTCACAACCTGCGAGAATAAAAATAATAGATAAAAACAGTACCTTTTTCACACTAACCCCTATATAACCCGATCTAATATATCCACAATTTTCTGATCATAGATTGTACCATCAGCTCTTAATTTCTTAATGGCACTCTCCTTATCACTTATTGACTTATACTCCCTTAAGGATGTTTGAGAGATAAAACTCTCTGCAACTCTTAAAACCCTTGGTAAAAATGGAATTTTGTCACCTTTAATTCCAGCAGGATAGCCACTTCCATCCATATTCTCATGATGCATAGTGATTCCTGATATAAACAACTCTTTGTAGTTGTCAGGAACAAAATCAAGAATTTTGGGTTCTATTTTTGTATGCTTTTTTAATTCATTAAATTCTGAATCACTTAAATTTTCGTTTTTAAAAAAGCTGGCTTCAAATTCCAGAAAACCTATGTCGTATACCATAGAAGCAACAAAATAAAGAAGTGACTCACGGTCTGAATATCCAGCTAATTTTGCAATCTTATACACAAGTTCAGATATATTTATTGAGTTGTTTTTTCTACCTGTAAGTAGATCAATCTCCTGACCAATTTTTCTGCATTTACTAATTAATCTGTCATTATTCTCTAACCCAGGCAGACTGCTCCCTAGTATTACTGTTGAAAACCCAAACATTTTTCGTATTTTTTTTCTCTCAGACTCTTTTAATGCTCTTTTTAAGGAGAAAAAGAGAGTTATTAGAAGAAGAGATAGGAGAATAAACATTGAAATTATAAGAACTTTAAACTGATTAAATCTGTTTTTTTCACTCTCCCCCTTTAATAAGGACTGTTTTAATAGAGACCTGAGTTCATCGTTATCGTAACTCATACTGTTCTCAGTTATTTCTGAAGCTTTAAACTCTTTTTGAGTAAGGTTATCATCTGATAATTTTATAGAATTTATATCAGCACTACTATCTTCCAAAAGTCTTAGAGCATTTACTACTCTTTCGGATTTCAGTTTTGGGAATTTTTTCATTAAATCAATAAATTCAGTAAGGTCAGTATTGTCATCTCTAGAAAATAGAGAACGGATGTAGAAAAAGCAGACCTTTTCACCAAGAATAAATACTTTATCAGATATATCCTCTTTCTTTGCAGAAGTCAGATACTTGCTTAAAATAGAGTAAGAATTCTCATAATTACCCTGAATATATAATCTGTTTACCTCAGAAAATTCATCACTTTCCTGGGCTGTTAAGGTTAATGAGGCAATAAAAATCAGAAAAAATATAATTTTATTCATACCTGCTTAAACCGATTCCTATTTTAATAACTTCGCTATGTTCCAGTAGTCCTCTCTCATTATATATAAATGAGTCAACTCCGCCCCTTATTTCAAAGTTTACAGACTCTATTCTAATTAGATTTATTGTTAAAAAAGCTCTACTAAAAAAACCATAGTCAAAACTTTCTGTATAGGTTGAAGCAAAAAGAAAGTCGGATGTTAAATCCAGCTTAAATATTTTTAGAAATTTGAGCCCGGTAATTCCAAGCCCTATGGCAGGAGATGGCAAAAATGTTATTGCAACATCGGATTCAGTTCCTGTCTGATAAAAATATTGATCATAAAAAAATCCACATCTGGCAAATATTGGGAAATTAATTGCTGATATACCTAAAGATATATTTATAATACCAGAAATCTGTTTTGTAAGATTTTTAATAAGATCAACATAGGTTATATTCCCACTGGCATCCAGCCTAAAATTAAAAATATCCAGTTTTGCCCCAATTCCCACATCAACACCCTGGCCGGTATATGTTCTAGTTTGAGGTTCCAGGTTATAGTATCCATCGTAAACTTGAGACTGATAATTTTTTGTAATTAATGGATATATAAAATTATTAGTGGTGTAATGGGTTAAATTATAGCTATCTTCTCTTTTTTTAAACTCTGAATATACTTTTATATTATCTGTTATAATATCCGCATAGATCTGTTCTGGGGGAATTTTTGCCTTTTCTATTTCCTCCTCCCTGGCAAGTTCTGCTCTTTTTTTCTCAGCATTTACTCTTTCCAGCTCGATCCTCTCTTTATACTCTATCTGCATATCAACAATATCTGAGTATAAACTCTGGGCTTCACTGTTTTCCAGGTCGCTGTATAGTACAGCTTCAGCCAATACAAGGGCAAACTCCAACTCCCCTTTTTTTGCAAGCTCAATTGAATTATCCAAATAGTATCTTATCAACCTTTTATAGTCTGGAAACTCTGTGCCCAATGATAATAGTACATCCAGAACTTTTTCGTCTTTTTCCTCTATATATTTATCAACAAGATTTAATACTTCCTTTTGCGTCATGGAAGCAACATCAATTTCCTGAGAAAATGAGTTTATTGAAATTAATATGATTATAAAAAGTAATATTTTTTTTACCAAGAACATGCCCTCTGGTCTTAATTCTAAATGAGTTAAAAACCAGGGGCAAGACAAAAATCTAAAAAGTAAAATTAATTAACTCATTTCCACCTAAATGGTTGTTAAACTTGTATTCTTCAATATCAGTTGAATTGACTGACATAAAGATAATAAATCCCAAAAACAGGACAAATGGAAAAAGTGCTCCACCTATTAAAATTTTATTGCTTCGTTTCATAAATTCTCCTTTAGGTAATTTTTATATAAATTTGATAACTGATCCGGATCAATTCCATAGAGATTGCTGTTTTTAAAAACCTCAAGTAACTCCTGCTTTATAAATCTCTCTTTTCTCAGTTTCAGGATTCCACTCCTGGCTCCTTCAGCAACAAAATAACCTATACCTCTTTTGTTATATATTATTCCCTCATCCTGAAGATAGCTGTATCCTCTCATAACAGTATTAGGATTAACTTCCAGCTCAACCGCCATATCCCTTACAGACTGTAATCTCTCTTCTTCTTTAAGTTTATTAAGTAGAATATTTTCGCATATCAGATCAGAGATTTGTAAATATATTGATCTATTACTGCTAAATTCCACCTTTCACCTCTTTTTCTGTTAATTTTAGATAACCTACTACATTAAAAAAAAGTGCCACAGGAATACCTATTATACATAACAATCTAAATCCTACAATAAATTCAGTAGCCGGTGTTACACTTTCAAGATATTTGGTTATACTTTCCAGAATTCTAATATCCCAGTTATCTGTAATTCCTATTTTTACTATTATATAGGACAATAATGCAAAAACTATGGACATTGTGGTTTGTAATACAGAAGATACAAGTACAGTTTTTATAAAAGCACCCTTTCGGAATACAATTGAACCTACCAGAAAGAGGGGCTGGGTAAAAATATAAACCCCAACAATAATTATTCCTACTGGATAGTTTTTAATACCCCCAGCCATAGTAAATAAATTAAAAACAGCTACACTTGTTCCAAAAATTGGTTTTGTTATTACAATTGATAATAAAGATGCAACTGTAAAACTTAAAATAAGAAAAAGAACATATCCAACACTGGAAATTAGCACTCCTACAAGATATTTTTCAAGACTTGATCCTGGTAATGAGATCCAGAGTGAACTTTTAAACTTATCATTAATATCAGAAAATTGTGATGAAGATATTATATATCCTCCAACAAATAAAAATCCCGAAAAAAGATTATTAATACTATCTTTATTATACCGCTGTATTGATCCGTAGTTTACATTATTAATAAATGCTACTAATAAAGAAGCTACTGTATAAAAACCAACAATTGCCAATAAGTAAACAGCCCATGTCTTATACCCGGAAACTGCTTCATTTTTTAAAATTAAAGAAAACCTTGGGAATTTAAAAAATTTATTCATCTATCTCTCCATTTATAAACATTTTGCTAATTTCTTCGGGCTCTGAAACAACTGCGTTAAATAGTAGTTCCAGATCTATCTGTGAGCTTTCATTACTGATATTTTTCTCTACAATCTGGTAGCCACCCATCACTTCCTGAGAATAGACTTCTCTTCCGCTTAATGTTTTTCTATTACCCATGCTTAATACATTTTCAACCTCAACAGCAGATTTATTAAAAATAACATCTCCGCTATCAAGAATTATTATAGGTTCTATAAGATTCTCCACATCTCTTACTTGGTGGGTTGATATTAATATTATTTTGTCATCGTCTGCAGATTTTGCAATTATTCTTCTTAGTATTGTTTTTGATGGAATATCAAGACCATTTGTTGGTTCATCCATTATAATCAGCCCGGTTCCTGTTGATAATCCAAAAGAGAGTAAAAACTTCTTCTTTTGACCAAATGAGACTGTATTTAAAGCCTTGTTTAGATCCAGATCAAACTCTTTTATGCTTTTATTAAATTTATCATGATCAAATTTCGGATAAAAAGGTGCTCTTAACTTAACAAATAAATTTCCGGTTATTGGTGGTAAATAAAACTCCTCTGGAAGAAAAAAAACATCTTCCAAAAAATCCGGATATCTTTTTGTAACATCCCACCCTCTGTAACTGCACAAACCTTCTTCCGGAAACAGTAAACCACCCATTATTTTTAACAGTGTAGTTTTACCTGCCCCGTTTTTTCCTAAAAGACCATAAATATTTCCGGATTTAAGCCCAAGGTTTATGCCCCTAAACAAGCTCTCTTTCCCATATTTAAAAGAGACATTATTTAATTCTAACATTTAAAACTCCTTATTAGTGCACTATCCAACTAATACACTAATACTAATTTAAAAATTATTTTCAGTCAACACTTTTATCCTGTGTTGAAAAAAATTATATAAGGAAATATATTATAGGGATGAAAATTGCCGTTTTACTATCAGGAGGAGTGGATAGCTCCGTCGTTTTATACAAACTACTTGAAGATGGATACAGAGATATAACCGCCTATTATTTAAAAATCTGGCTAGAAGACGAACTGGATTTTATGGGAAACTGTCCATGGGAAGAGGATCTCTCCTATGCTCAGGCAGTGTGTGATAAAGCAGGAATAGAGTTAAAAACAGTATCTCTGCAACAAGAGTATTATGATAAAGTAGTATCCTACGTTGTAGCTGAACTAAAAGAGGGAAGAACTCCATCCCCGGATATTTTTTGTAACCAAAGAATTAAATTTGGAGCATTTTATGATCATATAACCGAAAATTATGATAAAGTAGCAACCGGACATTATGCCCAAATTATAGAAAAAGATGGAAAATTTCATCTACATAGATCACCTGATAAAGTAAAAGACCAAACCTATTTTCTTGCTCATCTCTCCCAGGAACAGATATCAAAAATAATTTTTCCTATAGGTGGCCTTGAAAAAAACATGGTTAGAGAGCTGGCGGAAAAATATGATCTGCCTAATAAGGCACGAAAAGACAGCCAGGGGATCTGTTTTCTTGGAAAAATTAAATACAATGATTTTATAGGTTACTACCTTGGAAAGAAGCAGGGTGATATTATTAATAAAGAGACTGGTGAAGTTTTAGGTAACCATAACGGGTTCTGGTATCACACTGTTGGGCAGAGATCCGGCCTGGGTTTAAGCGGTGGACCATGGTTTGTAGTAGAAAAAGATACAATTAATAATATTGTCTATGTAAGCCATAAAATGAATGATGAGAACAGGGAAAAGCGAGTATTTACTGTTAAAAACCTTTCATGGCTTGGAGATAAACCGAATAATGATACACTTGATATAAAACTGAGACATGGACCTAATATTGTTAAATGTTTTATAAAATGGGTAGATGATGACAGAATTGAAATAACAATGAGTGAGCCTGATAAAGGTGTTGCTCCAGGACAGTTCGCAATATTTTATAATGATTCAGAGTGTCTTGGTTGTGGCCGAATTGAATAAAATTTAAAAAAAGTTTCAAAAAAAATTACTTTTTCACCTATTTAGTTTTATAATTAACATAGATACAGCTTTGCCTTACTAATTTTTTAAAGGTTTTTTTATGAAAAGTTTAGACTATATTTTTGGTGAAAAAGTTTTAGGAGTTAGAGTAACTCCATTAACACTTAAAATAGTTCTCATATTTGTAATACTTTTATTGGTATCCAATTTTTCATCTAATTACATTAATCTGACACTAAACAGAGGTCAGCAATTAAAACTGATGAATCAGCTTCTAGTTAAGGATCTCAAAGAGCTTCATATTTTTGCAATGAATCAATACGAAATTTACTTCTTTAACCAGGATCTGGAAGGTACAATAAAAGTAATTGTTGATAACGCAAAAAAACAGCTTCAGGGAGAGAAATCTGTAGCATTCAGTATAGACACTAATGGAGAAATACTATTTTATGCTTCAAAACAGGCTACTCCTGAAAAATTTGCGGACTCAGCAGCATTACAAATTCTAAGGGACAATTTTAACAGCGGTATTAGAGAGGGAAATATAAATTTTACCCTAAATAATAACCAGTATTTTGGTATTTATAAGTATCATCCTCGGTGGGAAAACTTTATTATAAGAGGAGAAGAGAAAGAGGAGTTTTATAGGGAAACTCAGCTTATTTTCTACAGAATTTCTGTAATAATTGTCGTTCTTACAATGCTATGTGCTGCTCTGGGTGTTTATCTAATTCAAAGGATTTTAAGGTTTGTTAAGATAATAACTTCTGCAATTATGGAGATGCACAAAAGTAATAAAATGGATCTGATTAACCTTCAGGGAGCAAGTCCCGATGAGATAACCTACCTTGGTGCTGCCCTAAATGCAACCTCAAGTACTATTGATACTTTGATGAATATTTTCAAAAAGTTTGTAACAAAGGATGTGGCATTAAAAGCATACCAAGAGAAACAGATTCGTCTGGAAGGATCAAAATCCGACTTAACAATACTCTTTTCAGATATAAAAAGTTTTACCTTTATAACTGAAGCTTTAGGTAATGACATAATTAAATTGTTAAATACCCACTACGATAACACTTTTAAGCCTATTCATGAAAATGACGGAATTATAGGGTCAATAATTGGGGATGCACTTTTAGCTGTTTTTGGAACCTACGAAAGTAGTCAGAATAAATCTGTCCAAGCTCTGGATTCAGGTTTTAAAATTCAGGAAGAGACATCCAAACTTAGAACGAATATGGCAAAAATAAGGGAAAAACTTGAATCAGAGATGGGAGAACTATCTGAAATACAGGTAAAGGTATTTAAAGCTGTATCACTTGAAGTTGGTGTAGGTATAGACGGTGGAGAAGTTTTTTATGGAAATATAGGTTCCTTTAGCAGAATGACCAATACTGTTATTGGTGATAATGTTAACTCCTCTTCCAGACTTGAAGGATTAACCAGAATTTATAAAGTCCCTATTATATGCTCAGAATATGTAAAGGATGAAGTAGAACAAAACAGTAATGAGTATATTTTTGTAGAGATTGATCAGGTTTTTGTAAAAGGAAAAACTATTGGAAAAAAAGTTTACTGGCCTTTACGAAGCAGTGATACAGATAATGAACTTTTAAGTAAAATTGACGATTTCGACAAAGCTCGGGATCTTTATTATATAGGTGATTGGGACAAAGCAATGGAGATTTTTAACAACATTAATCTTCCTATTTGCGATGAGTTTATAAGCCGTATAGAACAGGGTAAACCTGAAAACTGGAGTGGGATATGGTCAATGACAACAAAATAAATGACACAAAATTACTCACCCATGAAGCAACAGCTCTTTTTATCCAGGAAAATGTTAAATACAATGCTCCTCCGGATCTTTATGATCTGGATCAGGAATTTGCTAATACAAAAAATAACAAAAACAGAATTACTGTGATTGCTTTAATAGTCTTTACTGTTGTATTTGTATCTGCTGCTTACTTTGTGACAAAATATATTGAAGATCAGAACAGTAAAATCCCTATTAGTATAAATGCATTTGAAGATGTAAACCTGAGAGAAATTTTTGATAAGGCAAAACAGTATGAAAAAGAGATGAGCGATGCTGAGAGGGAGATGACTGATATTCAGTTAAAAAAAACAGAGAAGGTTAACAAATTAAAAAGTGATGCAGATAGTGCTATAAAATTAATTGAGACTGAAAATCCTAAAACAAAGGTTGCTGATATTAATTTTATAAAAACAGAGTTGGAAAAAAATATTGTAAATGAGACACAATATTGGGAAAACGAAATTTTAAAAGTACAGGATAAAATTAATAAAGTACAGGAAAAGATTGACTCCTATGACACAAGGATTCTTGAAAAGGCAAAAGAACAGGAGAGTATTATAAATAATCAGCAAAAGAGATTTGATATGGAGATGGAGAAATCTGTTGCTTATTATGAAGAAAAAATTAATGAGCTAAAAAGTGAACATATTGAGGAGATCGAAAATATAAATCTTAATAATAATAACATTATTGAGACATTAATAAAAAAACATAATGAGTTTGTACAATCTCTTGAAGACAAATATAACCCTTCATTCGATGAAACCTACGATTTTCTTAATAGGGAATTTCAGGATGCTGACCAATTTACCATTAGTGCTGATGATATTTACAACACAATTTATAATGAAGGGTTAATAGAGAAAGATTTGATCACTCAAAAAATTGAGAACATGTATATAACAGAAGATGTAATAAACAGATTAAAGGAAATCCCATATTATAACTCCCCAAAACAGGCTATAAATTTTATAGAAGAACAGTACCATGAGTCGGTAAATGAATATAGCAGATTAATAAGTGAAGTAACACCGGTACTGGATAGTAAAAACAGTTTAATTGCAAAACAGAGTAACGAACTGGGGCAACTTGACTATTTTGTTAAAAGATTTGTTAAGGAAAACAGAGTAAATGGAGTAATTATTGACCCAAGATCAAAAAAACTAAAAGTATATATTGATCCTATATATGATGTTAAATCAGGGACTGTTGGGTATGTATTTAGAAATGATAGTGATTTTATAGGTACCGTCAAATTCAGTTATGACGGTTCTACACTTATTGCACAGATGGAATCACTAAAGAGTAGAGATAGGAATTTTGCTCCATTTGATATGATTTTGCTTAATCTTGATTAGGAGACTTTTATGAAACGAATACTTATATTTTTAATTATTACAATATATGCTCATGGTGCAGATTTTGGAGGAGTAAATTTTTCCATTATTTCTTCAGAAAAAGAGGGTTCTGTTTATAAAACTGTTTTAAATGATAACTCAGGTATAGAAATTAATATTACTTCACCTGCTAATCTTTCTGTAAAGCAGCAGGGTATTATTGCCAACTCCTACAACACTTTTTTTAACTGGAAGGAGATGAAAATTGCCAGCGCTCACTATATATTTGAGGATACAGGACTAAGTATAGTACTTAGCATAGAATCACTTGTTTACAAAAACACTAACCTGAATAAATATATGCCATCGGGAATACAGCTATATTATAATAATTTCTTTGAATATGATTTTAGAATGTTTAAAGACTCCCTGTTTATGCGTCTTAAAGGGCAGTACTTCTCTAAAACTGAATTTCTTGATGAGATATTTAATGCTGCAAAGGATCCTCTACTCTATGTTCAGGTGCATGACCCTTCTTATTTAATAAGGCAGATTGATGAGATTAAGGCCCATAATAACAAGCAGGATAAGGATCAGTTTGAATTATTGGAGAAAACGAATAGCCTCTTGGAACAGTATCTTGATCTGGATAATCGTCATAATGATTTACTCCAAAGCCATGAAGCTCTTACAGAAAATTATAATAAACTTTTGGAAGATCTACTGGCATTAACTGAAAAGAATGAATTACTTACAGGGGAAAAAGAGAGTCTTAGTGCTCAGCAGGAAAAACTGATAAATGGTGTTCTATCATTAAACAACAGAAACTTTTTTGGTTCTCTTGAGATTTATGATGCCAATGCTGTTAAAGAAATTATAACGATAAAAACCAGTAATCCTGAGTTTACTGTTAAGGATACAGAGACAGCTCTTAAGGAAAAAGGTGTTAAGGTTGCAACTAAAACTATAGAGGCTGTGTTTATTATCTACTTTGCTGAATTTCCTCAAAATAAATAATTTATATGTGTTGACACTTATGAGTAAATTATATAAATTACTACTTGTTCGGGCCTATAGCTCAGTTGGTTAGAGTCCCTGACTCATAATCAGGTTGTCCTTGGTTCAAGTCCAAGTGGGCCCACTTTTAAAGCACCTTTCAACTGAGGGTGCTTTTTTTATATCTTCTTACTATACAAGAGTTTAGAGCGTTTCATCTCTTGTGATTTTGATCCATTCATACTATTAAATATGCTACTGACGCCAATATTGACGCCTTTTTATTTATAATTTCTTAATAATTTGATTATTTTTAAACATTGAAATATTTGTATATTATTTGGAATGATGTTAGTTTATTTGTATGGAGCAAGATACAGTTCGAAATAGAATCTTTATTATTGGGAATGGTTTTGATTTGGCTCATAAATTACCTACCTCATATAAAGATTTTTTAAGATGGTTTTTATCGAAAGTAATAGCTGAAGTTAGATCTGATGGTATCCATGAAAGCCCATTAATACAAATATCATACATAGCTAGTAATGGTAATTTTGAACCAAAAGGATTAGATGATTCTATAGATTGGTTTACTTATTATTCCAATAAAAAGAGTTATGCAGAGATAACTAAACAAAAAATTAAAATCCTTCAAAATAAAATTTATTCAGTACCTTACATTTCAGAACTCTTCGACAATATTTTTGATAAGATAAATTGGGTAGATATAGAAAATGAATACTTTAAACTTCTACTGGACTATAACAAAGATGATGTATCATCAAAAACAACATCAAGAGAGCGAATCGAACAGTTAAATGAAGAATTCCAGTACTTGAGAGATCAACTCATAGAGTATCTAGAATCTGAAATACAATATCCTAAGATGGATAAAAGCTTTAAGGGTATATTTAAAAGTGGAAATTATGAAAACCAACTATTTCTTACTTTTAACTATACAAAAATGTTACTGCCTTATTATATATATTTATTTGAAGAAAGTAGCAAGTTTACTCAAATGATTCATATACATGGAGCATTATCACCTTCTAGCACGAAGACGTCAGATTACAATGGAATCAAAGATTATGAACAAAATGTACCAATTATTGAAGAAAAAAAACTCCATATTGATAGCAAACGAAATTTAACTTTTGATACAAAAAAATTCGAGGAAATAAAACAGCTAGATCTTTCACAAATTGAGGGATGGAATGATGTTTCAGATCATCTAATAAATCTACGGCAAAATTATGCCATTGAAGGAGAACCTATTTTTGGGCTAGGAGATGAGCATCATAGTGAATTAGCTATATTAAAAGATGATGAGAATCTTACTGAATTGTACAGATTTTCCAAAGGTCATTTATATTTCCAAAACAACAATTATAGAAACTTAAAAACTTATATAAATTCAGCAGAATATGATATTGAAATTTTAGGTCATTCTTGTGGATTATCAGATAGAACATTATTCAAAGAAATATTTGAAAATGACAACTGTAAAAATATAAAAGTTTATTGGTATTATAATAAAGAAACATATGAGAATGATTTCTTTAATAAAACAATCGAATTATCAAGACACTTTGATAATCCTCAAGATTTGAGAGATAAATTAGAACCTTTTAATTCCCGAGGAAAGATACCGTCAATAGATGATGAATTTTCATCATATTAATATAGTAATTATTCCACATTAACATCCCCAACTCCTTTATGAATAAAAAAATTAATGATTTTTCTTTAACCTACTGATAACCTGTTATTGAGGTTATATATGAAGCATCACGAAATAACAGAGTTCCCGAATGAAGTAATAGAGAAACTACAATACTATGTTTATAGACTAATAGATCCAAGAAATGGAGAAACCTTCTACGTTGGTAAGGGTAAAGGGAATCGTGTCTTTCAACACATGAAAGGAGCTCTTACTGCATCTGAGATGGATGAAGTTACTGACAAGATACAAACTATAAATAGTATTCATGCTGCTGGTTTAGATGTTATTCATGTAATCCACAGACACGGAATGGATCAGGCAACCTCATTTGAAGTAGAAGCTTCACTTATAGATGCTTATCCTGGAGTTACTAATATTCAGGGAGGTTCTGGTAGTAATGACTTTGGACCAATGAATGCTCTGGAAATTATTAACAAATATGCAGCTGAAGAAGCAGTTTTTAAACATAAAGTACTAATTATTACAATAAATAAGACAGCTTTTGATAGAGGTGTTTATAATGCCACACGATATGCTTGGAAAATAAGTAAAACGAAAATCAGAGAAGTAGAATATGTGCTAGCTGTAATCCAAGGAATGATAGTTGGAGTTTACAAACCTGAGAAATGGCTAGATGCAACAATAGAAAACTTCCCAGAATTTCAACAGAATCGCACAGGACGTATTGGATTTATAGGTGTTGAAGCTGAAGATTCAATCAAACATTTTTACCTTAATAAAAGAGTTCCTGAGACGTACAGAAAAAGAGGAGCTGCTAATCCAATAAAATATAGTTTCTAATTATTTATATTCACCTCAGAAAGGAGTACTAGTGAGATTAATAAATAATACAAATAAACCAAATGACAGAATGTTCAAAGTTCTAAATGATTACGGAAAAAATACAACTGTATATATAGCATCTGCCTTCTTTAATGACTATAAAACTCTACTAAAGATGGTTGATGAAGACTGTGAGATATTCATGGTAATACGCTTAGATATGGGAACTTCTCCAGATTCCCTTGAACATATTATAAATCACAACAAAATACATATTAGGTTCTTTACTGGAACAAGCTTTCATCCCAAGTTTTATATTTTCCAAAATCAAGCTGCTATTTTAGGATCATCAAATCTTACAAAATCCGGCTTGCAAGGAAATCAAGAAGCAAACATTGAAATTGAATATGAAAATCCAATTGTAGAAGATTTAAAAGAAATTTTTAATGACTATTGGAATAATGCAGAGCCTCTAGATCCTGTAACTCTGAAGAACTTCAAAGAGATTATGAAAGGCTTTTCTAACCCTGAACCTTACCGAGTTATAGAAAAGAAAATTGGATCTCATCATTATGATAATGTGGGTAGTGATGATAAAGCCAATAAAGAATCGTTATATGTTTCTACATTTAAAAGAGCTTATCAACTATATTTGTCAAAATTTGATACATTGATTACTTTATACAAATCATTTGATTTAAGAAGATATCCAGAAATACCATTAAGAATTGAAGTCGATCGGTTCTTATGGTGGATACGAGAAGTCAAGGCTAAAGGAGATAGCTATAAAAGAGTTCCAGTAGCCTCAGATGATGTGATTAAAGGTAAGTTAACTGAATTAATACCTGAATTTATGTCATATGACTCTGATTACCTTGATAATATTGTCGTTCCTCAATATTTAGACTTTGTAAAAACATTTGCTACTCAGGAGAATATAAGTAATTTAGATATAGATATCTTTTATGAAAATCTTCTTAATGTACACGCATTCCATGATTGTTTCAGGTTTCATAATGGTGGACATTCTACAATGAAAGAGTACTTTTTAACTTCAAATACACATGAAAAAATTAAGAGTACAATCTCATATATATTATTTAATGATAAAGAACCGTATCAAACAAGAATAATGAATAGTATTTTCAATGATAATTATAAGTTAAAAGGTTTTGGGGAAAGTTGTGTTAAAGAAATTTTCGGTTTACTTAACGAAGAAAATATCCCTGTTTCAAATGGAAGAACTATAAAGAGTATGGAATGGTTAGGTTTTGGCAAACTATAAACGATATTGGAGGATTTTATGAATTGGATAATTTCTGCAAACTCTAAAGTATATGATCATACATCATCTTTTGAGCACTATGGATCTATTGATTGGAGACAAGGTCCATATAAATTTAATACAGGGGATTCAATTTGAGGTAACGATGCATATAATGCAGATGCATATGAACCATTTTTATAATTTTTAATTATTTCATGAATGATCTCTTTTCGACTACAAAGCATATGATTTACAGGAGGTAATAAAAAATTACTTTCTAATAAATTGTTTAGAACAGAAAATTCATTATTATTATAATTTTCTTCAAATACACTAGTTAAATCTTCACCTTGATTATGCTGGAATAATAACTGCTTTATTATAGGGATCTGTAAGTCTTTCTTCCACTTAAGTGGAAAAGTTTTCCAACCATCATCAAATATAACTGAACTCATAAATTGCTGATATGGAAAACATATTAAATACGCTAATTTAAGTATAGTCTCTTTATCATCATCCATAACATATAGTGGCAAATTGGGTATCAACTCAAGAACAAAACTTTTGTTCTTATATCTTAAATAATCACGATCAATCACATTGAAATCATCCAAAACTTTATCATCTACTTTTGATAAACATTTATTGAATATCTTTTTTGCTATATCTTCAGAACCTTTTTTTATTAGATTAAGATAGTTAGAATATTGATCCTTTAATATAATTTTTTTAATTTCGTTTAGTTTATTGCTAAAGATACTATCAATAGATGTATAATTTTGTTGATAAATATCTACAAGCTTTTTATCTATAGTACCATTTGCTTTGGATTTTTCAACTAGATCATATACGTTCAAAAAAAAGGGATTATCTTTCACCAAATAAATTTCTTCAAAAATAACAAACGAAAATACTATCATTATACCGTTTACACCAGGTAAGTCTCTAGGGTCAAATTTATCCTTAAAATCACTGAAGTTTACTTCATTGTTAATATATTCATTAATGTTTTGCATGTGTCTTATAAAATCTTTATTATTTACATTCATGACACTATAATACATCAAAAAAAATAATTATTAAGTACATAGACAGTCTATATATAACCCTTTACAAATTAAGACCTTAAATTAAATAAGAATATTTATTTGATAAACAAATATTAAAGTTATATACTAATTTAAATATATAAAGTGGAGAAATAAATATGGATAACATGCTAATTTTTGTAAAGTTTGGTGAAGAAAAATATATGAATGATTTGATAAAAAATGGAAATTTATTTCTAAATACTGTAACAGAATTTAAAAAAATAGATGATGATTTCAGGGGAGATAAACATGAAGGAGTATCTGATATTATACAATCACAAAATGCTAGACTTGAATTGACTCTACCCGAAATTTTAGGAGGAGAAAAAATAATACTAGATGGTAATAATGGATTAGTTGGTCAAGTTTTAATGTCAAACACAAATTTTTCTAATACAAATATTTATTCCTTATATATGATACCACCAGAAGAAGATTTTAAAATTGATGATAGAATGTTTCAATTTGGTAAATACGCAGCAATTATTACTAATCCAATAGAATTTTTAAAAAGAGTTGAGAGATCTTTAGAGGAACTCAATTTAGCTGCTTATATGTCCCAAGTTAAATATTTAGAAAGAAATGATTTTGAAGGAGAAATGTCTATATTTAATAAATTCTCAGAATATTCTTATCAAAACGAATATAGAATACATGTAATAAATACCGAAGATAAACCTTTGATAATAAATGTAGGATCATTAGAAGATATTGGACAAGTTATTCCTTGTGAATATTTCAACAACATGAAACTTCAGAGGGTTTGATAATCTAAACGTAGCAATGATATTGATTACTTCCAATATCCTTTACAATCTACAAGAGTAGTAAGATAATTATCTTATGGATATTCTAAATCTAGTTAAATAATAAACTGACGCCGATATTGACGCCTTTATTATATGAACCTAAAAGCTTTATATAGTAAAATTACCACATAAAATCTCTTATGTGGTTCTATATAGCCCTAAATGGACTACATAAGAATAGTGATAAAGTTCAAGTCCAAGTGGGCCCACTTTTAAAGCACCTTTCAACTGAGGGTGCTTTTTTTATATCTTCTTACTATACAAGGGTTTAGAGCATTTCAAACCAATAATTTTTACAATCTTCATACTATTAAATATGCTACTGACGCCAGTATTGACGCCTTTTTGTTTATAATTGATTGTGGAAAAATTACCATAATAAGATTCCTGACTACCACTGTTAGGTTTAATAATCAAGAATGAAACAGGAAATAAAATGTTTAACATTGTTGATAAAATTATTATATAATAATCTCATGGATTCTATTCTTTTCATAATTATAATTTCAATATTTCTATTTATGCTAATTTTAGGGATTAGAGACATTCAGTTTCTAAATTTAAAATCAAGAAATTACGTTCAAAAGGTTAATTTAAAACTGAAAAGAAGGGTTCTTAAGATCCGATATGGCTTCCTAACTTTTCCCATGATGTTTATAGAATATAAGATTTATGAAAATGGGATTTTTTTCAGCTCAGCCTTATTCAAGAACTTCTTTTTATGGAAAGACTTCCAAAAGATATACTTTCATAAAAACAAATTGATTTTAGATATTGAAAATAGAAAAATAATAATATCAGGTATAGATTCTGAAATAATAGGAAATTTTGTTCCTGCCATAGTTGATATCTCTGCTTGATACATCATTAAATCATGGCTTATTTTTTACATTATCAGGCACTGAACGGTAATAATGATTGAAATTATCACTCTATGTGGAGCAAATATCTCCCAAGTAATGAATATTGAGTACTGCATAAATTTTAAAAAGGACGTCCATAAGTGTAGCTATAAGACGACATAATTACACTTATGTACCCCTGTGCATATGAAGCAGAGGTCTGTAAATCTCTTAATCTCTCTTTAGAAATAGCATTGTGAAAATTAAACTCTTCCTCATTCTAAAAACCGTAAGAACCAAGGCTTTAAGCAGTGAGGAATAATCAAATATGCTTAATATAGAACAAATAAGAATGCTGAAAATTTACCACATTTAACGATCTCTTATTGATATAACTGGGAAATTCAGAATTCATGTTCTATAATCAATTTGTATTTAAAAGTAATTAGAAGGATGATACAATAACATATGATCGATATTGAAAAGATAAAACCGGAAATAATAAGCCGCCTAAAATCTCTTGATCCTGATAAAATTATTTTGTTTGGAAGTTATGCCTATGGAACACCGACTGAAGATAGCGATATTGATCTATTTCTATTGAAAGATAATTTAAAACTTGATGAAATTAGGGATTATGAGATTGCTGCAAGAAAAAGCATAAGAGATTTAGTTTTTAAATATAAAACAGGATTTGATATACTTTCAGCACCAACTGAAGAAATTACAAAAAGAGAAGAATACTTCTATAAAGTAGATATTCTGCAAAATGGTGTAGTAATATATGAATAAAAATGCGGCTAAAGAATGGTTAATAAAATCATGGCATAATTTGAGTTCCACAAAAATATTATTAAATGCAAATCACTATACAGATGTTATTGCTGTGGATCTTCATTATTCATTAGAAAAAACACTCAAAGCCTTTTCAGCTTATGAGAATAAAAAATTTCAAGAACGCATAATTTATTGGAATTGTATTCAGATTGCATCCAGTATATCGAATTAACAGATGAAGAACTTGACTTAATAACTATCGCAACAGATTATCATATAAGAGAATCTTATCCGGCATTTCATAGAACTCTTCCAGGTACAGAGGAAATAAACGAGGTTCTATCCTTAGCACATAGATTATTTGAAAAAAGTTGCACTGTATTAGAAATAAATTCAAAAGATATAACCCAAGAGTCATAAATAAGAACCTGAATTTTGAAGCCGATATCGACGCTCTTATTATATAAGACCAGTAGGTTTATATAGTAAAATTACCACATAATCTTTCTTATGTGGCTCTATATAGCTGAATATGGACTACATAAGGATACTGATAAAGTTCAAGTCCAAGTGGGCCCACTTTTAAAGCACCTTTCAACTGAGGGTACTTTTTTTATATCTTCTTACCCTCCAAGGGTTTAAAGCATTACTTTTTAATCTTTTTACAACTTTCCATACTATTAAATATGCTACTGACGCCAGTATTGACGCCTTTTTGTTTATAATTCCTCATTTTTAATGTAGTAAAATTACTATAATAATATCAAATTTATATCTACTATTTTTTTGATTGGAATACTTAAGAGTAGATTATATAATGAATAGAGCACAAAGGAGCTATAAATGAATGCTTTTGTTGTAATGCCATTTGATAAAGAATTTAATGACACATATAACTTAGGAATTAAAGATGCTGCAAAAGCTGTATCAATAACAGCTGAAAGATTAGATGAGCAAATCTTTGCTACAGATATGCTCCAAAAAATATATTCTGAGATTGATAAAGCGGACCTAATCATAGCTGATATGTCAAATCGTAATCCTAATGTATTTTATGAAGTAGGCTACTGTGATGCAAAGAAAAAAATGGTTATTCTCATTACTAATAATGTAAATGATATTCCTTTTGATTTTAAACATAGACCACATATTATATATGATGATGTTACTCAATTAAAAAGTGAATTAATTAAAAAGCTAACATTGGACTAGAAGGAAAAGCTAGACAGGATTTAATCATCCAAGCTACTTCTTCTGGTTGGATTAGAGTTATACACTATGTTAGACCAGATGATTACTGGTCCATCCAATGTGATGATATAGATAAAAGACTACCTGTTGTTGATTCCCGAATTAAAATATCATAAATTCCCGAGAAAATTTATAAGTAATTTTCTCAATTTTTACTCCAAATTCCCGCACATCTATATTTTTTTTATTCCCGAAATAATTTAGATAAAAAATAAAGCGGGAATTCCCGCCCTAAAAGTGTTAAAAAAATTAAAATTACCTGCTTAAAACAGCTTGCACATGCTCCTTTTCTACAGATGGAGAATTTGATAGTTGAGCTTTAACTAAAGAATTTCTAGACATATTGTTGATAACTCTCATAATTCCATTAGAAGCATCATGTATCAGGTTCATTGCAGCTTTTGAAAAAAGTGTACCTCCTGTAGAGACATCATTTATTCTCTGCTCAATATACGAAAAAGTTTCTTCTTTATTTAATGATTTTATTCTTACTGTAACAGAAATAGAATTAGCTAAAGACTCCAGAGACGATAAGCCTAGCTTTTGAATAAGAGGTTCCTGACCACAAAGAAGTATTGTAATGGCATTAATTGAATCATAATTGAAATTAGAAATTAACCTAAGTTCCTGTAAGATTTCAGTTCCAAGTTTATCAGCTTCATCAATAATAAGAATTGGATGAATACTCATAGTTCTATGCATATTAAGAATATGTTCATGGATACTTTTAAACATAGTTGCTCTTCTTCCTGCAGGTTCCAACCCAAAAATATTGCACAAGTGAGTATAAAATTCCTGAATTCCTACAGAAGTATGGCAAATATAATAGGTTTTATACATTCCTGGATTAAGGGAATCAACAGCCATTCTTAAAACACAGGTTTTACCTGTTCCTGATTGACCTGTTAAAATTCCAAAACCTTTTGTATCAAATAATATGTGAAGTTGCTCTAAGGCTTTTTTTACCCCTGGGAGTTGCTTTAGCCTTTCTGTCTTGATTTCTCTGGTAAACGGTTCTGAAGAAAGGTTAAAGTGCGCTAATGTTTCCCTGTTTGTCATATCATATTCCTCCCATGTCAGTAGCTGTAAGATTTACATGATATTTGGATTTTATATAGTCTGCATGTAAATCTCCTTCTCTTGAATAGCCTCTTTTAATAATACTATTTGCATAAGTATCAACTATTCTGGCATATCCATATTCTTTGCCAGCATAGGTAACTAGAACTCTTGATATAGGAGGATGTGGATCAAAAAATATGTTAATTCTCTTTCCGGCTAAAATAGATGGAGCTTCAAATAAAGTCCCATCTAATGTAAAGGTCGAGTCCTTATATACTTTTCTGGTAAGAAAATGCATGAATATTTTGTCTAAATCAATAGATTGTGATATTTGTTTTATGTACCTTGATTTAGCCATCCATGCATCTAAAGGTGTAATAAAATCAATTAATCCTCTGTGGGGAGAACGATGATATTCACATTCCAGCCATGTATTAAACCTTGCATTTAAATCATCTATATCCTTGATAGCTCCAATATCTAGAGGACGTAAAAACTGATCTCTAACAGTTCTATAGAATCGCTCCTGTTTTCCTTTCCCCTGTGGCCTGCCTGGTTTACTATGATGAATTGTTATTCCTATTATATCCAGAATTCGTTTTGTCTGGTTTGATACAAAACTTGATCCATTATCTGTATAGAGTCTCCCAATCATACCCTGACTTTGCAATATATGCTTTATACCATCTTCAAAAAGAAGAGACTTTTCTGAGAATGAAAATTTACCAAAGACTATTCTCCTGGTTGCATCATCTAAAAAAGTCATAAGCATTGAAGTTTTTAATTTTCCATTTGAATCCATGATTTTAGGTCCGTACATGACATCTGACTGAATACATTCCATAGGATAGAAGAAGTTAAACTTTAAATTTTTTTCTTCATCCCTTTTTATCTGTCTGTTTTTCATACTTAAGCCATTGGATGTAATAAATCTGGATAATGTTGAACTGGAAATGTTATTCTTTAACACTCCTTGTTCTACCAGCTTTTTTACGGCTGCAGTTGCTGTTAATTTTGGATTAGACTCCAGAAGACTTATTATAGCAGTCTGTTCTCTATCATCAATTGTCCTGCTTTTCCCGGAATCTATTCTTATATTAGGGTTTAGCCCCTCTCTTCCATACTTTTTATATAGACTAAACCATCGTTTTATACACGCCTCTGTAAGTTTGTTCCTATTTGAAAAAGGTATCTCATATTTTCTTTTTGCTTTTTCTTTAATCATTCTTGAAAGTTGACCTCTTCCGAGATAGGGGTTTCCCAGCTCAGCAACGACTGAGTATCTAAATTCGCAGATTTTTTTTCTTTTCAAATTTAATTCTTCTTCTGTCATAGACTTTTCTCCTTAAAATATATCTATGAAGAATTTATTCCTAGGTGTGACAATCCGTAAGACTGCTTATTAAGTGGTAAACTGAATCCCTGTTTAATTTCTCTTATTCTTAGAATATTATTTCGGGAAAAATAGAGAGGATTATAACCTCTTTCCTGATATAATTTATTTACAATGATAATTGATAATTTAAACGGTTCATGGAGTGGGTCTTTTGTATCTGCAAATAGAGCTTTTGATTTTTTAGCCACAATTTTTAACTTTCTTTCAAGTGAAATTCCATAATCGGAGCTGAAACCTAATTCTGTAAATATTTTTGAAGCTTTAACTTGTGAAATATTCTCAGACCTTAGCTCTCTATACTTTTCAGCTTCTAAAGTTCCTATACTTGTATTAGGGAGGGAAAACTCAGGAATTAGTGCGTGAGTACAATTGCACTTCATGCATTTAATTCTGATTATTTCTATAATTTGAGAGTAATGATATTTTGTGTAACAGCAGTGATAAGTGAAAATAGATCCTGAACATACCGGACATTGGAGAAATATAAAATCGTCTCTTTTATGCGACTCTTTTTTTAGGTTGTAATAATTCAAATCTGCAATTATGATAATACTTAAGTTTGTAATATAAGAGTTCGGGAAAGATAGTGGTATTGAGATCCCGGACTCTTTTATTAATTCCTTAAACTGGTCTAATTAATAAAATCGGGAATTTCTTTTAAAATTTTCACTTATATTCCGGGAATCAACAGATGGTTCACGTCTTCTATTTCAGGTTATTTCAGAATGCTATGAGCAAAAAAGTATTATATTAACAACCAATATTGAATTTTCAAAATGGACTTCAATATTTTACGATGAGCAGATGACTACAGCTATGATAGACAGACTTGT
>QKAW01000035.1 GCA_003247135.1 Spirochaetales bacterium | reverse complement strand
ATCTTTTAAGTAAATTAATCAGGGATAATAATATTCCATGGCATTAAAGAATCAAAATCAACTTTATCTTCATTTTCCGTTATTTCAGTAAAAATTAGATTTAAATACTTATCAGGGGCAATATTATTAATTCTTGCAGTCTCTACTAAAGAGTACAATATAGCACTTGAGTAAGCTCCTCTTGGAGTATTATTAAACAACCAGTTACGTCTTCCAACACAAAATGGCCGGATCGCATTTTCGGCAATATTGTTATCAGGACTAACATCTGCAAACTTCAGATATTTAACGAGATTCTTATATTGGTTAATAGAATAATTAATTGCCTTTGAAATTGCAGTATCCGGGGCAACCCTGTTTTTATTATCATTTAGCCATTTATAAAATTCCTGCCATATAGGGATTGATTTGTTCCTTCTTCTTTTAATAAATTCATTATCAGGTAAATTCATTTCTTTTAATGTATTATGAACATTATATAATCTTGCAAAAAATGATACACCCTTATGAGCCATTCCAGGTTTCTTTGTTTTTTCTGCAAGTTCCCAGAACTTACGCCTACCATGAGCAAGACAGCCAATGTGTGTCAAACCATAATCCTTAACAACTTTGTTATAGCCTGAGTATCCGTCTGTTTGTAATATTCCTTGAAATCCTTCGAGAAGTTTTACCGGAATTCCCTGCTTCCTGGTTGGTGAATAATTAAAAAGAACAACTTTTTTATTTTCCTGACCTCCAGCCATAACCCACATAAAGGAGTTAGACTCAGCTGCACGATCCTTCTCTTTTAAAACCTGTATCCTTGTTTCATCCATATTTATGAGCTTCCCGGAAATTAAATACTGTCTCATATATTCTATAAGTGGTTCACATTTCCTTGATGCAGTAATACACCAGTTACTCATATTCTGCCTACTGATATCAACTCCGATACGGTTAAATATCCGAGTTTGTCTGTAAAATGGAAGTGCATCAGAAAACTTATTAGTTATGATATGGGCAACCAGACTAGGAGTAGCTATACTTCCTGGAATAAACCTTCTTGGAGCTTTTGCCTCAATAACTTGTGGAAGATCTTCTCTTTCTTGAAACTCTTTGCAAGAACAAGCTCCATATTTTTTTACAATAGTTTCTCTAACAATGATTTTTGCTGGTATGAATTCAAGCTCTTCTGTTGGTTCAGAAGAAATTTCTGGTCTCACTTTTTTACAGCAAGGGCAAAGCTTCTCATCAGAGTTTAGATCAATAACTTTCCTTTCTCGTGGAATATCTTTTGAAAGCCGTTTTCTACCTGGTTTTTTGCTATCTTTCTTATCTTTAGGGGAATACTCTTCCTCTGGAATATCTAAAGTTTCTTCAAGTTCATCAAAAAGTAATCCCTGCCGTTTATCCTCAGGGGTTATTTTTTCACTCTTTTTGCCAAAGATATAACGCTTTAGTATTCTTACATCATCTGTCAATGTTTTTACCAGATTTTTAAGAGATGAATTTTCTTGATTACTCTTTAGTAATAGTTCAATTAATTCATCCCTTCTAAGTCCTGTAAAATCATTATTCATATAAGCACTATACAGGACTTATATAAATTATAAAACCCCTAAAAGAAATATTTTGATTCTAAAGGTTTATGTTCTTTCCAGAAATCGATTCCTTTAAGAAGGAGGTTAAGTTTTTCAAGATTAATATTCTCAATATCTCCTTCTGTTTTTGGCCATGGGAAAAGATCTTTATTTAATTTTTTCTGCCAGAGACAGAATCCATTTTTATCCCAATATATGGCTTTCAGTATCTTTTTTGTTTTTCCGCAGAACAGAAATATATTTGAGTTTTGAAGGTCAATATCTGTCGTAGCGTAAAGTAGAGAAGCTAATCCAGCTATTTGTCTTCTCATATCCACATATCCGGGAATAATATAAATTTCAAAATTATTTAAATCAGGAAACATTATTTCAATTCTCCTAGAATCACTTTTAATAGTGAAGAATCAACTGTTGCTGATAGTTTTATCCTCAAATTTCTACTTTCTATAAATATTTCTGAGCTACTACTTGGGAGTATTTCTTTATCTGTATTTTTTTGTAATTTTACTGCTTTGGGTTGTTGATCTCTTAGAGCTTTTAATTTTTTATTCAATGAACTCTGTATAACACCATTCTGTTTACTATAAGCATTTACCGATAAGCCACTTTTCTTCCAATTCTCTATATGATCTCTCCAGTAATTTTCAGGTTTTCTTGTCACTTGAACCTCCTGAAAACAGAATAATTTATTAATAAATTAATTCAATACGGGGTCAAATTGACGCATACTCTATAACATTATTAAGTCAGTCCTTAAACCATTTCAGAAATTCTAGCCCAAAGCTTAGTTCCTGGTATTACAGATTAACAGAATATAAAAAGCCTGGATTGGTGAGAATGGGACTATGTAAGTGAGAATGGGACTATGTAGGAGAGTTATTACAGAGATATATCAAATGTTAAAAAAGGAGGAGTATCATTATTGTAGAAATGTAGAGAACCATACTAAAAAGATGAAAGAATATTGTGATTTATTAGAGAAAAATGAGGTAAAAGTGGAGGAGCTAAAGCCAATCGCTTGACTTTTTTCATAGACGTTCCAGGGCAATGATGCTGTTTACCTTACCAAAGTTTTGTTAACAAAACCAGGGAAGGTAAATTGGCCAAAGGCTGGAGCGATAGCGGAACATTATTGCCCCTGTTATACGACGTTTTAGATATTTCACAATAATACCACGAAGTGGATCCTTCTTGCATTAATAAAAAATTAAAGAAAAATATCTATAATGTTGTATAACGTTTTGGCGATATATGAAGTCTACCACGAAGTGGTAGATTTGGAGAATCCCGAAGCAAAATAGAGCATATATTGTCTGTTAGGCGCTGTTAAAAAAATTGGTTTATATTTTACATATATAGAGAAGACCATTTACTTTGAAATCATTTTTTGTATAGAAATTTAATAGCTTCTGTGCAAAGTCTGAATCTGTTTGAATTATATTAATATTTCTTTTTTTGCACTCAGCCTTAAACATTGCTATTAATTGAGAGCCTATTAATTGATCCTGATGATTTTCTTTAACCATTAGATTTTCTATGAAGCCAAAATGTTTATATGTTTTAAATGCAATTGAATCTTGTATTGAACCGAAAATAAAACCAACTAACTCGTTATTAATCTTAGCTGAGAATGCGATTCCATTATTAATTTTATCGTGTATATATTGAATCCCATGTTCAGTTGAAGGGTATAGTATATCTTGATCTTCTGGAAATAATTCAAACATTTTTAAAAATAATTCCTGAAGGGCTGAGAAATCCTCAATTGTTGATTTGTGTATTTCAATATTCAATATTACTCTCCTAAATATTTGGCTTTTTTTATAGTTAATTTTTTTAATAGCGCCTAACGATCCTATGATAATAAAGTAAAGCGACTGGTGGTATAATTAAGGCATAGCTTTTCCGGTTGGAGAAGTGCCAGTAGCTGCCGCGGGACTGGGACACTAAGTGATCCCGTACTAACGATTAGCAGCTACCAGTCGC